>NZ_HG916852.1:1363000-2012000 GCF_000577275.2 Rhizobium favelukesii
AACGGCGCTTATCCCGGCCGGCCGATCTTCTATCTGAACCAGCAATTCTTCGATCAATACCTGAAGGGAAACGAGGCACGGTTCCCCGATCACTATCTATGGCTGCGCAGCATCGGGCAGGAGCCACGGCAGAACGACTGCCGCGACTGGTCAATCTGGCAGTTCGCCGATAACGGCACGCTGAACGGCATTCAGGGACCAGTGGACCTCAACGCGCTATGTCCCTCGGAAACAGGCTTCGCTCACCTGTTGGCGGCCGCTCCGTCAAGTTGATTGTTGCCTTACTCCGGCAGGCGGTAGTCGACGAGCTTGTTTTCGCGAACGATGAAGAGCTTGCCGGTCTCGGTCACGTCGGGGCCGACCAGCGGCAGGATCGCCTTGGCGACCTCGGAGGGATGCGGCAACGTGTCTGGATTTTCGCCCGGAACGGCCTGCGCGCGCATGGCGGTGCGGGTGGCGCCAGGATCGACACTGGTGATGCGAAGCGGCGTGCGCTGCGTTTCTCCGGCCCAGGTACGGGCAAGCGCTTCGACGGCAGCCTTGGACGCGGAGTAGGGACCCCAGAAAGGACGGCACTTGTGCGCAGCGCCGGATGAGAGAATGGCGGCGCGGCCGGCCTCCGAGCGCGAAAGCAGCGGATCGACCGAACGGATCAGTCGCCACGTCGCCGTGACGTTGATGTTCATCACCTTCTCGAAGGTCTTTGCCTCGATATGCCCGATCGGCGAAATCACGCCGAGTACGCCCGCATTGGCGACCAGGATGTCGAGTTTGCCCCAGCGCTCGAAGATCGAGGCGCCGAGCGCATCGATCGCGTTCATGTCGGCCAGGTCGAAGGGGACAAGGGTGGCCGAGCCGCCAACGGACTTGATCGCATCGTCGAGATCCTCGAGGCCGCCGACCGTGCGAGCACAGGCAATCACATGGGCGCCGGCTTTTGCCAGTTCAAGTGCCGTGAAATAACCGATGCCGCGGGATGCGCCGGTGACGAGCGCGATCTTGCCTTCAAGGTTGATAGTCATTGTGCCCCGGTCCTGCGTCGCTGAAAAATCAAGGGGCGCAATAAGCGCCCCCTCATGAAATGTCAAAGCCAATGCCTGTCAGCCATTGGTCGCGAGCAGGGAAACCTTGCGGCCCATCGTTTCGCCGTCCTTGTCGAGAAGGCGAGTCGGATAGTCGCCGGTGAAGTAGTGGTCGGTGAACTGCGGGCGGGCGTTGTTACGGTCCTCGCCGCCGACGGCGCGATAAAGGCCGTTGATCGACAAGAACTGCAGGGAGTCGGCGCCGATATATTTGCACATGGCCTCGAGACTGTCGTACTGGTTGGCCAGCAGCTTCTCGCGGTCCGGCGTGTCGATGCCGTAGAAGTCAGGATAATAGATCATCGGGCTGGCGACGCGCAAATGCACTTCCTTGGCGCCGGCATCGCGGATCATCTGCACGATCTTCAGCGAGGTGGTGCCGCGCACGACCGAATCGTCGACGAGCACGACGCGCTTGCCCTCGATCATCGCCCGGTTGGCGGAGTGCTTCAGTTTGACGCCGAAGGCGCGGATCTGCTGCGTCGGTTCGATGAAGGTGCGACCGACATAATGGTTGCGGATGATGCCGTATTCGAAGGGAATGCCGCTTTCCTGAGCGTAGCCGAGCGCTGCCGGTGTGCCGCCGTCCGGTACGGGAACGACGACATCAGCCGCAACAGGCGCTTCCTTGGCAAGGTTGACGCCCATGTTCTTGCGCGCGACATAGACGCTGCGACCGCCGACGACAGAGTCCGGACGAGCGAAATAGACATATTCGAACAGGCAGAGGCGCTCCGGCTGGCCGTTGCCGGCCTTGCGGGCGTCGATCGAGATCGAGCCGTCCGGCTGGATTTCGCAGATGATGACTTCGCCGTTCTCGACGTCGCGGACGAACTTGGCGCCGATGATGTCAAGCGCGCAGGTCTCCGAGCAGAAGATCGGCTTGCCGTCGAGCTCACCCATGACGAGCGGACGGATGCCGGTGGGATCGCGCGCTGCAATCAGCTTCGTGCGCGTCATGGCGAGCATCGAATAGCCGCCTTCCATCTGGCGGATCGCGTCGATGAAGCGGTCAGCCGTGGAGCTGTAGCGTGAGCGGGCGATGAGGTGGAGAACGACTTCCGTATCGGAGGTCGACTGACAGATGGCGCCACCGGCGATCAGCTGGCGGCGAAGGGTGAGCCCGTTCGTGAAGTTGCCGTTGTGGGCGATGGCGATGCCGCCGACTTCGAGTTCCGCAAAGAGCGGCTGCACGTTGCGGAGCGCCACTTCGCCGGTCGTTGAATAGCGATTGTGGCCGATCGAGATGTTGCCGGGCAGGCGGGCGAGGGTGGTCGGGTTCGTGTAATGATCGCCGACGAGGCCCATATGCCGTTCGGAGTGGAAGCGCAAACCATCGAAGGAGACGATACCGGCCGCTTCCTGCCCGCGATGCTGAAGGGCGTGAAGGCCGAGCGCCGTCAACGTTGACGCATCGTCATGGCCAAGAATGCCGAAGACGCCGCATTCTTCGTGGAGCGTATCTCCATCGAATTCATCATTGAGCGTCAAGGAATGAGACTGGTTCATCGATGCGGGCCTTTGCTCTCACAAGAATGGATCGGCTTTTCCATAGCATGACGCCGTTATCATGCGTTTTAAACGGCTGAGGCCCGGCGGAGCGGATGCCCGGCCGGACCTTTATTCACGTTTCGCTCAAATGGCAATTGCCAGGTGGCGGGTCAAGCTGTTGAACACTGCGTCAATTCGACGGCTGTTGTGCACCATTCGCAGGGGCGGGCGCTGCATCTTCGGCTGGCGCCTGATCGGATGCCGGCGCATTGCCACTCTCAGTATTGCCGCCCTGCGGCTGAATTTTGTCCATCACGCTCGCCCGCACCATCTGCGCGAACTCGGCCGGCAGTACGGACTGCAACTTGACGACCATCGAGTCCAGGAACGGTTTCGACTTGGCGTTGTTCACCCAGGCCGGGCGGTGATCCGCGTCCACGAGCCAGTTCCAGAAAGCGACGGCGACGACGAGAAGAAGTATGCCCCTAGCCGCGCCGAAGAGAAAGCCCAAAGTGCGGTCCAGCGCGCCGATCCGGCTGTCGATGATGAAGTCAGCGATCTTCATGGTAATGAAGGAAATCACGATCAGCGCGATCAGGAACACGACCGCGGCCGAACCGACGATCGCGATGCGGTCGTCATCCGTGTACTTCCTCGCGTAGGGAACGAGGTAGGGATAGAAATAGTATGCGGCGGCTGCAGAGCCGCCCCAGCTTGCGATCGAAAGAACTTCGCGGGAGAAGCCGCGCACCATTGCAAGTACGGCGGAGAAAAGAACGACGCCGATGACAATACCGTCGAAAATCGTAATGGGCATATAAATTCAACTCCAGGACCGCCGTTTATCTACGGCTTGGTCGCGCCTCATTGCGTGCTTCCTATAACATCACCGATGCTGGCGATGAAAGGATCAAACCTCTTCTTCCACACGTCGCAGTGCGCCTTTCGACCCGGCAATACGTGCAACCAGGTCCGGCAGGCTTTCAATCTCACTCCAGCGACCGCCGGAACCCTTCGGCAGGTCAGCTGACGCCGAGGGAAGCAGCGCGGCAGAAAAGCCCAGCTTCTCGGCTTCTTTGAGGCGCTGGGACGTATGTGAAACCGGCCGGACGGCGCCCGACAGGCTGACTTCGCCGAAATAGACACAATTGGCCGGGAGGGCAATACCGGCAAGCGAGGAAACCAGGGCCGAGGCGACGGCGAGATCGGCGGCCGGCTCGGAGATGCGGTAGCCGCCTGCGATGTTGAGATAGACGTCGTGCTGGCCTAGTCGCACGCCGCAATGGGCCTCGAGTACGGCAAGGATCATCGACAGACGCGCCGAATCCCAGCCGACGACGGCGCGGCGGGGGGTGCCGAGCGACGTCGGGGCAACGAGCGCCTGCACTTCCACAAGGATTGGACGCGTGCCCTCCATGCCGGCAAAGACGGCTGCTCCCGGCGATTTCTCGTTGCGCTCGCCAAGGAAGAGTTCAGAGGGATTGGCGACCTCGCGCAGTCCCTTGTCTGACATTTCGAAGACGCCGATCTCGTCCGTCGGTCCAAAGCGGTTCTTGACCGTGCGCAGGATACGGTAGTGATGGCCGCGATCGCCTTCGAAGTAGAGAACGGCATCAACCATGTGCTCGACGACACGGGGGCCTGCGATCTGCCCGTCCTTGGTGACGTGGCCGACGAGAACCATCGCCGCGCCGGTCTGCTTGGCGAAGCGGATCATCGACTGAACGCCGGTGCGCACCTGCGTCACCGTTCCAGGCGCGGATTCAGCCAGTTCGCTCCAAAGCGTCTGGATGGAGTCGATGATCACAAGATCGGGCCGCTTGCCTTCCGCAACCGTCGCCAGAATGTCCTCGACATTGGTTTCGGCAGCCAGCAGGACATCGGTGTCGGCCGCCTGCAGGCGCTGCGCCCGCAACCGTACCTGGGCTACCGCCTCTTCACCCGAAACATAGATGATCCGATGGCCGCGACGGGAAAGCGCTGCCGCCCCCTGCATCAGCAGCGTCGACTTGCCGATACCAGGATCGCCACCGATCAGCACGGCCGAACCGCGCACGAAGCCGCCGCCGAGCGCCCGGTCGAGTTCCGAGATGCCGGTGTTGATGCGCGGCGCTTCTTCAATCTCGCCAGAGAGTGCCGTCAATGCCACCGGGCGGCCTTTCTTCGGCGTCTTGGTCGGCCCACCGCCGATGCCGCCCATCGGGTCTTCTTCGACGATTGTATTCCACTCGCCGCAGTTATCACACTTGCCCGCCCAGCGGTTATGGACCGCACCGCAGCTCTGGCAGATGAATTGTGTCCTGGCCTTCGCCATCAATCATGCTTTCGGTTGGATGGCCGCCAGCGCGTCGCATCGAATCACTTTGATTGCTCAAATAATCATTCGCGGCACCGATCAAAACTAATGATTTCCCTATCAGGGGCTCTGGTGGCACTTGTTCTCCACTGTCTTGGAGGCCACGACGATGCTGGACTATTCCCTCGCGCACTGGATCGCGTTTTTGACCGCGGCAGTCCTGCTCAACCTGTCACCGGGTCCCGACATGGCCTTCATTCTCGGCCACACCCTCAAAAGCGGGACAAGGACCGGCTTTGCCGCACTCTTCGGCATCTGGACCGGCGCCAGCCTGCATGTGGCCATGGCGGCATTCGGTCTCTCCGCGATCCTCGCCGCCTCTGCGCTGGCCTTTTCGATCGTGAAATGGGTCGGTGCAATCTACCTCATCTGGCTCGGCATTCAGGCCCTGCGCTCGAAAGGCGATGGCGGTCTGGTCAATGCGGCGAAGGACGTCCTGCCCTGGAGCCGCGTCTACAGACAGGGCATCCTGGTTTCGCTTCTGAACCCGAAAGTCGCGATCTTCTTCCTCGCCTTCCTGCCGCAATTCGTGGTCGACGCCGCCGGACCGACCTGGCTGCAGCTGGCGGTCCATGGCGTGCTCATCATCGCCGTTGCCGCCTTCATCGAGCCGCCGCTTATTCTGGCGGGAGGCCGCCTTGCCGATCTCATCAAGCGCAAGAGAAGCATCGGCCTCTGGCTCGACCGCGGTCTTGGCGCGCTGCTGCTGGCGCTCGGCGTGCGACTGGCCCTGACGACGCGCTGAGGTCCTTAGTCTTCCTCATGCAGGTAGCGCCGCTCGTGGCGTAGGCCGATGCTGGTCAGGATCTCATAGCCGATCGTGCCGGCCGAGCGCGCGACGTCGTCGACGAGCACGTTCTTCCCGAACAGTTCCACGTAATCGCCTGCACGCACTGCGTTTTCGGGAAGATCCGTAACGTCGAAAATGGTCAGGTCCATGCTGATGCGCCCCGCAACCGGGACCTTCCGCCCGGCCACGAAGCCCTGTCCTCCCCGCGGCACGGTCTGACGCAGCGGCACGCCAGCGCTCGACTGGCTGCGCAGGTACCCGTCGGCATAGCCGGCCGACACGATGGCGAGCCTGCTGTCGCGGGTCAGTCGCGTGGCGCGGCCATAGCCGACGGATTCGCCCTCTTTCACCGTGCGAACCTGAATGATCCGCGCCTCGGCGCTCACCACCGGCCGCATCGGGTTCACCATGTCGTTGACGGATTCGCCGCCGTAGAGCGCAATACCGGGACGCGTGAGATCAAAGTGATAGTCGCTGCCGAGGAAGATGCCAGCCGACGCTGCAAGGCTTGAATCGATACCTTCATAGGCGGCGCTAACCTGTCGAAATGATTCAAGCTGTTGCCGGTTCATCTCCGACGAATGGTCGTCGCTGCAGGCCAGATGACTCATGACGAGCACCGGCGCAAAACTTGCCGGGCGCGAAACGTCGTCGGCAAGCGCGATCGCCTCGTCCATGGAAAGGCCCAGCCTGTTGAAGCCCGTATCGACATTGAGCGCGCAGGGGTAATCGCCGTATTCGGCAAGAACCGCCATCCAGAAGGCGAGTTGCTCTTCCGACGAGATCACCGGCACGAGGTCGTTTTCGAAGAGCCGCCGCTCAGTGCCGGGCCAGATGCCGGAGAGGACGAAAATGCGTGCGTCCGGCGCGTAGGGCCGCAGCGTCACGCCTTCATCGACGGTGGCCACGAAGAAATCACGTGCGCCGGCCATGTAGAGCGCTTCGCCGGAGTCTTCGATGCCGGTGCCATAGGCGTCCGCCTTCACGACCGCGGCGGCCCGCGCCTTTGCCGAGCGTCGCGCCATGTCCTTCCAGTTTTCCGTCAACGCCGTCAGATCGACGGTCAGGCGCAGGCCGGCGGAATCGAATGGATCTTCGTCTTCGAAACTATCAATAAAATCAGTCATGGTACTTCACAAAAGTGGGAGGGTGCTTGTCGCATGGCAGTCTAGAGATCAATACGGCAAAGTGAAAGCAAGCCAAGGAGATATCGATCTTGCGATCACTTTTGTTCAAGACGCAGGCGCGCGCCTGAAGTAGTTTGGTTCGATGGAGAATGTATCGCAAAAAGAGGCGGCCGACGCGATGCCGCTCGCAGGCATCGAACGGGCGCGCTTCTGGCGTGACCGGCGATTCCGCAACATGGAATGCCTGAGCGCAAGCTTCCTGACGCATGAGTATGCGCCTCATGCCCACGACACCTTCTCGATTGGCGCGATCGAAAGCGGCACGCAGATCGCAACGATGAAGGGCGTCCGGGAGGAGACCGGCGCAGGCGATCTCTATCTCATCGACCCAGGCGTCGTGCATGACGGCGTTCCGGGCGGCGAGGGGTATCGCTATCGAATGATCTATCCCGATGCCAAACTCTTCGTCGACATCCTCGAAGACGTGACCGGCAGGGCTTTCAACGGCACGCCGTCCTTCCCGAAGGAGCTTCTCAACGATCCCGAGATGGCGGCTGCCTTCCATTCCGCTCATCGCGTGCTGGAGAGCGGTGCGGGAGCACTGGAATCGGAGGAGGGGATGTTTCGCGTGCTCGCGGCGATCTTCCAGCGTTACGGCAGCACGATCGTCGTGCCGGTGGATACGAAGGAGCGTAGCGCGGTTGGCCGCGCTCGCGATTATCTGACCGATAATTTCGACAGCGACATCGGGCTTGATGAATTGGCTGAAGTCGCGGCTTTGAGCCGCGCGCATCTCATCCGGGCGTTCCGGCGCGAGTATCACATCACCCCGCATGCCTTTCTGACCGACGAGCGGGTGCGCGAGGCGCGCAAGCTATTGCGGGCAGGGCAGGCGCCTGCCGACGTGGCGATCCAGTGTGGCTTCGCCGACCAGGCGCATTTCACCCGCCACTTCAAAGCGCGTACCGGCGTCACGCCGGGACAGTATCGCGCGGGGTGATCACTTTCGTTCAAGACGGTCGCCGTGCAGCGGCTTAACACCCTCCGAGCTTTAGCAGTTCTGGAGGATTCAATGCCTACGCAAAGGCGACCGATCGGCGATTTTCTTGCCGGAGCGAGAGCAATCCTGCCTCTCGTCGTCGCCGTCATTCCGATCGGTCTCGTCTTCGGCGCAGTGTCGGCCACGAAAGGCCTGTCTCCTCTTGAGGCGACCCTGATGAGTGCACTGGTCTTTGCCGGTGGCTCGCAATTCGTTGCCATGGATCTCTGGACGCACCCGGCAAGCTGGGCGGGCATCGGCTTTGCCGCGCTGCTCGTCAATATCCGCCACGTCCTGATGAGCGCGTCCCTCGGCACGAAGATGCAATCGTTCTCGGGCGTGCGGAAATATGCGGCCATGCTGTTCCTGGCCGATGAGATATGGGCGATCGCCGAATTCCGAGCAGGCGTGGCGCGGCTGACGCCTTCGTGGTTTGCCGGCATCGCCATGCCGTTCTATGTGGCTTGGGTCGGCGCCACGCTGATGGGCGCCTCGCTCGGCGCCTTCTTCGGCGATCCGGCTGCCCTCGGGCTCGACTTCGCCTTTCCGGCGGTTTTCGTGGTGCTGGTGATGGGATTCTGGAAGGGGCGCGAGACGGGATCGGTGCTGGCTGCGAGCGCTCTGGCGGCCGTTCTCGTTCACCAGTTCGTGCCTGGCGTCTGGTACATCGCCGCCGGCGCGCTCGCCGGACTTGCCGCGGCGCTGTGGACGGGCAAGGCGAAGGCGGTCACGGCATGACCCTGGAGATAAACACGCTTCTTGCGATCCTCGCCATGGCTGCTGCAACGGTGCTGACACGGATGAGCGGCCTGCTTCTCATTCGCCATGTCGAGATGACCGAGCAGACCCGAACGGCCATCGAGGCTATCCCGCCGGCGGTCCTAATGGCGGTGATCGCACCCACTGCCTTTGCGACAGGCTGGGCCGAAACGGCTGCCTGCCTCGTGACGGCGCTCGCAGCGCGCCGCCTGCCGATGCTTGCAAGTGTTGCCGTCGGCGTGGCAACCGTTGCCGTCCTGCGAGCTGCCGGCCTGTAGATCGAATGGCGCACTGACGAGAAAGAACTCGTCAGTGCTCTTCGTATTGGATGAAGGAGGGATCGGCGAGATCCGCAAAGCGCGTGAACTCAGACTGGAAGGCAAGCTTCACCGTGCCGGTCGGTCCGTGGCGCTGCTTGGCAATGATGACGTCGGCGGTGCCCTTTACCTTGTCGAACAGGGCTTCCCATTCCGGGTACTTCGGATCGGCGATATCGCGCGGTTCACTGTTCTTGACGTAATATTCCTCGCGGAACACGAACAGCACCACGTCGGCGTCCTGCTCGATCGAGCCCGATTCACGAAGGTCGGAAAGCTGTGGGCGCTTGTCGTCGCGGCTTTCCACCTGACGCGACAGCTGGGAAAGCGCGATGATCGGAACGTTCAGTTCCTTGCCGAGCGCCTTCAGGCCGGTGGTGATCTGGGTGATTTCCTGCACGCGGTTTTCGCCAGACTTGCCCGAGCCTGTCATCAGCTGAATATAGTCCACCACCAGGCAATCGAGGCCGCGCTGGCGCTTCAATCGGCGGGCGCGAGCAGAAAGCTGGGCGATCGAGATACCACCTGTCTGGTCGATATAGAGCGGCACCTTCTGCATCATCATCGAGCAGGCGACGAGCTTTTCGAAGTCGGCATCGTTGATGTCGCCGCGGCGGATCTTCGAGGACGAGACTTCCGTCTGTTCGGAGATGATACGCGTGGCGAGCTGTTCGGACGACATTTCGAGCGAGTAGAAGCCGACGACGCCGCCGTTCTTCGCCTTCATGCTGCCGTCCGCCTGCACTTCGCCCTCATAGGCGGCGGCGATGTTGTAGGCGATGTTGGTTGCAAGCGAGGTCTTGCCCATGCCGGGACGTCCGGCAAGTACGATCAAGTCGGAGCGCTGCAGGCCGCCCATCTTCGAGTCGAGCGAGTGGATGCCGGTGGAAATGCCGGAAAGGCCACCGTCGCGTTCCTTGGCCACGGCCGCCATGTCGATCGCCAGCGCGACCGCGTCGTTGAACGCCTGGAAACCGCCGTCGTAGCGACCGTTTTCGGCGAGTTCGAACAGACGGCGCTCAGTGTCCTCGATCTGTGTCTGCGGCGGCATGTCCAGCGGTGCATCATAAGCGATGTTGACGACGTCTTCACCGATTGTGATGAGTGCGCGGCGGAGCGCCAGATCATAGATCGCCCGACCGTAGTCTTCGGCGTTGATGATGGTCACGGCTTCGCGGGCGAGCCGAGCGAGGTATTCGGAGACCGTCATGTCGCCGACCTTTTCCTCAGCCTTGAGGAAGGTCTTGATCGTCACCGGATTGGCGATCTTGCCCATACGGATGATGTCGCCCGCGACTTCGAAGATCTTGCGGTGCAGCGGTTCGTAGAGATGGATCGGCTTCAGGAAGTCCGACACCCGGTAGTAGGCGTCGTTGTTCATCAGGATCGCGCCGAGAAGCGCCTGTTCGGCTTCGATATTGTTGGGGGCTTCCCGATAGTGCTGCTCCGCTGGAGCAACGGCGGCAATCTTTCGAGCGACGTCGTTCATCTTGATCCGTTCTGTCTTCTTCAGCTTCGGGTGTGGCGCGCGCAAGCGACAAAATCAAGCGCGGAAGCGAGAAGGCTTGTGTGCCGCCGTCGATACAGAAGGCCTTTGCCCGTTGTTCGACTTCTCCACAGCCGTACTTGCGGTCAGTGCAAAAATACCGAAAGTGTCACCTGCAGAACACGGCCAGAAACGACTCACTTCCATTGTGTCTTGCGTGGTAGTCTAAGCCCGTCGGGGGAGACTTGCATCCAAACAGAGGCTGACGGCTCTTGAAAAAGACCGGAAAACAATATAGGTAGTAAAGATATAATTAGCATGCTAACGAAATAGGACTGAAATATATGGGAAATCCCGTTCTCGGGCGCGAGCTTATCGAAGACCTTGCCGCTTTCAATCGCAAGCTCAGAGCCGTCTTCGACAAGATAGTGCGGGAGCGCAACATGACGTTGCCGCGCGCCCGTGTCTTCTTCACGCTCAACAAAAAGGACGGAATCAACCAGCGTGAACTTGCCGAACGGCTGGAGCTGGAGACGCCAACGCTCGTCAGAATTCTAGATGCGATGGAAGGGCAAGGTTTCGTCCAGCGGCGTGTGGCCGGCTCCGATCGTCGCGCCAAGGAAATCTATATCACCGACACCGGCAAGGTCGTGGCCGGCGAGATTGATGACATCGCCGTGAAAGTGCGCGCACAGGTCATCGCCGGTATTCCCGAAAATGATCTGAAGACTACTTTGGAAGTGATCCGGGCCATGCAAGCCAACCTGCAGGGCATTCGCGGAATTTGAGGTCCTGCCGATGAGCCTCGCCGAGACCGCCAACGACAATGTGGCGCCACGGCCCGCCGAAGAGGCGAAGCCGGACACGCAACAGACGCCGTCGCCGCCACCGGCGGCGGGCGTGCCGATGCCGGTCTGGAAAATGCCGCTCTACATGGCGGCGTCGGTCCTGCTTTTTCTGACCCAGGGCCTCGGCATGAACCTGCTGACCGCCAACATCTATCAGCTGCAGGGCTCGTTTTCCGCGACCACCACTGAAGTCTCCTGGCTCTCGGCGGCCTATATGGCACCTTATGCCAGCATGTCGATTGCCCTCTTCAAGATCCGTACACAATACGGTCTTCGCCGTTTCGCTGAACTCGGCATTATCTGTTTCGTCGTTGCGGCGGTGCTCAATCTCCTTGTCACGGACCTGCATTCCGCGATCGTCGTGCGCACCCTGAGCGGCATGGCCGCCGCGCCGCTCTCGACGCTCGGCTTTCTATACATGCTGGAGCCTTTCCCTCAGGAAAAAAAGCTCTCGCTCGGGATTAGCCTCGCCCTGATGTGCACGCTGTTTGCGTCGCCCGTCGCGCGCATCGTCTCGCCATCGCTGCTTCAGTTCGGCGGGTACGAGGCGCTCTACATGTTCGAGATGGGGCTCGCCCTGATCGTTTTTCCGATCATCTATTTGCTGCCGCTCACGGCACCGCCTCGGGCCAATGTCATCCAGCTGCATGACATTCTGAGCTATCTATTGCTCGCTGTCGGCTTCGGCTGCCTGGCTGTCGTGCTGACGCTCGGCCGACTTTATTGGTGGTTCGAGGCGCCCTGGATCGGCGTTCTGTTGGCCATATCGGTCGGCTCCATCGCTTTGATGCTGGTGATCGAATTGCCGCGCAACAGTCCCCTGATCGATTTCCGCTGGCTGTTTTCGGGGGCCAATATGCGCATGGCGGGCGTCCTGCTGCTCTTCCGTTTCGTTTCTTCCGAGCAATCGTCCTCCGCTGCCAGCTTCTACCAGCAGTTGGGATTGTTGAACGACCAGACCGTAACGCTCTATGCGGTCATCCTCCTTGCTTCCCTGGCTGGCGGGCTTTTCTGTGCATTTCTGATGACGACGCGTTACGTTGAGACCGCCCACGTATTTGCACTCGCTCTCATCGCAGGCGGCGCCTTTCTGGACAGCCAGTCGACGAGCCTGACCAGACCGCCTCAGATGTATCTGAGCCAGGCGATGGTCGCCACCGGTGCAGCGATGTTCCTGCCGCCGGTCATGGCGAAGGGCTTCAAGGCCGCGATCTCCCGCGGCATGCCGTATATCGTCAACTTCCTTGTGATCTTCGTCTTCACTCAGAGCATTGGCTCGCTGTTTGCCTCGGCGATGCTCGGAACGTTCGTGACCATCCGGGAGAAGTTCCACTCGAACGTGCTCGTCGAGCACATCCTGCTGCAGGATCCGATCGTGGCGCAGCGCATCTCACAGCTGAGCGCGGCATACGGCAAGGTGCTTGGCGACAAGATGCTGCTCAACGCTGAAGGTCTGGTGCTGCTCGCCCAGCAGGTCAGCCGCGAGGCCTATATTCTCGCATACAACGACACCTTCCTCGTCATCGGCTACTCCTCTGTCTTTGGCCTGATCGTCATTCTTTTCCATCAAGCGTGGCGCCGGCTGGCCCGGGCCAGGACAAGCCAGCCCGATGCAACCCCCGCTCCATCGTGATCTCAGGGTCCCAACATGTTGAAGCTCCTTCGGTCCCCCTCGACCGTCATCGCAGTGCTCGCCGGCATCGCCGGCGTCTTCCTCGTTCTCTATGCATGGCGCCTGCCGCCGTTCGTCACGTCAGTAGAGACGACCGACAATGCTTATGTTCGAGGCTATGTCACGATCATGAGCCCGCAGGTGAGCGGCTATGTCGTCGATGTTCCCGTGAAGGACTATCAGCAGGTCAAACAGGGCGATACGCTTGCCCAGATCGACGACCGCATCTACGCCCAGAGGCTTGCCCAGGCGCGTGCGGCGCTCGACGGGCAGAAGGCGTCGCTGGAGAATTCGCGCCAGTCGGAACTCTCGGCAAAGGCGAGCATCGCCTCCAGCCAGGCGCAGATCGATAGCGCGAATGCATCGCTGACGCGTGCGCAGCAGGCCTGGGATCGCGTCAGCAATCTCAGCAACCGCGGCATTGCATCGCAAAGTGAGACTGAAGCCGCGCAGGCGACACTTGACCAGGCCAAGGCTGCGCTGAACCAGGCAAAGGCCGCGCTGGAAGTTTCCGAGCAAAACCTTGCAACGATCATCGTCAATCGCTCGCTGCTGGAAGCCAATGTTTCAAGCGCGGAAGCCGCGGTGCACCTCGCGGAAATAGACCTGCAGAACACCAAGATCGTCGCGCCGCGCGACGGTCATCTCGGCGAAGTCGGCGTACGCGTCGGGCAGTATGCGACGGCGGGAACACAGCTCATGGCTGTTGTGCCGGAGGATGTTTGGGTCGTCGCGAATTTCAAGGAGACACAGCTCTATGGCATGCAGGTCGGGCAGCCGGTGACCATCACGGTCGATGCGCTTGGCAAGCAGCGCCTGAAGGGATTCATCGAGCGCTTCTCGCCCGCCGCCGGGTCGGAATTCGCGGTCATCAAGGCGGACAATGCGACGGGCAATTTCGTGAAGATCGCGCAGCGTGTCGGTGTGCGCATCGGCTTCGATGCCGACCAGCCGGCGGTAAAGGATCTGGGCCCCGGGCTCTCGGTCGTCGTCGACGTCGACAAGAACGCTCCGCCGCAGCAGAACACAGCCGCCAAATAAGCAGAAAGCCCGGCACCGGCCGGGCTTTCCTAGATTTCCAGAGAGGATCTCTCCGAAAATTAAGCTTCGTCGCCTTCGAGGTCAGCTTCCGGATCGAAGAAGTCTTCCGGACGAAGAGCGTCTTCGTCAACGCCGTAGATGGCGTCAACGGAGGTGAGGGTTTCACCCTTGGACTGACGGCCAGCTTCCTCAGCCGAACGAGCAACGTTGAGCTCGACGTGGATTTCGACTTCAGCGTGGAGCTGCAGCTCAACCTTGTGCAGGCCGATCGACTTTATCGGGGTGTTCAGATGAACCTGGTTGCGGCCGATGTTGAAGCCTTCTGCAGCGAGAATTTCAACGACGTCGCGAGCAGCGACCGAGCCGTACATCTGGCCGGTTTCGCCAGCCGAGCGGACGACGATGAACGACTTGCCGTCGAGGGCGTCAGCAACCTTCTGTGCTTCCGACTTGCGCTCGAGGTTACGAGCTTCGAGCGTTGAACGCTCGGATTCGAAACGCTTCTTGTTGGCTTCGTTGGCGCGAAGCGCCTTGCCGAGCGGCAGGAGGTAGTTGCGAGCGAAGCCGTCGCGAACCTTTACGGTTTCGCCCATCTGGCCGAGCCTGGAGATGCGTTCAAGAAGAATGACTTCCATGTTCGTGTTCCTTTCGTGTCTCTAGATTTTCGTGTCTGTCTGTTTGGGGGCATCGACATCCTTGTGCGGGGTCAGTGCGATGGCCTTGCGGGTATCGCTCAAGCCCACCACGAGGATGAAAAAGGCTGGCACCATCAGGATGAGCGATGCCAGGTAGCAGAGGATGAGCGCCGGCAGGCGCCAATCCCTGCCGCGCGTGCGGAAGTGCAGCGCGGCGAAGCCGGAAAGCAGGAAGCCGGCGCCGAAGGTGCCGACGACGGTTGCTCCGATCATGGCCGGCATGCCACCGAAGAAGGTGGCGGCAAGACCGACGAGAAAAACGAAGATCGAATTGCGGTTCATGCGCAGCGCCGAGGGGATATCCTCGCGTGGACGCAGGCCGCGGCCGGATGCGCTGACGATCCGGGTCGCGATGTAATAGGCGGCAAACAGCATCACCACCCACATGCCGCCCTGAATGGCGGGCAGCATGAGCAGAACGAGGGATTTGGTCTGCGCCGTTACCGCCGGATCGGGCGAAAACTCGGGCTGCTGCTGTGCAAGCGAGCCGAACATCACGTCCACGAGCCGATCGATGAGATCTGGGCCGTAGCCGATCATCAGTCCGACGACGATGACGGCGATCGTCACCAGGCCGCAGAGGTGCAGCAGAATGTCCGAAAGCGGATACCAGGCTATCAGATGATCGGGACCGCCGAGTTCGGAGGCCGGGCGGGCAAGGTTTGCAAGGTGGCTGAGCCAGCCGGCCGGCAGCAGCGTGACCAGCGTCATCATCAGCGCGAAGGACGGCGAGATGGCGATCGCGCCAACTGTAGCCGCGGTGACGATGGCAGAGATGGCCGCCATGTTGCCCCAGCCGAGGCCGACAAGAAGAATGGGAAGTGCGGATGCAGCATAGAGAACGGCACTGAACGACGGCTGCATGCTGGCGCCAAGCACCAGAAGTGCGGCGGTCAATCCGGCGAGCGCGCCGATGCCTAGCGTTTTTGCGTTCAGTTGCTTCACGGTCGCTGTCCTGCTTCATCGAGCAGTTAGAGGGACTTTCCTGAATCGGTTTCAGAAAGGCCTCAACATGGGTTTTAAGAGTTCCGATCCGCGCCCATCGCGAAAGGGAGAAGGGAAGGCATCGCTGCCTTCCCTCGATTTGGTCTCGTCAGCTAACTAAGCGACGACATACGGCAGCAGGCCGAGGAAACGAGCACGCTTGATCGCCTGAGCGAGTTCGCGCTGCTTCTTCTGCGAAACAGCCGTGATACGGGAAGGAACGATCTTGCCGCGCTCGGAAATGTAGCGCTGCAGGAGACGGACGTCCTTGTAGTCGATGCGCGGAGCGTTTGCGCCGGAGAACGGGCACGTCTTGCGACGACGATGGAACGGGCGACGGACCGGAGCGGAGGAAGCTTCAGACATTCTTAGATCTCCTTATGCACGGTCTTCGCGCGGACGGCGCGGACGATCTTCACGGTCACCGAAGCCACCTTCACGCGGCGGGCGAGGACCACGGTCGCCGAAGCCGCCTTCACGCGGGCCACGGGCGCCATCACGCGGGCCGCGGTCGTCGCGGTCGCGCTTCTGCATCATGGCAGACGGGCCTTCTTCGTGCTTTTCAACTGCGATCGTCATATAGCGCAGGACATCTTCGCTGATGCGCATCTGGCGTTCCATTTCCTGGACGGCAGCTGCCGGTGCATCGATGTCCATCAGGGCGTAGTGTGCCTTGCGGTTCTTCTTGATGCGGTAGGTGAGGGACTTGAGGCCCCAGTTCTCGATGCGCCCGACCTTGCCGCCGTTAGCTTCGATCACACCCTTGTACTGTTCTACGAGGGCATCGACCTGCTGAGCGGAAATATCCTGTCGGGCAAGGAATACATGTTCATAAAGAGCCATGACAGCTTTGCCTTTCTTGCGTTGGTTCAACCCGATATTCGGCGGCTAAGCCTCAACGACTGCTCCTGACAGGCGGCAAGCGCCAAGCAAGAAAAGCGTTCCGAGACGGTCGAGAGCGGAGACACGGGAGGCTGGAACGCTTCCGTTCCGACGATTCTCTTGCGAAAACCGGCCCTCCGTTCAGCCACCAGCCAGAAGACCGGGTTTGCGAACAGGGCGCCTTATACGGATTTTTGGCGGAAACGCAAGGGACAGTCAGCAATGTTGTCGCTGCGCGCTCAACGACGGAAGCCCCGCCTTGCGCAGGCCGTCGACAAAATGGTCGTAGTGGCTGGGGGCGACATAAGGTGTCAGGATCTTCCAGTAATGCTCGAGATCGGCTGGCACGCTTGTCAAGATTTCCGGGATCAGCCTCTGCGCTTCCTCCTGGCGTCCGAGCTGCCCCAGGCTGGCAAGAAGCACAACGCGATTGAAATAGGCGCGGCGGAGCGAAAGACCTCGCTCGGAGTAATGCACAGCCTCTTCGTAGTTGCCCAAGTGATAGTGCGACAGCGCAATGCGGTCGAGAATGAGATAGGCCAGCGGATCGTGCGGGCTTAGCCTCGTGGCCATATAAAGGGGGTCTAGAGCTTCGACAAAGTGACCGTTGAATATCCGCGCCCAGCCGAGAGCCATATGCGCGAGGGCAAAATTGGGATTGAGGTCGATCGCCTGCTGGGCGGCCTCAATCGCCGCCGGCGCGTTATGGGCTACGAAATGCGCAAGGCACATCGCGTAGTGCGAGTAGGGGTCACGCGGGTCGAGCGTGACGGCGCGCTCCGCCTCTATTCGCAGTTCGGTGCTGTCCCTGTCCACGTCGTCGCTGAAACCATGGAAGCATCGGGCGTAGAGTGAGCGGGCAAGCATCATATGGGCGCGTGCGAAATCGGGATCGAGCTCGATCGCGCGGCGGTGCCAGGCAATGGCTTCGATGAAATGCTCGACGGTATCCTGCGCGTTATGGAGCCAGGTGCCGCGCATATGGCTCTCATAAGCGTCGAGATTGTCCGTTGTCCTTATCAGCGCACGCCGGCTTTCACCAATGAGGATTTCCGGCTCGATTGCGCCGACGACATTCTGGGTCAGTTCGTCCTGAATGGCGAAGATATCGGATATTTCCCTGTCGTAGCGCTGCGCCCACAGGTGAACGCCGCTTTCGGCCTCGATCAGCTGCCCGGTGACACGGACGCGCGTCCCGGACCTGCGGACACTTCCCTCGACGAGGTAGCGGACGCCGAGATCACGTCCGATCTGCTTGACGTCGACGGCGCGCCCCTTATAGGCGAACGATGAGTTTTGGGCGATGACGAAAAACCAGCGGTAGAGCGAGAGCGCCGTGATGATGTCCTCGGTCAGGCCATCGGCAAAGAACTCCTGCTCCGGGTCGTCAGACATGTTGACGAAAGGCAGCACGGCGATTGAGGGCTTGTCCGGAAGTCTGAGCGGTCCACCGAGCGCGCCCGTTTCCACCGGGTCTTCCCGGCCCCAATGGACCCGATGCACTGGCACCGGGCGAGGAATGTTCTTCAGCGTGCGGTCGCCCATCGGCACGAGGGGAAAGTCCAGCTTTCCCTCGATCTGCTCGCGCAACCCGCCGGAAATGCAGATTCCGGAAGGCAGCGCTACCTCCTGCAGACGGGCTGCAACGTTCACTCCGTCGCCAAGCAGGTTCTCCCCGGAGACGACGACATCGCCGAGATTGAGCCCGAGACGGAATTCCATCCGCCGGTCCGGCGGCAGGTCGGCGTTGCGTCGATGAAGCGCGCGCTGGATCGCGACCGCAGCGCGAACGCCTTGTACGGCGCTTGGGAATTCCGCAACGACGCTGTCTCCGGCGCTGCCGAAGACCCGTCCTCCATGCTCTCGTACGAAATCGCCGATCGTAGCGGTGTAGATGCTCAGCGTCGCAAGCGCATCTTCCTCGTTGGCTGCAACGAGGCGGCTGTAGCCGGCAACGTCGCCGGCAAGGATGACTGCGAGCTTCCGTTCCACGGTATAAGCGCTCCTGTGGCGCTGCCAGAGCCTTATAAACCTAGCTGAAATGCGCAAAACGGAGAAGCAGAAATTGATGGCCGGGCGAAGTCACCGAAACTTGTCGTTGCAAGTGCCGGCGAAAGCCGCACGGCTTCCATGCGGAGTAACGATCTGGCCAGGGAAGGCCAGATCGTTGTGCGTCGTCTGACAGCCCTAGATCGGCATCGGGTACTGGCGGTGAACTTGCTCGATTTCAGCCAAAACCTCGTGTGACAGCTTGAGGCTGACCGAACTTATGTCCGTATCGAGTTGCTTCATCGTCGTCGCGCCGATAATCACGGATGCCATGAAGCGGCGGCTCAGGCAGAATGCGAGCGCCATCGCACAAGGGTCGAGCCCGTGCCGTGCAGCGATATCGAGATAGGCCTTCGTCGGCGCTTCCTGCAAGGGCTGCAAACGGCCGCCGATGTCGCCGTTGATCGATCCGCGCGAGCCCTCCGGCTTGGCCCCGTCGACATATTTACCGCTGAGGATGCCGCCGGCGAGGGGAGAGTAGGCGAGCAGACCGACGTCCTCATGATGCGACAACTCCGCCAGATCGAGATCGTAATGGCGGTAGAGCAGATTGTACTCGTTCTGGATCGTCGCGACGCGCGGCAGATCGAGCTGTTGGGAAAGCGATAGATATTTTTGCGTGCCCCAGGTCGTCTCGTTGGAGAGACCGAAGGCGCGCACCTTGCCCTCCTTCACCAGTTCGCCCATTGTCTCGAGGATTTCGATGACATTGGCGAGCGCCTTCGCGCGGTCCTGCTTGAAGGGATCGTAGTGCCAAGCCTGGCGGAAATGGAAATGCCCACGGCTCGGCCAGTGAATCTGGTAGAGGTCGATGTAGTCCGTCTTCAGCCGCTTCAGGCTCGCCTCGATCGCCAAGCGAATGTTGTTGGCATCGGCGCCGTCGCCGTCGCGAATATAGGAGCGGCCGGGACCCGCGACCTTGGTGGCCAGTACGATATCCTTGCGCTTGCCAGTCTTCTGGAACCAGCCGCCGATATATTCTTCCGTCAGCCCCTGCGTCTCCACCGAAACCGGTGTGGTTGGATAAAGCTCGGCCGTGTCGAAGAAGTTGACGCCTTTCTCGACGGAATAGTCCATCTGCCCATGCGCCTCGGCCTCCGTGTTTTGCGTGCCCCAGGTCATGGTGCCGAGGCAGATTTCGGACACGGAAATATCCGTGCGGCCAAGTTCCTTGTATTTCATCTGAAAGCCTTGAAGGTGATCTGGAAAAGAAAAGGTCTGGAAGGACGGCGCAAATCTAGACCGGAATTGTGCAAGCGCAAGAGGCAAAACCTGGCTTTCTCGCCGCCGCAAAAGCCTTGGAACGCGGGCGTCCGGCACTTGACTCTCTGACAAAGAATGTCAATTGGAGGCAAAACACTCAAAGGCCCATATAAAAGGGACGCAGGATGACCATCGCTTTCACATTTCCGGGGCAGGGCAGCCAGGCTGTCGGCATGGGCAAGGATCTTGCCGAGAATTTCGCCGAGGCACGCGCCGTCTTCCAAGACGTCGACGAAGCTCTGGGCGAGAAGCTCTCCGAGACCATGTTCAACGGTCCGGAGGACACGCTGACGCTGACCGCCAATGCACAGCCGGCGCTGATGGCGGTCTCGATGGCCGTCATTCGCGTCCTGGAAGCCAAGGGTGTCGATCTGGAGGCGAAGGTCTCCTACGTCGCCGGCCATTCGCTCGGCGAATACTCCGCGCTTTGCGCCGCCGGTACCTTCTCGCTTGCAGATACCGCGCGCCTGCTGCGCATTCGCGGCAATGCCATGCAGGCTGCCGTACCGGTTGGCGTTGGCGCGATGGCTGCCATCATTGGCCTCGAACATGCCGATGTCGTCGCCCTGTGCGAAGAGGCTTCGGCCGTCGGCTCCTGCCAGGTTGCCAACGACAATGGCGGCGGCCAGATCGTCATTTCAGGCGAGAAGGCAGCCGTCGAGAAGGGCGCCGCGATTGCGAGCCAAAAGGGTGCGAAGCGCGCAATCCTGCTCCCGGTCTCCGCTCCTTTCCATTCTTCGCTGATGGCGCCCGCTGCTGAAGCAATGCGTGAAGCGCTGGCGGGTGTGAAGAAGTCGAACCCGGTCGTGCCCTTGATCGCCAACGTGCGTGCCGCACCGGTGACCGACGCCGACGAGATTGCCAGGCTGCTCGTCGAGCAAGTCACGGGCCAGGTCCGCTGGCGCGAGACGGTTGAATGGTTCGCGGCCAATGGCGCTACGACGCTTTATGAGATTGGCTCAGGCAAGGTCCTGACTGGCCTCGCACGCCGCATCGACAAGACCGTGAACGGCATTGCCGTCAATACGCCTGCCGATATCGATGCGGCCGTTGCCGCTCTGATGGCATGATTGATTTAACGATTACAAGGAACGCTTCCATGCTCGATCTTTCCGGCCGCAAGGCTCTCGTTACCGGCGCATCCGGCGGCATTGGCGAGGAAATCGCCCGCATCCTTCACAAACAGGGCGCCATCGTCGGCCTGCACGGAACGCGTGTCGAGAAGCTCGAGGCGCTGGCGAATGATCTCGGCGATCGCGTCAAGATCTTTCCGGCGAACCTTGCAGACCGCGACGAAGTCAAAGCACTCGGAGTCAAAGCCGAGGCCGATCTCGAAGGCCTCGACATCCTCGTCAACAACGCCGGCATCACCAAGGATGGCCTGTTTGTTCGTATGAGCGATGAAGACTGGGATAACGTCATCGAAGTGAACCTGACGGCGATGTTCCGCCTGACGCGCGAGCTGACGCATCCGATGATGCGGCGCCGTTATGGCCGCATCATCAACATCACCTCGGTCGTTGGCGTTACCGGCAACCCAGGTCAGGCGAACTACTGCGCCTCCAAGGCAGGCATGATCGGCTTCACCAAGTCGCTGGCTCAGGAGATTGCAACCCGCAACGTCACTGTCAACTGCGTGGCGCCGGGCTTCATCGAGTCCGCCATGACCGGCAAGCTGAACGACAAGCAGAAGGAAGCGATCATGGGAGCGATCCCGATGAAGCGCATGGGCACGGGCGCCGAAGTTGCCTCCGCCGTCGCCTATCTCGCCTCGTCGGAAGCTGCGTATATGACTGGCCAGACGCTGCACGTAAACGGCGGCATGGCCATGATCTGAAACGGGAAACTGCCTTCCGGGCAGATTTTCCCCGCAATAGCGTGTTGACCAACCCGATGGGGTTGATTTTCTGGCTTTGCGGCAGACTTAAACCGTGTTAAGCGGGCCATGACTGTGAACAGTCTCCCGAGAAAGCAGACGGACCGGCGGGCTTTTGTGCAGGCCTGGGACATTTCTGGTAGCCGGGGTCAAAGAGTTTGCCGAGGTGGCTTCAAGGGGCGCCGCAGGCTGAAACAGGGTAGGGATGTCACAAGGCATTCTGATCAGGACATAAGGTCGAGGAAACCGACATGAGCGATATCGCAGAACGCGTAAAGAAAATTGTTATTGATCATCTTGGCGTCGATGCCGACAAGGTTGTCGAAAGCGCCAGCTTTATCGACGATCTGGGCGCAGACTCGCTCGATACCGTCGAACTGGTCATGGCGTTCGAAGAAGAATTCGGCGTTGAGATTCCGGATGACGCTGCTGACTCGATCCTGACGGTCGGCGATGCCGTAAAGTTTATCGAAAAGGCTCAGGCTTAATCCTGAGCATTTGAGAAAGAGGGCGGACCCGGAGTCCGCCCTTTTTATTTCTGGCATGGTTCTCCAAGAACATAAAAGGCGGGGAATGCAGTCGATGAGACGGGTCGTTATAACAGGTACCGGTATGGTATCGCCCTTGGGATGCGGAGCGGAAGTGACGTGGTCCCGCTTGCTTGCGGGTCACAACGGCGCCCGCCTGGTCACTGAATTCGAAATCGACGACCTCCCCGCAAAGATCGCCTGCCGCATTCCGGTTGGTGACGGCAGCGACGGCACCTTCAATGTCGACGACTGGATGGAGCCCAAGGAACAGCGCAAGGTCGATCCCTTCATCATCTACGGCATGGCAGCCGCCGACATGGCGCTGAACGATGCGAACTGGCATCCGCAGACGGACGAAGAGCAGGTCTCGACGGGCGTGCTGATCGGCTCCGGCATTGGTGGCATCGAAGGTATTGTCGAAGCCGGCTATACGCTGCGCGACAAGGGCCCGCGCCGTATTTCTCCATTCTTCATTCCCGGCCGTCTGATCAACCTCGTATCCGGCCAGGTATCGATCCGTCACAAGCTGCGTGGGCCGAACCACTCGGTGGTCACGGCATGCTCGACCGGCGCGCACGCGATCGGCGACGCAGCCCGTCTCATCGCATTCGGCGATGCCGACGTCATGGTCGCGGGGGGCACGGAGTCCCCCGTCAGCCGCATCTCGCTGGCCGGCTTCGCCGCCTGCAAGGCGCTGTCCACCCAGCATAACGACAATCCGACCAAGGCATCGCGTCCATACGATAAGGACCGCGACGGCTTCGTCATGGGTGAGGGCGCCGGCATCGTCGTTCTCGAAGAACTGGAACACGCCCAGGCGCGTGGCGCCAAGATCTATGCCGAGGTCGTGGGCTATGGTCTTTCCGGTGACGCCTATCACATCACCGCCCCGTCAGAGGACGGCGAAGGCGCGCAGCGTTGCATGACGATGGCGTTGAAGCGCGCCGGCTTGACGCCCGCGGATATCGACTACATCAACGCGCATGGCACATCGACGATGGCCGATACGATCGAACTCGGTGCCGTCGAGCGCCTGGTCGGCAATGCGGCCTCCAAGATCTCGATGTCGTCGACGAAGTCTGCGACGGGCCACCTGCTCGGTGCGGCCGGTGCGATCGAGGCGATCTTTGCAACGCTTGCCATTCGCGATAACGTTGCGCCTCCGACGCTCAATCTCGACAATCCTGAGCGCGAGAGCGCAATCGATCTCGTTCCGCACAAGGCGCGCCAGCGGGAAATCAACGTCGCGCTGTCGAATTCTTTCGGATTCGGCGGTACGAATGCATCGTTGGTGCTGCGCCGCTACGTCGCTTGAGTGCAGGCGTTGACGTCCTGACGGTGGGGCTGCACCACGCGCGGCGTGGCCCTACCTGCATTTTGCCGCATTGCTTAGCAAGAAGCGGGACTTGAGGCCAAGTTTAGAGGATTGCCGGTGAGCGATACGAACCACAGCAACGGGACGATCGGCGAGGAAAGCCAGCAGACGCAGAGCGGGCCGATTATTCCCAAGTCGCCGAGCGAGGCGCTTCGGCCGGAACGAGTTCCCGAGCCGCCGAAGCGCTCGAAGAAGGCGCGCAGCCAGGTTATCATTTTCCTGAACTTCGTGATGACGCTTGTCGTGCTCGGCTGCGCAGCCGCCGTCTTCCTTTTCTATTACGCGATCTCGTCCTACCAGAATCCCGGTCCCCTGGAGACAAATACGAATTTCATCGTACGAAGCGGCGCCGGCGTTGCTGAGATCGCCGCAAGCCTCGAACGCAACAACATCGTGTCGGACGCACGTATCTTCCGTTATCTCACCACGACGCATCTTGATGACGGCGAGAGCCTCAAGGCGGGCGAGTACGAAATCAAGGCGCATGCTTCCATGAACGACATCATGGAACTGCTGAAATCCGGAAAGTCGATCCTGTATTCCGTCGCGTTTCCGGAAGGCCTCACAGTCCGCCAGATGTTCAATCGTCTGAACGAGGATAGCGTGCTGGAAGGCGACCTGCCGACCGTCGTGCCTGCCGAAGGAAGCCTGCGTCCGGATACCTACAAGTTCTCGCGCGGCACGAAGCGGGCCGAGATCATCGAGCAGATGGCTGCGGCACAGCAGAAGCTTGTCGACCAGGTTTGGGACAAGCGCGACCCGTCGCTGCAGCTCAAGTCAAAGGGCGAACTGATCATCCTTGCTTCGATCGTCGAAAAGGAGACCGGCGTTCCGGACGAGCGCGCCCATGTGGCTTCCGTCTTTCTCAACCGGCTGGACAAGGGGATGCGCCTCCAGTCCGATCCGACGATCATTTACGGGCTGTTCGGCGGCGATGGAAAACCGGCGGATCGCCCGATCTATCAATCAGACCTCAAGAAGGAAACGCCCTTCAACACTTATGTAGTCAAGGGCCTTCCCCCGACGCCGATCGCCAATCCGGGCCGAGACGCGCTGGAGGCTGTCGCCAATCCCTGGAAGACGCAGGATCTCTATTTCGTTGCCGATGGTTCCGGCGGGCATGTCTTCGCAACGACGCTCGAGGAACACAATGCCAACGTCAAACGCTGGCGTCAGCTGGAAGCGGCCAAGGGTGCCGATCCCAATATTGTCGTTGACGGACAGCCTGAAAGCCAGACGCAGTCGGATGCGCCTGCCGCGCCGGCTGCCCAGAAGAAAAAGAAAACGAACTGATTTTCGGAGGCTTGCATGGCTTTGCAGTCCATGACCGGTTTTGCACGGTGTGAGGGCACGAGTGGCCGCTGGCGCTGGGCGTGGGAACTGCGGTCGGTCAACGGCAAGGGCCTGGATCTGCGCTTGCGGCTCCCGCCGGGGCTGGAGCGCATGGAGAATGATGTTCGCCGCCTTGCCGGCGAGCGCTTCAGCCGCGGCAATATGCAGGCGTCGCTTTCCGTCTCTGCCGGCGTGAGCCGCATTGAAACCGTCCTCAATCAGGAAGCGCTCTCCGCCGTGCTCGCCTTGCGTGACCAGCTTGGCGGCATCATCGATCCCGCGCCATTGCAGTTGGATACTTTGCTCGCCATCCGCGGCATCATCGAATTCCGTGAGACCGAAGACGGCGACGAAGCGATCGCAGCGCGCGATTCCGACATTGTCGAAGGCCTGATCACGGCCCTTGCCGACTTGCGTCAGATGCGCGAACTGGAGGGTGCCGCATTGTCGCGTGTCCTTCTGGACCATATCGCCACGATCGAAGGATTGACGCAGACCATCGACCGTGACCCCTCCCGCTCTCCGCAAGAGATTGCTGGCCGACTGGCTGCGCAAGTCGCCTTGCTGATGGATGGTTCGGGAAAGCTGGATCGCGACAGGCTGCATGCGGAAGCCGCGTTGTTGGCCACCAGGGCGGATCTTCGCGAAGAGATCGACCGCCTGAAGGCGCATGTGGTTGCCGCCCGCGACCTGCTCAGCAAGGGTGGTCCCGCCGGGCGGAAGCTCGATTTCCTTGCACAGGAATTTAACCGCGAATCGAATACCATCTGCTCGAAGTCGAATGTCGCTGCGGTCACGGCCGCCGGCATCGAGCTGAAAGTCGCTATCGACCAGTTCCGCGAGCAGGTCCAGAATCTGGAGTAGACCAATGAAACCGGCGAAAACCGCGCCCATCCCGATAGCCCGCCGCGGTCTCATGCTTGTCATCTCGTCGCCATCGGGCGCCGGGAAGTCGACGATCGCTCGCACCCTGCTGGAAACGGACAAGCAGATCGGTTTGTCCGTCAGCGTGACCACGCGCCAGCGCCGGCCAAGCGAGATTGAGGGCATCCACTACCATTTTAAGTCGGTCCGCGAATTCGAACGGCTGCGCGATGCCGACGAATTGCTGGAGTGGGCCGAGGTGCACGGCAATTTCTATGGCACGCCGCGGGAGCCCGTTGAGCAGGCGATGGCAGACGGCCGTGACATGCTGTTCGATATTGATTGGCAGGGCGCACAGCAGCTTCAGGACAAGATGTCCGCCGATGTCGTGTCCATCTTTGTTCTGCCGCCGACGATGACGGAGCTTCAGTCCCGCCTGCATCGCCGGGCCGAGGACACGGAGGAGGTGATCGCGACGCGTCTCGCCAATTCGCGCTCGGAGATCGGGCATTGGCGGGAGTACGACTACGTCATTATCAATGACGATTTGAACACTGCTTTCGAGGCGGTGCAATCGATCGTTCGTTCCGAACGGCTACGCCGCGACCGGCGCCACGGCATGTTTGATTTCGTCACAAAGCTGCTTGAGGAAACGCCGGCTCTTTAAAGGCTGTTGGCAAGCAGGCAGAACTCGGCGACCGACAGCGTCTCGGCCCGCCGTTGCGGGTCAATGCCCACCTTGTTGAGCAAGGCCTCGCCGCCGAGGGGCTTGAGGCTCTGGCGCAGCATCTTGCGACGCTGGCCGAAGGCCGCGTGGGTGACCTTTTCCAGATCAGCGACAGAGCAGGGGATCGGGTTCTCGTTCGGGGTCAGATGAACGACCGTCGACGTCACTTTCGGTGGCGGTGTGAAGGCCTGCGGCGATACATCAAACGCCATATGCGCCTTCGTGCGCCATCCGCAAAGCACGCCAAGACGTCCATAGTGATCATCCTCTTCGGTCGCGACGATGCGCTCGCCGACTTCTTTCTGGAACATCAGCGTCAGCGATTGCCAGAAGGGAGGCCACTGTTTCGGCAGGATCCAATTGACCAGAAGCTGCGTGCCCACATTGTAGGGCAGGTTAGCGATGATCTTCACCGGACCTTCTGGTGGCAGAGCTTCGAAGTCCGTCTTCAATGCGTCGCCTTCGATCACCTCAAGCCGTCCTGGATAGTGGGCAGCAATTTCGGCGAGGGCCGGTAGGCAGCGAGAATCGCGCTCGACGGCGATCACTTTCTTTGCGCCGAGCGCCAGAATGGCGCGCGTCAGGCCGCCCGGGCCCGGGCCTACTTCGAAAACCGTGACGTCTTCCAGCGAGCCGGCCGTTCGCGCAACCTTTTGCGTCAGGTTGAGATCGAGCAGAAAATTCTGGCCGAGCGCCTTCCGTGCATCAAGGCCATGACGTTGAATGACATCGCGAAGGGGCGGCAGCCCATCCAAGGCAGCCATCAAAGGCGCCCTTCCACAGTGCGTCCAAGGTGGCCGGCGAGCTTCAGGGCTGCGACGAGGCTGCCTTCACGTGCAAGTCCCTTGCCGGCAATGCCGAAGGCGGTACCATGATCGGGCGAGGTGCGCACGAAGGGCAAGCCAAGGGTGACGTTGACAGAATCGTCGAAGCCAAGCGCCTTGGCCGGTATCAGCGCCTGGTCGTGGTACATGCAGATTGCGACGTCGTAACGCGCCCGGGCCTCGTCGTGAAACATGGTGTCGGCGGGCAGGGGCCCGATCGCATTGATGCCTTCGGACCTAAGGAACTGGATGGCCGGCTTAATGATCGCCTCATCCTCCTTGCCGATCGTGCCGTCTTCGCCAGCGTGCGGATTGAGACCGGCTATCGCGAGCCGCGGCTGCTCGATCCCGAAGCGACGCCTAAGGTCGGCATCAGCGATCCGGCAGGTCTCGACGATGAGTTCCGCCGTCAGCGCCTGAGGCACGTCCTTGAGGGGAATATGGATTGTGACCGGAATGGTGCGCAGCTTTGGACCGGCGAGCATCATCACCGGCATAGCTGCTTGTCCCGTCGCTCGGGCGGCGAGATCTGCCAGAAATTCGGTGTGTCCCGGGAAGGGGAAGCCGGACTCGTAAAGCACCGACTTGGCGATTGGATTGGTGACGACGCCAAGGGCTTCACCTGAAATCGTCAGCGAGACGGCTGTTTCGATCGCAGCGATCGTGGCCTTCGCTGTTGCGACGTGGGGCTCGCCCGCCACAACCCCGATGCCTGCAGCTATGGGAAGCACGGGGAGGGCATCGGCAAAGACGTCATTGGCGTTGGCACAATCGGTCTCGCGAATGGCAACCGTCAGGCCCAGCAGCTTGGCACGCAACGCCAGCACATCAGGGTCGCCAATGAACACGAACGGAGGGAGCCCGAGCTCCCTGCGCCGCATCCAAGCCAGCAATGTGATGTCGGGGCCGACACCGGCCGGATCGCCCTGGCTCAGCGCGAGTGGGCGCGAGAACGAAATCGCCATCTTGCTCAGGGGCGCATGATCTGCGCCTTCTTGCGCAGCTCTTCGAGATATTTCTGGGCGTTGGGGTTTTCAGGAGGTGCGTTCTTGCCTGCCTTCGCCTTGTCGAGGTCTTCCTGGCGGAACACCATTTCCGCTGCCTGGTCGTCGGACACCTGACGCTGGCTGCATATGGCTATATATTCCACACCCCTGTCGGTCACGCGCGTCGCCGTCGTGTTGCCCTTTGCCTGTTCGACGAGCGGCTTCCACTCTGCCGGAAGTTCGGGAGCCATAACGCGGCCGAGGTCGCGTACCGATACGTCGCGCATCGTTGCGGCAAACACCTTAGCCTGCTCGCAACCTGGATACTTCGACCGCGATGCCTCGGCTTCGCTCTTGCGCTTGCCGACGATGCCCTTCTTGCTGGCGGGGACGACGAAGATCATCTGCTGCAAAATATATTCCGTGGTTTCCGGCTTCTGCTTGTTCTCCATCATGCGGGCAACAAGGTCGGAATTCGACATATGGGCGCTCGAGCCGTAGCGCGCATTGACGAGGCGCGGCCAGCTCATCTGCACGGCAATGAAAGCCTTGAAATGAGCGACACCGACGCCGGCGCGTTCGAGAATCTGCGTCATCTGATCGGTCGTCAGCTTGTTGCCGCTCGCAAACCGCGCGAACGATGCATCGACGTCGTCCTTGGAAACCGACATGCGCACGCGCGCGATTTCCTGCTGCTTCAGTGCTTGGTCGACCAGCTGTTCTTCGGCGGCCTTCGCATCAGCCTTCTGGTGCTGCAGCCGGAGGAATGCCTGGCGCTTGGCGACATCACCGCTGGTTATGGCCGTGCCGTTGACGACCACTCTGACTTCGCTTGCTGCAAAAACTGATCCCGTCTGCGGTGAGGCAAACGCTGCCAACATTGCGAAAGCCGCGCCGGCAATCATTGTTTTGACGGTTCTTTTGGCGCCAATCATCTATCGACCCTTCCCATTGACGCCGCGCATTCACGTCGCGGCGCGCATACCTTCTCGAGACAAACGGGCGTTGCCGCTGTAAATTGAAAACTTAGCATATGCCCTAGATATCAACTGGCGACAATGTCCTGCATAGTCTTACGGCGAAAGAAAGGCCCTTTCTTCCGCCGTACTGCTGAACTCTCCATCAATTCTGGTAGATGGTCGTGTTGGTATCCACCGCGCCGCCGAGGTTGATATCGCCCAGCGTGCGGAAGGTCAACCTGGCGCCAATACTCCAGTCGCTGGCGGTTTCGGCGCTGGTATCACGCTTTTCGCTATATGCGATCGTAAAGATCGTGCATTCGTCCTCATAGGTCAGGCCGAATGTTTTCCTCACGATGGTGTTGTCCTGAAGATCCCAGGCTACGCCGCCAAATACCGACCAATAATCCTTGAACTTAACAGTTCCCTTGGCCTGGATCTCATCGTTGTCCTCCGCAAAGCCATACGCCGGCTGCGCTGAGACATGCGTGTAGATCAGCTGGCTTTGGAGGTTGTCGTTCTGGAAGCCGGCTGTCAAATCGCCGCGACGGAAACCGAGGTTCTTTTCGTCAAGCCGATAGGAGGCCGCGAGGGCGATGCCCTGCGGCGTTTCAATGCCGCCGAGACCGACGAAGTCGGACACGTCGCTCTCCAGACCAGAGTCCGCGCCGACATTCACCAGATCAGCTGTGTCGAAGGAATTCTGGCCGCCGAGCTGGTAGGACTGGCCGAATATGCCGTGCAGCTTGTAACCATTGTCGAACGTGCCAGTGTACTGGAAGCCGACGTTGGCGCGCGTGCCACCCTCGATGCGGTCGTAACCGGCGAACTTGTCACGTTCGAAAAGACTGGTCGCGTCGAACACAAAGCTCTGCGCGTCCTCGTTCGGAAGACCGCCGGCAAGGCGTTCGTCGGGCCGCGCATAGATTTGAACGATGGGTTCGAACAGGTGCGTGCTGTTTGCGGTCGTGCCAAGGATGGGATAGCGCATTTCCAACCCGGCGGTAAACATCGAACGCGTCGCCGCATTGCTGTCGTCGTAGTTGCCGTCATAGACAAACGTGCCAGAGGTCGGCGGAGGTGTCATGTTCAACGCCAAGGCGTCACCGCGCGCAGCGAGCAACGGCGTGATCAGGAAACCCTCAGGCGTCACAAACGTCCGCTTCCATTCCAGTTCGCCCGTCAGACGGGACGTCTGGCCGTCAAGACCACGGAACCGGTCGAATCCTGCGACGCTGTAGAAGTCGTCGTGAGTGCGCGACAGGTTCGTGAAGTTGATATCGGCAGAAAGTTCGCCTCCGGCGAGCGGCTGCGGCGCCACGAAGTGATAGTCCATCACCGGATAGACGATTGCCTGTTGCCTCTCGGCGACGTCGTTTGTATCGGCGTTCTGCACGTCGAAATAGAACGAGCGCAGATCGAAGTAATTCCGCTTGCCGAGACCGGTTAGGTAGACCTGGTTTGTCTTTGTCGAGTAGTCCAGTCCTTTCAGACTATAGGTACGAGAGAAGTTGTTGTCGCTCTGCGCCATGACGTCCCAGCCGAACGCCCAGCGAGGGTTGATCTGGAAATCTCCCTTCGACGCGACAACGCCGCGGAGGTCATTTTCGGCATCACTTGTGCCGGCCGTGAAGGTCTCCGGGCTGAGCTGATTGATACCAGCCATGCGCAACGTGTGCGTGCCGTTTTCAAATCTCTGACGATATTCTGCGTCGAGCAGAAAGCCTTGCGTCGTATAACCTGTGCCCGTGACCGTTAGGTCGCTGCTCGGCGAAATAACGTAGTAATACGGGACGGACAGGCCGAAGCCGAGATTTTGAGCGGTGACAAAACTAGGAAACAGGAAGCCGGACTTCCGCTTCACGGTGTTGTCGGGAACTTCGATCCACGGAACGTAGGCAAGCGGATGACCAAGGAGCTCAAAGCGCGCCTTTTCGAGGCGAATCGTATGCTTGACGCCGTCCTGGATGACCCGTTCAGCCTTGACCTGCCAGAAGGGAGGCCGTTCCGGTTTCTCGGCGCAAGGCAAACACGCAGTATAGACGCCCTTGTTCAGGATCATTTGCGTGCCGCCAACACGCTCACCGGTTTCGGCAACCAGGCGCGTATTGTCGGCGGTTTCGATTCTGAGCGCGTTTACGAAGCCGTTTCCAAAGTCGTCGGTGACGTCAAGCTTGTCGGCGTACATGCGATTGCCGTCGGGGCCAACGAGCTCGACGTTGCCAAGCGCCATCAGGCGCCCGGTCTGCTGATTATACTCGACGCGCTGCGACACCATCTTGTAGCCGGCGTAGTTGATCTGCACGCCGCCAATGGCCGAAACGATCTGCGCGTCCTTGTTATAGACGAGCTCGTTTGCCGACAGAATCAGCTTCTCGTCGCCAGATACGGTCGGCTTCATATTTTGCAGGGCATCCTGTGCGAAGGCAGCAGGAAGGCCGTTGGAATAGGTAGACAGAGCCGCGCCTACGAACAGGGCAACCAACTGTTTACTAAGAGTCTTGCGGTCGCCTGCCGCCACTAGCCATCCTCCTGATGAAGCAGAATTGTTGCACCCAAAGCCAAGGCAACGGTGACCGGAATCCACGTCGCCACGAAAGGCGGGACAACCCCACTGCTTCCGAATGCTTTTACAAGCACGGTGACCACATAAAGCACGAAGCCTGACAGGATTCCACCCAGAATCACCGACCTCGATTGGTTGAACCGGCTAAATTTTAGAGACACTGTTGCAGCAATGAGAGTCATGGCAACAAGCAGCAGTGGCTGGGACAACAATGAATGAAATTGCGTCTCGAGAGCCTTGGTCGGAATCCCAAAGGATTTCGCTGCGTCAATTCGGCTCGAAAGATCAAAAAATCCAATAGTTTCAGGGGCTGTCAGCCTTTGCTGGACGAAATCCTGTTTCAAATTGGTGCGGACTCGCACCTCATCCTTGCGTGCCGCGACTTCGCCCGGACGGCGCTCGACAACATTCTTAAGAAGCCAGTAACCATCTTCCAATTTTGCCGACGCGGCGTCCTGCCTCAGGATGATGTGGTCGGTCGAATCGAAATGCACAAATACCGCATCCATAAGCAGCGTGCCGTTCTCCAGAACCGTATGCGCTCCTATGATGGCATCGTCCCCGCTGCTGATCTGGCGAAGCCACGGAACCTGCGGCGCGGCATTCGTCGCCGAGCCTTCTCCGCGCCAGTTGCTCTCGACGATGGCGGCCTGACGTTGCCCCCATGCTGCCAGCGGATTGAGGACAGTCATGACGAGGACGCCGAGCAAAAATGCGCCGGCAAGAAAGGGCGACATAAACTGCCAAACCGAGATGCCGGCAGCGCGCGTCACGACCAATTCGTATTTTCTGTTGAGGCCGATCAAAACCGTCATGCCCACAAAGAGGGCAATGAAGGGAACGGTCTGCTGCATAATGAGCGGCAGGCGCACGGCCGTCATCACGAGGCCGCCTGTCACGGTGTAGCCGGGAAGACCGGAGAGGCGGCCAGCCGTCTCGCTGAAATCTACGAGGTAGACGATGCCGATCACGCCGAGAAAGAACCACATTGTGGTCAGCAGATAACGACGGAAGAAATAGCGGCCGAGCGTCCCGAAGATCATGCGCTACCTCCCGCGGAGGGACCTGCCGACCGCCCGAAGCGTCGCAACAGTCTTTGCCAAGCTGCGGCGATGTGGTCGCTCATTGCGGACACGACCGACAGACGCTTGTGATGCGACAGAGACGCGATTGCGAGGAGGCTGGCGATCACGGGAATCGCATAGAGGACACCAATATACTCGGGATCAGTATCGATCTGATTAGCGGCGTAGAATGACGCCCAACGAATCGCGAATGCAAAGATGAGCGCCGCCACCATCGGATGCAGCCGCGCTTCGCGATGGGAGCGCGCATCACCGGCAATCGCCAGCGAAATCAGCGCAAACACCATCGGCAGAACCCAATCCGTCAGACGGCGGTGCAATTCGGCACGATAACTGCCGGGCTTGGCGATGTAGTCCTTGTCGTTCGGATCCGGATTGAGCAAAAACGGAAGCTCGCGGTCGGATGCTCGAAGCGTTGCCTGACCGCGGTTCTGCGTCAGATCGGACAGGTCGAAGGAGTAGGAATCGAAGCGAATGACGGAGACTTCGCCGGTCTGCGTTTTGCGGTGAACCTCGCCATCATGCATGATGAGCGACGTGCCCTTCTCGTCAACGGCGCCTTCCCGTGCGTAGTAGATGAGCTCGAACGCAGGGTCACGCTCGTCGACGACGAACAAGCCCTTAAGCACACGCCCCGCCAGCCGCTCCGATATCTGCACATAAAGACCGGTATCGATGCGGCGGAAGTTCTTCTCCTCAATAACTGTGGAGAGCAGATCCGCGTAAGCCGCAGCCACCATCTGGCGAACGCCGGTCTTGGCCTTCGGCTCGACGACGTTGTCCACCAGAAAGGAAAAGACGCTGATAACCGCGGCGAGGATAAGAATCGGGCGCAGGATGATGCCGCGCTTGGCACCGGCCGCATCGATGACGGTCAGCTCCGAATCGTTGTTCATCGTCGTCAGCGTCTGCGTGACACCAATGACAATTGCGAACGGCAGCACGATCGGAATGATCGATGGAAGGATCAACGTCGCCAGCTTGGCAAACGACCCCATCGACTGGCCGCTGTCGGTTACCAGATTGACGCGCTGCAGAACCTGAGTCGTCCAAATGATCGCGAGCACCGGCAACAGGGCAACGAGAAACATCTGGCCAACACGCCGGAGTATATATGTTTCAAGCAGTTTCATTCATGCCCTTGAACGCCATTTGCGAACCGATGCCGCTATGCAGCGAAATCCATCTACGCTCTTTGGTTCGCTTTTGCGACAAGCCAGCGTCGAAAATTCATTCAAATTTCAGATTTTTTTTTGCCCTGTGGCGAATCGGTGAGAGCAAGTAGACCTGCGAAGATAACAATGGACGAAAGCCATCCGAGGATCACGTCGGAAAGATAGTGCGCGCCGAAAGCAACCCGCATGGCGGGTGCCAGAAACGAGACCGCGGCAAGGGGGAGGGCAAGGGCGGAACGCGCTGGCTGCGGTATCAGGAAAATGAGACAGAAGACCCAGCCGGCGCCTGCCGCTTCGCCGGAAACGAAGGAGCAGTTCGACATGCATTTTCCGGCCATGGAGCCTGCCTGTACGAAGTCGAGGTAGCCGCCGAAATCGAGCGTCTGCCAAGGCCGCGGTCTGCCCCCAGTGTGCCTTGAGGAGGAAATTCACCAGGATCACCGGGCCGATGATTAACGAGGCGAGAGCGACCTTGAATGTGCGGGCGCGCGCGACATTGAAGGTGGCTCCACAGTGCCAATAGCACGCCGCTAGTTTCCACAGCATCATGGGGGCGATGAGATACGGCAGCCGAAAAAAGAGAATTCGCAGCAGCCCGAGGTAGGTTTCTTGCCGGTAGGGAAAATACCCGCAGGCTCCGCCAACAGTGGCTGCGGCCTTGCAGGCTTCCTGCACAAAAAAATGTTTAGATGCGTAGATATCGATCTGGGGAAAGGCATTGAACAGCAGAAGCAGCAGCCACCAGAGACAGAGCAGGCCGATAAATGCACGGGCGGGAGCGTCGTTCGATGCAGCAAAACGCCAAGTTGCTCGTGCCCTCGATAATCCTAATGTCGAAATCACCATGCAATTCCTGTGGACTCAATTCCACCAGAGGAATATGCGCCAATGATGACATCCCTTTAACGAGTTCGCGGCTAGTCAAGCAGCCACATCGTCGGGCCAAAGACTTGTCTTCGGGGGTGAAACCCGAAATGATCGGGTGGAGCGGATTTAGGAAAATCCCACTGGAGAAGATATGTCAGCCAAGTTCGATATTTCATTTGAGACGTCCGCCGATATCGTCGGTGGCTACGCGATTCTGCTCCAGGCAGGCGGAGCGGATCTTGCCGCCGGAGCCAAGGTCGCTGACCCCGCTGGCGTGATCGCCAGAGCCGCAAAGATCGCCGGCTTCTCCGCCAAGCCGACGACCGTATTGGATCTCGTTGCTCCCGAAGGTTCAGCTGCCGAGCGGCTTATTGTTGTCGGCCTCGGCAAGCCGGAGGAACTGACCGCTCACGATTGGCTGAAGGCCGGTGGTGTCGCTGCGTCCAAGATCAAGAAGGCCGAAAAGGTCGCGATCTTCGTCGATGCGCCGGGTGCCGGCGTTGGCGCCAAAGAGGCGGCGGATTTTGCGCTTGGAATGCTATTGCGTGCCTACAGCTTCGACACTTACAAGACCAAAAAGAAGGACGAGGACGGCAATAACCGGAATGGACGGGTGGCGGTGACGATCGTTATCGCCAATGCGACCGATGCCGCCGAGGCCTTCAGGGTCTCCGAAGCTGTCGCCGCAGGGGTCAATCTGGCCCGCGATCTCGTGAATGAGCCGCCGAATGTTCTGGGTCCTGTGGAGTTCGCAGCCAAGGCAAGCGACCTGGAAAAGCTCGGCGTTGAGGTTGAAATCCTCACCGAGAAGGAGATGCAGAAGCTTGGTATGGGTGCGCTGCTAGGCGTGGCGCAAGGCTCCGTCAGGCCTCCGCGACTGGCCGTCATGCAGTGGAAAGGCGGCAAGAGCGGTGAAAGCCCGATCGCCTTCATTGGCAAGGGCGTCGTTTTTGACACCGGTGGCATCTCGATCAAGCCCGCGGCCGGCATGGAGGAAATGAAAGGCGACATGGGTGGCGCTGCGGCCGTCACCGGCCTGATGCATGTCCTCGCGGCGCGCAAGGCGGCCGTGAACGCCGTGGGCATCATCGGCCTCGTCGAGAACATGCCCGACGGAAACGCCCAGCGCCCCGGCGACATCGTCACCTCGATGTCTGGCCAGACGATCGAGGTCATCAATACCGATGCCGAGGGCCGGCTCGTGCTCTGTGATGCGCTCTGGTATTGCAACGACCGCTTCAAGCCCAAATTCATGATCAATTTGGCAACCTTGACGGGCGCGATTCTTGTTGCGCTCGGCAACGTCCATGCCGGTTTGTTCTCGAATGATGACGAGCTCTCAGAGCAACTGACTGCGGCTGGGCTGACGACGAGCGAGAAGCTCTGGCGCATGCCGCTCGGTAAAGAATATGACAAGCTGATCGACAGCAAGTTCGCCGACATGAAGAACACGGGCGGCCGCCATGCGGGCTCGATCACTGCGGCTCATTTCCTGAAACGGTTTGTGCAGGACACGCCTTGGGCGCACCTCGACATCGCGGGAACAGCAATGGGCTCACCGCAGGACGAGATCAATCAGTCCTGGGGTTCCGGCTACGGTGTGCGCCTGCTTGATGAGCTGGTGCGTGCCAACTACGAGTCATGACGGAAGTCCTGTTCTATCATCTGACGGAATCCAAGCTGGAGGACGCCCTTCCGCCGCTGCTCGAAAAAAGCCTCGAGCGAGGCTGGCGGGTTGCCGTGCAGGTGAAGGATGCGGCGCGGCGCGACCTGCTCGATCAGCATCTCTGGACATTTCGGGAGGATAGCTTCCTGCCGCATGGCACGGACGAGGGGGACTTCGCGGTAAATCAGCCGGTTCTCCTCACCGTTTCCGAAGCGAATGCCAACGCCGCGACAGTTCGGTTTATCGTCGATGCCGCAGAGCCACCGCCGGTCGAAACCTATCAGCGGATCGTTTTCATGTTCGATGGCTACGACCAGGAGCAGCTGGAAGGTGCCCGCGCGCAATGGAGGAAGCTGAAAGGTGAGGGGCACAGCCTGACATACTGGCAGCAAACACCCGAGGGGCGATGGGAGAAGAAGGCTTGAACTTTACTGGCCCAGGCCGGAAGCTATCACGACCTCATCGATGAAAGCCTGCTTTGCCCTGGTATATTGCGCGCGGCTTTCTGCATGCTCACCGGCCAATCCAACCTTCAGTTGCTCGTAGGCACGTGCGAGCCGTGTATCGCCGCGCAGCGCGTCGCGAAAGGCGATCATCCGCTTCCAGTTGTCGCCGCGATACTCCACGACATGGACCAGATGGGTGCGGCTTTCATTTTTGATGCCGCGACCGAAAATATGGTCATCAGGAACGATGTCGCCACCGGCATAGTCATAGCCGATTGCTTCCATGGCGCCGATGCAGCACAAGCCATCGTCCAAATGTTTGACACCGACAAGTATGTCGATGATCGGCTTCGCCTTGATGCCAGGAATGGCGGTGCTGCCGACGTGCTGAATACCGATCGCGATGTCCCCGAGCGCCTGTCGGATGGCGTGTGCCTCGTTGGCATAGGCTTGTTGCCACAGGGTATTGGGTTCGGCGAGAGAAACCGTCATGTTCTTCAAGCCAAGACCGTAAGACGCATCGTCTCGCATGCCGAACCTCCGTGACAGACCGTGAGCCCTTCACAATATTAGGAGGTTCGGCACGTTTCTATCAATCGTGAAACGCGTCGACGAATTTGCGCTTGCCGAGCATGAAGGCATCGGCAACATGGCGAAGAGGCGCGAGATCGACGTCGGATTTGCCGGCTTTGACGATTTCGGCGAAGCGACGGTAGAGCGCGGGGTATTCCTCTTCCGGCGCCGAGAATTTCAGTTCGCCATTGATCGACAGCTTGGATCCGCCTTCAGTAAGCTGCACATGGCCGGCTTCGGTTTCCGCGAGGATGTCCCAGCTCTGCTTGCCCGTCTGTCGCCAGTCGAACTCGGCATGAACAGGCAGGTCGTCAGCGTTCTTGAAATGCAGATCGGCAGCAATCGGCGCGTCGCGATTTTCCGGAAATTCGAGCGTTGCGCCCGTCAGGAAGATTGCTTTTGGCAGAATGTGAGTGACGATTGAAAGGGCGTTGATTCCCGGGTCGAAAACGCCAAGGCCACCGGCCTGCCAGATCCAGTCCTGGTTCGGATGCCAATGGCGAACGTCTTCCTTCCAGATGACGTGAACGCTCTTGATCGTCGTCGACGCGAGGAAGGACTTCGTGGCTTCGACGGCCGCTGCATAGCGCGAATGCCAGCTCGCAAACAGCGAAACGCCCTTGCTTGCAGCGAGACTTTCAAGATCGGCCACTTCGCTCAGCGTAGCGCCCGGAGGCTTTTCGAGGAAGACGTGCTTGCCGGCAGAAAGTGCCTTGTGGGCGGCTTCGTAGCGATACTGCGGCGGCATGCAGAGCGAAACGGCATCGACCGCCGGTACTGCATCGAGCATTGCATCGATCGTGGTGAAGCTCTGGATGCCTTCGACAGTGCCGTGACGGCTCGCCGTTGCAATGAGCTTGAAGTCGGGATTCTTGGCGATCGAGGGAAGGTGCTGGTCGCGGACGATCTTGCCGACGCCGACGATGGCGAGGTTGATAGGTGACATGCTGGTGGCTCGCGTTCGGTGTTTCGCTCAAAAGTATGATTTATTTTGCGCCTGTTTTAGCAGAAAGAAACCGGCGGGCAAGCGTCGATCGGCCCCATCAGAGAGACGCCATCTCGGCGGGCGCTGTCGGCTTCTCGAACTGCACCGTTACGACCTTATACCCCTCGGCCTCGAGCGTTGAAAGAAGCGTCGGCAGCATTGTCGCGGTGCGATTGTGGATGTCGTGCATGAGAATGATGCCGCGGCCGCGCCTGTGCAGCAGGTCCATCGTCCGCTTGCTTATGGCCGCAGGCGATGTGTTGAGGTAGTCCTTGCTGTCCACATCCACATCCATCACGACCATGTCGCGCATTGCAACGGCGGCGCGAAGCTTGTGGCTGTCGGCAAGGTATGGAAAGCGAAAAAAGTTGACGTCGACACCGGTCGCGTTGGTGACGGCTGCCGCGCCGCGCGTGATCTCATTCATCGCCATGTCGAAGGCCAGCGTCGCCAGATTGTCGTGCCGGTAAGTGTGGCTGCCGATCGCGTTGCCTTCCATGGCGACCTTGCGAGCAAGCTCCGGATGCAGTTCCGCCAATTCGCCGACCATCATGAAAGCGCCCTTGACGCCAAACTGGTCCAGTGTCGCGAGCACGCGGTCCGTCCGGCCAGGAATGGGGCCGTCATCGAAGCTGAGGATGACCTCCTTGTCGTGCAAGTGCAGGTCGTGAATGGAAGCGACCGTCAATGTTCGGCCGGCGAGGTGATGGGGGCGGGTGTCGTGAGACATTTGGGGTAGACGACCTTCCGTTTCCGCTATCTGGCTGCCTTGCTGTGCGACGATGGAGGAGGTCTTGATCGTGGTGTCTGGCGCAGGCGCAGGCCGCTTGGTGGTTTGGCAGCCGGCCAGGGCCACGCTCAAGATGAGACTGGAAAGGAAGGCGAAGCGATGCATGAAAAGGGCTCAACAAATCAGTCATGAATGTTGAGACAACCTTGATGATTATGGTTAACGATCGGTTTCGATCGCCCCGAGATTGCCGAATAGTGCTTCATCCGACAAGCTTCCGCCGCCGGCTGTGCCTATCCCGCCATGGCTTCTTCGTATTCCGACGAAAGCTCCAGCCACTGCTCTTCAGCAGCCGCGAGCTTTGCGGCGGCTTCGCCGCGCTGCTTGGCTTTTTCGGCAGCCTTCGCGGGCGCCTTTTCATAGAGCAGCGGATCTGCAAGTTCTGCATCAAGCGCCTGAATCAGTGTCTCCAGCTTGCCGGTCAAGGATTCAATTTCGTTGATCTTTTTCTTGAGCGGCGCAAGCGACGCGCGTTTCTCGGCATTCAGCTTGCGCTGGTCCGCCTTCGAGGCGAACTCTTCAGCGAGTTGAGGCTTTTCATCTTTCTTTTTGCCCGACGCGACAACGAGGTCGCGATACTCGTCCATATCGCCTTCGAAAGTCGTCACGGTACCATTGTTGACGAGCCACAATCGATCGACCGTCGCCTCGATGAGATGGCGATCGTGCGAGATCAGGATGACGGCACCCTCGTAGTCATTGAGCGCTTCGATGAGTGCCCGCCGGCTGTCGATGTCGAGGTGGTTTGTGGGCTCGTCGAGAATCAGCAAATTCGGCGCGTGGAAGGCAGCGAGACCCATCAGCAAGCGGGCCTTCTCGCCACCGGAGAGATCCTTTGCCGCGGTGGACATCTTTTCGGTTGCAAGGCCCATCTGGGCGACGCGCGCTCGCACCTTCGCTTCCGGCGCGTCCGGCATCAAGCTGCGCACATGCTCGACGGGTGACTGGTCGGGGATCAGATCCTCGAGTTGATGCTGCGCGAAGAAGCCGATCTTCAGGTTCGGCGCGAGCTTGACTTCTCCCGTCTCTGCTGACAGGCGACCGGAAATGAATTTCGCGAACGTGGATTTGCCGTTGCCGTTAGAGCCCAGCAGTGCGATGCGATCGTCGTTGTCGATGCGCAGGTTCAGGCCTCTCAAGATCGGCTTGCCGGGCTCATAGCCGACCGCGCCGCCGCTGATGGCAACGATCGGGGAGGCCGGCTGCCTTTCCGGCTCCGGGAAGGTGATCGGCTGGACGTGATCCTCGATGACGGCGGCCACCGTGCCCATGCGCTCCAGCGCCTTGACGCGGCTCTGCGCCTGGCGCGCCTTTGAAGCCTTTGCCTTGAAGCGGTCGATGAAACTCTGCAAGTGTTTGCGCGCAACCTCGTTCTTTGCCCGTGCCTTGGTCTGCAACTCGTCAGCTTCGGCCTTTTGCCGTTCGAACTGGTCGTATCCGCCGCGATAGAAGGTGAGCTTCTTCTGGTCGAGATGAACGATCGAGTTGACGGCGTTGTTCAGCAGGTCCCGGTCGTGGCTGATGATGATGACCGTATGCGGATAACGGCGCACATAGTCCTCGAGCCACAACGTGCCTTCGAGGTCGAGATAGTTGGTCGGTTCGTCGAGGAGCAGCAGGTCGGGCTCGGAGAATAGGACGGCCGCGAGGGCGACGCGCATCCGCCAGCCGCCCGAGAAGGACGAGGCCGATCGCGACTGCGCTTCCTGATCGAAGCCGAGGCCCGCGAGGATGCTGGCGGCACGCGCTTCCGCTGAATGCGCGTCGATATCGACCAGTCGCATCTGGATTTCGGCGATGCGGTGCGGATCTGTGGCATTTTCCGCCTCCACCAGCAACGCCGAGCGCTCCTTGTCGGCTGCCAGTACGATTTCAATCAGCGCGTCTTCCGTTCCCGGTGCTTCCTGCGCCACCTGACCGATGCGAGCATTTTTCGGGATCGATATCGAACCGCTTTCCGAAGCCAAATCGCCGGTGATGACCCGAAAAAGCGTGGACTTGCCCGCACCATTGCGGCCAACCAGTCCGGCCTTTGCGCCGGCCGGCAACGAAACGCTGGCGTGATCGAGAAGCAGGCGGCCGGCAACACGTGCGGAAATATCGGAAATCGTGATCATGCGCCGGGTTTTGGCGGAACTCTTGGCCGAAGGCAAGGGCGCGGCGAAGCCGGATGGCACGATATGGCGGAAAGTTACATCGCTACCGCAACCCTTTATCGCTTGGCGCGTGCTGAAGTTAATTGCGCTCTATGATTGCTTCGGCGATAAGCATCGTGCGATGCCCGCACGGATTGAAGGATAGGCATTTATGTCCCGCGACGCCGATATTCTCGTGGCGTCGCGAGTTGAAGGCGCAGTACTTGGGGCGGATGAAAGCCTGAGCCTGGCGCTCAGCGCCCGAAGGCTTGCACGGGCTGGCGCCGGTTTGATTGGGCCGCGTGCAGTGCGACGCGCGCATTCGCCTGCAGCTGCGATGCCGTCGCTGCGTCAGCGCTCAATGCAATCCCGAGCGAAATCGTGAGCTTGGCAGGCGCGGTGTTGTCAGAGGTCGCAAAAGCCAGGTGATCTTCCACGGAGGCGCGCAGCCGGTCGGCAATCGCCAGGGCCTCCTGCATGCCGACATTGGCAAACAGAAATGCGAATTCATCGCCATCAGTCCGCGCAACAAGATCGTTTTTCTTGATCGACTTGCGAAAGAGATCCGCAAGTTTCTTCAGCAACCGGGTGCCGACCTGCGTGCCGTAGCGGGTACTGAGTGCCTTGAAGTCGTCGACATCGACCATGATCAGGGCATTGCCGGAGGCGCCTTCCTCGCGATCATAGAGATCTGCGATTGCCTTGTTGAGCGCGATGCGGTTGGGAATCCCGGTGAGCTTGTCGGTGGCCGACGCGGAATGAGCGGCTGCAATGCCAAGCTCAATTGTTTCCAGGCGCTCGACGTCGCTCCTCAGCCGGGCCTCGATATCCTTTTCCGAAGCCAACACGGTGGAGAGAGAGGTCGATAGATACTCCATCTCGCTCATGAACGAGCCGAGGCTCTGGTCCAGATTGCCCGCGATGGATTGCAATGCTGTTTCTGCAGCGCGCACGAATGCCTGCTTTTGGCGAAGGCTTTCCGAAAGTCGCTCCGCTGCCTCCCGCAGCATCTTGCTAGTTTCGCCATGAGAGACTTCGCTGGCGAGACCGCAATGGCTGACAAGCCGGTACCTCAGGCCCAGCTCGTCGAGAGAAGCTTGCCGCGGGCTTGGGCCGAGCGCCGCGATATCCTGCGCCAGGCCGGCGTTCTGGCCGATGATCGCCTCGTGCAAAAGCTCATAGTTGCGAGGCAGGCCGGCGATCGTGAGCCTTGCCATATGCTGCGCGATCCGCTGGATATCCGTCGGGGCAGCCGGACGTGGTGCGGCTTCGCGTTGTACCTGTGAGTTCGGCGCAGTTCGCATGACGATCCCCTCGTTCCGACGCTATGGCCGGCGTTTGGTTCTCTATGCAACTATCGCGCTTAAGATAGCTTAAATTCTGCGCTTGTAGTTGAAGTCGCGGCGCGAAACAGTGAAATGCAGTTAATGCATAGTATCCATTGCGCATTTACTGTCGCGAAAAGCAGCGGAACGTGATCGAGACGAATGCGATGCCCTCCGGTGGGAAGGTCGTCGTCTGGACAGCAGACCTGCGCGCATCTGCTCTGCGGCAACAGGCAATCGTTTCGTGACAGCGGCGTGAAATTGCCGATGCCCACTTGTTTTCGGGCTATCAGGCGGGTAAACACCGCCCACTTTTCCCACGGAATAAAGGATTTTGACCAATGGCGATTGAACGCACCTTCTCGATGATCAAGCCGGACGCAACGAAGCGCAACCTGACGGGCGCTATCACCAAGATTCTCGAAGACGCCGGCCTGCGCGTCGTCGCTTCCAAGCGCGTCTGGATGAGCAAGCGCGAAGCCGAAGGCTTCTACGCCGTTCACAAGGATCGCCCGTTCTTCGGTGAACTCGTTGAAACCATGACCTCCGGCCCGACGATCGTCCAGGTTCTGGAAGGCGAAAACGCGATCCTCAAGAACCGCGAAGTCATGGGTGCGACCAACCCGGCCAACGCTGACGAAGGCACGATCCGCAAGACACACGCCCTGTCGATCGGCGAAAACTCGGTTCACGGCTCAGACGGCCCGGAAACCGCTGCTCAGGAAATCAAGTACTGGTTCTCCGACACAGAAATCGTCGGCTGAGACAGGCTCTCAGGGAATCCGCTGAAGGTATTGAATTGACTCTGAAAGCCGGGGCTCTGCTCCGGCTTTTTACGTTGAAGGGCAGGTCGCGGCGGAATCGTAATCCACAGTGCCGTCCGGTTTGAAGACCTCAGGATTCTTTGTATACAGCGGACCAACGACCAGCGGCTTGCCGGGCATGACAGACTGGTCAAGGCTCGAAATCACCTCGGTCTTCAGGCTTTGTAATGTCTCTCCCTTGGCGTCGACAAGACGAACGCTCACGGCGTAAGGCTTGTCCTTCTTGACGCAATGAATTGCAGGGCTCTGAAGCGTGATCTTGTCCCAGAACGGGTAGATCTTTTCATTCGTCACTAACACGTCGCCGCCCGCAGGGTTCTCGAATTCCGCGATGGCGACAGTGCCTTCCGGGATAGGGGCCTTCTTGTTCAGCGTCACGACATAGGTCGCGATCGCGATCCGGTAGTTGAAAACGAAGACGCGTCCGCTGACCTCGACAAACTTGTCGGTCTCTCGCTGGCATCCGGTCAGCACTGCACTTGCAAGCAGCACGGCCATCGATATCGCTTTCATGGCGCTTCCTCCTCTTTCCTCCGGCGATAATGCCGGTTCGCCTTGGCGCGATTGCCGCACACCGCCATGTCGCACCAGGCGCGACTTCTGTTCTTGCTGCGGTCGATGAAGAGCCAGCCGCAATTGCGGCAGACCTTCATACGTTCGGGGTCAGGCATCGCGATGAGCCGTAACACGGAATGCGCGGTTGCTACGTCGAGGCCGTTTGCTCCATTGGCACCATGCAGCGTGCGGGCCAGCGCCCCCAGAAGGTCGGCGAGCAGCTGATCGTCATTATCGCCTGAAACGCGAGCCCGGAAATACCTGTCCGTCGCCTCGCGCAACTCCAGGAAGTTCCCTTTGTTATCTGGCGCCGGAGCAACCATGTCACCGAAGATCGCCCGCTCCGCGCAGAACTCCGCTGCAGCCTGCGGAAAGGTTTCCAGTTGGGCGGGTGCTTCGAAGCGGTCGATCCGTCGCGTCTCGTCATGCCTCAGGACGACGCTGTTGGCGACATCCAGTGCCAATGCGCTTCCGGAAAAGCGGTGTGGGGTCCAGGAGAAGCTCATGATGAAAATATAACTGGTAAAATACGTTTTGCTAGTTATGATTTCTGCAATCGGGAGTTCTTTATGGCCTATCTGCTGCAGCAATTGGCGAACGCCGTCCCTGTGGCTGCACTCTACGCCGCGCTTGCGTTCGGCTACGCCATCGCCTTTGGGGTCACCAAGCGCGCCGATATCACCTATGGGGCGATCTTCGCCTTCTCGGGTCAGATTTTGCTGCTCTTCACCGATCTAGGCTACAACAGGCTCTGGCTGATCCTGCCGGCCGCGCTGGCACTGGGGGCTCTGTTTTCGGTTATCTATTCGATGCTGGCGGCAATCTGGATCGGGCGCTCCATCATGCTGCCGCTGGTGCGCCAGTCGTCGAATACTGTGATCGTGGCGGCGCTCGGCATCACCATCGTCCTCATGGAAACGGCCAGGCTTGCATCCGACACGAAAAGCCTGTGGCTTTCGCCTTTCCTGAACAGCGCCGTGGTATTCTGGAGCGACGGGGCGTTCAAGGTGACGCTCACGGAGATCCAACTCATCAATACCGGATTGATGTGTGCCATGATGGCGCTCGGCGTTGTCATCATGAGGGGCACGTCCTGGGGGCGTCTGTGGCGCGCGGTTACCGACGATCCCCTGGCAGCAGAACTCTGCGGCACCAGCGCCGATCGCGTGTTCCTCATCGCCTACGCGTCGGCAGGCTTGATCGCCACGGCATGTGGCATCCTCGCCACCTTCTACTACGGCACGATGGATTTCGGCGCCGGCCTGATGTTCGGCCTCAAGGTTTTGATGGTCGCAGCTGTCGGCGGATATTCGGACCCGTTGAAGTCGGCCGCCGGCGCCGCCGGTCTCGGTGTCGCGGAGACGATGTGGAGCGCCTACGGCCCCTATCTCTGGCGCGACCTGGTGGTCTTCTCGCTACTTGTGCTTCTTCTCGTTCTCAGCAGGAGGGAGCGGGCCATACCCTGACTATTTCCACTTGTCGCGTGCAGCGTCATCCGCGTCCCGGGCCGCAACCCATTCGCCCGTGGAGCCATCCTTGCCGTGCTCCTTCTTCCAGAAAGGAGCGGCTGTCTTCAGATAGTCCATTACGAAATTCGCACCGTCGAATGCAGCCTGCCTGTGCGGCGCCGCGGCGATGACAAGCACGATATTCTTTCGCGCGGCGATCTTGCCGTAGCGGTGGATGGCTGTCAGGCCGAGGAGCCCGAAACGTTCGATCGCAAGGCCTGCAATCCGTGTCATCTCCGCTTCGGCCATCCCCGGATAATGTTCGAGTTCAAGTGCTGCAAGCCTTCCGCCCTCGTCACGGCACAAGCCTGAGAACGTGACGATCGCGCCAACACCGTCGGTGCCTGTGCTGAGCCGGTCGACTTCCGCCTGCAGGTCGAAGTCCTCGCGCTGGACGCGGATATGCGGCTGGACCTTGCTGCTCACGTCAGCCTCCGGTCATCGGCGGGAAAATACCGATCTCCCTGGCGTTGCCGATCGGCTCGTCGTGGTCGACGTGCTCCTGGTCGATCGCGACGCGAATGACATCGGGAAACTGAAGCGCGGTCTCATATTCCTCGCCCATCGTCTTCAAATAATTCAGAAGATCAGTGACGGTGACGACGGAAGCGGGCAGGGCGATGTCTTCTTCAGCCTTACCGATCCGCTCGCGCACCCAGGCGAAATAGACGAGCTTTGTCATTCTTCATCATCCACGATGTGCTTCAGGCCGGCCCGGAAATAGTCGTAGCCAGTGTAGATCGTCAGAATCGCTGCGATCCAGAGAAGACCGATGCCTGTCTTCGTCGTATAAGGGAACACTTCGTCGCCAGCAGGGCCAGCGAGCAGGAAGGCGATCGCGACCAGCTGCACCGTGGTCTTCCACTTGGCAATCCGGGTCACGGGCACGCTGACCTTGAGGGCCGCCAGATATTCGCGCAGTCCCGAAACCAGGATCTCGCGGCAGAGAATGGTGATCGCCGCCCAGATGGACCAGCCGGCAATCGTCTGGTCCGCTGCGACCAGCAGCAGAATGGACGCAACCAGCAGCTTGTCGGCGATCGGATCGAGCATCCGGCCGATGTTCGATGTCTGATTCCAGATGCGGGCGAGATAGCCGTCGAGAAAGTCGGTAATCGACGCGATGACGAAGATCCACAGCGCCACCCATCGGGCCGTGTTGCTGATCGCCAGCTTTCCTTCGAGAAAGAAGCACAGCACGATCAGCGGCACTGCCAGAATGCGGCCGTAGGTCAGCAGGTTCGGTATATTATATGCGCGCGATGCCATGAAACATATCTCTGAAGTGATGTGCCCGTAGATGACGGCTTTGACCGCAAAGCGTCAACATTCTTTCTGTTTTTTCGCTGCCTTTGCGTGGAATTTGCGACCGCCTCCACCTATTTCGCTGCGTCGTCGTGAAAATGGTTGTAAACTTGCTTGGCGACGGTCTCCGAAATACCCTCGACGGCCATCAGGTCGGAAAGGGCGGCGCGGGAGACCGCCTTGGCGGTTCCGAAATGCTGCAGCAAAGCGCGCTTGCGCGACGGCCCGATCCCGCCGATCTCGTCGAGCGGATTCTTGACCATCTCCTTCTTACGCCGGGCGCGATGCGAGCCGATGGCGAAGCGGTGCGCTTCGTCGCGCATGCGCTGAATGAAATAGAGGACGGGGTCGCGTGGCGGCAAGGTGAAGCTCTCGCGTCCCGGCGGGAAGAAACGCTCGCGCCCGGCGTCTCGGTCGACGCCCTTGGCCACGCCGATGGCGATCACGCTGTCGGTAATCCCCAATTCCTCGAGGATGGCGCGCACGGCGGTCATCTGTCCCTGTCCGCCGTCGATCAGGATCACATCAGGCCAAGCGGGGAAGGGCATATCGGCTGCATCCGCCGGCGATGCCGGCTGGCTGCGGTCAGGAATTCCCTCTTCCTTGAGTAGCCGGGAAAAGCGGCGCGTCATCACCTCGCGCATCATGCCGAAGTCGTCGCCCGGCGTGATGTCGGTCGATTTGATGTTGAACTTTCGGTACTGGTTCTTCACGAAGCCTTCCGGCCCCGCGACGACCATGCCGCCGACGGCATTGGTGCCCATGATGTGGGAGTTGTCGTAGATCTCGACGCGCTGGGGCACATAGGGGAGCCGGAACGTCTCCTTGAAACCCTCGAGCAGGCGAGACTGCGAGGCCGTTTCAGCGAGCTTCCGGCCGTGCGCCTCGCGTGCGTTGGCGATCACGTGCTCGACCAGATCACGCTTCTCTCCGCGCTGTGGCACGAGGATGGACACCTTGTGTCCGGCTTTTTCGCCGAGTGCGGCCGCAAGCAGTTCGATCTCTTCTATGGTCTCCGAAAGCAGGATCTGCTTCGGCACCGGCTTGTCGTCGTAGAACTGGGCCAGGAAGGCGTTCAGCACCTCGGCAGCCGACAGCTGCGGGTCGGCCTTCAGGAAATAGGCGCGGTTACCCCAGTTCTGTCCGGTGCGGAAGAAGAACACCTGGATGCAGGAGATGCCGCCTTCATGATGGATCGCGAAGACATCCGCCTCTTCCACGCCTGCCGGATTGATGCCCTGGTGGCTGGAAACATGCGAGAGCGAGGCCAAACGGTCACGGTAGACGGCGGCGCGTTCGAAGTCGAGATCGTCCGCCGCGAGGTTCATCGCCTGCGCCATATGTTCCTTGACCTTCTGGCTCTTGCCGGAAAGGAAGTCCTTGGCCTCCTGAACGAGCTCGGCGTATCCCTCGTCGCTGACCTCATGCGTGCACGGGCCGGAACAGCGCTTGATCTGATAGAGAAGACAGGGGCGGGTGCGTGTTTCGAAGACGCTGTCGGTACAGGTCCGAATGAGGAAGGCGCGCTGCAACGAGTTGATCGTACGTCCGACGGCGCCGGCTGACGCAAAGGGCCCGAAATAGTCGCCCTTGCGGGCACGGGCGCCACGGTGCTTGAAGATCGCCGGGGCGCGATGATCACCCGTGATCAGGATGTAGGGAAACGACTTGTCGTCGCGCAGCAGCACATTAAAGCGTGGCCGCAAACGTTTGATCAGATTCGCTTCCAAGAGCAGCGCTTCGGTCTCGGTGCGCGTCGTCACGAACTCCATGTTCGCCGTCAGTCGCACCATCTGAGCGATGCGGTTCGAGTGCACGCGGCCGAGCGCGTAGTTGCTGACGCGCTTCTTGAGACTGCGGGCCTTTCCGACGTAAAGAACGTCGCCGGCCTCGTTGAACATGCGGTAGACGCCCGGGCTGTTCGGCAGCCGTTTGACGAATTCGGCAATCAGTTCGGCACCGACGAGGCCGGTTTCGTTGACCCCGCCTTCATTCCAATCGATCGCAGCCGAAATCGGCGCAGCGGAGGCCTCGCTCTCCACGTCGATATCGTCGTCGCTTTCGTCCGTTTCGTCGTAAAGAACGCCGCCGTCGGGCAGCTTTCTTGAATTCATTCCATAATCTCCGCCACATCGGGCGTCTGCCAGGCAAGATGCTGGCCGCCGTCGAGGGCAATCATTTGACCGGTGATCGAGGGCATTTCGTAGAGGAAGCGAATCGTTTTGCCGAATTCCTCGAGCTTTGGCCCTCGCTTGAGGATAAGCGCGGAAACCTGCGCTTGGAAGTCTTCTTGCGACTGCCGCTCGCTCGGCATCGATGGACCGGGGCCGATAGCGTTGACGCGGATGCGCGGCGCGAGCGCCTGCGCCATGGTCTGTGTCGCCGTCCACAGGGCCGATTTCGATAATGTATAGGAATAGAAGCTCGGTCGTAGCGCCCAGACGCGCTGGTCGATGACGTTGACGACCAGCCCATCCGTCTGTTCGGGCAGCTGCGCCGCAAAGTTCGCCGAGAGAATCGAGGGCGCTCGGACATGGACGGCGAAATGCTCGTCCCAGGCCTTGGCATCGATATGGCGGACGGAATCTTCGTGGAAAACGGAGGCGTTATTGACGAGCAGATCGATCGGTCCAAGCGTCTCTGAGACCTTCCTTATCAGATCGCTTGTCTCGTCAATTTTCTCGAGGTCCGCTTGCACGGCGACCGCCCGAGAACCGCTTCGCCGCAGTTCCGCCGCGAAATTCTCGGCTGCGTCAATCGAACGACTGGCGTGGATCGCGACCGAAAAGCCATTCGCGGCCAGATCCTCGACTATCGCCCTGCCTATTCTTTTGGCCGCCCCGGTCACGAGTGCCGTCCGAAGTCTTTTCTCGTTCAAAATCATGCCTTTTCGCCACGAAACTCTGTTCGCTGCTTATATAGGCTGCAGCGAAGGGCAGATAAATAGGTGTTTTGATTGCGATGCGTTGGGAATTATTGTATGTATTATTTAAGAATATAATTTCATAAAATAAGTATTCATGATTTAACCATTCATTATGGTTAACAAATATTCTGTTGCTGCAAAGCAACATCGAATTTCAGCCATTCAGGCGCCACAATCAAATCACAATTTGGCTCTTTCAAATCCTCAATTGGGCATCAATTTCCCTTCCGAACCGCAAGGGACATTTGTAATAGCCCGCGAATGCTTCGCTGTAAGACAGTTGACGAAGGACGCGGGTCTGAAAGGAGACGAGTATGCGTACATTTATTGCTAGCCTGTTGGTTTCGACCGTTGCCCTTGGCGGGTTTTCCGCCGCTTATGCAGCTGATGCCGTTGACCAGATCCCGGAAGCTCCGGTTGCACAGAATGAACCGGTAACACCGGCAGGCAACTGGCAGGGCTTCTACCTCGGTGGCGCCGGCACCTACAACCTCGGTGGCTTCGGCGACAAGTACAACGCGCGTGCTCTCGGCGGTCAGATCTATTCCGGTTACAACTGGCAGGCTGGCCAGATCGTTTACGGTGCCGAAGCCGACATCGGCTATTCCGGTGCTGACGGCGCTGCCGGCGGCGGCGAGGGCAAGAACGAAGTCAACGGCTCGATTCGCGGCCGTATCGGCTACGATCTGAACCCGTTCCTGCTGTATGGTACAGCGGGTCTTGCCGCCACCAAGAACAAGTTCAGCAACGCCGCCGGCTCTGACACTGACACGTCGCTCGGTTACACGGTTGGCGCGGGTGCAGAAACCTTCGTGACCAACAACATCACGGCGCGTGTCGAGTACCGTTACACCAACTACGCTGACAGCGACTTCAACGTCGGTGGCGCGAACATTTCGCGCGGTTACGACGAACACAGCGTCAAGGTCGGTATCGGCGTCAAGTTCTAAGCCGAACATCGAATACGAAAAGCCGGGCTCTAGCCCTAATGCAGTTCACTTAGTGAGCTGCGGGCAAGTTTGATGGTTCAGGATGGGGATTCGTTTTCCCATCCTGTTTTTGTTTGTGATGTCACGCACCCTTGGACATTCGGCCGAATTATCGGCTCTTTCGCAGGCGATCGACCCGGACTGGATCGCTCAGGCTCTCGCCACGACAGGCAAGGCGAGCATCCGCAAGCGCAAGCTGCCAGCCGAGCAGGTCGTCTGGCTGGTGATTGCGTTGGCCCTTTATCGTCATCAGTCGATCCCGGAGGTGGTGGCCCATCTTGATCTGGTTTTGCCCGATGAGGTCAACGCGGATATTGCCAAGAGCGCGTTGACACAGGCACGGCAGCGCTTGGGTCAGGCACCGTTGGCGCAGTTGTTTGCAATGAGTGCATCATGCTGGGATGAACGCCACCAATCCGGGCGTGCCTGGCGGGGTCTTTGTCGTTATGCCGTGGACGGCAGCACGCTGCGGACGTCCGACAGCCCGGAGAACCGGGCGCATTTTGGAGCGCAGGCCTACGCGTCTGGCGTTGTCGCAAGCTATCCGCAATTGCGGCTGCTGACGCTGACGGCGCTGGCGACGCATCTGGTGCGTGATGCGGTGTTCGGAGCCTATGGCACAAACGAGATGCTCTATGCCAAAAGCCTGCTCGACCGGGTTCCGGACCATTCGCTGACGGTCTTCGACAAGGGCTTCTTCAGTGCCAGCCTTCTCTTGCAATTGCAGACGAAGGGACATGAGCGTCACTGGCTGATTCCGGCCAAAGCCAACAGCACATGGGAACGACTGGATCCGCACCCCACCGATTATCGGGTGCGCATGAAGGTCTCGCCCCAGGCGCGGCAGGCAGAACCGGACTTGCCGGCCTTCTGGGAGGTCAGGGCCATCGAGACGACCACCAGCCATGGCAAAAAGCGCATATTGTTGACATCGCTGATGGACAGACAAACTTATCCGGCAAGCGAAATCGTCCATCAGTATGAAGAGCGATGGCGCATCGAGACAAGTTATCGCGAACTCAAGCAGGAGCTTCTCGGTAGCGAACTGACCCTGCGAAGCGGCACGCCGGAGACTGTCTATCAGGAGGTCTGGGGCGCGTTGCTGGCCTACAATCTGGTGCGGCTCGAAATGGCAGAGGTCGCGACCGAAGCCCAAGTCGAGCCAACCCGACTAAGCTTTATCACAGCCCTGCATTACCTGCGTCACGAATGGGGATGGATGGCGATCGAAGCACCCGGCAAAATCCCCGCCCACCTCACCAGATTGAGAAACAGATTGGCAGACTTGCTGCTGACAGAAAAACGGGGGCGATCATGCCCCCGTGTCGTCAAAAAACTGCCTGCCAGATACCCGATAAGAGCCGTAAGCAAACCTAAGTGAACTGCATTACGGCCCCGCCGGGCTTTTTTTGTTTGTCAGATGAACCCTCAAGCGTCCTGCTTTGGGAAGTCAGTCGAAACTGCAAGCTCACGCCATGCGGCGAGTTCCTTCGCGACATGTTCGTTCTTCGCTTCGATCACCGCCACGGTATCGCTGCCGAACGGCATTCGCAGCGGCGGGTTTTGCGAATGTGCCAGTGTGACCATTGCCTTCGCAAGGCGAGCAGGGTCGCCGGGCTGCTGGTGGTTATGGCCGGCAGCGAATTCGCGCATCGCGCCGACAGGCGTTTCCCGGTAGTCAGCGATCGAACTCGGGCTGACGGCGAGAGAGCTCTCGTCCAGGAAGTCGGTGCGGAAGAAGCCGGGCTCGACGATCGTCACCTTGATGCCCAGCGGGGCCACTTCAGCTGCCAGCGCCTCAGACAGGCCCTCGACTGCGAACTTGGTCGAGCAATAGATCCCCCAACCAGCATGGGACTCGTAGCCGCCGATGGACGAGATGTTGAGCACGTGCCCGGAGCGCTGGCGACGCATGTGCGGCAGCACCGCGCGGGTAACCTTCAAGAGGCCAAACACGTTCGTGGCGTAGAGCTTCCCGATCTCTTCCGTGGTCGCTTCTTCCACGGCACCAAGCAGGCCGAATCCGGCATTGTTGAGCAGCACGTCGATCCGGCCGAAGCGCTTGAAGGCCGCTTCCGCTGCCTTGTGCGCAGAGGCTTCATCGGTCACATCCAATGATACGGCGAGCAGATTGCGATGATTGCCGAACTTCTCCTCAAGGCCCCTCGGGTTGCGCGCCGTCGCGACGACGGCGTCGCCTGCATCGAGGGCCTCTTGGGCGATGAGGGCGCCGAAACCACGCGATGCCCCTGTGATGAACCAAACACGCATGACGATCTCCTTTGTCCGTTGCGCTGCGATTTGCCTGCGCAGTGAAGGTAGCGTATTGGCATAGTTGAGAGAATCTACGCTGTGTTTAACGACTTACTGAGAAAAATTCATCAATGAAGCGTGTGCGCTCCACCGATCTGGCGATCTTCCTCGCGATCGCAAATCACCGAAGCTTCCGGAAGGCATCCGTCGAACTGGGTGTCACAGCCTCCGCCCTCAGCCATGCATTAAGGGCGATCGAAGAGCGGCTGGAGGTTCGCCTGGTCAACCGGACGACCCGCGGGGTGGCCTTGACCGAGGCCGGCGAGCGGCTGTTCGACCGCATCCGCCCGGCATTCCTCGACATCGACGCGGCACTTGAAGACCTCAACAGCTTTCGCGGCCAACCGTATGGCAAGCTGCGCATCAATGCGGCGCGAGCTTCCACCAGGCTTGTTCTGTTGCCCATCGTTTCCCGCTTCCTGAAGGCCTATCCCTCCGTCGAGGTCGAGATCGTCATCGACGACGCGCTCGTCGACATGGTGTCATCGGGCTTCGACGCCGGTGTAAGGTTTGGTGAAAGCGTAGCCGCCGATATGATCGCCGTGCCGATCGGTCCGCGCCATCGTTTCGCGGTGGTTGCTGCGCCAAGCTATTTCGAGAACAGGGGCAAGCCGGTGACGCCGCATGACCTGCGCGATCACGAATGCATACGCTACCGCTTTGCCGCAGGCGCGTTCTATCGATGGGAGTTCGAACGCGGCGGGATCGAACTGGAGATCGAGGTTGCAGGCTCTCTGACGTTGGGCGATCAGGACATCATCCTAGATGCCGTGCTGCACGGTTGCGGTCTCGGATATCTTTTTGAGGAGCAGGTCCAAAGGGCGGTGGCCGATGGCAGGCTGATACCCGTGTTGGAAGACTGGTGCCCCTTCTATCCGGGCTTTTTCCTCTATTATCCGAGCCGCCGGCAGTTGCCGACGGCGCTGCGCGCCTTCGTGGATTTCGTGAAGGTCGACAGAGCCCCGGCTCAGGTTTGAGGCTTCAATTCGTTGTAGGCGGCGAATTTCTTTTCGAATTCGCGGCGCCAGCCGATGAGTTCTGAATGGTCGGTTTCCCACTGTCCCTCGAAACGCAGATCGAGGTAACCGAGCGTCGCTGCGAGCGCGAAGTGGCCGCCGTGCAGCCGCCTGCCGATGTTCGGCAGGTGCACGCTGAGATGGTTCAGGCCACTGACTGCCTTCTTCCACTGGCGGTCGATCCAGGGTTGGTGCACCTTTTCTTCGTCACGGAAGCGTCGCTCGTAGACGATTGCCAGCAGGCAATCGCAAATGCCGTCGCATAGCGCCTCGAGGATTTCCGCCTCCGTCCGTTTGCCGTTCTTGGAGGGGTAGAGCTTCTTGCCTTTCAGCCGGTCGAAATAGTGCATGATGGCGACGCTGTCGAAGATCGACAGCCCGTCGTCGGTCAGCAGCGTCGGGATTTTGCCGAGCGGATTGTTATCGACCAGGAGTGCCGGACCGGCGTTGGTATCCACCCGGATTTCAATGGCATCGAGTTCCAGGTAGCGCGCGGCCATACGTACCTTGCTGGAATAGGGAGACGTCGGTGCGCAAAGGATCTTCATGGTCGCTTTTCCATATGGTGATGTTTCGGCGCGACTATTTCGCGCCGGCAAGAGTCGGTCAACCATCCTTTGCCGCCTTGCTTTCGCCGCGTAGCCAGAACGCGCGATGCGAGGCGTATCGGTCCTGTGCGAGGTGGTCCTTGAGCACAGGAAGCAACACGTGCAGTTCGTCCTTCAGTGTAAACGGCGGATTGACGACGATCAGTCCGGAGCCGGTCAGCCCTGTGATGCCGCGATCGCTGCGCACGCTGAGTTCGGCGCAGAGCATCTTCGAAATATCGAGGGCCTGTAGTGCCTCATGGAATTCCTTGATCGGCGCGCCCTTCTTCAGCGGATACCAAAGGCAATAGGTGCCGCCGGGGAAACGGCGGTAGGCCTTCGCCAAACCATCCACCAGCCGTTCGTATTCGCCGTCCTCCTCGAAAGGCGGATCGACGAGAACGATGCCGCGCTTTTCCTTCGGCGGCAGATGCGCGCCGAGCGACAGCCAGCCGTCAAGCTCGGTGATGCGTGCATGATGATCGCCCTCGAAGAGCCGATGCAGCCGCGCGAAATCCTCGGGATGCAGCTCCATGGCGGAAAGCCTGTCCTGCGGGCGAAACAGCATGCGCGAAAGCTTCGGAGAGCCAGGATAGAAGCGGATGCCGTCCTCCGGGTTCAACTCGCGGACGGCGGAAAGGTAAGGCTCCAGCAGTTCCGCGACCTGCGGAGCGAGGCCCGCCTCCAGGAGCTTGCCGATGCCATCGCGCCATTCGCCGGTCTTTTGGGCCTCCTCGGACGACAAATCGTAAAGCCCGATACCCGCATGGGTATCGAGCACGCGGAAGGCCGCGTCCTTTTTCTGAAGGTAGCGGATCAGCCGCGCCAGAACGGCGTGTTTGAGCACATCGGCAAAATTGCCCGCGTGGTAGATGTGGCGGTAGTTCATTTTCGCTGATGCCCGTGATGAATTCGCCTGATCGGCGTCATTTGTGGCTTTTGGCCGGTTGCCGGTTCGAATATAGAAAACCTATGAATATTGCGACCCCCATTCACGCCAAATCCGCCAAGTCGAACGTCAGGCTCGGTCACACCGCCTGTCCGCACGACTGTCCCTCCACCTGCGCGCTGGAGGTGGAAATCAACCAGGACGGTCGCATCGGTCGTGTGCGCGGCGCAAACGACCATAGCTACACCTCAGGCGTCATCTGCGCGAAGGTTGCACGCTATGCCGAGCGTCTCTATCATCCCGACCGGCTGATGCACCCACTGCGCCGAACGGGCGCCAAGGGGGCAGGGCAGTGGCAGCAGATCTCCTGGGACGATGCGCTGGACGAAATCGCCGAAGCGTTCGTCAAAGCCGAAGCCAGGGACGGCAGCGAGGCGATCTGGCCCTATTACTACGCCGGCACGATGGGCTGGGTGCAGCGCGACTCGATCGATCGCCTGCGTCACGCCAAGCGCTACTCGGGTTTCTTCTCGTCGATCTGCACCAATCCGGCCTGGACCGGCTTCACCATGGCGACGGGGACACTGCGCGGACCTGATCCCCGCGAGATGGGCCGCACCGATTGCGTCGTGATCTGGGGCACAAACGCAGTGTCCACGCAGGTCAACGTGATGACCCACGCCATCAAGTCCCGCAAGGAGCGCGGCGCCAAGATCGTTGCCATCGATATCTACGACAATCCGACGATGAAGCAGGCCGACATGGCGCTGATCGTCAAGCCGGGCACGGACGCGGCACTTGCCTGTGCGGCAATGCATGTCGCCTTCCGCGACGGCTACGCAGATCGCGACTACATGGCCAAATATGCCGACGATCCAGGCGGCCTGGAAACGCATCTGAAAACCAAGACGCCGGAATGGGCTGCCGCCATCACTGGTCTGTCCGTCGATGAGATCGAGGCCTTCGCACGGCTTTTAGGCACGACGAAGAAGACCTATTTCCGTCTTGGCTATGGCTTTACCCGCCAGCGCAACGGCGCGGTCGCCATGCACGCAGCCGCCTCCATCGCCACCGTCCTGGGCTCCTGGCAATATGAGGGCGGCGGGGCCTTCCATTCGAACAGCGATATCTTCCGCATGAACAATGCGGAATTGACTGGCAAGTCGATGATGGATGCCGATATCCGCATGATCGACCAGTCGCAGATCGGCCGTGCACTGACCGGCGATGCGGTGGCGCTGCGCCAGCGCGGACCCGTAACAGCCATGCTGATCCAGAACACCAACCCTGTGAACATCGCCCCCGAGCAGCGGCTGGTGAAGCGCGGCTTTGCCCGCGACGATCTCTTCGTCGCGGTGCACGAGCAGTTCATGACGGAAACGGCCGAGATGGCCGATATCGTCATCCCGGCGACGATGTTCGTCGAGCATGACGACATCTATCGCGCCGGCGGCCAGAACCACATCCTCCTCGGTCCCAAGTTGGTCGAGCCGCCGCCGAGCGTGCGAACGAACCTGTTCGTGATCGAGGAGTTGGCAAAGCGTCTCGGCGTCGACGACCGCCCCGGCTTTGGCTTCACCGCACGCGACATGGTCGATCGGGTTCTCGAAGCCAGCAACCTGCCAGGCTACGATCATTTCCTCGAGCACAAATGGTTCGATCGCCAGCCAGCTTTCGAGGACTCGCACTTCCTCAACGGCTTCGCACATCCGGATGGTAAATTCCATTTCCGGCCCGACTGGGTCAACGGTCCCGCACCGAACAAGCCGCCGGCTGCCGTTGGTGCGCTCGGCCCGCACGAGCAACTGCCGCCGTTCCCGGATCAGGTGGACGTCATCGAAGTGGCGGATGTCGAGCATCCGTTCCGCCTGGCGACGTCGCCGGCGCGCAACTTCCTGAATTCGAGCTTCTCCGAGACAAAGACTTCGCGCCAGAAGGAAGGACGACCGGAGCTGATGATGAATCCGGCTGACGCTGCCGCGGGCGCCATCGAGCATGGCGACCTGGTGCGGATCGGTAACAGCCGCGGCGACCTGCGCATCCACGTGCGCATCACCGACGAGGTTAAGCCGGGCGTACTGATCGCCGAAGGCCTCTGGCCGAATAAGGCGCATGTCGACGGCGAAGGCGTCAACGTGCTGACCGGAGCCGATCCTGTCGCGCCATATGGCGGTGCGGCGATTCACGACAACAAGGTCTGGCTTCGCAGGGATGCCGCATGACGAAGTTCGAAAAGGCAAAAGTCGAGATCGTCGACGAAAAGACGCTCTCGAACGGTTGGACACGCCTCAGCGGCTACCAGATCGACTACACGGATTCCGACGGCGAGACCCATAGGCTGAAGCGCGAGGTCTACCATCGCACGCCGGCAGCGACGATCCTGCTCTACGATCCCAAGCGGGGCACGGTCGTCCTGGTCCGGCAGTTCCGGCTGCCGGTCTACCTTCACGATGAGCCGGCGTGGATCATCGAGACGCCGGCGGGGCTGCTCGACGGCGACGAGCCAGAGACCGCGATTCGCCGGGAAGCCATGGAAGAGACCGGCTTCCGCGTCCGCGACGTGCGCTTTCTCTTCAAGGCTTACAGCTCGCCGGGCTCGAGCATGGAACTGCTGCATTTTTTCGCCGCATCGATCGATACGACCGATCGCGTATCGAACGGCGGTGGGCTTGCCGCGGAGCATGAGGATATCGAAGTTCTGCAAGTGCCGCTCGGCAAGGCGATAGCGATGGTCGAGCAGGGCGAGATCGCCGACGCAAAGACGATCATACTGCTGCAGTGGGCGATGTTAAACCGCGAGTTGTTGAGCTAAAGCGAAATCGGCCGCAAATGTTCCGCGTCGGCATCTAGCTTTGGCTTCGCGTCGATTGTTGCGGGTACAGCCTGTTTCAAAGCATGAGCAAGATAGGCGGCATCATAGCCTGACAATTGATGTTTTCTCGCGAGCCTAATGATTGTTTGGTGATCATCGTCGAACATTGTTCGCAGGGGCAAGCTTTCCAGGCGCACAAGACAGGCCAGAATATCCTCGCTGCCGATCCGGCGTTTGCGCTCTGCTACCAACAGAATATTGCGCATTTCATGCCAAAAGAGATCCGGCACAACGGCGTCATCGATCTCCAGGAGAGACAGCGCCGCTTCCGCCTCGACATTTTCCTCGTCCGGTAGCAGCCATGCAGCAGCGATGGACGCGTCGACGACAAACGGCATCAGCGCCGCCCTTCGAGGCGCCATCGCTGAATTTCCGCCGCGCTCGCCTTGGCGCGCTCGGCGCGCTCGATACGAAGGAGGCGGATGGCCTGGGCGCGCTCATTGCGGTCATCGATCTTGCTCAGCCGGCCACAGGAACGCTGCCGCGCGAAATCTCAATCTCCTGGCCGCCTCGACTTGGGTTAGGAGTTCCGACAGGCGCGTTTTCGCCTCTGCAACTTTAACTTTGATTGGCATTTTCTGATCCCTTAGACTTCGCAGGTTGGTTCTAGGTGTGAAGTTGGTCAACCACATGACCAACTTGTCTTTGCGTTCACACCGATGTCATGAATCAGCGCTATGCGCTCCGCCTGTCATAGTCACCCTCCCGGAGAAGACCCATGTGGCTCAGCAACTTTACTCTTGTCCTTCCAGACGAGATCGTCAGCCACGGCTCGGTGCGCGTCGAGGACGGTGTGATTGCCGAAGTTCGGCCGGAGCTGGTCGCCAACGCCGCTATCGATGGCGGCGGACGTCTGTTGATGCCGGGCTTTGTCGATCTTCACGGCGACATGGTGGAGCGCGAAATTGCGCCGCGCCCGAATGCGCCGATGCCGATCGATTTCAGCATTCATGAACTGGACAAGAAGCTTGCTGCGGCAGGCGTCACGACGGCCTTTGCGGCGGTCTCCTTCGCGACAGAGAGCGTTTATGGGCATGTCCGCTCGCTCGAGACCACCTCGGCCGTCATCGAGGGCATCAATCGGCTCAAGGACAACCTGCTGATCGATCACCGTGTTCATGCGCGCTACGAGATCACCAATCTCGGCGCCGCGCCGGCGCTGGAGAAGTTGCTCGATTCCAGTCATGTAGACATGGTTTCGCTGACCGACCACACGCCGGGGCAGGGGCAGTACAACAACATCGAAAGCTACATCCTGAGCATTGCCGAACGCCGCGCCATTTCCGAGGAGATGGCCGCCGAGATGGTCACGAAGCGCATCGAGATGCGCAGCAATCCGGACATCGAGATCAAGCTGAAGCAAGTCGTCGATCTTGCCTTGAGACACAAGCTGTCGCTCGCCTCCCACGATGACGACAGCGCCGAGAAGGTCGCGCAGATGCACGATCTCGGCGTCACGATCAGCGAATTTCCGGTGACGCTTCCCGCGGCTGAAGAGGCGCGTCGTCGTGGTCTATGGACGCTGATGGGTGCACCGAATGCCCTGCGCGGACAATCGATGTCCGGCAATCTCAGCGCACTGGACGCCGCAGCCGCCGGCTTGCTGACGGCTATCGCCGCCGATTACCATCCCGCCGCCTTCGTGCCTGGCATCTTCAAGATCGCCGATCGCACGAGCCTGCCCTATGCCGTCGCCATGGCGACGCGCAATGCGGCACGTTCGGCCGGTCTTCTGGATCGTGGCGAGATTACCGTCGGGCAGCAGGCGGATCTCGTGGTTGTCGAGGCTGGTGACGTGCACCGCATCCGCGCCACATTCCGCAGGGGCCGTTTCGTCTACAGCGATGGCACGCTGCACCAACTGCGGGCGCTTGCTGCCTGAGGCTCAGGCACCCTCGCCAATGAGCGAGATAACGCTGCTGCGTTCCGCCGGCGCTGTGGCAGCGTCGGTGCTGACGGCCTTGCCGCCTTCCATCTTCACCTTGCTCTCGGCCAAGAGCCGCAGCGCTTGCGGGTAGAGCTGGTGCTCGACGGTGAGCACGCGCGCTGCCAGACTTTCGGCACTGTCGCCTGAAAGGATCGGCACGGCGGCCTGGCCGATAACCGGTCCCTCATCCATGCCTTCGGTGACGAAGTGCACGGTGCAGCCGGCGATCCGCATACCGGCATCGATTGCCCGCTGATGGGTATGCAGGCCGGGGAAGAGCGGAAGCAGCGACGGGTGGATGTTGATCATCCGGCCCTCGTAACGCTGGATGAATACGCCGCTCAGCAGCCGCATGTATCCGGCAAGGCAGAGGATGTCGGGAGACAGCCGATCGAGCGCGGCAAAGATCGCCTCCTCGTGCGCTTCCTTGCTGGCGTAGTCCTTGCGCACGAAGGCGAATGACGGGATGCCCTCGGCCGCCGCCTTGGCAAGCCCGCCGGCATCGGCCTTGTCGGAGATGACGCCGACGATTTCTGCCGGATAGTCGGCAGCCTTGGCAGCGGCGACGAGCGCCATCATGTTGGAACCGCCGCCGGAGATGAAGACGACGGCGCGTTTGCGCGGCGTCGTCATATGGCGAGCGTACCCTGGTAGAGCGTGCCGGCCGCACCCTCGGCACGGGTGATCATGCGGCCCAGCTTCACGACCGTCTCGCCTTCGGCTTCGAGGGCGGCGACAACGGTTGCGACGTTCTCAGCGGAAACGACCGCGATCATGCCGATCCCGCAGTTGAAGGTGCGCAGCATTTCGTTGGCCTCGACGCCGCCTGTCTTGGCGAGCCAGGAGAAGACCGGCGGAACCTTGACGGCCGCCAGATCGATCTCGGCTGCGAGGTGCTTCGGCAGGACACGCGGGATATTCTCCGGGAAGCCGCCGCCTGTGATGTGCGCCAGTGCCTTGATGGCTTTCGTTTCGCGGATCGCCTTCAGGAGTGGCTTCACATAGATGCGCGTCGGCGTCAGCAGCGCTTCGCCGAGGCTCTTGTCGTCTGCGAACGGAGCCGGCGCATCGAAGGCGAGGCCCGATATCCCGACGATCTTGCGCACAAGCGAAAAACCGTTGGAGTGAACGCCCGAGGAAGCGAGGCCGAGGATCACGTCGCCTTCGGCAATGTCGCCGGAGGGCAGCAGTTGGCCGCGCTCGGCTGCACCGACGGCAAAGCCTGCAAGATCGTAGTCGCCGGAAGAATACATGCCCGGCATTTCAGCCGTCTCGCCGCCGATCAGCGCGCAGCCTGCGTCGCGGCAGCCAGCAGCAATGCCTTCGACGATCGCCGCGCCCTGGTCGGGGTCAAGCTTGCCCGTGGCAAAATAATCAAGGAAGAACAGCGGCTCGGCGCCCTGGACGACCAGATCGTTGACGCACATTGCGACGAGGTCGATGCCGACGGTGTCGTGATAATCGGCGTCGATCGCGATCTTCAGCTTGGTGCCGACGCCGTCATTGGCGGCAACGAGAACCGGATCCGTGAACCCTGCTGCCTTGAGGTCGAACAGGCCGCCGAAGCCGCCGATCTCGCCGTCTGCGCCCGGGCGGCGCGTCGAGCGCACGGCGGGCTTGATCTTCTCCACCAGAAGGTTTCCTGCATCGATGTCGACGCCTGCGTCGCTATAGGTCAGGCCGTTTTTTCCAGACTGGCTCATGCTGCTCTCCGATGGCTGTCTTCGGGCGGGAAATGTCACCGCCTCAATATGCGGGTCGCAATTGCATGACAGGGGCGTTTATGCAAGGGATTGCATGGCGAAAGCCCCAATTTCCCGCTCTTTTGACGCAGGTCATCTGGATTCTTAGCGGTGGGGTTGACCATTCTCTCACCCACATCCTATGTGCTCGAAGGTTGCATCGAGATGATGCGAAAAATCGAGACGGCCGATCAGCGGGGAATGTGATGCCACAGCAGATTAGCGGGGCAGGTCTGAAGCGCCAAGTCATCTTCTGGCTGGCCGTGCTCGCCTTCTTTATCGCCTTCCTTTTTGTCTTCAGCTCGATCCTGCTGCCATTCCTCGCGGGGATGGCGCTGGCCTATTTCCTCGATCCCATTGCTGACAGATTGGAGCGCCTCGGTCTTAGCCGCTTGATGGCAACGATCGTCATCTTGATCGCCTTCGTCGTCGTCATCGTCCTGGCCTTGATGATCCTGATACCGGTTTTGGCGAGCCAGTTCAGCGATTTTGCCGGTCGCCTGCCGGGCTACATCGATCAGTTGCAGACATTCGTTACAAAGTCGCAGAATTCCCTCATGCCGGACTGGCTGAGGAACCAACTTGGCACGATCAAGAGCAATTTCTCTGAAATCCTCTCACAAGGATTCGGGCTACTGACAGGGCTTTTCGGTCAGGTCTGGAGCTCCGGCCTTGCCGTCGTCAACGTGATCTCGCTGATGATCGTCACGCCCGTTGTGGCGTTCTACATGCTGCTTGATTGGGACCGCATGATCGCCAAGGTCGATCAGTACATTCCGCGCGACTACGTGGCCAATGTCCACCAGATCATGCGCGAAATCGATCAGGCCATTGCCGGCTTCATCCGGGGGCAGGGTTCGCTCTGCCTCATCTTGGGCATCTGGTATGCCGTTGGCCTGTCGCTGGTCGGCTTGAACTTCGGTCTGCTGATCGGTCTGTTCGCGGGCATGATAAGCTTCATTCCCTATGTGGGCTCGCTGGTGGGTCTCGTTCTTGCCGTCGGCGTTGCCATCGTCCAGTTCTGGCCCGACTACATCTGGGTCGGCGCGGTGCTCGCCGTCTTCTTCAGCGGTCAGTTCATGGAGGGCAACATCCTGCAGCCGAAGCTGGTGGGACACAGCGTCGGGCTGCATCCTGTTTGGTTGATGTTTGCGCTCTTTGCCTTCGGCGCGTTGTTCGGCTTTGTTGGTCTGCTGGTTGCGGTGCCGGCGGCTGCCGCGGTCGGCGTGCTTGTCCGTTTTGCGCTTTCACGCTACCTTGAGAGCGATCTCTATGCCGGCGGGTCGAAGAATGGCCAGGTCGGCAAGACAAAAGCTGACCCCAAATGACTGATGTGAAAAACGCTGGTCCAAGGCGCAATGCCGTCGAACAGCTTCCCTTGGCATTTTCGCACGATGCTGCAACGGGGCGTGACGACCTGTTGATCTCCGCACGGCTCGCAGCGGCCGTGTCGATCGTCGATGCCTGGCCGCATTGGCCTTCGCGCGTCGTCATCCTCGCCGGGCCTGTCGGCTCCGGAAAATCGCATCTGGCGAACATCTGGAAAGATCATAGCGGCGCCGTCGCAATCTATCCGAAGGCGGGCGCCAACGCGGCGGTCGATGCCGCCAATGGTCCGGTGCTGTTCGAGGATGTCGACCGGCGTGGCTTCGACGACAACGAACTTTTCCATGTGATCAACAGCGTGCGGGAAAACGGTCACAGTCTTCTGATGACAAGCCGCCTATGGCCGATGTCCTGGCCGGTAGAACTGCCGGATCTGCGCTCGCGCCTGAAGGCGGCGACGGTCGTCGAGATCGGCGAGCCGGACGAGGAACTGCTGTCAAAGGTCATTGTGAAGCTGTTTGCAGACCGCCAGATTTATATTGATGACAAACTGGTGCTCTATATCGTTAATCGGATGGAACGGTCGCTGAATGCGGCCCAGACGATCGTTGACAGGCTGGACCGGCTTGCCCTCTCTCGGGGCACGAAGCTTACCCGAACTCTTGCCGCTGAAGTATTGAATGAATTGGGTAATTCTGAACCGTCAGATTGACTGTCACAGATCCGTCGTGAAACTGATATAATTCGCTTGGCGAATGAAACGGGACAATCAGACCATGGATAGCGCAGTCGCGGAGCATCACGAACCTACTCCGGAAACCAAGGAGACTGTGCCATCGCTGGAAGAACTGCTCGCCAGCCCCGAGCGCTTCATCAACCGCGAGTTCTCATGGTTGCAGTTCAATCGCCGTGTTCTCGAGGAAACGCTGAACACCGAGCATCCGCTGCTTGAGCGAGTCCGTTTCCTGTCGATCTCTGCGGCAAACCTCGACGAATTCTTCATGGTGCGCGTTGCCGGGCTTGAGGGGCAGGTGCGCCAGAACATCGTTGTGCGCACGCCCGACGGCAAGACGCCTGCCGAGCAACTCGACGCCATCCTCCAGGAGATCGACAATCTGCAGATGGAGCAGCAGGCATCGCTTGCCGTTCTCCAGCAGTATCTCGCCAAGGAAGATATCCTGATCGTCCGTCCCGGGGCACTGAGCGAGCCCGATCGCGCGTGGCTGGCGACGGAATTCGAACAAGCGATCTTCCCGGTGTTGACGCCGCTGTCGATCGACCCGGCGCACCCGTTCCCCTTCATTCCGAACCTCGGCTTCTCGATCGGTCTGCAGCTCGTCAGCAAGAACGGCCGCGATCCGATGACGGCGCTGCTGCGCCTGCCGCCGGCGCTCGACCGCTTCGTGCGCCTGCCGGACGATCGCAACACGATCCGCTACATCACCCTTGAGGATGTTACCAACGTCTTCATTCACCGCCTCTATCCCGGCTACGAGGTGCAGGGCTCAGGTACGTTCCGGATCATCCGCGACAGCGATATCGAAGTCGAGGAAGAAGCCGAAGACCTCGTGCGCTTTTTCGAAACCGCGCTGAAGCGCCGCCGCCGCGGATCGGTGATTCGCATCGAGACCGATTCCGAGATGCCGGCGTCGTTGCGCCAGTTCGTCGTTCAGGCCCTCAGCGTTCCGGAAAATCGAGTCGCGGTCCTGCCAGGCCTGCTGGCGTTGAACACGCTATCCGAAATCACCAAGGCGCCGCGTGAGGATCTTCGATTTCCGTCCTACAATGCGCGATTTCCCGAACGTGTCCGAGAGCACGCCGGCGACTGCTTCGCTGCCATCCGCGAAAAGGACATGGTGGTTCACCATCCCTACGAATCGTTCGACGTGGTGGTCCAGTTTCTGCTCCAGGCTGCACGTGATCCTGACGTCCTGGCGATAAAACAGACCCTCTACCGCACGTCGAACGACAGCCCGATCGTCCGTGCGCTGATCGACGCGGCCGAATCCGGCAAGTCCGTTACGGCCTTGGTGGAGCTGAAAGCCCGCTTTGACGAAGAGGCCAATATCCGCTGGGCGCGCGACCTGGAGCGCGCTGGCGTACAGGTCGTCTTCGGCTTCATCGAGTTGAAAACACACGCCAAGATGTCGCTGGTCGTCCGCCGCGAAGAGGGTAAGCTTCGCAGCTACTGCCATCTCGGCACCGGTAACTATCATCCGGTCACCGCGAAGATCTATACCGACCTGTCGTTCTTCACCTGCAATCCGGTGATCGCGCACGACATGGCAAATATCTTCAACTTCATCACTGGCTACGGCGAGCCGGAAGAGAGCATGAAACTGGCGGTTTCTCCGTACACGCTGCGCTCGCGCATCGTTCGCCACATCGAGGAAGAAATCAAGCACGCCAAGAACGGCGCGCCGGCGGCGATCTGGATGAAGATGAATTCGCTCGTCGACCCCGAGATCATCGACGCGCTTTACACGGCAAGCCGCGCCGGCGTCGAGATTGATCTTGTCATTCGAGGCATCTGCTGCCTGCGCCCACAAGTGCCCGGCCTGTCGGAAAATATCCGGGTGAAGTCGATCGTCGGACGCTTCCTGGAGCACAGCCGCATCTTCTGCTTCGGCAATGGTCACGGGCTGCCATCCGACAAGGCGCTGGTTTATATCGGCTCGGCGGACATGATGCCGCGCAACCTCGATCGCCGTGTCGAAACGCTCGTCCCACTGACCAATCCGACGGTTCACGAGCAGGTTCTCTCACAGATTATGCTCGGCAATATCATTGACAATCAGCAAAGCTACGAGATATTGCCCGACGGTACGTCCAGGCGCATGGAAGTGCGCAAGGGCGAAGAGCCGTTCAACGCGCAGCAGTATTTCATGACCAACCCCAGCCTGTCCGGCCGTGGCGAAGCCTTGAAATCCAGTGCGCCCAAGCTGATCGCCGGCCTGCTTTCCGGCCGAAACAACAAGTAATATTGGACCTGCATGGTTGAATCAGAAGCCCAGGGGCGCCTTCCAGGGATAGCCCCGGTCTCCGTGGTCGATATCGGGTCGAACTCGATCCGTGTGGTCATCTATGAAGGCATGTCCCGCTCGCCGACGATCCTTTTCAACGAAAAGGTGCTCTGTGGTCTCGGCCGAGGAATCGCACTGACCGGCAAGATGGATGAGGCGAGCGTCGGGCGGGCACTGGCTGCCTTGCATCGGTTCAAGGCATTATCCGATCAGGCGCGCGCTGCCACCATGTTCGTGCTGGCGACTGCGGCTGCCCGCGAAGCATCGAACGGACCGGATTTTATCCACAAAGCGGAAACAATCCTTCAGCGTAAGGTCCGCGTTCTTTCCGGTGAAGAAGAGGCGAAGTTCTCCGCCCTCGGCATTGTCAGCGGCTTCTATGAGCCGGACGGTATTGCTGGAGACCTGGGCGGCGGTTCACTCGAACTCATTGACATCAAGGGCAAGGAAATCGGCAAGGGGGTCACCTTGCCGCTCGGTGGCCTTCGCCTGTCGGAATATGCAGGCGGCTCGCTGGAGAAGGCCCGAACCTTTGCTCGCAAGCATGTGAGAACAAGTTCCAAACTGCTGGCGAAGGGAAATGGGCGCACCTTCTATGCGGTCGGGGGCACTTGGCGAAATATTGCCAAACTGCATATGGAGATGACGCAGTATCCGCTGCACATGATGCAGGGCTACGAGGTTTCGCTCGAGGCGATGATTCAATTCCTCGATCAGGTGGAGATTGCCAAGGACTCGAAGGATCCTGCGTGGATGGCGGTCTCCAAGCATCGCCGCGCGCTGCTTCCGTTCGGTGCGGTTGCCATGAAGGAAGTCCTGAGCGCGATGAAGCCCTCTGTTATCTCGTTCTCGGGGCAGGGCGTGCGCGAAGGCTACCTCTATTCATTGCTTTCCGAGAGCGAGCGCCGCAGCGATCCGCTGCTGGCCGCGGCTGGCGAACTCGCCATTTTGCGCGCGCGTTCGCCGGAACACGCCAGAGAGCTGGCGGACTGGACAGGCCGCATGATGCCCTATTTCGGCATCGCCGAGACGGAGGAGGAGGCGCGCTATCGCCAGGCGGCGTGCCTGCTTGCCGACATCAGCTGGCGCGCGCATCCCGATTACCGTGGCCTGCAGGCGCTGAACATCATTGCTCACTCGTCCTTTGTCGGCATCAGCCACCCCGGCCGCGCCTTCATTGCGCTGACGAACTACTACAGGTTCGAAGGGCCGTATGACGACGGTGCGACGGGTCCTCTCGCCACCATCGCCACGCCGCGATTTATCGAGCGCGCCAAGCTGCTCGGCGGCATGCTGCGTGTCGTCTATCTCTTTTCGGCATCCATGCCCGGCGTCGTGCGCAATCTCACCTTCCAGAAATCGTCCAAACCCGATCTTGACTTGGAGTTCGTGGTTCCGGCGGAATATCACGACTTTGCCGGCGAGCGCCTCGAAGGCCGCTTGCAACAGCTTTCCAAGCTGACCAACAAGCGCTTGGCCTTCCGCTTCGAATAGCGTTCGGTTCCTAACAAGCCCAGTGCTGCCGCCGTCATCTGTGCAGCTCACGGGAACTGTGGCATAACTGAGCCATGGCGATACATGTCTTGGCGGTCCATCGCGACACAGTCGGGACGGAACAGGCGGCGGGCAATTCGCTTGCCGCCGCCTATTCCGTGGGGGTTGTCTGCTGGCTGCTGTCAGCCGGCGTCTATATCGCCGCGAAATGGGTCTCTTCCGAGATGCCGCCCTGGGCGCTCTGCTTCTGGCGAGTGCTGATCGCCTGGGCGATCCTGATGCCGATCGTGCGTCGGCATTTCGGCGATATGGTCGCCCTGGTGCGGGCTCGCCCCCTCGAACTGCTTGCCATCGGCGGCATGGGACTCGCGATCTGCCAGGGCATGATCTTTGTCGGCCTCGAGCATGCCGACGCCACCACCGCCGGCATTATCATCGCCCTGATCCCGATCATCACCATGATCCTTGCCCGTTTGATTCTGGCTGAGTCGATGGGAGGCTGGCAGGTAATCGGATCGATCTTGGCCTTTCTCGGGATCGTGGTCATCATCCTCAAGGGCAGCCCGGCCGCGCTGATGCGTCTCGACTTCAATCCCGGCGAACTGTGGATCGTCGCCGGCGCATTTTGTTTCAGCGTCTATACCGTCCTGCTCCGCCGGGCGAAATTCGATGTGAATCGTCTTGCACTCCTGGTGCTGCTTCTCGGCGCGGCGGTGCTGACGGCGCTGCCCTTCTATCTCTTTGAGCTTCTCTCTGACGAACGCTCGACGCTCAACAGCAGCGGGCTCGTCGCGCTCGCCTACGTCGCGATCCCCGGCGGAGCGGTTATGTATTACCTCTTCAATCGGAGCATCGAGGCTCTGGGCGCGGCGCGGGCGGGCGTGCTCCTCTACATCCAGACGATCTTCATAGCTGTGCTCGCCTATCTGATCCTCGGCGAGCAGTTGCAACCCTATCACCTCGAAGGTGCCGCGCTCATCGTCGCCGGCCTGCTTCTCATCATCCTGCTGAAGCCCAAGGCCAAGGCGGAGGCGGCAACGGCCGAAGAGTCCGTTTGAGAACGTCAGTGGCTGATACGTCGCAGCGGAAGACCGCCCATGGCGAGTGATCATGGCTCCTGACACGTCGATTCGGGCCTCGTGGTTGCGGACAAGGCGCCGCCATCGTGTCATCCAGCCGAAGGTCGGCCGACGACCGGGCGTCGCGGCAACCATTAAACCCAGGCTGCCTTCGATGCGTCGGACGACTTCGATGACGAAATCAAGATAGGCGGCCTTGTCCAGGAGCTTGCCCGTGCCAGATATCGGATGCCATTCGACACCTCGCGCAAATCAACGCCCCGGCGACAGCCGGTCTTCCGGGGCTTTGGCAGACGCCGTTCAACTTGCTATTCCTCGTCTGTCAGATCCGTGGGGTAACGGCGGGTCTTCTTCTCGATGGCGGCCATCCGGGCCCGATCCGCTGCTGTCACATCAGAAGCTTGAATCATGGACCGCCTCAAACCGCCGCCCCGTGTTCTAACGGTCTCTTGGGCTGCTGACAGCAGCTTTCACGGGCGACAGGCTTGACGACCTAATCGTGCCTCACGAGAACGCGGCCGACCGTGGACGGAGCGGCGGGTCGGGTTCGGACGCGCTCGCTGACGGTGGTCACTCTTTGCCGTTCGTCTTCGTATTGCGTTCAGTTGAGTTCTTGGGCTAGTCCGATGAGAAGCCCTTCAGGCCCACGGATGTAGCAGAGCCGATACGCGTCTTTATACTGGACTACTTCGCCTACGAGCTGCGCGCCGCGCGCGCGGAGCCTTTCAAGCGTCTCGTCGATGTCGTCCACGGCGAACATGGCGCGGAGGTAGCCTAGGGCGTTGACCGGGGCGTTCCGGTGATCTGCGACGACAGGCGGCGTGAGGAAGCGGGAGAGCTCGAGCCGGCTGTGGCCGTCCGGTGTGCGCATCATGGCAATCTCGACACGCTGATCGCAAAGTCCAGTGACACGTCCGGCCCATTCTCCTTCGATCGTGGCCCGCCCTTCGAGCTCGAGGCCGAGTTCGCGAAAGAAATCAATCGTCCCTCCGAGGTCTTCGACGACGATTCCTACGTTGTCCATCCGTTTGAGCGCCATGTTTCCAATCTCCAATGTGTCGGTCAATCTACAAGGTGTTCGCCTCGTCTAACAAAGGACGGTTGAGGTGCCCCAACACCGACAGCCATCCCAGTTCGCTGTTTTTTTACATCAGAAGCTTGAATATGGACCGCCTCAAACCGCCACCCCGTTTTCAAACGGTCTCTAGGGGCGAGGGTGATCGAGGCCGATGGCAGTCGAACCGCACTCCACGAAACGGCTCCTGACATTTGCTTATCCAGCAAAAAGCCCCGCTCGTGCGAACGGGGCCTTCCTTTTGAAAAGTGCAGACTTATACCAGCGAGCGCAGAGTGCGACTCACTTGGGATTCCCGAATCGGTGAAAATCTGAATCCATGGGGCAAACGGGAGGTTTGCAATGGGTTCGGCGATTGCATTGCGCGATGATTTTGATGGTCCTGCTCTGCGGCAGTTCGCGAAAGGGACCAAGGATGCCGCTCAAGCGCGGCGGCTTCTGGCGTTGGCGGAAATTTATGACGGCGGCTCGCGTACAGATGCGGCCCGGATCGGGGGCGTGACCTTGCAGATTGTTCGCGACTGGGTCGTTCGTTTCAATGAGCACGGGTCGGCCGGGCTCCTCAACGGCAAGGCTCCCGGCAATCGGCCCAAGCTGAATGATGATCAGCGCCAGGCCTTGGCCAAGATTGTAGAGCGTGGTCCGATCCCGGCTATCCACGGTGTCGTTCGGTGGCGGCGCAAGGATCTGGTCCAATGGATCTTCCAGGAATTCCGGATCTCGATGGACGAGACCACGGTTGGTCGCGAATTGAAGGCTCTCGGCTTTGCCAAGCTGTCTGCCCGGCCGCGCCACTACGCCCAGAATGAACCCGAAGTGGACGCTTTTAAAAAGAGTTCCCTGCCGCATTGGCAGCCATCAGAAGCAGCCTCCCGAAGAATACCGAGATCGAACTCTGGTGGGCCGACGAGGCGCGCATAGGTCAGAAAAACAAGATCACCCGCCGATGGGCTCGCCGTGGCACCCGACCTTCAGCGCCGCTGGATCAACGGACGATGTGGGCGTACATCTTCGGTGCCATCTGCCCCAAGAAAGGTAAGGGCGCGGGCCTCGTATTGCCCTATTGCGATACCGACGCCATGAATCAACATCTGCTGGAAATCAGCCAGGCAGTCGATGACGGCGCTCACGCGGTCCTCATCCTCGATCAAGCCGGATGGCACGTCACGCCGAAGCTCAGCGTCCCTGACAACATCACATTGCTGTTCTTGCCGCCGCGTTCGCCTGAATTGAACCCTGTCGAAAACGTCTGGCAATTTATGAGGGACAACTGGCTGTCGAACCGCATCTTCACAGACTACGAGGACATCGTCGCTCACTGCTGTGTCGCCTGGAACAAACTCGTCGCGCAACCCTGGAAGATAATGTCCATTGGACTGCGCGAGTGGGCGCATCGGTTTTGATCAATGCATGTTGGTATTACTTCGCGTTCAGGAGTTCGCTGACCTCAAGTAAGCTGAATTCGTTGTTGTCGGCCTTGTCGACAGCGCGACCTGCCGAGAAGGGCAGGTTGTTGTCGTTGCCGACGACGATGTGCGTGGCATCGACGCGGTCGACATTCTCGATTGTTACGAACGGCATGTCGTAGTTGCCATCCTTGCTGCCGGCCTTCTTCTTGTTGTCAGGATCCTGGATGTTCAGCAGGTCAATGTAGCCGATCTTGCGAACTGATTTGCCGACGTTGGCGTCGTTGAACTCGATCTTGTAGATGCGCTTGAGTTCGGCCGGGGCCTCGAAGCAATCCGGCTTCGGCTGCTTGGGATCGGCGCAGGCCTTGTCCTTCGTGCCGGCGCCGTTGTCGCGTTCGATGACGAGTGCGGTGATGTCGTCGAGCATGTTGAAGTCGCCGATCGAAACACCCTTTTCCTCGAACGGATAGAACCAGGTGCGGCCCGTCCAGTTCTTGGATGCGGTGTCAAACTCGATGACGCGGATGGCGGTATGGCCGTCAACCGATTCCATCTTGCCGTCGTCCTGGTAGATTGCGCCTTCGAGAAGGCCGTAGAGCTTGCTGCGATCCTTCGACATGGCAACACCTTCGAAGCCACCCGAGCGCTTCAGGTTGAAGACCGGCGCCTTAGCGGTCGGGTTTGCCTGGACGGAAAGAACCGGATTATCGGGGGACATGACCGGCTTGCCGTCGACCGTGGTCGAGATGACGTCGGTCAGGCGGCCTTCAGTATCGAACTTAAGGAGGTAGGGTCCGAATTCTTCGCCGATCCAGAAACCGTCTGCGACAGGCTGCACGGCTTCGATGTCGAAATCCGCGCCAGTGAGATAGCGCTTCTCGGCGCCTTCAAGTACGATCGGGAAAGGTGCCTTCTTGTCGGGGTCGGAAAGGAAGAGGTTCTTGACGACCTCAACCTTGCCGGTTTGCCAATCGAACTTCACCTGGTGCAGGAAGAGCATCGCGTCGCTGGAGTTCGCCTTCGAGCCGAAGCCGTTGTCGGAGAGCGTCCAGAACGTGCCGTCAGGCATGGTCTTGATGCCGGAGAAGCCCTGGATCGGCTGACCGTCGAAGGGAAGCTTCAGATCGGTGACGCGAACCCCGTCCTTGCCGGGAACGCTGCCGAGCGCCTCGGTGCGCTTGCGCTCAGCGGTGGTGAATTTGCCGGAATGCTTGAGGAATTCCGGCGTATCGTCCGGAGCCGCGACGAGCGTGTTGGCCGGCAGAATGGCTTGGCCTGCGAGCTTGGCTGGAAATTCCTGCTGGTCGGCTGCAGCCGGGCAGGCGATCAAAAGAACAAATGAAACGGAAGCAAGAAGAGTATTTTTCATCGAAACCCCCAAGGATTGGAATGCGGGTCTCGATTAGCAAGGCTTTCATGTCGGCGCGTTGACGCTTGCGTGAAGCTTTGGTGACGCTTTGCGGTTGTCTGCCTTGGCGAGCGCGATGACGCCGAGGGTTTGGCCGCGGCCTTTGACGGCGTGGCTTCCAAGATCCTCCGCCGATACCGCCTCCGGCATCTTGATCCGCTGCGCGAGGTCGGATGAGATGAGAACCGATCGGTTCAACGTCTTGCAGAGCGATTCTAGCCGGGACGCAGTGTTCACCGTGTCACCGAAATAGGTGATCTTGTGATGGTCGACGCCGATTTCGGCCGTGATCACGGTGCCTCCGTGCAAAGCGGCGCGCAGGCGGGGGACCTGGCCATATGTCTTCAACCAGCTCTCGGCGTCCGCCTCTATCTCGCTGATGATATCGAAGATGCAGTTCACGCATCGCGCGAATTTGATCCCGCGCTCCAACGGCCAGCTGATGATCGCGGCGTCTCCGACATAGTCATCGATAGTGCCTTTGTATTTCCGCACCGGCTCGGCGAAGGCAGCAAACAGCGAGCTCAGCATCTGCTGTGCCCGAAGGTCACCATGCTTCTCGGCAAAGGCCGTCGAATCCACGAGGTCGATGAACAGGAAGACGCGTTCCTCGCTGATTGGCTTCCGGTATCGGCTGAACAGCATGCTCATGAAGATGTCGCGGCCCAGCAATTCGCGGATGCGCAGCACGAAGATAATGAGCGCGCACACGGCGAGTGCATAGAGGAAGGCATCGAAAGGCAGAACGACAGCCTCCACCCATGATGCAGGATGAATAGCGCCGAGCCACCACATGGCGAGGCCAGCAATCGCAAATCCGACGCTCATCAGAATTTCGTAGACGAAGATCTCGGCGAGAAAGAACGTCACCGTCGGCAATGCCTGCATGCGCCGGTAAAGGCCGCGCAGGATCACCTTTCGTTCGAAGGCAATGATCGGCATGCCGATGAACAGCGCAAAGGTTGCTCCGACGACGGGATGCCCTCCATAGAACCGCATGTCATAGAGAACGCCACTCGCGGCTATGACAAGCGCAATCAACAGCCAGTTCTGGACTGGAGATATTTCCCTCATGTAGTCCTTTTCGCGGTGCCGCGTCGTCGCGGATACCTAGGGCATATAGGAAACGTCGGGTGTTTCCGAAAGGCACGCTCGGTTGGTTTCCTTGATCGAATCGATCTGGAAATGACTATGAGCGCAAAAAAGTCCGCTTGATGGCGCCTAGAGCGCCACCGCCTCCACCCTCTTGCCGACGAAGCGAAGAGCGACCTGGCCGTGGATGAGCTGCAGCGCCGGCTCGCCGAAAAGCTCCCGCCGCCAGCCATGGAGCGCCGCGACCTCGGCGTTCTCGCCTTCCGCCGCGATCTTGTCGAGATCCTCGCTGTTGGCGATCACCTTCGGTGCGACGCCGTGTTTTTCCGAGATCAGCTTCAACAGGACCTTCAGCAGTTCGGCGGCGGCTGCTGCGCCTTCGGGCGGCTGCGTCTGTCGTGGTGCATGCGGCATCTCGGCCTTCGGCAATGCAAGCGCTGCATTGACGGCTTCGACGACCGCGCCACCGGTGGCGGATCGCTCCCAACCCTTCGGGATCGTGCGCAGGCGACCGAGCGCCTCAGCGTCCTTCGGCTGCTGCTGGGCGATTTCGTAGATCGCGTCGTCCTTCAGCACCCGCGACCGAGGGACGTTGCGCGAGCGGGCCTCGCGCTCGCGCCAGGCAGCGACATACTTCAGGATGGCAAGCTCCTGCGGCTTGCGCAGGCGCATTTTCAGCCGCTGCCAGGCATCGTCCGGATGCATGTCGTAGGTCTCGCGGGCCTCGAGGATATCCATCTCCTCCCGAAGCCAGGACGAGCGACCTTCCCGTTCCAGCTCGGCTTTGAGATAGAGGTAGACGTCGCGCAGATGCGTCACGTCGGCAAGAGCGTAGTCCAACTGCTTTTCCGAAAGCGGCCGGCGGCTCCAGTCGGTGAAGCGCGAGGATTTGTCGATCTGAACGCCCTTGGTGCGGCTGACGAGCTGGTCATAGGAGACGGAGTCTCCGAAACCGCAAACCATCGCAGCAACCTGCGTGTCGAAGATCGGATGCGGGATGAGACCGCCGCGGTTGTAGATGATCTCGATATCCTGGCGCGCGGCATGGAAGACCTTCAGCACGGCAGGATTGGCCATCAACTCGAAGAACGGCGTGAGGTCGAGACCCTTCGCCAACGGATCGACCAGCACTTCCGTCGTCGGGCTTGCCATCTGGATTAAGCAGAGTTCCGGCCAGAACGTGGTCTCTCGGAGAAACTCGGTGTCGATGGTAATGAATTCTGACTTGGCCAGCTCTTTGCAGGCCGCCTCCAAATCGGCGGTTGTTTCGATCATCTCAATTCATTCGCAGGATAGACATAGTTGAACCTTCCTTCTCCTTTCGGCCGGATATGTCAACTAGAACCCGCAAAGACCTGTCAAACAACTCTAACATAACTGGTCATGCCGGTCTTTTGATGCTCGATGATGTGGCAGTGCAGCAGCCAATCGCCCGGACTGTCGGCAACGAAGGCGAGCTGCACCTTTTCGTCCGGTTGGACGAGATAGGTGTCGCTGATGAGTGGCATGACATTGCGCGTCGATGACGACAGCACGGTAAAGCTCATGCCGTGCAGGTGGATGGGATGGGTATGTGGCGTCAGGTTCTCGAGCTGCAGGATGTAGCTCTTGCCGAGCTTCAGTTCCGCCAGTGGCGCCGTCGGGTCAGGTGTGTCGCCTGGCCACGGCACCTTGTTGATGGCCCAGAAGCTGTAGCCCAGCGTGCCGCAGATGCTGTCGGCAGGCGCGCTTTCGGCCGTGGCGCTGAGAATGAGCGGAATCTTTTGTGCCGAGGACAGATCGGCCTTAGCGACGGGGTTTTCGCCGAGCGTGGCAAGATCGCCGACATGGCGCTTCAACGATGTTGCGACAGCCCTAAGCTTGGCGATCGTCTTCGGCGTCGTGCCCCTGATGTCTTCGAGTGTCGCAATGGCGCCCTCGCTGTCCGGCATCCGCACGGCGAGATCGAGGCGCTGGCCGGGGCCGATCAGCAGCAGATCGAGCGGAAAGCGTTTCGGTACGGGATTGCCGTCGATCGCAATCACGGTCGCCTCGGCACCTTCCATCTTCAGCGAGAAGATGCGGGTGACGTCGGTCACGGCAATCCGTAGCCGGATGAGACCGCCGGCCGGCGCATCATATTGCGGCTCCTGGTGCCAGTTGGCCGTCCTGACCGTTCCGTAGGTGCCGGTCTTTGCCGCGTCGCGCGGGCGGAAGGCCGCAATGAATTGGCCGTCGCCGCCGAGGCGCCAGTCGCGCAGATTGAGCACCACTTCGGCATCGAATGTCGGGTCAGCCGGATCCTCGACCACGAGGACACCCGTCATGCCGTGGCCCATCTGCGTCAGCGTGTTGCAATGCGGGTGATACCAGAAGGTGCCGGCGTCCGGCGGCGTGAAGGCGTAGTCGAAACTGTCGCCGGTATAGACGTAGGGCTGCGTCATGAACGGCACGCCGTCCATCTTGTTGGCGATTCTCAAACCGTGCCAGTGGATCGTCGTCGGCTCGTCGAGCGCGTTCGTCAGCCGAGCCGCGTAGGGCTTGCCCTTCGTCATCCGCAGCACTGGTGGCATGCCGCCGTCACCCCAGGTCATGATGTCGTTCGTGACACCGGCATCGGTAATACTGGCCGTCGTCTTCACCGCTTTCAGGATCTGCGGCTCTGGCGCTGCTTCCGCCAGCCCGAATTTTCCCGCTATGCCAACACCCACGCCGTAGGCTCCTGCGACGCTAGAGGCTTTCAGGAGATTGCGGCGAGTGAGGAGGGGCATGTCGAGGCTCCGCGAGAACGATATCGTTCCTCTTTAAAGTTGACCGGGAGCTTCAGCAATATGGCGCGGGATTGCCAAACTGCCGCATGGCCGTTTGCGATCCCGCGGTTGCACCGCTGCCATAAACCGCTCTCAAAGCGCAGGCTTGGTGCTCCAACCCTTGACAAATCAGACCGTCCATGCGCTTTTCCGCCCGATTTTCTTGTCGGCGCGGGAGAGCCATTGGAGCCCCTTGCCGCCGTCTTTAAGCCAAATACTGGGAATTGAGATGATGCATCGTTACCGCAGCCACACATGTGCAGCCCTCCGCAAGTCGGATGTCGGCGCCAATGTCCGGATTTCCGGCTGGGTCCACCGTGTTCGTGACCATGGCGGCGTTCTCTTTATTGACCTGCGCGACCACTACGGCATCACCCAGGTCGTCGCCGATCCGGATTCGCCCGCCTTCAAGCAGGCTGAACTGGTTCGCGGCGAGTGGGTCATCCGCATCGACGGCCTCGTCAAGGCTCGTACAGAAGACACCGTCAACAAGAACATGGCGACCGGCGAGATCGAACTTTACGCGCAGGAGATCGAAGTGCTCTCCGCTGCCAAGGAATTGCCGCTGCCGGTCTTCGGCGAACCTGACTATCCGGAAGACGTGCGCCTGAAGTACCGCTTCCTCGATCTGCGCCGCGAGACGCTGCACAAGAACATTGTCAAGCGCACGCAGGTCATTTCAGCCATGCGCCGCGAGATGGGCAATATCGGCTTCACCGAATACACGACACCCATCCTGACGGCCTCTTCGCCGGAAGGCGCACGCGACTTCCTCGTGCCGAGCCGGATTCATCCCGGCACGTTCTACGCGCTGCCGCAGGCGCCGCAGCAGTACAAGCAACTGCTGATGGTCGCCGGTTTCGACCGCTACTTCCAGATCGCGCCGTGCTTCCGCGACGAAGACCCGCGCGCCGACCGCCTGCCGGGCGAATTCTACCAGCTCGACCTCGAAATGAGCTTCGTCGAGCAGGAAGATGTCTGGAACACGATGGAGCCGGTCATTCGCGACATCTTCGTCGAGTTCGCAGACGGCAAGCCGGTGACGGAAACGTTCCCGCGCATTCCTTATGAGACCGCGATGCGCAAGTACGGCTCCGACAAGCCGGATCTCCGCAACCCGATCGAGATGCAGGCCGTCACCGAGCACTTTGATGGCTCCGGCTTCAAGGTCTTCGCCAACATGATTGCCTCGAACCCGAAGGTCGAGGTCTGGGCTATTCCGGCCAAGACCGGCGGCTCCCGCGCCTTCTGCGACCGCATGAACGCCTGGGCGCAGAGCCAGGGTCAGCCGGGCCTCGGCTACATCTTCTGGCGCAAGGAAGGGGAGAAGCTCGAAGGCGCCGGTCCGCTCGCCAAGAACATCGGTGAGGATCGCACCGACGCGATCCGCACCCAACTCGGCCTTGATGACGGTGACGCCTGCTTCTTCGTCGCTGGCGACCCCGCGAAGTTCTACAAGTTCGCCGGGGAAGCCCGCACCAGGGCTGGTGAGGAACTGAACCTCGTCGATCGCGATCGCTTCGAATGCTGCTGGATCGTCGATTTCCCGTTCTACGAATGGTTGGAAGAGGAAAAGAAGATCGACTTCGCCCACAATCCGTTCTCGATGCCGCAGGGCGGCATGGAAGCACTCAGCGGTGCCGATCCGTTGTCGATCAAGGCTTTCCAATACGACATGGTCTGCAACGGCTTCGAGATCGCTTCGGGATCGATCCGTAACCAGCTGCCGGAAGTCATGGTCAAGGCCTTTGAATTGACCGGTAAGTCGCAGGCGGAAGTCGAGGAGCAGTTCGGTGGCCTCTACCGTGCCTTCCAGTACGGCGCCCCACCGCATGGCGGCATGGCCTTCGGCATCGATCGTATCGTCATGCTGCTCGTTGGCGCCAAGAACCTGCGCGAAATCTCGCTGTTCCCGATGAACCAGCAGGCGCAGGATCTGCTCATGGGCGCTCCGACTCCGGCGACGCCGACGCAGCTGCGCGAACTGGCGATCCGCCCGATTCCGCCGGTCAAGAAGGACTGAGCAGATCTGTTTGAACACAAAAAGCCGGCGACCGATTTCGCCGGCTTTTTTGTTTCTAGGGCCGATCAGATCGCAGCGTAGATCGCCTCGCATCCAGGCGCGTGACGGTCGGCTCGCAAAATACAAGAAGCCCGGCGGGCAATTGCGCGCCGGGTTTCAAATACTCAAGCTCGGCACATCAATCGTTGGCCGAAACCTTCACGCCGAGAACCTGCGGCAGCGTGTTCGGTGCGCCCATCGCGGCCCCCATGATCATCGGGAACGGTACGGGCTTTGCTGGAGCAGCGGCAAGCGTCAAGTTCTTCGGGTCGTCGAGGAAGGTGTTGACGGCCGCCGACACGGCGTTCTGTAGCTCCGGAATGTTGAGCTGCGCCAGCATGATCGGCGTCATCGCCTTCAGCGAATCCGCCATCTGCTGGCCGGAGATGTTCTGCTGGCTGCCGGCGTAATCGAGCGCGCGCTTGGTAATGGAGGCGTCGTCGAAGCGGATCTGGGCGCTTTCAAACGACAGCTGCTGCATCAGTCCGAGCATCGAGAGGCCGAGAGCCTGCTGCGCTTCTTCCTTGTTCTGGTTCGCTTCGGCCTGCTTGGCGGCTTCCTGCAGCGACTTTATGAAGGGCATGGTGTAGCCGGAGATTTTGAAGGCGAGGTTCAGCTTGCCGATGTTGTTGAAGTCGAACGCGAATTCGGAAACGTCGATCGTGCCGGGTGTCAGTTCCCAAGCGCCCTTCATGGTGATGTCGCCTTGGATGTGCTGCAGCGCCAGCTTGTCGATCGCTTCCTTGCTCTGAGCGTCGCTTGCCTTGCTGAGATCGGCCTTCAGGCCCTTGAAGGCACCATCGAAATCGAAGCCGGACTCGTCTTCGCGAAGCGTCAGGTTGACGTCGCTTTCGGTGATCGAGAACAGCTCGGCGCCGTTCTGGACGACCTTCACCGGGCCGCTGTGGGCGTTCTCGTAGAGCAGCATGGCGTCGAGCCCTTCGCCCTTCGGATCGGCAGGGATCGAAATGCCGTTAAGCGTCAGATCGGATGCCGTGAAGGTGGCGCCTTCGCTCGTGGCGCTGATGTTCGGGAAGGACGCTTCCTCGACATAATAGCCGCCGTCGTCGTCTGCCTCGACGCCCGTCATGGTGATGTCGCCGATCGACACCGCTTCGCCGCTGTTTGCCTTGAAGCTCGCCTTCTTCAGCGTCACTGTCGTGCCGTCGACATTGACACTATCGGCAACGATCGTGCCGCCCTGCTGGCTATAGGCCGCGTTGATCTTCTTCAGCAGATCCTGGCCATCGAGAGCGAAGGCGGAGCCGGCGAGAGAAAGAAAGGCAACGCCCGAAAGCATCAGCCGTGTCGTCCGGTAAAAAGTCATCTGGGGTCCCCTAGTGGCGGTTCGTAGCGACGGCTCAATTCGTGGCCGATCTACTGTGGTTCAATCGCGGTTTATATTTGCGGATTTCTAAATTTGTGTTGAAGGGAAAACGAAACAACGACCAAATTCAGGCAAAGTGTCGCGGCGCATTGTTTTCCTGTCCTTCGAAGACTTCATCCACAGCCGGAATGCCCGGATTCCTTGCTCAAAAGGGTCATCTCGGCTAGTCAGGACATATGGGACAAGAGATTTTGCCGCCCTCTGGCGGAGACGACGATAGTATCCTTCCGGTCGATCTGAAGGCGGCGCTCGAAGAGCGATACCTTGCCTATGCGCTATCGACCATCATGCACCGCGCGCTCCCGGACGTGCGTGATGGCTTGAAGCCGGTGCACCGCCGTATCATTCACGCCATGAGCGAAATGGGCATTCGGCCCAATTCCGCCTTCAAGAAGTGCGCCCGTATCGTCGGCGACGTCATCGGTAAGTTCCATCCGCATGGCGACCAGTCGGTTTACGATGCGCTGGTGCGCCTCGCGCAGGATTTCTCGCAGCGCTATCCCGTCGTCGACGGGCAGGGCAACTTCGGCAACATCGACGGCGACAGTGCTGCCGCCTATCGATATACCGAAGCGCGCATGACCGAGGTCGCGGGTCTGCTGCTCGATGGCATCGAACAGGATGCGGTCGATTTCCGGCTAACCTACAACGAGGAAGACGAGGAGCCGGTCGTTCTGCCGGGCGCCTTCCCGAACCTGCTTGCGAACGGTTCGTCCGGTATTGCGGTCGGCATGGCAACGTCGATTCCCTCGCACAATGTCCACGAGCTATGTGATGCCGCGCTTCACCTCATCAAGCACCCCGACGCTACGGTGGAGAAACTGGTCGAGTTCATTCCCGGTCCGGACTTCCCGACTGGCGGCATTATCATCGACGGCCGTGAAAGCATCATCGAGGCCTACAAGACCGGCCGTGGCGGTTTCCGCACACGCGCCAAGTGGGAGATCGAGGATCTCGGCCGCGGCGGCTACCAGATCATCGTCACCGAAATCCCGTTTCAAGTGCAAAAGTCCCGCCTGATCGAAAAGATCGCCGAACTGCTGCTGGCGCGCAAGCTGCCCTTGCTCGAGGACATCCGGGACGAATCCGCTGAAGACGTTCGTGTCGTGCTGGTGCCGAAGAACCGCACAGTCGACCCGACGATCCTTATGGAATCCATGTTCAAGCTAACGGAGCTGGAAAGCCGCTTCCCGCTGAACATGAACGTTCTTTCGATGGGGCGCATCCCGCGCGTCATGGCTCTGAATGAGGTGCTGAAGGAATGGCTCGACCATCGGCGCGACGTGCTGCAGCGCCGCTCGCGCTTCCGTCTGGCCGCCATTGACCGGCGCCTAGAAATCCTCGGCGGCTTGCTGATCGCTTACCTAAATATCGATGAAGTCATCCGCATCATCCGCGAAGAGGACGAGCCGAAACCGGTGATGATCGCGCGCTGGTCGCTCACCGACAATCAGGTCGAAGCGATCCTGAACATGCGATTGCGCTCGTTGCGCAAGCTCGAGGAGTTCGAGATCCGCACGGAGTTCGACGAACTCACCAAGGAGAAGGGCGAGATCGAGGCCCTGCTGGCATCGGACGAAAAGCAGTGGCAGACGGTCGCCTGGGAAATCGGCGAGGTGAAGAAGAAGTTCGCGAAAGCAACCGAGCTCGGCCGCCGCCGCACCCAGTTCGCCGAGGCGCCCGAGGCCGACGAGCAGGCCATCCAGCAGGCGATGATCGAGAAAGAACCGATCACCGTCGTCGTCTCCGAAAAGGGTTGGATCCGCGCACTGAAGGGGCACATCTCCGACACCGCGACCTTGACCTTCAAGGAAGGCGACGCGCTGAAGGTTGCCTTCCCGGCGCAGACGACCGACAAGATCCTCATCATCACGACAGGTGGCAAGGCCTTCACCCTCGGCGGCGACAAGCTGCCTGGCGGTCGAGGCCACGGCGAACCACTGCGCATCATGATCGACATGGAAAACGATCAGGACGTCCTGACCGCCTTTGTGCACGATCCGGCCCGCAAGCAGATGATCGTCTCGACGGCCGGCAACGGCTTCGTCGTTGCCGAAGCCGACATGGTGGCCAATACCCGCAAGGGCAAGCAGATCATGAACGTCTCCATGCCTGATGAGACGAAGCTGATCGTTCCCGTCAGCGGCGACCATGTCGCCGTCGTCGGCGAGAACCGCAAGCTGCTCGCCTTCCCACTGGCGCAGGTGCCGGAAATGGGTCGCGGCAAGGGCGTTCGCCTGCAGCGCTACAAGGATGGCGGCATCTCGGACGTGCGCTGCTTCGCGATCGCTGACGGGCTCGTCTGGGAAGACAGCGCCGGCCGCACCTTCACCAAGAACAAGGACGAGCTTGCCGAATGGCTCGCTGATCGCGCGACAGCCGGCCGCACCGTTCCGAAGGGCTTCCCGCGCAGCGGCAAGTTTGCCGGCTAAGACAAAAAATATTGGCCTCGCTCTTGGCGAGCGAGGCAACTCCTCTACCTCTGTCCTGTAATCACAACATGGACAGACATCATTCCGCAGGCGGACGGAATGATCGAATGTGGCGCTTCAGGGAAAACGTCATGTCCGATCACGGAGGAATGTTGATGAGTGCTTGCAATACCATCACCTTGAACGTTGCGCATAGTTTCAATGCCTCGCCCTGCGCTGTCTATGACGCATGGCTGAACCCGCAAATCGCAAAACGATTCCTCTTCGCGAGCGACGAAGGCCGCGTTATCCGCGCCGATATCGATCCGAAGGTGGGCGGCCATTTTCTCGTCATCGACCGGCGTCCGACAGGTGACGCGGTCCATTACGGCGTGTTTCTGGAATTGCGCCGGCCGCGGCGAATGGTCTTCTGCTTCTCGGCAGCGGAGCATGACCACAACGCAGATCGAATCCAGATCGACATCGAACCACTGGCCGAAGGCACGCGGTTGACACTCTCACACGAAATGTGCGCCGAATGGGGGCAGTTCGAGGAGCAGACGCGACAGGGCTGGGTTCATGTGATGCAAGGGCTTGAACGCGAGCTCGAGGCGATGCAGGTGGTCAATGCGCCAGAGATTGTCGCGCAAGCCGCCTCCGAACCATCCAAAGCGAGTGCGCCATAATCGCAAAGACCAGGATCGCGCCGCCGATGAGCGTCATCGTCGGGGGCGTTTCCGCGAAGACCAGCCAGATCCAGATCGGAGCCAGAATGGTTTCGAGCAGATAGAACATGCCGACTTCGGGCGCTGATAGATAGCGTGGTCCCGTGGCGAGGCACCAAAAGGCAACCGGCATCAGAAGTGCGCCATTGAGGATGATCCAGGCCGGATGTTCTATGGCGAGCCCGCTCGGCAATGCCTTGGCAAAGCCGAGGATGGCGGGCAGGGCGGCGGCAAGCAGGGGCACGAAGCCCATGTCCCGGCGTGATGCCCGGCCGACCGTAATTGCCGATGCAAGGATAAAGGCGCTGAGCAGCGCCATGGCATCACCAAAGACATGGCCGCCGGCCAATCCATCATGCACGATCAAGCCAACACCGAACACCATCACCGCCATGGTGACGAGCGTGGATACCGAAGGGCGTTCCTTGAGGAACACCCATGATAGAAGCGCTCCGAACATCGGATTGAACGCGACGATGAAGACCACATTGGCTGTTGCCGTATTGAAGACGGCAAGCAGGAAGGTCAGCGTCGAACAGCCATAGAGCAGTCCCGCCGCAAGGCTGTGCCTGCCGGGCACGAGCACCGGCCACGTGCCTTTGACGTAGCTGGTAAGGCAGATCACCAGCACCGCGACGGCAACCGTCGTGAGGCTGCGCATGCCGAGGATCGACCACATGTCTCCGTGTGCAAGGCGTACCAGCGGAATATCCATGGAAAGGGCCAGACCGCCGATCGCCGTCAGCAGCAGACCCTTCCGATGATCGGAGAGGGCAGGGAGGGGCATTTAGTAGCGTGTGCTTTCGGGCATTGTGGAGGGATCGAAACGTTCCCAGCCGCGCGAAGTCAGGTGCTCCTGTGGCTGGAAGCGAGTCTTGTAGTCCATTTTCCGCGACCCTTGAACCCAGTAGCCCAGGTAGACATGCGGAAGACCCAAAGCCTTTGTGCGCTTGATGTGATCAAGAATCATAAACGTACCAAGGGAGCGTCGATCCATGTCAGGATTGAAGTAGGAATAGACCATGGACAGGCCATCGCTCATCGTATCTGTGAGAGCGGCGGCCAGCAGCTCACCCGTCGGGCGCTCTTCGAGGCCAGCGCCTTCCTTTCGAAGCCGATACTCGATGATCTTGGTGTTCACATGTGTATCCTCGACCATGATGGCGTAGTCGAGCACGGTCATGTCGGACATTCCGCCCTGTTGGTGGCGAAAGTCGAGATAGCGTCGGAATAGCGAGTATTGCTCGCTGGAGGGCTGAGCGGGGAATTCGGTGGAGATGATATCGGCATTCGTCGCCAACACCCGCTTCATTGATTTCGTCGGCAGGAACTCCTGCGCGAGGATACGGACGGAAATGCAGGCACGGCAGGCCTCGCAGGCCGGTCGATAGGCAATGTTCTGCGACCGGCGAAAGCCGCCTTGTGTCAGGATATCGTTCATCTCCGCTGCGCGGGGGCCGACGAGATGTGTAAAGACCTTGCGTTCCATCTCGTGGGCCAGATAGGGGCACGCAGCCGGAGCAGTCAGATAAAACTGCGGTGATGGCGTCGTCTGCGTATTCATCTGTTGCGGAGATTTCCTTCGGTTCGTTGCTTGTCTGACAGGATGACTTAAGAATAGAAAACGTCAACCGGTCTCCTGCCCCTTGTCGCGCGTTATACTTTTGGATATGGCGCCGAAAGGCTCCCGGCAAAGGCCAGGAGCAGCGTTTATTTTAGCTTGTAGCGGGCCTGATCAGGCGGTGCGTACCGTGACGGTGCCCACCAGAAAATCGTGGATCAACCGGCTGCGCTCGGTGAATAGGCCGACCAGCAAGATCAGCGGCGTCAGAACGGAGTTCAGGATCCAGAAAAGCGCCAGGTGAACGATGGCGGTCAGAAAGTCCATCCGCTGCCCATCGACACGCACGATCGCAATCCCCATTGCGCGCATGCCCAGAGAGGCTTGATTGGGGCCGCCCACCGTAAAACCGAAATAGAGGCCCGCGACGATCAGGAACAGCGCCGGATAAAGAAAGAATCCCAGCCCCAGTGTGACGATCGACAAGAAGAAAAGCACGACCGCTGCCGGGATGCAGAGCAGCAGGACGATCACGTAGTCGAGGATGAATGCGAAGACACGACGGCTCAGCGTGCCGCTATAGGCGCGCCAGTCGTCCGGTGCAGCATAAAGCGGGTTGGGAGTGAGCGTCATCGTTGCGGTCTCCTTTCGAGAAAACGATGCCGCTGATATGGTATCGCTTCCTGGAAATGCAATATTGGGCGCAATCAGCGCTTGGTGAGGATCCTGGCCACCTCGACCGCAAAATAGGTGAGGATGCCATCGCAGCCCGCACGCTTGAATGACAGCAGGGTCTCCAGCATCGCGCGCTCGCCGTCGATCCAGCCATTCATCGCGGCAGCCTTGATCTGTGTGTACTCACCGGAAACCTGATAGGCGAAGGTCGGCAGACCGAAGGCCTCCTTCATGCGCCAGCAGATGTCGAGATAGGGAAGTCCTGGCTTGACCATCAGCATGTCGGCACCTTCCTCCACGTCAAGCGCGGCGTCGCGGATCGCTTCGGTGCCGTTTGCCGGATCGATGTAGTAGGTCTTCTTGTCGCCCTTGAGCAGTCCACCGGTCGAGATCGCCTCGCGGTAGGGGCCGTAGAAAGCTGAGGCGAATTTCGTGGCATAGCTCATGATGCCGACGTTCTGATGCCCTGCGGCATCGAGCGCGCGGCGGATGGCTCCGATTCTGCCGTCCATCATCTCCGAGGGGGAAATGATGTCCGATCCGGCATCGGCCTGCATCACAGCTGCGCGCGCGACCTGATCGACCGTCTCGTCGTTGACGATCTCGCCCTGTCGCAGGATCCCGTCATGGCCATGGCTCGTGAAAGGATCGAGCGCCACATCGGTGATGACGCCGATGCCGGGCACCGCTTTCTTGATCGCGGTCGTTGCCTGGTTGATCAGGTTGTTGGCTTCGAGACTGTTCGAGCCGGTTTCGTCGCGCAGTTCCATCTCGATATTGGGGAAGGTCGCGATCGCCGGGATGCCGAGGTCAGCCGCTTCTTTCGTGGCTTCGACGAGCTTGTCAACACTCATGCGGTTGACGCCGGGCATCGCCGGTATCGGCTCGACGATGCCGGTGCCCGGCACGACGAAAACCGGCCAGATGAGATCGTCGACCGTCAGGCGGTTTTCCCGCACGAGGCGGCGCGTCCAATCCGCCTTGCGGTTGCGGCGCATGCGCCGATGGCCGGTGATTTCATCGACGAGGTGGGTCTTGTCCTGCATGGTCGTTCCAGCTTTTGCCATTCCAATTGTCGAACCGCTCATTATCATGGCGTCGCCGAAATCCAAACCGGACGATTGGCCGCAATCGATGAGGCGCTGGCGAAGTCGCAACCACAACCCTATTGTTTGAGACATGGACGCTGATTCTCCGACGATACCGAAACGGACGCTGACCAGCGTTCTCTTCATCCTGTTCCTGCGGCTTGTCGCCATTTCCTGCTTCTGGTTCGGATTGCAGTATTGGGCGATGCTTGTCGGCTATTCGCTTGTGGGGGCAGGGCGCTTCGATCTGCTCAGCCTTCCCTGGAAGGTCGCAAGCACCTGCCTTGCCGTTCTCTTCCCTGTCGCGTCTCTCGGGCTGTGGCTTGCCGTGTCCTGGGGACCGGTTATCTGGGTGCTCGCGGCAGGCGGACAGATCATCATGTACGGCTTCATGCCGGAGATTTTCGGGGGCAATCGGCTGATCGTTCTGCTGCATTTTGCGGTAGCCCTGGTCTACCTGGGATTCCGCGCCGCGCTCTGGTACGAGAAGCGCAAGCGGCGCCAGCAGGTAAGCGTTGATTTACCCTGATACAACGTGGGTTTCCGGTAAGGCACTGTTAAGCCTGCGGTTTAAGTAGAATTTTATTTGTATTCGATAGGGTCTGTCTCAAGGCGGGAAGAAAACCAACACCGCCAAACAAACAGTGAGGCAGTCATCATGAACACGAAAATCAAGCCGCAGGCGGTATCGAACTTCCGTGACCAGCAGGAACAGGGCATCCGTGATCTTTACATGGAATCCCTTCATCTTGTTGAACGTCTTCACCGCCGTCTGCTCGACGTCATCAAGGATGAGTTCGACCGTCAGGGTCGCAGCGACGTCAACGCCGTCCAGGCGCTTCTTCTCTTCAATATCGGCAACTCCGAGCTGACCGCCGGCGAACTTCGCTCTCGCGGTTACTATCTCGGCTCCAACGTCTCCTACAACGTCAAGAAGCTGGTCGACCTCGGCTTTATCAACCATCAGCGCTCGCGCATCGACCGTCGCTCGGTCCGCATCAGCCTGACGGAAACGGGCCAGGACATCGCCGAAACCGTCGCCAAGCTCTATGAACGCCATATCGGCTCGATCGACAAGGTCGGCGGCATCGGCACCGACGAATTCACGCAGATGAACAAGCTGCTCACCCGTCTGGACCGCTTCTGGAACGACCAGATCCTCTATCGCCTGTAACCTTTTAAGCCAACTTCCCTGCTGGCTTAATGGACCTCCAAGGCACGAAAGGGCGCAACGGTATTCCGTGGCGCTCTTTTCGCCGTTTGCTGCGCCTCGTTGCGGGGGCTACATATTTGGTCGCCGACTTGATAATGACGTCCGCACGAGTCTAGGGTTTTTCGCGTGAGCCAGGAGTTGCAGGTCATGACGTCAGCTGTATTGGCTGCAAGTGGTGGGGTGAAGCAGGTCATCTGCATAAGCTGGGGAACCAAGTACGGCGCCCCCTTCATCAACCGCCTCTACGCCATGGTGAAGCGCAACATTACGCCGCCCTTCACTTTCACTTGCTTTACCGACGACCGCGCCGGCTTGAATCCAGAAATCCTATGCGAAGACCTGCCGCCGCTGGATGTCGAGAACATGCCGGTGAGGACGAAGGGCATCTGGCCCAAGGGGCGGCTTTGGGGTCCGAAGCTTGGAAATTTGAGCGGCCCGGTCCTGTTCCTGGACCTCGATCTGGTGATTGTCGGCTCTCTCGACTCGTTCTTCGAGGTTGGCGAACCGGATGACGTCATCCTGTCGCGCAACCAGACGACGCCGTTCGAACGCCTCGGGCAGACCTCTCTCTTCCGCTTCCCGGTCGGCAAGCTTGTTCCGTTGCAGGAGACGTTCCGCGCCGATCCGCAGGGCGTGGCTGACAAGTACGAATTCGAACAGCGCTTCGTGACACGAAATGCGCCCGGTGGCGCGACGTTCTTTCCCCGCCGCTGGGTCCTGCACTTCAGGCAGGATTGTCGCTGGCCTTTCCCTTTGAATTATTTCCTGACACCGCGCCTTCCCGCGAACGCCCGGGTGATCCTCTTTCCACGCGATTTTCATCCGCAGTTCGCGGTCGAAGGGCGCTTCGGTCTGAAGGGGCGTGCCGCGCCGCCGCTTGATCACATCTCGCATATGTTCGATCCGGAGCGGCGGAGGAACAAGTCGCTGTTTCGTTATCTGCGCCATTATATCCGCCCAACCCCGTGGGTGGCCGACCACTGGCGCGAGTAATCCGGACCGCGTCGGCGATTTCGTGACATCTTTGCAACGCATGGCAGGCAAGCATAATCGCCTGTATTCAAGCCGTTTTTTAGCCGCTATTAACCGCCACATTCTGTGGATCGGTATGGTTTTTCGCGCATCGCCCGCCACCGACGGTTGAGCGTGGTGCAGGGCGACACGAATTGGCCATATTAGCATGTCAGCGGAAATACACGGCAAATGGCGCTTCCCCAATTGAGGTCCGATAACCTCGCGCTCCCTGCTTGCAATCATGTGATCGCCGGCAGAGAGATTGTGCGATGCGCCGTGGCGACGGGTTGATAGAGATTTGCGTTCTCGCAGGGATAGCGAAGGCCGCCGGTCTCTCAAGGGCAATTTAGTGGTTGGGATGAATGTCGAAGAAAATCGGAACTGAAGCTTTCTCTCGTCGCGCGTTTCTGACGTCTGCGGCAATGGTCGGCGCGGGCGCTCTGGCAGCCCCCGCATTCGCGCAATCGGCCATCGATTCGCTCATCAATGCTCCGCAGCGGGGCGATTGGGACGACCAGTTCGATGCGAAGGCCGCATCCCGCACGGCGACAGCCGTCGTTTCGAACACGCCGATTCTCGGGCCGCAGTCGGTGCCGAGCATCCAGCAGGCGATCGCCCAGTATCAGCAGATCGCTTCCGCGGGCGGCTGGCCGGAAGTGAGCCCAAGCCAGCAGCGTCTGCAGATCGGTGTGAATGATCCGGCCGTCCAGAGCCTTCGTCAGCGCCTGATTATCACCGGCGACCTGCCACGCGAAGCGGGCATTTCCAGCGCATTCGACTCCTATGTCGACGGCGCCGTCAAGCGCTTCCAGGCGCGCCACGGGCTTCCGGCTGACGGTGTCATCGGCGAGTTCACCTTGAAGGCCATGAACATTCCGGCTGACGTTCGCCTGCAGCAACTGAACACAAACCTCATCCGCATTCAGACGTTCCCGGAAGAACTGGGACGCCGCCATGTGATGGTCAACATTCCGGCGGCTTATGTCGAGGCAGTTGAAGACGGCAGCGTTGCCACGCGCCATGCAGCCGTCGTCGGCCGCATCAGCCGTCCCACGCATCTCGTCAACTCGAAGATCTACGAGGTCATCCTCAATCCGTACTGGACGGCACCGCGGTCGATCGTCGAAAAGGATATCGTGCCGCTGATGCGCAAGGATCCGACCTACCTCGAGAAGAATGCCATTCGCCTGATTGACGGCAAGGGCAATGAGGTGGCGCCGGAAACGGTCGACTGGAATGCCGAGAAGGCGCCAAACCTGATGTTCCGTCAGGACCCAGGCAAGACCAACGCGATGGCCTCCACGAAGATCAATTTCTACAACAAGAACGGCGAGTACATGCATGACACGCCGCAGCAGGGCCTTTTCAACAAGCTCATGCGCTTTGAGTCATCCGGCTGTGTCCGCGTTCAGAATGTTCGCGACCTGACGACGTGGTTGCTTCGCGAGACCTCGCCGTGGTCGCGTCAGCAGATGGAGCAGGTCATCACGACCCGCGTCAACACGCCGATCAAACTCGCTGAAGAAGTGCCGGTTTACTTCGTTTACATCTCAGCCTGGGGCATGCCCGATGGCGTCGTGCAGTTCCGCGACGATATCTACCAGCTCGATGGCAATGCCGAACTCGCGCTCGACACGACGGCGGGCACCGAGCAGCCGGTTCAGTAGCGTCATGCATTTGAATTGGGAAACCGCGCTGGGAGGCGCGGTTTTTTGTGTTTCCGTCCCTCTGCCGGATTCCTGTGATCAGCACAGTGAGGTAGAGGTGAGCTAGGCGCGGTATTTGTTGCGCGTAGATTGCCTAGCAAATGTCGTTCTTCGTATTGCCCTTGACAGGGCGGGACGCTAATACCTTCGCGCATTCCAGTTGAGGAGCCCGCCCATGACAAATGCTTCTACCCAGACCTTCTTCAATCGTTCGCTTGCCGATACCGATCCGGACATCTTCGGCGCGATCGAAAAGGAGCTCGGCCGCCAGCGGCATGAGATCGAGCTCATCGCCTCGGAAAACATCGTTTCTCGTGCGGTGCTGGAAGCCCAGGGCTCCATCATGACGAACAAGTATGCCGAGGGATATCCGGGCAAGCGCTATTACGGCGGCTGCCAGTTCGTCGACATCGCCGAAGAACTGGCGATCGAACGCGCCAAGAAGCTCTTCGGCGTCAACTTCGCCAACGTTCAACCGAACTCGGGTTCGCAGATGAACCAGGCCGTGTTCCTCGCGTTGCTGCAGCCGGGCGACACCTTCATGGGCCTCGACCTCAACTCGGGCGGTCACCTGACGCATGGCTCGCCGGTCAACATGTCCGGCAAGTGGTTCAACGTCGTCTCCTACGGCGTCCGCGAAGGCGACAACCTGCTCGACATGGACGAGGTCGCCCGCAAGGCGGAAGAGCACAAGCCGAAGCTCATCATCGCCGGCGGGACTGCTTATTCCCGTATCTGGGACTGGAAGCGCTTCCGCGAGATCGCTGACTCCGTTGGCGCGTACCTCATGGTTGATATGGCTCACATCGCTGGTCTGGTTGCAGGTGGCCAGCATCCGTCGCCGTTCCCGCATTGCCACGTTGCCACGACCACGACCCACAAGTCGCTGCGCGGCCCGCGCGGTGGTGTGATCCTGACCAACGACGAGGATCTGGCGAAGAAGTTCAACTCGGCCGTTTTCCCGGGTCTCCAGGGCGGTCCGCTGATGCACATCATCGCAGCCAAGGCCGTTGCCTTCGGCGAAGCGCTTCAGCCTGAGTTCAAGGACTATGCGGCCCAGATCGTCAAGAATGCCAAGGCGCTTGCCGAAACGCTGATCGCCGGTGGCCTCGACGTCGTCTCCGGCGGCACCGACAACCACCTGATGCTCGTCGACCTTCGCAAGAAGAATGCGACCGGCAAGCGGGCGGAAGCAGCGCTTGGCCGCGCCTACATCACCTGCAACAAGAACGGCATTCCGTTCGATCCTGAAAAGCCCTTCGTTACCTCGGGCGTGCGTCTCGGCGCACCGGCCGGCACGACGCGCGGCTTCAAGGAAGCGGAATTCAAGGAAATCGGCAACCTCATCGTCGAGGTTCTCGATGGCCTGAAGGTCGCCAACTCCGACGAAGGCAACGCCGCCGTCGAAGCTGCAGTACGTGGCAAGGTGATGAACCTCACCAACCGCTTCCCAATGTACGACTACATCGGCTAAGGATAGCGCATGCGCTGCCCATTCTGCGGATCGGAAGACACACAGGTCAAGGATTCACGCCCGGCGGAGGACAACACGTCCATCCGCCGGAGGCGTATCTGTCCCGACTGCGGCGGTCGCTTCACGACCTTTGAACGCGTGCAGTTGCGGGAGCTGATGGTGTCGAAGAAGACCGGCCGCAAGGTGCCGTTCGATCGCGACAAGTTGGTGCGTTCTTTCGAGATCGCGTTGCGCAAACGCCCGGTCGACCGCGACCGCATCGAGCGCGCGGTCTCCGGTATAGTTCGACGGCTCGAAAGCTCCGGCGAAGTCGAGATCAGCTCCGAGCAGATCGGCCTGCAGGTGCTCGAGGCGCTAAAAAGCCTCGATGATGTCGGCTTCGTTCGCTACGCCTCGGTCTACCGGGATTTCTCGCACGCCGAGGATTTCGAGAAAGTCATTTCCGAGATCAACGCCAAGATCGCTCGCGATCCCCTGGACAACTAGCCCATGAGCGCTTCGGAAGACGACGCGCGTTTCATGCAAGAGGCGATCCGCCTGGGTCTCCTGCATCTCGGCCAGACATTCACCAATCCTTCGGTCGGCTGCGCCATCGTGCTTGACGGGCAGATCGTCGGCCGTGGAGTAACGGCAGTTGGCGGGCGACCTCATGCCGAGCCGCAGGCATTGGCCGAAGCCGGAAAACTGGCGCGGGGCGCCACTGCCTACGTGACGCTGGAACCCTGCTCGCATTACGGCAAGACGCCGCCCTGCGCCGAGGCGCTGATTGCCTATGGCGTCGGTCGCGTCGTCATCAGCGTGACCGATCCGGACCCGCGTGTTTCGGGTAGGGGTATTGCCAGGTTGCGCGATGCCGGGATCGAGGTCGAGTCCGGGATTCTCGAAGTTGAAGGCAAGCGCTCGCTCGCTGCCTATCTCACGCGGCAGACGAAGAACCGGCCCTATGTGACTCTCAAGCTTGCGGTTTCCGCTGATGGCATGATCGGGAAAAAGGGCGAGGGGCAGATCGCAATCACCGGTCCTGCCGCACGCGCCGAGGTCCAGAAGCTGCGCGCTGAAACCGATGCGATTCTGGTTGGGATCGGCACGGCTATCGCCGACGATCCCTTGCTGACGGTTCGCACGCCTGGCCTTGAGACGCGATCGCCGATCCGCGTCGTGCTGGACGAAAATCTGTCCTTGCCGCTGGACAGCAGGCTGGTGACCACCGCAAGGGAGGTGCCGGTCATCGTCGTCGCAACCGAGCCGCCCCGCTTCGACAACAGCGAGGACGAGGCTTTCCTCGCACGTCGCGCAGCGCTGGATCGGGCAGGCGTCGAAATCGTCCAATGCAATCCCAACCGTCCGGACGAGCTGCTGCCCGCGCTCGCATCGCGCGGCATTTCCTCGCTTGTCGTAGAAGGTGGCGCGCGGACGGCGAAGCTCTTCCTTGATGCCGGATACGTCGATCGCATTCTCTTCTACCAGGGACCGGTCGTGATCGGGCAGGACGGTATTGAATCGCCGGTGACGACGACCGATATGCCATCGGGCTTCCTGCACAAGGGCACCTTCATGTTTGGCGACGATCGCCTGGACGAGTACGAAAGAGAGCTTTGATGTTTACCGGAATTGTTACCGACGTCGGCACGATCGAATCCGTTTCGCCGTTGAAGGAAGGCATCAAGCTGCGTGTCGCCACTGCCTATGATCCGGCGACGATCGACATGGGCGCCTCGATCTCCCACTCCGGCATCTGCCTGACGGTGACCGGCTTGCCTAGCGACGGCAGCAACGGGCGCTGGTTCGAGGTTGAAGCCTGGGAGGAAGCGCTGCGTCTGACGACCATCGGGACGTGGAAGGAAGGAAGCCGCATCAATCTCGAGCGCTCTCTGAAGATCGGCGATGAGCTCGGCGGTCACATCGTTTCCGGGCATGTCGACGGCAAGGCCGAGATCCTCTCCGTCACCGAAGAGGGCGATGCGACGCGCTTTCGCCTGCGGGCGCCCGAGCATCTCGCCAAGTTCGTCGCACCCAAAGGCTCTATAGCCCTCGACGGCACATCGCTCACCGTCAACGCGGTTGATGGGGCCGATTTCGACGTGCTGCTGATCCGTCATACGCTCGAGGTTACGACCTGGGGCGAGCGCAAGGCCGGAGATTTCGTCAATTTCGAAGTCGACACCATGGCGCGGTACGCCGCTAGGCTGGCTGAGTTCCCGACCGCGAAAGCAGAATGACCTCTCCATTGTAGTTGCATCGCTGGATTTCGCGGAAGCCGAGCTTACGTGCGAGGCGCAGCGAAGCGTCGTTTCCCGGGTCGATGATGCAGGTCATGGGTTTGGAGGGGAAGCGTTTTTCTGCCCAGGCGATCAGCGCGGTTAGCGCTTCGCAGGCGTAACCGCGGCCTTGCGCGAAGGGCATGAGCCCCCAACCGGTTTCCAAGGTGCCTTCCGTGGAGACCGGATGCATGTCCCGCTTCATGTCAAGAAAGCCTGCTTCTCCGATGAAGCGTCCTGACTGCTTTTCCTCGATCGCCAGAAACCCGAAACCCATGTGATGCCACATGCCTGCGACGCGAAGCAAGCGTGCCCAGGCCTGTTCGCGGGTGGAGGGCACACCCCCGATGAAGCGCACCACCGCTTCGTCGCTCCACATCGTCTGGTAGTCCTCAAAATCGTCAACGGTATGCGGCCGCAGCAGCAACCGCTCGGTCTCGATGGTCAAAATGCTGGTCATTTCGAAATGCTCTCCTGAATGGGCGTCATGCACCGGGTTCCCCATCCCAATAATCCAGGTTGCTGCTTTCGCTGCCGATGAAGCGAAAGCGGTTCGTTTGCGCTCCGTCGCGATTGGTCTTGGCAAGAAATTTGCCGGAATCCGGATATTCGACAATCTCGGTCTTCGCCATTGTCGAGATGCCGATGTAAATGAGAGGCGTCGAACCTGTGTTGATGATCTGGTGGGCGGTCTCTTGTCCTCCGGCTGGAGCACCAAGCGTGTCGCCCTTCCGGATTGGATAGCGGTCAGGACCGAAGCGATACTCGCCGGTGCCTTCAATAACGAAGAACAGTTCATCCTCCACATGATGGTTGTGGAACGGACAGCTCGATTTGCCGGGCGGCACTTCATTGTAGCTTATGCCAAGACCGGCGAGGCCGAGAAGCGACCCGAACGAGACATCTGCGCTCTCGTACAGATCTCCTTGCTTCCAGTGCTCAAGCTTCACATCGGCGACGTTGATCACTGGCTTCGATATGCTGGGCATTTGCTCCTCCTGTTTCCGGGGAGGAGGCACCATCCTGTGGGAAAATACAACCGCAAAGCATAATATCGGGCGACAGCCTTCCGCTGCCGCCCTTGCTTTTATCGATAGTAGACGGTGATACCGCCATCGGCGGCCTGGTCGGCATTGACGATGTTTCCCAACAAGACGCCTCTGGCGTTGAGTTGATGCACAAGTGGCTTGTTGACGGCAATGGCGGCGCGGATCATTTGGATGTCGTTCAGGCTGCGTGCGGCAAACGACTTGGGGTCACCGATATTTCCCGAGCCGCCGTGATCGTACACCTGCCGAACATCGAGATTGCCGCCTCTAAAGCTGCGCAGCGTTAATTCGATGCCCGACGGGGTATTCATATCGAGGCTTTCCGCACGGTCGGCGTCTGCGAAGGCGAGAGTGGCGACTGCGGAGGCGATGGCGGCAACGCGATTCATGGGAGTATCCTTTCATCTGCTCTGACGATCGGTTGTCGGCAGTGGATCGTCAGCGTTACACAGGTGAAATTGGTGTCGGGATGATCCGCCTTCAACTGATAAGTATCTGGGATTTAGTTACAAATTGTTCATGCGGTTCGCCCTTCATTTGCCATCTTCGAGGCGCCGGGAAGCTGTCGCGGCAAGGCGATGCGAGGATTGTCCGCCACGCCCTTGCCGTGATTCCAAGATTTCGCATCCAATCCATGTTCGGAATTTGCTTGCCATTCGGGTCGTGGCGTGTTTTGACCGCGGCCTGCCGAATGGCGAAGTCCTCTAGCTACCCAAGGTGAAGCATGGCGCGAGAAACCGCTCCCCACATTCTGATCGTTGAAGCACGCTTCTACGACGACATGGCCGATGCCTTGCTTGAAGGCGCGACTTTCGCGTTGAAAGAGGCCGGCGCGACCTATGAGGTAGTCACCGTTCCCGGCGCTCTCGAGATTCCGGCGGCGATTGCCATGGCGCTCGACGGAGCAGATAATGACGGTACGCAGTACGACGGGTACGTCGCCCTTGGCATGGTTATCCGTGGCGAGACGTATCATTTCGACATCGTGTCGAATGAATCCTCGCGTGCGCTGATGGATCTGGCAGTGAGCGAGTCCATTGCCATTGGCAATGGTATTCTGACGGTGGAAAATGACGATCAGGCATGGGCCCGTGCCCGCCGTTCGGACAAGGACAAGGGCGGTTTTGCCGCCCGCGCAGCTCTCACGATGATCGAGCTGAAGAAGAGATTGGGTGCATAACGAATGAGCAACGAAAACTCGGAGCGTCCCGTCAAGACCGCGAACCAGCGAGGCGCTGCGCGCCTGGCTGCCGTTCAGGCGCTCTACCAGATGGATATTGGCGGCACCGGCGTCCTGGAAATCGTCGCCGAGTATGAGGCGCATCGCCTCGGCCAGGAACTCGACGGCGAGACCTATCTGAAGGCCGACCCCTCCTGGTTCCGCTCCATCGTCTCCGGTGTCGTGCGAGAACAGCGTCGACTCGATCCGCTGATCGCGTCCGCCCTTCAAGACGACTGGGCTCTGTCGCGTCTCGATAGCACGGTTCGCGCGATCCTGCGTGCCGGCGTGTTCGAGATCCTCGATCGCAAGGATGTTCCCGTTGCGGTCATCGTAACGGAATACGTCGAGATCGCCCAGGCCTTCTTTAGCGAAGATGAGCCGAAGCTCGTTAACGCGGTGCTTGACCGCATCGCGAAGCAGGTTCGCGGCGAAGCCAAGAAGTAGCGTTCTGCCGGGGCCGTGGCCCCGACCTCCAGAAACTCCCGGTTCCCATTGTGCTGCAAGGGCTTTTGGCGTTTGCGGGCTTGACGCGCCGTTTTCCTCCACGCAATCTCCTCGCGGCGTTGCAGCATTTCTGTGGGAGGAAATCGAGTCGGCGTATTCGCAGCCGGAGAGGGAGTGAACTCCGGCTCTTTTGGAGGAAAGAGCGAAATGAGCATTCTTTTATGGGTAATAGCATGCGGTCTGCTCTCGGTGGTCTATGCCATCTGGGCGACCCGGTCGGTGCTTGCCGCCGATCAGGGCAACAAGCGCATGCAGGAAATTGCAGGCTATATTCGTGAAGGTGCGCAGGCCTACCTGACGCGCCAGTATAAGACTATCGCAATCGTCGGCATCGTCGTTTTCATTGCAGCCTGGCTGCTGCTCTCCGGCATCGCTGCAATCGGCTTCCTCATTGGCGCGGTTCTTTCGGGCGCCGCGGGCTTCATCGGCATGCACGTCTCGGTGCGCGCCAACGTGCGCACGGCCCAGGCAGCGTCTCAAAGCTTGTCGGCGGGACTTGAGATCGCGTTCAAGTCGGGCGCGATCACCGGGCTTCTGGTCGCTGGTCTCGCCTTGCTCGGCGTGTCCGTCTACTACTACGTCCTGACCGTCATTCTTGGGCACGAGGGAAGCTCCCGCGAGGTCATCGATTCACTCGTCGCGCTTGGTTTCGGTGCGTCGCTGATTTCGATCTTCGCCCGTCTGGGCGGCGGCATCTTCACCAAGGGCGCCGACGTCGGCGGCGACCTTGTCGGCAAGGTTGAAGCGGGCATCCCGGAAGACGATCCGCGCAACCCTGCCACGATCGCTGATAACGTCGGCGACAACGTTGGCGATTGCGCAGGCATGGCTGCGGACCTCTTCGAAACTTACGCCGTATCCGTCGTTGCAACGATGGTTCTCGCAGCGATCTTCTTCGCCGGCGCGCCTATCCTGCAATCGGCAATGGTCTATCCGCTTGCCATCTGCGGCGCCTGCATCATCACCTCGATCATAGGCACCTTCTTCGTCAAGCTCGGCAGCAACGGGTCGATTATGGGCGCCCTATATAAGGGCCTGGTCGTGACCGGCCTGCTGTCAATCGTCGGTCTCGGCGCTGCGACGTCCCTGACCATCGGGTGGGGAAGCGTCGGAACCGTCGAAGGCCGTGACATCACCGGCACACACCTGTTTCTCTGCGGTATCGTCGGTCTGATCGTGACAGCGCTGATCGTCGTCATTACCGAGTACTATACAGGCACCAACAAGCGCCCGGTCAACTCGATCGCCCAGGCGTCGGTGACCGGTCATGGAACCAACGTCATCCAGGGGCTGGCAGTTTCGCTCGAGTCGACGGCGTTGCCGGCCATTGTCATCATCGGCGGCATCCTTGCCACCTATCAGTTGGGTGGTCTTTTCGGTACCGGCATTGCGGTTACCGCGATGCTCGGCATTGCCGGCATGATCGTTGCTCTGGATGCCTTCGGTCCAGTAACGGACAATGCCGGTGGTATTGCCGAGATGTCCCATCTGCCGCCTGAAGTTCGCAAGTCGACCGACGCGCTTGATGCCGTGGGAAACACGACGAAGGCGGTCACCAAAGGGTACGCGATTGGCTCGGCGGGCCTCGGAGCACTCGTGCTCTTTGCTGCCTATTCGTACGATCTCAAATATTTCGCGGCGAACGGGGACAAGTACCCTTACTTTGCGGGAATTGGTGAGATCTCGTTCGACCTCTCGAATCCCTACGTAGTGGCGGGGCTGATCTTTGGTGGTCTGATTCCGTATCTCTTCGGCGGCATTGCCATGACTGCCGTCGGTCGTGCGGCTGGCGCGATCGTCGAGGAGGTTCGCCGCCAGTTCAAGGAGAAGCCGGGCATCATGCAGGGGACGGAGCGGCCGGACTATGGCAGGGCCGTCGACTTGCTGACGAAGGCAGCCATTCGCGAAATGATCATACCGTCCTTGCTGCCGGTGTTGGCGCCGATCGTCGTGTACTTCGGCGTTCTTGCCATCTCCGGATCGAAGGCTTCGGCCTTTGCGGCGCTGGGCGCATCCTTGCTCGGCGTGATCATCAACGGTCTCTTCGTCGCCATCTCGATGACATCGGGCGGCGGCGCCTGGGATAACGCCAAGAAATCCTTCGAGGACGGCTTCGTCGACAAGGACGGCGTTCGCCACATGAAGGGATCAGATGCGCACAAGGCCTCGGTGACTGGCGACACTGTCGGCGACCCCTACAAGGACACGGCCGGTCCGGCCGTCAATCCGGCGATCAAGATCACCAACATCGTCGCGCTTCTTCTTCTTGCCGTTCTGGCCTGAGGCTAACCGCGAACACTAAAAACCCGCCGTCTCACACCAGACGGCGGGTTTTTCTTTGAGAATTCTACCCGCGTTAGCGCAAGCTGGCCGGGTTCTGCGGCGAGGCCGGCTGAGAGGTGCCGCCCCCGAAGAGGCCCTTGGCAGCGTTCGCGGCACTGCCGCCAGACAGAAGCTGCTGCAGGAAGGTGAAGTCCTTTCCGCCTGTCGGGGTGACGCGGGTAATCGTATCGAAAACCTTGCCGTCCTTGAGGGTGTAGTTCGCGCGACGCGTAACGATGCCGTCCTTGTCGAAATAGATCGCCAGAACGCTCTGGTCGACGACCTTCAGTTTCTGGAAGGCCATGGAGCGCTCGCGGCGCTGTGAGATGTAATAGAAGACTTCACCATCGAACGTCGCCGTCGTTGACGGCGTGCCCAGGGATAGGAGAACCTGCTCGCGGCTCGATCCTTCCGGGACAAGGTTCAACGATTGCTCGTCGGCGACATACCCGCCATTAAGCACGGTTCCTGTCTGGCAGCCCGAAAGTCCGGCGGAGGCGATCATGATGGCAATGGCGGCATTGCTGAGGAATTTTTTGTCAGACTTGAAATACCGTTTCGTCAACGACATCTACTCCCTAAAATTATGAATAGCAGCCACCGGCCTCAGATCGCTGATGCAAAACCATTGTGGCCATTCCGGGGTCAGACCTCCCGTTGGCTCGTGCGGACAGATGGGGTGCTGTCCCGAAAGTGGCCACCTTCGGCATTGCAATTCGCGCCTGCTTCGGTAAACCAGCTTTCGAAATCATGCAACAAGGCCGGACGCCGCTTGGCGTCAAGAATGAGGTCTTTCCGGAAAAAACGATGATCTTCGGGCTCTTTGGCAAGAAAAACAACAATCAGGCAATCGTTGATCGGCAATATCAGGCATTAACGTCGGCGGCGCGGATGCCCGAACTCTACGAGCGCTTGAATGTCCCGGATACGGTCATGGGGCGCTTCGAAATGCTCTCGGCGGTGATGATCCTCTTCTTCCGGCGCACGCGAACGTCCGGGACAAGCGGTCAGGAAATCGCACAGGAAATCGTCGACGCCTTCTTCGAGGATATCGACTACTCCATCCGGGAACTGGGGATCGGCGACAACACCGTTCCGAAGCGCATGAAGAAGCTGGCCGGCATGTTCTATGGCCGTCTTGAGGCCTACTCCAAGGCGATGGACATCAGGGATGCCGAAGGGCTTGCTACCGCACTCGTTCGGAACATTCATCCCAAGGCGAATGAGCCGGTCGATATGGGCGGTCTCGCGAGCTGGATGTTTGCGGCTGAGGATTATCTTTTGTCTCAGTCGGAAGACGTCATCGCGACCGGCTCGGCGACGCTCCCGAAGGTTGCCTGAGGAGAAGACGATGAAGAACAAGAGAGATGACGTGCCATTCTCCTACCTCGTAAATGTCGGTCATATATCGGCCAATCCTGTCGAGGTGCATCTGGAGGCCGATAAGCGGGAGTTGGCGGCGCTCGCTGAGCGTTGGAATGTCCTTTCGGTCGACAGCCTCAAAGCCGAACTCCAGATCGCTCGGTGGAAGCGCGACGGCATCCGTCTGAAGGGCAGAGTTCAAGCAAATATTGTCCAATCCTGCGTCGTCACCCTCGATCCGGTCCCATCCGCGATCGACGAGACCTTCGAGCAGATCTTCGTGCCTGAAAATTCGAAGCTTGCACGCCGACCAGCCAACGATGCGGGCGAAATGGTGCTCGATCCCGACGGTCCGGACCTTCCTGAAAGCTTTACCGGCGATACGATCGACGCAGGTGAGGTGGTCACGGAATTTGCAGCGCTTGCGATCGATCCCTATCCGCGCAAGCCCGGTGTGGAGTTCGGCGGTCACACAGAAGACACCGGAGAGATCGATAAAAAGCCGTCCGCCTTCGCCGTGTTGAAGGATTGGAAAAAGGACTGAACCCCGTTGGGGATTTGACACAATTCAGTTGTAAGCGACGGGAAAACCGGTATTTTGGCCGAAATTTCGCCCGCCGGAGGCGAAAAATAAGGATCAGGGACGCGTGATCAGAATTTCTATCGACCTCATGGGTGGCGACTTTGGTCCCCAGGTTGTCATCCCCGGCGCTGCCAAGGCACTGGAAAGACATCCCGATATTTGCTTCGTGATGTATGGTTTGAAGGAACAGTGCGAGCCGGTTCTCGACAGGTTTCCGAAGCTCAAGGAAAAGAGCGTTTTCCACGATTGCGAACTCGCCGTCCGCATGGATGAGAAGCCGAGCCAGGCGCTTCGCCGCGGTCGCTATGTCTCCACCATGTGGCGGACGATCGAAGCGGTGAAGACGAAGGAAGCCGACGTTGCCATATCTGCTGGCAACACCGGCGCCCTCATGGCGATGGCCAAGTTCTGTTTGCGGACGATGGCCAATATCGAGCGGCCGGCGATCGCCGCTATCTGGCCGACGCTGAAGGGCGAGAGCATCGTGCTTGATGTCGGCGCGACGATCGGGGCGGATTCACAGCAGTTGATGGATTTCGCCCTCATGGGTGGGGCAATGGCACGCGCACTGTTTGAGATCGAACGTCCGACGATCGGCTTGCTGAACGTCGGTGTCGAAGAGATCAAGGGGCAGGAAGAGGTGAAGGAAGCGGGGCGCCTGCTCCGCGAGGCGAACATCGACTCGCTCGAGTACTATGGCTTCGTCGAAGGAAACGATCTCGGCAAGGGGACCGTCGATGTCGTCGTGACCGAAGGCTTCTCCGGCAATATTGCGTTGAAGGCGGCCGAAGGTACGGCGCGCCAGATCGGCGAATATCTGCGCGCTGCAATGTCGCGCACGCTTCTTGCCAGGATCGGCTACTTCTTCGCGAAAGGCGCGTTCGACATGCTGCGCGAAAAGATGGATCCGAGCCGTGTGAACGGCGGTGTCTTCCTGGGCCTCAACGGCGTTGTCATCAAGAGCCATGGTGGCGCTAACGCCGAAGGCATCGCTGCTGCCATCGAGGTCGGCTATGACATGGCCAAGAATGGCCTCAATCAGAAAATAGAAAACGATCTTCAAAAGTATCATGCCAAGCGGCAGCCGCCGATCGGGCCGGAAGCCGCATGAGCGACGGGGTTTAAGCAATATGATCCGTTCAGTTGTTCGCGGGTTCGGAGCCGCACTTCCGAAACGCGTTATGACCAACCGCGACATGGAAGATGTCGTGGACACATCTGACGAATGGATTGTCCAGCGCACGGGCATTCGCCAGCGCTACATTGCCGGCGAGGGCGAGACGACATCGTCGCTCGGCGAAGCGGCAGCGCGTGCTGCGCTCGACAGGGCCGGACTGACGCCGGCCGATATCGACCTCATCATCTGTGCCACCTCGACGCCGGATAACACCTTTCCGGCAACTGCCGTCAATATTCAGAATCGCCTCGGCATGAGCCATGGCTTTGCCTTCGACGTGCAGGCGGTTTGCACGGGCTTCGTCTATGCTGTGACGACGGCCGACGCCTATATCCGCGGCGGTCTTGCCAAGCGCGTGCTGGTGATTGGCGCCGAGACTTTCTCGCGCATCCTCGACTGGAACGATCGCACAACATGCGTACTCTTCGGTGACGGTGCAGGCGCGATTGTGCTCGAAGCCGCGGAAGGCGAGGGCACGACTGCCGATCGCGGCGTACTGACGGCGCATCTGCGCTCCGATGGCTCCCACAAGGACAAGCTCTATGTGGACGGTGGCCCCTCGACGACGGGCACGGTCGGCAAGCTGCGTATGGAAGGCCGGGAAGTCTTCAAATATGCCGTCGGTATGATCACCGATGTCATTCAGGCTGGCTTCGACGCAACCGGGACGACTGCGGATGATCTCGACTGGCTGGTGCCGCATCAGGCCAATCGGCGTATCATTGATGGCTCCGCCAAGAAGTTGCATATCTCTCCTGAGAAAGTAGTCATTACGGTTGATCTTCACGGCAACACGTCTGCCGCCTCGATTCCGCTCGCGCTGGCAACGGCAGCCGGCGATGGCCGGATCAAGGAAGGCGATCTGGTGATGCTGGAGGCGATGGGCGGCGGCTTCACCTGGGGCGCAGCACTCCTGCGCTGGTAACCCGAAAATCCAAAAAACTACCGACGAACAAGAGCTTGACCGTGAGGCGCAAGACAAATACTCTTTGTTCGCTTTCATAATATAATTGGCAAATGGGCGGGGAAACCATGACCGGAAAGACAGTGACGCGAGCAGACTTGGCGGAATCGGTTTTTCGCAAGGTCGGTCTTTCGAGAACCGAATCTGCCGAGCTCGTGGAAACTGTCATCGACGAGATTTGTAACGCGATTGTCCGCGGCGAGACCGTCAAGCTCTCGTCCTTTGCGACCTTCCAGGTGCGAGACAAGAACGAGCGCATCGGACGTAACCCCAAGACGGGCGAGGAAGTACCGATCTCTCCCCGACGCGTCATGACCTTCAAGGCGTCCAATGTCTTGAAGATGCGGATTCTCAAGGCGCACACCCTGCGCAAGACCAAGCAGAAAACCGCCAATCCGGCCTCCTGATCGGACCCAAAAGAGAGAATCGTTCTCTCGTTCGGCGACAACAACTATAATCTTCCCTGAACGATCTGTGCGGTATTCAAGACGTGACTTGAATTCACGGCGTCAAACCGTTGAAATATGATGAGTCGCGGCTCGGTTCTGGCGTTCGTGAGATACAGCTGTGTCCTATCAGCCGAAGAGACGCGCGGCACGCCCCGAGACCGCGTAGGGAGTAAGGATGTTGGATAAGAGCCCCGATGCTTTCCGCACCATCAGCGAGGTGGCGGATGACCTAGACCTTCCACAGCATGTCCTACGCTTCTGGGAAACGCGATTTCCTCAGATCAAGCCGATGAAGCGCGGCGGTGGCCGCCGCTATTACAGGCCCGAGGATATCGATCTCCTGAAGGGCATTCGCCACCTGCTCTATGATCACGGCTACACGATCAAGGGCGTGCAGAAGCTTCTGAAGACCAATGGCAACAAGTTCGTCATCTCGATAGGACATGGCGACCTTGCCAGTGTCCAGGCGCTGACGGGCGGCCCGCAGGATGACGCCAACACCGCCGAACCGCGGGTCGGAATGTCCGACGAGGATCAGGTGGTCGGGCGCGCGAAACCGCCGATCACCCGCCGCTTCTTCAATTTCGGCGGTGGCGACGAAGAATCTCCCGAGATTTCGATCGGCAAGTCGAGCGTCGGCAAGGAGGATCGGGCTCTGCTGCAGGAAGCACTCTACGATCTCCTGGAGTGCAAACGCTTGCTGGACCAGGTTCGCTGACCAACGTGTTCGCCTTCGGGTGATCTAGGGAAGCACCGTTCCTTCATTCGATCGGAGAAGACGCCATCGGCTGCCGATGCGGAATTCGATACAACTTACCAAGGAAGCCCTCGTGACTGCGTCTCATTCCGTTCCCGGCAAACTTTATGACGCCTTCCTCTTCGATATGGACGGCACGCTCTTGAATTCCATTGCCGTGGTTGAACGGGTCTGGAGCGAGTGGGCAGTGCGCCATGGACTGGAGCCGGAGGTTTTCCTCAAGACGATTCACGGCATTCGCGCCAGCGATGTCATTCGCCAGCTGGCGCTGCCGGGCGTCGATCCTCAACATGAGGCGAGGCAATTGTTGAAAGAGGAGATGGAGGATGTCGAAGGCATCGTCCCGATCCCGGGAGCGATTGATTTCCTAAACAGCATTCCGCAGGCGAAGTGGGCGATCGTAACCTCGGCACCGATCGAACTCGCCAGAAGCCGCATGGCGGCGGCGGGAATTCCGACGCCGGTCGCGATGGTGAGCGGCGAAGAAGTGGCGGCTGGAAAGCCTAGCCCGGAATGCTACCTGCTGGGTGCCAAGCGCCTCGGAGTCGATCCGACGAAATGCCTGGTGTTCGAGGATGCCGTTGCCGGAATCCTCGCGGGCGAAGCGGCGGGCGCAGATGTGACGGTCATTACCGAAACGCATACGACGCCGTTCGCGACGCCGCATTTTTCGATCCCCGACTACCGGGGCTGGCGTGTTGACACCAGCGCCGACGGCCGCGTTGCGCTCGCCAAATAGCGCGGGCTAGTGCTTGCGTTGTTGCTGCGCTTGCTTCTTCATGCGCTCGTAGGCGGCAAGCATTTTTGCCTTGACCGAGCCCAGCGTCCCCAATTCATGCCCGCAGGTGAAGCAGATGAGGATATCGGTGTCGAGCGGCTCGGGACGCTCGAATTTCATTCGTGTGTTCCTGCATTTCGGGCAGGGGATCTCGATCTGCATGTTCTTATCCAAAGTCTCGCGTTTTGCAGGTCTCTTATTCGCGTAGCGCGGATCGAGCAAGCATTTTTGAGTTACTGGCCAACAGCGACATGTGACGTGCTACTGGCAAGCAAAGAAAGTCGAGTAGCCTCCGATCACAGCTACTCCCGCGTATCGCAGGTTAGGTCGAAGCAAGTTCGTGTTGTGACCCGGGGACCTCCTCCAGCCGGCAAAAAGCTGCTGCGGAGTCGTATACCCGACGCCGACATTTTCTGAACACACCACGCTGAGCCCCGCAGCTCTGGCTTGAGCCGATCTCTGGCGAAAGCCATCATGGTTGATGGCTCTCCGTGTTGCTTGGTACCGGCTGTGTTGGCGAGCCAAGGCTTTCAAAGTGCCATTTGCGGCGAGGGGAGATAGGCCGCGGCTCGTCCTATAAGAATTAATGAGAGCCAGTGTCTGGGAGCCAAAATCGCTTGTCGTCGTTGGCGGTTGTGCTGCACTTGCACATGCTGAACTGAGAATCGCAATTGCTGTTGTCCGTAGCATTTTCATGGTCGGATTTCCCATCTTGGCAACGATTCGCCTTTGGCCTGCCCGAGCAGAAACAAAGCAAGCGATCCAGGCAACCATAAACGAGGCATTGCGCCACAGTTATCGATATCGAGCAGAAATGTGAGCTACAAAGAGCTAGGCCAGCTGGATCGATGCGGTGAGGAGGCACTCGAAGGACGAGCCTCAGCTGACGACGCCGTTCTGCCGGCACATGTCGTTGAGGTTTGTTTGTGCGTTGCCCTGGGCGGTCAGGGTGAACGAAAAGGCGGATCTCCCGGCCGCAATCGTGTTTTTCAAAACGCCAGCGAAGGGCTCACCGCCAGTAAAGGCCCCAGCTTTGTTCTTCGAGTTTACTATGCCGCAAACATAGACGATGCCTGGTTGTCTCTGTGCTGCCATCATGCGTCCGAACGTCGCACTGGCGGGATCTTTAAGGAACCTTCGAATTCCATTCTGAACGGCAGAAATCTCGCCCATGGAGAGCGTGTACGGGATCGTTTGGTCTCGCTGAGTGAAGCCTGCGCAAGAACTGAGCATCAATATGCCGGCAATCACGATTTTCTTCATGTCGTCCCCCAAGAGCATCGCCGAATTGCATGGTATGTCCCCGGGAAAATTCGCCTTAAGTGGTTGCTAACGCAAGCCCGTATTTCGACGTATATCGATATGAGGCGCGAGCCGGGATTCCAAGAGTCCGTTGCGTCTCAGAAATTTGTGGCTCACTTGGCCCATCGCAAAGCCACTGCGTCCCGACAAGCGAATGGCGTTCGCTCACGCGACTTGTTGTGAGATGCATTGCCTCCCGGAACGCAGCGGAACCCTTAGCGGCCGAAGCGCGCTTTTCCCCTCGTCGTTCCTTTTTTATTCTCTCCTGTCGATTTCCTCTTGCGCCCCAAATCCCAAAATACTAACAGGATCAGGCCGTTTCGGCAGGTCGGGGCGTAGCGCAGCCCGGTAGCGCACTTGACTGGGGGTCAAGGGGTCGCTGGTTCAAATCCAGTCGCCCCGACCATTTACAATCTAACCTTCGGCACCCCCAGCAGCCCGAAGGTCACCTCTCCTGCTTGATGGTCACTTGTTGAACAATCGGCTGATGGTTTGCCTGTTGGGGCCTCAACGGAAATACAGCTGTTAGAAATTTGTCTTCGCAACTCGAATAAACTATTAGTGTCCTGTAATATACGTCCCGCGAATATTGGTGGATGACGCATGGCAGACCGCGAAACGAGCGAAACATGCCGGGAAGCACTATCGGAGCCCTTTGGGGCTCTGGTCGAGAAGGCTGTGTCGTCGGGCTGGCCGGAGCACGAAATCGCGCTGGCGTTGACCGAACTGGCCGAGGCCTATGTCGTCAAGGTCAGCGCAAGGATCATCATTGAGGGCTCGCTCCAGTCGCAGCTTGCCTCGGAGCGGCTGAAAAACTGAAGCCGGATGTGCGCATTAAGCCGGCTCGGTATGCGCCGTTCACACACATGTTTCTGTCGGAAATGTTCGGTTGATAAATGGTTGGCTCGGGTGCATAGTGGCCGCAATGTCGGCTATGGATGGGCGGTCGACGACAATGTTTTCCGTGTTGATAGCCCCTGATGGGACCTGTGGCGTCATGCTCAAATCCCCAGTTCTTCCGCGTGACCTGCCGCTTTTCTCGGACGATCTCGATCTTCTGTCCGGGGTGCTTGACGATGTCTGCAAGGACAGGGGGCTCGAGCGGAACACCTCGGCCGCCGAGACCATCGGTGCGCTCCTGATCCAGCTTTACCGACAGGGTGTCAGGGATCAGGGCAAGCTCGCGGCTCTTGCAAAGGCCTATTTGTAATCCCGGAGCTCTAAGAACGCCGACGAGCTAGTCGTCGTTTGCGGCGTTGAGGTTTTCTGGGCGGATACCTTCATCGATCCCGGTACGCGCTCGTAGCCTGACGCCCGGTCCGCCTTCGTCGTGATTGCCGCTGGCGATGAAGATGATGCCCGCCGCTTCAAGCGCTTGCTTTACGGCGAGCAGCGCGTGCGGCGGGCCTTCCTGCTCGTCGCGCTCCATCGTTTCGATAGTGGCAGCGGGCAGACCGGATGCGGCTGCCAGTTGCTCGATGCTCATTCCGGTCATCGCGCGGGCGCCGCGCATCTGTGTTGCTGTGATCATGAATCAAAGACTAGCGCGCCGGTGCTCATTCGCAAGGCCGATGTGCGGCACTTGTGCCGCATGATTGCGTATGTGGCGCTGTTCCAGCGCGGCGCAGCCCCAGACGACGCCGAAAAGCAAGTAGACATGCCGCCAGTGGTCGATGTCGATGACGTTGCCGATCGCTGCATGGCCAAGCACTCCGATCCAGGCAATCATCAGATAGGGTTGCCAGGGACGATCCTTGAGGAGATTCCTGAACCCGAGATAGATCGTCCAGCAAAGCATTGTGATATAGCTGACAAAGCCGAGCCAGCCGTAGCTCGTCAGCGATTTCAGCCAGATGTTGTGCTCATCCTCCGGGAACATCGTGCCGAAGACCAGCGGACCGATTCCGAGCGGCCGCTCCATCATCATCGTGAAGCCGATGCGGTGGCGATCGAAACGGCCGAGATGCTCGCCGTCATATTGCTGCACGAGCTGGGCACGCGCCGAAAAGAGCGCACTGATTTTCGGGAACTGCAATGCAACGACCAGTGACGCAGCCAGCAACATGACCGCCGCGAGCGACAAGATCAGGATACGCAGGCGAAACGCGCCGCTGCGCTCCTTGAGCAGCATGCAGAAGATCAAAAGGATGATGCCGAGAAGAAAGAGGCCCCAGGCCGCACGCGAGAAAGACAGAAACACGCCAAGTGCCAAAATCAGCAGCGCAAAGGCCTTGATCGGCGCAGCTCTGAAATTGCCGACAAGAATGCCATGGACGAGATAGATGGACGGCGGGACCAGGAATGGGCCAAATACGTTCGGGTCCTGGAAGGCACCCTTGGCGCGATCATAGAGCGTGAAAACCTCCGCTCCCGGGAAGGCGTGAAAATAGCCAAGGATCCCAAGCAAAGAGGTGATGACAGCGGCGAATGCCCAGGCATCGAAGATGAGCGGCAGTCGCCGATGGCTTTCCTCGATGATCGCCGCGTAGAAGATGGCCGTAAGTGCGAGGAAGGTCGAGACGGCCACATACATCGGCGCGGTCCCGAGATCCTTCATTTGCGTCAGCGAGAGCATTCCGCCGACGTTGAAGGCAAGCAGCAGGGCAAGAAGCGGCGCGGTGAAGCGAGAGATCCTGAGGCCCAGGATGAACCAGATGCCGAGGAGGGCTGCCATCCAAAGCTCGTAGGGCGCCGGCTCGTCGATGACGAAGCCGGAGAGAAAGACCCCAAAGGCGACCATCGCCGACCCAATCAAGCGCAGCGTCGCCCGCTGTGGCTGGGCAACCCGCAGATGTGTCGCCTCGACCGCACTCAATAGGCGTTTTCCGTGTTGAACAACCGGAAGGGCGTCAGGAACAGGATCTTCAGATCGAACCAGAGCGACCAGTTCTCGATGTAGTAGAGGTCGTAGGCCGTCCGGAACTTGATCTTGTCGTCGTGATCGACTTCTCCTCGCCAGCCGTTGATCTGCGCCCAGCCGGTCACCCCGGGCTTCACGCGATGGCGGGCGAAATAACCTTCCACGACATCACCAAAGGCCCGGTCCCGCGCCTGGGCAAGAATGGCATGCGGACGCGGCCCGACCAGCGACAGGTCGCCCTTCAAGACGTTGAAAAGTTGCGGCAATTCGTCGATCGAACTTTTGCGGATGAAGCGTCCGACAGGTGTGACGCGAGGATCCCCCTTGGTGACGGCGGCCCGCCCGGTGGGGTCGCCCTTGTCGGCGTACATCGAGCGAAACTTGAAGATGTTGATGATCTCGTTGTTGAAGCCATGGCGGTTCTGCATGAAGAAGACCGGCCCCTTCGAGGTCAACTTTATGGCGATCGCTGTTGCCAGCATGACCGGCCAGAGAAGCGCCAGAGAAAGCAGCGTAAAGAAGATGTCGAAGCAGCGCTTGGCGACCGAGTCCCAGTCCCGGATCGGCTTGTTGAAGATATCCAGCATCGGCACAGACCCGATGCGCGAATAGGCGCGCGGGCGAAAGCGCAGGCGATTTGCGTGAGCGGCCAGGCGGATGTCGACCGGCAGTACCCAGAGCTTTTTCAACAGCTGCAGGATGCGGGCCTCCGCGCTTAGCGGAAGCGAAATGATCAGCATGTCGATGCGGGTGATGCGGACGAATTCGACCAGTTCGGCGACCGTTCCGAGCTTCGGATAGCCGGCGACCATGATCGGCGACCGTTTCTCGCCACGGTCATCGAAGATGCCGCAGATCCGGATGTCGTTGTCGGCCTGCTGTTCGAGGACACGGATCAGATTCTTGGCCGGTTCTCCGCCACCGACGATCACCGCACGGCGCTCCATGATACCGTTGCGCGACCAGTTGCGGATGCCGTAGGCGATCAGGAAGCGCGCGGCGAGCAGGAAGATTGCCCCAGTAACGAACCAGGCAAGGTAGGCCTGCGCCTGTCCCAACCCGACATTGCCGGAGAGCGCGCTTCCGGCAATGACGATCAGGAAGACCGATGTCCACACCGCAAAGACGCGTGGCAGCAGACGCATACGGGCGCGGAGCGCTGGGATGGAGTAGGTGTCGGCCGTCTGGAGCGCACAAACGAGGAGAACCGCAACAATAGCCGCAGTGATCCCGCGGCCCGAAAGCGTCTCCGCCCCATTCCCAGGCCAGAAAGGGAACGCGAGCAGCCCGATCAGAAACTGCGTTGCAAATTCGAACAGGCGGAGCTGGCCGATGATGATGGCCGGCGAGCGGTTTCCAGCGCTGAATTGCTCGGCGATCTGACGGGCATAGGTGTTGATCGGCTCCGGCTGAACCTCTTCGTCCGCCTCTTCGGCGCGTCGCTTGATGTCCGAAACCTGCTTGCGCAGCGCTTCCAGGTCAAACTGATCGCTTTTCTCTGCCTTGTTCATGAGGCTACCGCCGCTGGTTATCGGAACGGCAATAGCAGAAAGGCCCTAAGAAACTTTTACGAAGCAACCGCAATAGCTTGCTTGGATTGGGGATCCAGGAGGTCGTGGTACAATTTCAGGACATCATTGGCCATGATCGAGGCCGAAAAGACCGACTTGACCTTTTCCATCGGCGGCATTGCCTCATCGTGCCAGCCCGAGATGCGGATTGCATCCGCCATCACGCGCGCCAGATCGTCGGAATCTTCGGGGTTGACGAGGGCAGGGCTATCTCTGCCCAATACCTCGGGAATTCCGCCGACGCGGGTCGCGATGATGGTCTTGCCGGCGCCGAGGCCTTCGAGCACGATGTACGGCATGGCTTCGGCCCGCGACGGCACGACGAGGTTCTGGGACATGGCGAAAGCCTGCTGAACGCGCATTGCCGGCAGCATGCTGATCCGCTTGCCGAGGCCACGCTCGATCATCATCTCGCGGTATCTGTCGCGGTCTGGCCCATCGCCGATCATCACAGCCGAAAGCGGGCGTCCGAGAATGCGCTCCGCTTTCGCGAAGGCCTCCACAAAGAGATCGGGACCCTTAAGGTCCCGCAGCATGCCGACATAGATGTAGTGGACAGCATCCGAACGGGTCGGGATGAGCTCGAAGTCTCGCTCGGCGATCCCATTGTAGATCAGCCGCGTTGCCGTCTGCGGTCGTCCGACCTTCTTCGTGTAGGCATCACGCTCGTATTCGCAGATGAAGACGAGCGCGTCCGTGAAGTATTCCTGCAAGCGCTCCATGCGGAGCACGAATTGCCCCGTGAGCGACCTGCGGGAATAATGCAGACTTCCGCCGTGCGCAGTGTAGAGGCGGGCTACGCGATACCTGTTCACCCGCAGGGCTGAGCCGGCAAGCCGCGCGAGCACACCGCCTTTGGCGCCGTGACCGTGCAGCACATCCGGCCGCAAACTTTTAATGTTCTTGTACGTATCCCAGATCACTCCGATGTCGGAGAGGCTGACATGCCGCCGCATGGGCATGCGCGTCAATCCCATCGACAGAAAGGGACGAATGTCGTCGAACAGCCGGTCCTCATGCTCGCCGCCCGTTGAACTGTCGCAAAGAATGCCGACCTCATGCCCCGCCTTGCTGTGTTCCAGCACCAGATCGCGGACATGGCGGAAGATTCCGCCGACCGGTGACCTGAAGCAATGGAGGATGCGGAGGGGGCGCTGTTCGGTCATCGAGGATCAGAACAGTCGTTCGCGCACGTAGATGGTGTCGCCGGCGATGATCGCAGAAGAGATGTTGACGCGGCCGGTGATAACTTGCCCATTGATCTTGCGGGTGACGTCGACGGCGCCTTGATTGGCGCGCGAGGTAAAGCCGCCGGCAACGGCAACGGCGTTCTGCACCGTCATTCCGGGAACGTAGGCGTATTGGCCGGACTGGCCGACTTCGCCCATAACGAAGATCGAGCGGTAGCGGTCGACATCGATCGTCACGTCTGGATCCCGCAGGTAGCCTTGCCGGAGTTTCTGGGCGATCTGGCCCGACAGCTGCTGCAGCGTCCGTCCGCGAGCCGGGACCTGGCCAACCAGCGGGAAGGCAATGTAGCCAGCCTGGTCGATCGTATAGGTGTTGGTCATGCTCGGTTGGTCGAACACGGTGATGCGCAGCCGGTCGCCGCTGTCCAGCGAATAGGGCTGGATCGTCGCCTGATTGAAGGCCTGAGGGGCGGGCTTATAGCTATTGCAGCCGCTCACGACCGCGGTCATGGCGGCGAGGCTCAGAGCCATCAGGAACTTGGGCTGTGCGAAAGGCATCGCGTCTGCTCATAGGAAAACGAATTCGGTCTCAGCCGTTATCAATCCGTTAGGGTTAATGGTCGGTAAAAACCGCCGATTTTTTTGGCTTCGGCCAGCCGACGTACCGCCGGAATGCCGGAGCGGACATTAACCGTTGGGTTACTATAGTCATTTACCCTCGCGGCCACGTTTGTTCTTGGAGTACAAGCATGTCCGGCGTATCGGGTAATCAGGATGTGGACATAGATCTTGGACAATTGGTCCGCGCCGTTTGGGCACGCCGGCTGAAGGTCTTGGCAATCACCGCGTTGGGGGCAGGGGTCGCCTTCACGGGCGCCAAGATGATCTCCCCCAAATACCGAAGTGAAACGCGCATCCTGATCGAGCCGCGCGCTCCTGCCTTCGCCAATGCCCAGGTAAACGATACCAACGCGGGTCCGTTGCTGGACGAACTCAATATTGCGAGCCAGGTGCAGCTTCTGCAGTCCGCAGACCTCATCAAGCAGGTCATCAACGGCCAGAAGCTCTACGATTTGCCGGAGTTCGATGCGGCCGCCAACGGCTCCGCTCTCACCGATATCCTGGTGGCCCTTCACCTCAAGAAAAATCCATATGAAAATCCCCCCGAAGAGCGCGTGATCGACGCCTTCACGGAGCGGCTTCAGGTCTATCAGGTGCCGGGATCGCGCGTGATCGGTATTACCTTCACCTCGAAGGATCCGAAGCTCGCGGCAACGATTCCGAATGCGATGGCCCGTGTCTATCTCGCTACACAAAGCGGCGCCAAGCTGGATTCGAATTCGGAGGCGACACGTTGGCTGGAGCCGGAAATCGAAAATCTCCGCCAGAAGGTGAATGACGCCGAGCAGAAGGTGGCGGAATACCGTGCCGAGCACGGATTGCTGCCGACCAATGGTGGCGCGAATTTCCCGACGCAGCAATTGAACGACATTTCGGCAGAGCTTACCCGCGTCCGAGGAGAGCGAGCCAATGCCGATGCACGCGCACAGTCCGTGCGCAATGCCCTCTCTGCCGGCGAGGCATCCGATACGCTGCAGGACATCATGTCGTCTCAGTCGATCCAGCGGCTGAAGAGCACTGAGTCAGGCCTGCAGTCGCAGATCTCCGACCTGCAGACCTCATTGCTCAATAGCCATCCGCGGCTGAAGAGCCTGCGAGCGCAGCTTTCGGACATCAAGGTTCAGATTCGCCAGGAGACGCAGAAGATCCTGGCAAGCATCGAAAACGAAGCGAAGGTCTCAGCGGTTCGCCAAAAGGAATTGGAACAGCAGGCCGACAAACTGAAGGCCAACAGTGCCCAAGCCGGCGAAGACGAGGTCGGTCTCAATGCCCTGACGCGCGAAGCCACGGCACAGCGGCAACTCCTGGAAACCTATCTCTCTCGTTACCGCGAGGCGGCGTCGCGGGCCGACAAGAACTCAAGCCCGGCCGACGCCCGCATTGTGTCGAAGGCCATACAGCCGGTTGATCCCTATTTCCCGAAGGTTCTGCCAATCGTCATCGTCGCTGCCTTGGCGACCTTCATCATGTCATCGATTGTGATCATGCTCGCCGAACTCTTCAGCGGTCGGGCACTCCGCTCCATCGAGCCGCCCGAGGAGGAGGTGGCGCGTGAAGAAGCAGAGGAACCTCACGCAACAACGGCCGGCTCCGCCAAGCGAACGGCTACGCCGAGCCTGCTCGCCACCCCCGCAGACGAGGAGCCGGTTGCCCAGCTAGTCGAGGAAGAAGATGCCGTTGAAACGAACGAGTTCTCGATCGCATCTGTCTCGGATTACCTTCGCGGCAGCAGGGCGCCACTGGCGATTGCCATTTCGCCGACCGGCGATGATGGATCGGTGGCAACCGTATCGCTTGTGCGCAAGTTGGCCGAGGATGGCTCGCGGGTCATCCTGGTCGACATGACGGGCTCGGGGCTGCCGACCGACCTCATGGCCGAGGATCGCAATATGCTCGGCATAACCGATTTGCTCTGCGGGGATGCGGCCTTCGGCGATACGATCCATGGCGACAGCCGCACCGACGCGCACTTCATTCCGCAGGGCATCAGCGATCCGCGGCGGGCGATGCGCGGTGCCGATCGGCTGTCCCTGCTGCTGGACGCTCTTGTCTCGGCCTACGACCTGGTGATCGTGGAATGCGGCGCTGCCGACGTGGCCGGCGTTTCGCGCCTGACGCAGAGCAAGGACGTCGAAATCATCCTCTCCATGCCTGAAATCGTCGAGCAGGAGTTCGTGACTGCTATGACCGAGTTCGAAGCGGCCGGCTACGAGCGTGTCGTGCTGATGTCCGATAGCGACGAGCCCCTTGAGAGCCCGGTCTCGCGGCACGCAGCGTGATCAAACGCCGATCACCCGGTGTATGCGCTGGGCAAGGTGGTAGATCTTCGGGCGAGACTTAGTGAAGGCTTTGCCTCGTGTGATTGCCCGATGGACGAGGCCGCCCACTCTGCCGCGTAGCGAAAGCGGCAGAACAACGTCATAGTGCTCGGTTTCTACAGGCGCCCAGGAGCGCTTGTATCTTTGGTCGCCGAGGCCGAAGTCGAACAGGCCGACGCCCTTACCATGCTGCCCGGCGATCATCTGCCAGAACAGGAATTCGCCAGGGCTCGTCTCCGCCGCCAAGCTCTCATCGATGGCGCTGAATTGGCAGATGATGTGGTCGCCCTTACGAGAAATGCCAGCCAGGGCCGCGATATGACCATCGTACGCACCCTTCAGGCGGATCGCGTGCATTTCCAGCCCTACCGTCTTGCTGCCGGGGTCGCGAATGTCGAGTGCGCCGTGCAGAAAAGCCTTGGTCTGCGAGGCTTCAAACACATCCGGCAGTCCGAGCGCGTTGAATCGTTCGCCCTTCTGTTCGAAGAAGCGATCGAGCAGCCGGTGTTGCTCATCTGAAGTTCCGCTAGAAATGTAGTCGAACCCGCCGAGCGCCTCCAGGCGTCTCAGCTGCGTTCGGAACTTCTTACGCCGGCCCTTTGCATTCACTTGTTGGAGTGTCGACTCCATGTTTGCCAGGAGCGGAAGATGGTAGGCGTGGTTCTGGTTCTGGACCATCGGCAGCAGTGCCAGGGGACTGTGGCATCCGCGCCATTCCAACGGTATGTTCTGCAGCAACAGAAGGTCGGCGCTTCCGACCAGAGCACGGCGCAGCAGCTCCGCGAATTTCCGCGGCTCGAGATTCGTGGCCAGTTCGATGAAGCGCGCTGTGAAAAGGCCCGTGTTGATGTTGCTGTGATCGGCACCGACAAATCTGGCGGTGCGGAAGCCGTGAAACCTGTTTATCTCTATTGGCAGAATGAATGCGGTCTCTTCGCCAAGCCTGCCCCAGACGATCGACAATGGGTTTCCATGGGCCTTGGCCCAGGATAGGCACCAGTCGTAGCCTTGGTGCAGGGAATTCAGATCGTCACGATCGAGTTCACGCCAGATCTCTTCCAGCGGCCCCAAGCTATCCAAGACGACGATATCGAGTTCGGCCACCGCAATCTGCGCGTTCAGCGCCCGCAATTCGGAAACTTCCGCGTTGGATTCTGTTGAATGGTGCGCTTTGCGTGCGACAGGAAGCTTCTGCGCCTGCACGGTTTTTCTCCGGTCTGACTTGCCGGCGCGGAGAATAGCGGAGCGGTGCATCCATTTCGTTTATGAGCCGCGAGGGACAGTGGTTTCCGTTGATCACGGTTATCCTGTCGTTAACGGATCACTGCTGGTTCGGCCCAGCCATCCATTTGATGATGACCATGGCGGGAAGCACCCACAGTAGTCCTGTCAGGAAAAAGTACAGGAGTTGCCCCCACCATGGAGCGTTGCCGAGCGTCGCAACGGCGATCGTGTTTGCAAGCAGCGCGTAGGCGAGCACGAGCACGACGATCAGGATCGTACCGATGAATTTGCGGAGGCGGACAGGCATCAAATATCTTTCGCACTGGTGTTTGAACTGCCGCGACGGCATGCCGCAAAGGTTCGGGGCTTGTTTTGCATGAGCCGCTCAGGCAAATCAACTGCCGGACGTAAGGAGCAGTCATGGCGATCGCGAACTTGAGCACTGAACAGCAGATCCTGCGTGAGATACGCCGACAGGACGGCAATCGCCGGGCTGTTCGCATCTGGCTGGGCTTTGTGCTTCTGGCGCTGTTCTGTCTCGTAATCGTCGGCGGTGCCACCAGACTCACGAATTCGGGCCTGTCGATCACCGAGTGGAAGCCGATCCACGGCGTGATTCCGCCTCTGGGTGTCGCGCAATGGGACGAGGAATTCAAGCTCTACCAACGCATTCCCGAGTATCAGCAGATAAATGACGGAATGACCATCGACGAGTTCAAGGGCATCTTTTGGTGGGAGTGGGCCCACCGACTGATTGCACGCGGCATTGGTGTCATCTTCGCGCTGCCGTTGCTCTATTTCTGGATAACGGGAAGGGTGGAAAGACGGCTGCGCTGGCCTCTCTTCGGAATTCTGATGCTGGGTGGACTGCAGGGCGCGATCGGCTGGTGGATGGTCTCTTCGGGGCTCTCAGTACGAACCGACGTGAGCCAGTATCGGTTGGCAACGCACCTTGTCATGGCCTGTCTCATCTTCGCGTCCTGCATGTGGATCATGCGGGGGCTTTCGCCTCACTCCGACGATCCCGCGCCCACGCAAGGCTCGCATGTCTGGGCCGCTGCGATAGCGGTGTTTGCGCTTTTCCAGATCTACCTCGGCGCGCTCGTCGCCGGCCTCGACGCCGGCTTCACCTACAATACCTGGCCGTTGATGGACGGCGCGGTCTTGCCCTCCGATCTGCTGATCCAGCAACCGGCCTGGATCAATTTCTTCGAGAACCCGAAGACGGTACAGTTCGTCCATCGGCTGGGTGCCTACACGCTTTTTGCGCTGACGCTGATCAACATGATCATTGCCCTTACCGCAGCGCCGTCGACGACACATGCTCGGCGTGCCGTCGTTCTGTTCGTGTTGGTGACTGTCCAGGCGGCAATTGGAATCGCTACTTTGTTGCTGCAGGTCCCGCTTCATTGGGGGCTGCTGCATCAGGCCGGAGCGCTGGTGATCCTTGGTTTCGCAATCGCCAATTGGCGGGGTTTTCATGGAGCGTACCCGCGCGAGACCATGATTGCCGAGCAGGATTGAGCTCGACAACGGCGGCGTTAAAAAATCGTCAGTTCGCTGTCGAAACCGAGCCATCTCAAACGTCCTTGAAGCAGGGCGGTGGAACGGGAGACGACGATGCGACAACTCAGCGTATTTCTGAGCATTTCTCTTGATGGATACTTTGCCGCTTTGAACGGCGATGTGAGTTGGGCTCACCGCGACGATCCCGAGTTCAATGCTTTCGTTGCCGGCAATGCGAGCGCCGGCGGTGAGCTCCTCATGGGACGCAGAACTTACGACCTCATGGCTTCCTATTGGCCGACGGCGGTGGCAAAGGAACGCGACCCGATTGTGGCGGACCGAATGAACAGTCTGCCGAAGATCGTGTTCTCGCGAACGATGAGCGAGGCCGGCTGGATCAATACGCGGCTAATTCGCGAAAACCCCGCGCAAGCCGTAGACGCCCTCAAGCGGGCAGAGGGCAAGGATATGGTTGTCCTTGGCAGCGGCAGTATCGTTGCACAGCTCGTGGAAGCCGGCCTGGTCGATGTGTTTCAGTTTGTCGTCGTGCCGATAGCGCTAGGGGCGGGCCAATCCGTGTTTGCCGGTATCAGCGAGCGATTGGCACTAACCCTCACGGATAGTCGAGCCTTTGCCAAAGGCAATGTGGTCCTGACCTATGCTCCTTCGCGATAGCGGAGCCAACGCATTGACCTCATCGGCGGCATAAAAAATCCGGCTGCGTCACCGCAGCCGGATCGTATTACTTATCGCCGAATATCAATCTCAGAAAAAACCGCGGCGCTGCCACCAGCCAGCTTTCTTCGGCTTACCGTCGCCCTCGCTCTCGGCGGCATCGCTGCGCGTCGACTTCACCGTCGGTTCAGACGAGGAGATGTTCGACTCCCTGTTGGCGCGGACAGGCTTTGCATCTTCGGGGGCCGGCGTCGCGAGGTCTGCGGCTGCCGCCTCAGCTTCAGCGTCTACGGCCGGGACCACTTCGGCCGCTGCCTCTTCCACGACAGGCTCCTCGACCGGCGATGCCTTGCGGCTACGACGTGCGCGCCTCGGCTTCACGTCTTCCGTCACAGTAGCACCGGTCTCGACCGCTGCCATCGCCGGCTGAGCTTCGACTGCTTCTTCGGCGGCAGCTTCGATCGCGTCGACAGCGGTCACGTCTGTCTCGCCATCTTCAGCGCCGTCACTTGCCAGTTCGGCTTCGGAAGCCTCCTGCTCGCCGCCTTCCTCGCGGTTGCGGCGGCCGCCGCGCTTGCCACGACGGCGGCGCTTGCGGCGTTGGGTCTCATCACCTTCGTCACGCGTGTCCGAGGTGGCAGCAACGCTTTCGTCGCCTTCATCCTCGTCGTCACCGTCGGTCTGGTCGCCTTCCTCAGCGTCGGCAGAGCTGCTGTCGGCGGCAACCGGCTCGCCGTTGCCATTGCGGCCCCGACGACGACGGCGGCGCTTGCGCTTGCGGCCTTCTCCATCGCTTTCGGCGCTCGGCGCCGGACGTTCGGAAGCAGCCGGCTTGGCCTCCAGTTCCTCTTCTTCCTCCTCATCGACTTCGACCACGATATCGTCGTCTTCGTCATCGGGGATGGCGGCAAAGTTGAACAGGCTTTCGATCTTGACTGGATTCTCGACCGGCTCGCCGCGGTCGATCGCGAAGTGCTGTGAGCCGACGGAGCCGTCTGCGTCGATAATGATCGCAACACCGAAGCGGGCTTCGTAGTCGAGGATCGTCTGCCGCTTGTGGTTGAGCAGGTACAGCGCAATATCAGGCGTCGTGCGAACCGTGATGTTATGCGTGGTGTTCTTGAGCAGGTACTCCTCGATGCCGCGCAGGACGTGCAGGGCAACGGAGGACTGCGAACGCACGTGGCCGGTGCCGCCGCAATGCGAGCAGACCTGGGTCGTCGATTCAAGAACGGAAGCGCGGATACGCTGGCGCGACATTTCGAGCAGGCCGAAATGCGAGATGCGGCCGACCTGGATGCGGGCGCGGTCGTTCTTCAGGCATTCCTTCAGCTTCTTCTCGACCGCGCGGTTGTTGCGCTTCTCTTCCATGTCGATGAAGTCGATGACGATGAGGCCGGCAAGGTCGCGCAGGCGAAGCTGGCGGGCCACTTCATCGGCGGCCTCGAGGTTCGTCTGCAGCGCGGTGTCCTCGATCGAGTGCTCGCGGGTCGAACGGCCGGAGTTGACGTCGATGGAAACCAGCGCTTCCGTCTGGTTCATGATCAGGTAGCCGCCGGACTTCAAGGTCACCTGCGGCTGCAGCATGCGGTCGAGCTGAGCTTCGATGCCGGAGCGCGAGAAGATCGGGTGAATGTCGCGGTAGGGCTGGACCACCTTGGCATGGCTCGGCATCAGCATCTTCATGAAGTCTTTCGCTTCACGATAGCCTTCCTCGCCGGAGACGATGATCTCGCCGATGTCCTTGTTGTAGAGGTCGCGGATCGAGCGCTTGATGAGCGAGCCTTCCTCGTAGACGAGGCAGGGAGCGGTCGACTGCAGCGTCAGCGTGCGCACGTTCTCCCACAGGCGCATTAGGTATTCGAAGTCTCGCTTGACCTCGACCTTGGTCCGGTTTGCACCGGCCGTGCGCAAGATGACGCCCATGCCCTGCGGCACTTCGAGCATCCGTGCGATTTCCTTCAGGCGCTTGCGGTCCTGCGGATTGGTGATCTTGCGGGAAATGCCGCCGCCACGCGCCGTGTTCGGCATGAGGACGGAATAACGGCCGGCCAGCGAAAGATAGGTGGTCAGGGCCGCGCCCTTATTGCCGCGCTCTTCCTTTGCCACCTGCACCAGCAGGATCTGGCGGCGCTTGATGACTTCCTGGATGCGATACTGCTTGCGCGGCTTGCGCTGGACGCGATCGGGAACTTCCTCCATGGCGTCTTCAGCGCCAACGGATTCGATCACTTCCTCTTCGTGGTCGTGATCATCGTCATCGTCGTCATCGCTGCGGCGGCGGGCGTCGACCTCTTCGGAGATCGAGTCCGTCTCGACCATCGCTGCCATCTCGTTGCCCGGCGAGCCTTCGTCATCGTTGTCGACCGTGGCTTCGCTGGCAGCCTCATCGCTTGCCGGCACTTCGGCAACCGGCGCTGCCTTCTTGCGGCTGCGGCGTGGCCTTGCCTTCTTGGCAGGTGCTTCCTCAGCAACGTCCGCAACGGCCTCGACCGTCTCGGCTACAGCAGCAGTTTCTACCTCTGGCGCGGCTTCCGCTGCAGGCACTTCGACACCGACGTCCGGCTGCTCTTGAGTGGAGAGATCGACCGGTGCCGTCTCGACATGTTCGACGTCGTCGTCGCGGCGATGCTCCTCGGCTTCGGCGCGAAGCAGGGCCTGACGATCAGCAAGCGGGATCTGATAGTAGTCGGGGTGAATTTCAGCAAAGGCCAGGAAGCCGTGCCGGTTGCCGCCGTAGTCAACGAAAGCGGCCTGCAGCGAGGGCTCGACCCTCGTTACCTTTGCGAGATAGATATTGCCGCGAATCTGCTTCTTGTGCTGCGACTCGAAGTCAAATTCTTCTATGCGGTTTCCGCGAACGACAACAACGCGCGTCTCTTCCTCGTGAGACGCGTCGATAAGCATCTTGTCTGCCATGTAAGCTGTGCTCCTCGGCGCGGCCGAACGTCGGCATCCCCTTGTGTCAATGAGACAGAAGAGGTGCGGCTCGTCATTGCAGCGCCGGATAATGAAAGTCGCGATTGGTGCGGTGTGGAAGGCAGCAGCCAGACAGCAGCGGGGGAGATGTTCTCCCGGGGCCTGTAGACTTCAGATAAAACCTGCTGCGACACCATCAAAGACCAAGCGAGATCGACAAAACTAAGACCTTGTTCAGGTCCGATGAGTTTGCTCTCTCTGTAAAGAGCGGTTGGTGGCTTTCCACCGATGAAGTTCCCGCATACGCCGGAAAATTCAGGATCCAATTTCGAGTGGAAACACATTTGACGGCGGACGATTGCCGGTTGTGGCGCCAGTTCCTTAGCGGTTTGGCTGCCGTGCAGGCGACTCTATCCCGTCAGCACTTCTACCCTAAAAATCCTTGTATGTTTTCTCTGTCACAATAGCAAGGGAAAAGCCAAATGTGCCATAATATTGATGGATTTTGGAAGGCATACAAAATCGGGGATTAAGGGCGCCGATTCGGCTCCGCGGCCGCGAACGGCGCCGACACCGGCAATTTCGCGTTTACCGGGAGAACTTGATCGGAATGTTATTTAAGGTGTGGCGGTCGATTGTTTAAGAGGGTGCGACCCGCGACGGTGATATCCGGATGGCGGAGGACGAAGGTTGCGGGTGCGTTCGTCGCTGCTGTGGCGGCGATGGTTTTTGCATTTCTTCCGGACGTGAGAGCAGATGATGTGGCGAAGGTCGAGCCGTTGCTCGCCTATGGTGCCCGCATCATCGGCGACGATGCCCGCACCCGCATCGTCATCGATTTCGATCGGGCACCGGACTTTTCGATCCATTACATTGCCAATCCCGAACGCGTTGTCATCGATCTCCCGGTGACGGCCTTCGGATTCCCAGCCGGCGACCTTTCGGCGAGGGGGCTTTTCAAGGACATCCGTTACGGCAAGATGGATGAGGACAGCGCCCGTATCGTGCTGACGGCCAAGAAACCGGTGAAGATGGAAGTCGCCAAGGTTCAGGCAGATGAGGGCGGCAAGGGGCATCGTCTCATCCTTGATGCCGCAATGACGGACAAGGACAAGTTCGCGGAACTGGTCAAGGCCCAGTCATGGAGCGATCCTTCCTCTCAGCAGACGACCAGTGCCATCCCCGCGCCGGAGAGGCCGGCCAACGGCGATTTCATCATCGCCGTCGATGCCGGTCACGGCGGGATCGACACGGGCGCGATCGGCGTCGATACCAAGACGCAAGAGAAGGACGTAACGCTCGCTTTTGCCAATGCGCTTGCCGATCGTCTCAACCGCGAGAGCGGCATCAAAGCATTTCTGACGCGAAAGGACGACTCGTTCCTGTCGCTTTCCGAGCGTGTGGAGATTGCCCGTCAGAACCATGCGGGTCTGTTCATTTCGATGCATGCCGACACACTGAAGCAGAAGGATATTCGTGGCGCGACAGTCTACACGATCTCCGACAGGGCCTCGGATAAGCTCGCCGCCGATCTGGCTGACCGCGAAAACCTTTCCGACCAGATTGCCGGCAAGGAGACCGTGGCCGAGCCTCCCGAAGTCGCGGACATTCTGCTCGACCTAACACGCCGCGAAACGCAGGCTTTCTCGATTTCGCTGGCAGAGAGCGTGCTCGCGTCCTTCAAGGATCAGGTGGGGACAATCAACAACCCGCACCGCCATGCCGGCTTCCGCGTTCTTCAGGCGCCGGATGTGCCGTCTATCCTGTTGGAACTGGGCTTTCTTTCGAACAGGGAGGACGAAAAACTCCTGCTCGATGACGCATGGCGGGGAAGGATGGCGGACCTGCTGACGGAAGCGGTAAAGCACTATCGCACGGCGATGGTTGCAAATGGTGGCTGATTCAGCCGTGGCCCAGATGTGACACTCGGTCGGGTAACACAATCGCAATGTGGGAATAGCGCTTCAAGGCCCTATTTTACTCACATTCACGCCGTTACTCAGCCTTGTGTTTCCGTAGGTGAAACTGAATCGGCTTGTGGCGAAAACGCTCATGGAGTAAGTCGCCCAACGTGCAAGATGCCCCGATCCATGCGATTGTTATGCTCGCGCCGATCGATGATTGAGATACCGGTAGCTTAAATATGATTAGACTTCTTGGATATTTCTTCGGAGTGGCTTGCGTCCTGTTCTTGGGCGTGGCCGCTGTTGTTGCCATTTACCTGGCGACCGTCACGAAGGATCTTCCGGACTACGCAGTGCTGAGCAGCTACGAGCCGCCGGTGACGACCCGCGTGCATGCAGGCAACGGTGCGCTGATGGCGGAGTACGCCAAGGAGCGCAGACTTTTCCTGCCGATCCAAGCTGTTCCCGATCGCGTCAAGGCTGCATTCCTGTCTGCCGAAGACAAGAACTTCTATCAGCATCCCGGCATCGACGTTACCGGCTTTGCGCGTGCGGTCGTCGCTTACCTGACCGGCGGCCCGACGCAGGGTGGTTCAACGATCACGCAACAGGTCGCCAAGAACTTCCTGCTTTCCAGCGAACAGACGATGGAGCGCAAGGCGAAGGAAGCGATCCTCTCCTTCCGTATCGAGCAGGCATACAGCAAGGACAAGATCCTTGAGCTGTACCTGAACGAGATCTTCTTCGGTCTAAACTCCTATGGTATCGCGAGCGCCTCGCTCACCTATTTCAACAAGTCGGTGAATGAACTGACGATCGCCGACGCGGCCTACCTAGCCTCCCTGCCGAAGGGCCCGGCCAACTATCATCCCTTCCGTCATCCCGAAGCAGCGGTCACCCGCCGCAATTGGGTCATCGATCGCATGGTTGAGAATGGCTATGTCAGCCAGTCCGATGGCGCCGAGGCAAAGAAGCAGCCGCTTGGCGTGACTGGCCGAAGCAGCGGTCCCTCGCTCTTTGCGTCCGGTTATTTTGCCGAGGCAGTCCGTCGCCAGCTGATCGAGCAGTACGGAGAGAAGATGCTTTATGAAGGCGGCCTGTCCGTTCGTACCTCCTTCGATCCCGAGCTTCAGGTCTTCGCGCGCAAGGCGCTGCAGGACGGCCTGACGACCTATGACGAACGCCGCGGCTTCCACGGCCCGATCAAGCAGATCGACACGACGGCTGACTGGGGCAAGGCGCTGGCCGATATTCCTGCGTTGATCGACGTGTCCGAGTGGCGATTGGCGGTCGTGCTGGCCGTATCGGACGATAGCGTCGACATCGGACTGCAGCCGCCGAAGGATGGCGCCGGCAAGATCCCTGCTGAACGCGAGCGCGGTGTCATCGAGGCCAAGAACATGCAGTGGGCGTATCGCTCGGCTGCCGGCCGGAAGACGGCAAAGTCGCCAGACGGCGTCCTGTCGGCCGGCGATGTCGTCTACGTCGAACGGCTGGGTGACGAAGGTTCGAGGTCCTACCGGCTTCGCCAGCCGCCGAAGGTCGAGGGCGGTCTGGTGGCGATGGATCCGAAGACCGGTCGCGTTCTCGCGATGGTCGGCGGCTTCTCCTACGCGCAGTCGGAGTTCAACCGCGCGACCCAGGCGATGCGTCAGCCTGGATCGTCCTTCAAACCGTTCGTCTACGCGGCCGCCATGGACAATGGCTATACGCCGGCTTCGGTTGTGAGCGACGATCCGCTCTCGATCCAGACCGGCAATGGCCAGGTATGGGCGCCGGACAACTATGAAGGCGAGGGCGGTGGCGCCAACACGCTTCGCTTTGCCATCGAGCACTCGCGCAACCGGATGACGGTGCGCCTTGCGAACGACCTCGGCATGAACGTTGTTGCCGAGTATGCCGAGCGCTTCGGTATCTACGATCACATGATGCCGGTTCTCGCCATGTCGCTGGGTTCCGGGGAGACCACGGTGCTGCGCATGGTGTCGGCCTATTCGGTCATCGCCAACGGCGGCAAGCAGATCAAGCCGACGCTGATCGACCGGATCCAGGACCGCTACGGCCGCACCATCTTCAAGCATGAGGAGCGCGTCTGTGAGGGCTGCAACGCCAGCGACTGGCAGAACCAGGAAGAGCCCAACGTCGTCGACAATCGCGAAACCGTTCTTGATCCGATGACCTCCTACCAGATCACTTCGATGCTGCAGGGCGTCGTCCAGCGTGGCACCGCTGCTGGCAAGGTCGATCTCGGTGAGCGCGATGTGGCCGGCAAGACCGGCACGACGAACGACGAGAAGGATGCGTGGTTCGTGGGCTTCACACCGGATCTCGTCGCCGGTCTCTATATCGGCTTCGATTCGCCTTCGACGCTCGGCCGCGGTGGCACGGGTGGCTCGCTGTCGGCGCCGGTCTTCAACGAATTCATGCAGGCTGCCGTCAAGGACATGCCGGCTTCCAAATTTGTCATTCCCGCTGGGATGAACCTCATTCCGATTGACCGCAAGACCGGCATGGCGGCAGCGCAAGGTGATCCGAACACGATCATCGAAGCTTTCAAGCCGGGCACTGGTCCCGCCGAGAGCTTCTCGGTCATCGGTATGGACAACACCATGGCGCCCGAGGAGATTTTGAAGACCTCGCCGCAGGCCAACCAGGCCGTTCAGTCCGGCGCCGGCGGTCTCTACTAACCCTTCCCCCGAACAGTTGTGGCGGCTGCGGCTCTTTACATCCGCAGCCGCCACAATTATTTGACGGGCAACTTTCGAAGCAACGCAAAGAAGCAGGAAAATGCGAGCGGAAATCCAGAACGTGGTCGATGAAACCAAGCAGGCTATCACCCTGCTGAGGAGGCATCTTTGACTGGGACCAGGCGGTAAGACGACTGGACTGGTTGAACAACAAGGCAGAGGATCCGAACCTCTGGAATGACGCCTCCGAGGCGCAGAAGCTGATGCGCGAGCGCCAGCAGCTCGACGATGGCATCAATGGCGTGCGGCACCTGGAGCAGCAGCTGAACGACAATGTCGAGCTCATCGAAATGGGCGAGGAGGAGGGCGACGAAGGCGTCGTCAAGGAGGCTGAGGACGCCCTGAAGGGTCTGAAGACCGAGGCCGCGCGCCGCCAGGTCGAAGCGATGCTTTCCGGCGAAGCCGACAGCAATGACACGTATCTCGAAGTCCACTCCGGCGCCGGCGGCACGGAAAGTCAGGACTGGGCCAACATGCTTCTGCGCATGTACACCCGCTGGGCGGAACGTCAGCGCTTCAAGGTGGAGCTTCTCGAAGTCCATGATGGCGAAGAAGCCGGCATCAAGTCTGCGACCCTGCTGGTCAAGGGCCAGAACGCCTATGGCTGGCTGAAGACGGAATCGGGCGTTCATCGCCTGGTTCGAATCTCGCCCTACGACAGCAATGCGCGCCGTCACACATCCTTCTCGTCGATCTGGGTCTATCCCGTCATCGACGATTCGATCCAGATCGACGTCAACGAAAGCGATTGCCGCATCGATACGTACCGCTCGTCGGGTGCCGGCGGCCAGCACGTCAACACGACAGACTCCGCGGTCCGCATCACGCATATTCCCTCGGGCATCGTGGTACAGTGCCAGCAGGAACGCTCGCAGCACAAGAATCGCGCCAAGGCGTGGGACATGCTGCGTGCCCGCATGTACGAAGCCGAGCTGAAAAAGCGGGAAGACGCCGCAAACGCCGAAGCCGCCTCCAAGTCGGACATCGGCTGGGGCCACCAGATCCGCTCCTACGTTCTGCAGCCCTATCAGCTGGTCAAGGATCTACGGACGGGTGTGGCGAGCACGGCGCCTGGCGATGTTCTGGACGGCGAACTCAACGAGTTCATGGAAGCAGCTCTCGCCCACCGCATCAGCGGCAAGCCGGACGCCGTCGTCGACGACATCGACTAACTGCTCTCAAGTTTGAATTTGGAGGCGGCCCGAACGGGCCTTTTCGATTCACTCGGGAGCCCCCATAAAGAGGGAACCCGTCAGCGTCAGAAGCGATGGAGGCGCGGCTAGTTGCTTGCTTTGCCGACGGTAACCTCTCCAAACTCATCGATCACGACAGTCCAGGTCTCCGATTCCACGTCCGGGTCGGTCTTCAAATAGATCATTGCAAAGAGCCCCGGCTCCTTGAGTATGCCGGAGGAGTTTTCGGGCCTGATGTCGGTGACATAGGGCCTGAGATCGTTGAGTTCCTGCAACTCCACCGTCGAGGCGATGGCTGGTCCGCCGTCGCCCTGCTCGATCTGTTGCAGATAGATCTTGGCCGTGCGGTCTGCTTGCCTGACAGCAAACAATTTGTAGTAGCCGTGGCGCGGTTTTGCCGGAGCGGCAGCGGGCATCACGGTCTGAGAGGCTGAAGGTGCGCGTTGGACGCCAGGCGTCGTGCCGTCGTCTTCCCAGTAGCCCGTGCTCGTCGCGAATATGATCGAAGCCGGCAGGACTGGGTCGTCTGCCGCAGCGGTCCGAGCGCAGAGTGCGGGCACGGCGAGCAGCAATGCACAAAGCGTCGTTCGTCGCAGGTTCATCTCTCAGTCCTCAAACTGCTCGGCAAGAATACGATCGGACCATGATCGATCAGGATCGGAGAGAATGCGCGCCGTGGTATGTTCCGATTGAGCGATGCGAATATGAAGCACCGATTTCACTTCCGTGTTGTCGGCAACCGCGTTGACCGGACGTTTCTCCGCCTCGAGAATATGAATATCGACTGTCACCTTGTTGGGCAGTAGCGCGCCGCGCCAACGCCGCGGCCGGAACGCGCTGACCGGAGTCATCGCCAGCAGCGGTGCGTCAAGCGGCAGGATCGGTCCGTGGGCGGAGAGGTTATAGGCCGTCGAACCCGCGGGCGTCGCCACCATCAGGCCGTCGCAGATGAGTTCGTCGAGCCGGACGACGCCGTCCACCTCGACCCGCAGCTTGGCGGCCTGGTAGGATTGCCGGAACAACGACACTTCGTTGATGGCAAGGGCTGTCAAATTCGTGCCGTCCGAATTCGCCGTTGTCATCTGCAACGGGTGAAAGGCGTTTTCGACAGCCGCGCAGATTCGATCCTGCAGGTTCTCCGTTCGGTAGTCGTTCATGAGGAAGCCGACAGAGCCGCGATTCATGCCGTAGACAAGCTTGCCGGAATTCATCGTGCCGTGCAGCGTCTGCAGCATGAACCCGTCGCCACCAAGGGCGACGATGACGTCGGCATCATCAGGGGGCACGTCGCCATAAATGCCAATCAGCTCTTCCCGCGCCGCCAGCGCCTCAGTTGCCGAGGAGGCAAGGAAGGAAAGCGTCTGAAATGAACGGCCCATGTAATTCCTTTGTCGTATTCAACGAACGATAACATAGTCTTGGCGTCTAGGCGCCAATAAAAGCCGATTTTGTCAAGTGCATCTGCGGCGCTGGACGGAGCCAACGTCAACTCGAAGGGTCGCATTCACGCGAAGAGCTAGCTCGCCTCGGTTCACACCGTCGGCGCAACAGCCCCAAAGTCAATGCTTAGGTAGTTCTGAGTAGAAGGAGAAGGATGGTGCCCCCGGCAGGGTTCGAACCCGCGACCCCCTGATTACAAATCAGGATGGAAAGCCTTATTTCACAGTGCCTTTACGGAGTCATGCGCCATTTGTGCGCCATCGCCGAAAATGGATGTCGAAATCTGGTCCATGACGTTGCGATGGCTGTCGCTTGGAAAGAGGTGCGCATATCTCGACATCGTGACGGCCAGCGAGGAGTGGCCGGCGAACGTCTGGACGGTCTTTGGCTGTAGGCCAGCCTCGATCCATGTCGATATCGCGAAATGGCGAAGGGCGTGCCAATTGAAGGGCTTGAATTTCTTGCCGCCCTCTTTTGCCTTGGCGGCTGTCGTGGCCAGGAGAGGCCGGAAATCGCGCTTGAGGATGTTCTTGTGATCGAGGAACCCGCCCTTGGAATTTGGGAATACTAGATCGTCCGCCTCTGACTTATTGGCGGCTTCTTTCCACTTTCGAAGCTCGGCCAGCATCGCGGACGAGAGAGGAACCTGCCGGAGACCTGCAGTCGATTTGGTTGTGTCCTCGTTTTTGTAAGCATCGACGCGACCATCGACAGTTAGTTCACCGGCGTTGAAGGCGACGTGCTTCCAGCGGAGCGCATAGAGCTCCGATGCGCGCACGCCAGCCGAGGCCGACAAGCGCATGCGGATGGCAAGGCTTCCCGTTGCCTGGGCGAGGGCGGCAGCAAGATCCGCTTTGGACGGGGGAACGACCTTCTTGGATCCTTCTCCGCGCTTGCCAGTCACTCGGATGTTGCTGGCCGGATTGGCTGCGAGGAGATCATTGCCAACGGCATTTTGTAAAGCGCGAGAGAGGCTGCCGATAATACGGCGCGTGGTTACCACCCCGACGCCAGCGTCGCGCAATCGATCGCGGAAGTCGCCAATGACCTTAGCCGTGCACTGAGAAAGCTTAACCGGCCCGACACCACCTTCAAAAATGATTCTCGTCTTTTCTGGCTGCTTGGCTCGATGCTCTTCGGTTGGCGCCACATAATTCCGCAGCTGCCCTTCGACCGTTCGAAAGTAGTGCTCTGTGACGTGCTCGCCGCGGTCACGTCTGCCCGCCAGGAGATTTAAATAATCCTTCACTGCGTCATCAACGGTGGTACTCGCCGCATCTGCTCGAAACGTGCCAGCCGCTACTTGGTGTGTAACTTCGGTGCGGTGGGCCTCAGCTTCCCGCTTTCGCTCGAATTGGTTTCTGTGCCGTTTGCCAGACGCATCGGTCCAGGCAACCGTCCATGCTTCGTGGTCGCCGCTCTTGTTTACCCATCGCCGTTTAGTGATCGTTGCCATTCATGACCCCCTGATATTGATGGCGCATGAAAGCACGACGCAAAAAAGTAATCAAGGTAAAAACCTTGACATTTTTGTATGTTTACACCAATGTGCTGAAAGTGAACAAGGCACAATTGTCCACGCTCAGAAATAGCACGTTTACAAAAAACCTGTCAACACTAAAGAGGAGAAAAAATGCAGTCAGCAAACGATAACATTATTGAGGGCGATCTTCTGGTCGGAGCCAAGGCAATTGCAAGGTTCCTCGGCATCACCCAGCGCCAGGCCTACCGCCTTACAACCGACCGCATTATCCCAAGCATGAAGCTTGGCGGCACCGTCGCCGCGCGCCGCTCATCGTTGGTTCGATGGATGTCTGAAGCTGAAGCTCAGGCGGCCAGAGCCGCCTAATCACTCATCTGAAAACTTAACTGCTAAGCCGACCGGCCGAGCGCCGGCGAAGGAGGAAATATGCACGCAGAAATCAAAGGGCCGTCGCTTGCAGATGTGCTCGCATTCACGATGATCGAAAAGGCCGCTGACGTAGCTCGTGTCGAGCGTGCCGTAGCTCACCGGATGTCCGTGGTACGCGGGTGGGTGGGCTGGCGGGTGATAGCAACCGAGATGGACGAGGACGAGGACGATCTGTGGCGGGTCAAGGTATTCTGCGATCCGATCGGTGGCGGCCACCGCGAACTGGCGGTCTTCCAGTTTCTTGTGAGCCATGGCACCAAGCGTCGCTCACACCGGTTCGAAAGCTTCGTTGCCGCGTGTGGCCTGAAGGCGATCAGTGACACCGACGACCTGAATAGCAGGTACTTCGCGACAAAGGATGGAGGCCGGACGGCTGCTGACTTTGGCTCCCTGACAAACGCTATAGTCGCTTAATCAATGAGAGTTCTTTCTCTGTCACCCGCCACCAATCCAGGCGGCGGGTCGATGAAGGTGGTCGCCACATTCGATCTGCAGTTGACCCCCGACATCGCCGTCTACGGCATGCGCCTTCTTCGAGCGCCAAACGGAGATCACGTCTCGTATGCCCCAACCGCATTGGGTGGTCGCCGATCGGTGACATTTGGCCGGTCTCTCGCTGAAACTATCACCGCCGCAGCCCTCAAGACACTAACGGAGCACGACACTGCACATGGCGCCACTTCCCAAAAGCAAAAATGAGCCTACCGTCGCCTCATTCGACGAGCCTGCGATCCGTGAACATGTCGAGATGCTTCACTCTCTGGCCGCCGGTCTGGATGGTCTTCTCGTTGTGTCGACGTACCACGCCAATCCGACAGGCGAAACAGACACTCCGGGGATCGTCACGCACCATCGTATTGGTGATGTCGAAGGCATGGTCGACTCCATTCTCTCCCACGCAGAGACACCCAACGCGAACATCTTCACTGGCCTTCACGTGATGCGTCGCGGGGTTGCTGTGGGTAAGCGCGGAACTGAAGCAGACATTCTGGCCACGCTCGGCTTCGTCGTCGACCTCGACGCGGATACTGGTAAGATCGGCGATATGCCGATAGAGCCGAGTCTTGCCTTGGAAACGTCCAGCGGCAACTTTCAGCCATTCGTCTTGCTCGATCGGCCAATTGCGCCAGGTGCAGCGAAGCCATTGGCTGCAGCGCTTAAGCGCGCGACTGGCAGCGATCATGGAACGGGTGACGTGGCCCATGTCTGGCGCATCCCGGGAACACTGAACTGGCCGAACAAGAAGAAACTCGAACGCGGACGCTCTCCCGAGCCTGTGGCAGTAACGGTCGATCTACGTTGGGATGGCAGCCTTACGAGCGTTGATGACCTAAGCGCCGCGCTCGAGCCATGGATGACTGCACCTGCAAGTCCCTCAGCGGTGACAATCGGGGATCTACCAGCGCTGGACGGTGTCGAGATTTCCGACCGGGCGGCCGAGTTGCTCGCGTCCAACGACGTCGGTGATCGTTCGGCTTGGGCCTCAAAGGTCATCGAACAGTTGGCATTCGACGGCCTTACTGCGGAGCACGCGTGCGCCGCTTTCCTGTCGGCGACCGGTGACTGGTTCAAGCGCTACGAGAGCAAGGATCCTACGAAGGACTTTGAGCGGATCTGGGGAAAGTTCGCGCTACCGATGATCGAGGCTCGCGAAGAGCAAGCCGAGGTAGCTCGCCAGTTCGTAGCGAAGGCAACCGCTAGACGCGCTCCGGTCGCGGCCAATGACAACGTGCCGGTAACGGACACGCCAGCGATGCACCCCAATCCGTTCACCCCACAGGCGGCTGGCGGGCTGCTGGAGAAGATAGCGACATGGGTGAACGATACGGCCATCGTCCCTGTGCCCGAGCTATCGCTGGCCGCCGCAATTGCTCTTATGGCCGGCTGCTTTGGCAAGATGGCGATCGGGCCCACCAACGCCGGCGTGAATGTCTATTTCGCAACGCTGCTAGCGACGGCCGGCGGTAAAGGGCACCCTCCTAAAGCAATCCGTACTCTAGGAGATCTCTGCGGAGCCCAGGGCGCGGTTAGTAACGGAGATCCGACCAGTTATGCTGCGATCGAGCGGATGCTACGAAAGAGCAGTTCCACGGTCGTCACGATGGACGAGTTCGGCGTGACGCTTCAGGACATCAACGGCCGCAATCAGAACTCTGCTTCAGCCTCAATCCGGAAGATGCTGCTAGCGATCTACGACCAGTCGAACTCGGTTTTTGACGGCCGCATATATGCCAGCAGCGAGACGAAGAAGGATGATGGCCCAATCGTTGGACCGGCACTCACGGTTCTTGCGATGACGACGCCGTCGACCTTGTACGCAGGGTTGTCAGCTGCTTCCGTGTCGGACGGCTTCATCAACCGCTTCGTGTTCGTCACTGGGGCGCGGGATGAAGGGGGTATTAGGCCGCCGCGTCTCGATGTCGACCTGAAGCCACCCGCCCACCTTGTCGCATCGTTGCAGAACGCCATCACGGGTTTCCCGAAGTCCGGCAAGCCTGGCGCCAAGTACAAGGTCGGATTTGAAGGCGGCGAGGGTGGTGCAGCCTACAGGCGTTGGGGTGAGATTTTCATGTGGCAGCACCGCCCTGGTTGGGATGAAATCTACAACGACATCAACGGTCGCGCTGCGGAGAACACCGTACGCTTAGCAACAATCCGCGCGATCAGTCGCGACGCCCGTTCACCTGCGATAACACTTGAAGATGTCGAGTGGGCTTGGGCTGTTGTCTTCCGGTCAATCGATCTAATCGCCAAGGGCGTAAGCCGTCACATGTCATCCAGCCCCGCCGAGGCTTTGCGCAAATGTATCGTTGAGATCCTGCGCGAGGCGCCCGAGCAGACCATGGCATATTCCACCCTTCTGCGGCGCAGGGGCGTCCGCGGGTCCGACCTATGGGAGGTTGATAGCGCACTGACATACCTGATGGAGAGCCGCGAAATCGGGATCATTGGTCGCCCGAAACCAGGTGCCGGAAGCAAGTTTCAGCTGCTCGATTTGGCAACGGAAACGGCAACGTAGCAACGGCTCAAAGCCTCATCCCTTGCATAGTGGCAACGGTTGCCATTCATTGCAACCATATGGCAACAGAAAAGACTATATATATCAATAACATATATATATTTTTCTTCTCTATTGCCACATTGCCAAGATGCTTTTGAAATTGGTTTTTTCCCGTATCTGCCCCTGTCTGAATCCATGTTGGCAATGTGGCAATACGGCAATGGCGTTCAATTGGAGGGTTTATGATCAGAACACGAGTTCAGAATATCGGCGGACCGTTCCCCGGCAAGGGAGCGGCCCCCAGTATGGCACACGACAAGATTCTGCCTCGCGGCCAGCGGGCAGGGTTCGAAAAGCTCAACGACGTGGCGGCAATGCGCCCCACGATAACGGATGCCGGCAGCCTTATGGCTGCGAATGACAACACGCCAAAGCCAGAAGCCACGCCGACTTGGTCAAACAAAGAACTGCGCTTGACCAAAGCACAGGCGGATTTTCTGGGCAGCGGCCGCAACAGCGTTCATCAACGTGTCGACGATCGGACGCAGTTGATCCTCGAGTCCCGCAAGATGTTTGGGCCATGGAAACCGAACGGCGACGGCACCTACAGCTTGCCGCTTTCAGCAAAGGGCGAGGCGGCTTTACGGCGCCATCACAATCGGAAAACGAGGGGATGAAAATGGAACGCAGCACCGCAGAGCATCGCGCAGCCGTCGAAGCATGGCGGGCCTCGGCTCCCAAGCATGACCATGAAATTTTCGGCCGAAAACTGAAGACTGAGAAGCCAAGGCACAAGGACCTGTCCCAGCTGTCAGCCTTGCTGGCAATGCGTAGCCGCGCGGTCGGCGTTGCTGAGGGTGTGGAAGAAGCGGCCGAAATCCCGACAATCTCGACCAATTGGCGCATCGTTGCTGCAAATGACAACCAGCCGCCGGAAGAAGATGAGGGTTTCGGAACCGAACGAGCAGTAGAATACGAGCCAAGTCTTGATCTGTTGGAAGCCGAGATTGAACACCTGCCTGTTCGCCATCGCGTCGAGCCAATGGTCCGCGGTGGTCGAAGTGATCGCGAGGTTCACGCCATCCCGGTTGATGGTGATGTGGCATACGGCACCCACGTCGATGAAGACGACAAGCCGCACAAAGTGATCGTCCGCATCGGTCGCCTTCGCTTCAGCGACGGCTCACAAACCGAGAAGGGACACAAGCTCGTCATGGACAAGGTCGTCAACACTGACCTCAAAATGCCAGTGGGATCGATGCTCGGCAGCCGCGAGAAGTCAACTCGTGACCGCGGCGGCGAAGACGACACATCCGGTAGCAACGCTCACTATCGCTGGATCGTAAAAGGTCGCGTTGCCACTCCGGCCAAGCTCCACCCCACCAAGGACCAGCGTGTCGAGATCTCGAAGGCCCAGGCGCGACAGATTATTGCCGACGCAATGGCCAAAACTGATGTCGTGATCACGAAATGCCCCGACGGGTTCCCCTACGGGCCAACCAACCTCCGTCAGCTATTTATCGGTGGTCGGAAAGGCAAGAAGGGCGAATCGGGGTCACAGGCATGGGCGGATATCTTCACGGAAAAAGAAAACCGCGATGCATTCACTCGCGGACTCGATGCGATGCAGGAGAAGCACGTTCGAGTTCTAACTGAAGCGATGACGGCAAAAAGCCTCAGTGCGCTTGGAGAGGCACGCGGTTACCGTGGCCGCCACGCGGTTGATGCCGGGCGTCGTCTTCTTCGGGCAGCAAACGACAACTTTACGGAAGCGATGAAGCTCGCGGAGTTTGCTGCGGAGGCGTGAGGGAAGTTTCTCGCAACTCATCCCCCTATAAAGGTGAAGGGGATGGTGAAGGCCATCCCTCATCCTTTCCGGGCGCACAGATTGGTTGCGACGGACGCTCGGCCAGTGATGAGCCGGGCGTAACTATTGGCAAGGCAGGGCTTTGTACACCTTGCAAAGGCACCTAGAGCAACGCTCCGGCCGTTCCTGCCTTTCGCATGAGCATCCTAGTCCTCTGGCCTGGCGAACTACGGTTGCGCCATGTTCATGCCTAACATCCTGAAGCAACAGGAGGGCGCCACTGACGAGTGGTGGCCGGATGCAATCCCATTGCCCACCCACGGCACGATGCTTGCGGCGTGGACGCGGCATTCCGTTGGGCAACCCCATTACCATGGCGCCGCCTCCTCCGGCGACGTGGTAATCGTGCGGCCGCTCCGCTGCGATGTGCGGTGTTGAGCGGCCGCTTTCGGTTTCTGGTGCTACCTTTGGCGTTACGATTACGTGTCAAATGGTTAACGTGTTGCACACATTCTGCGTCTCGTCGCGTCAGATGCGTTTAGTCAACGGACATCACCTGCGACAATAATGCGTTTGAATTTCGCGCGTTTAATTGCGTCTACATGTGTAGGTTATATTGACGCCGGCCAGAATCTGAACCATATCTCATTACGAACTACAGGCGGTTCCGCGTGCGCTTGGATCCTTCGTCCCGTCGGCAGGATAGATTTCCTGGGGGTTGAAACGGTCGCAAAGCGGATATGGCTACCGACGCCAGAAGGTGGAGTTCGCTTCCATCAGCCGCCAGTTCTCGTCCAGACGATGTCGAGATTTCGAGCCGACGTCGTTGGAAGCGCGGTGGTCACACTCCAAATTGCAAGCTCCGGGTCCCACTGTGCAATGACGCGATGGTGGTAATTGTTGTGTTCGCGCAGGAATATAAGACGCCCGTCGTCTTGGGCGGCTATGCGATCGTAATTCGAGACGACGAAATGAACGTACGCGACCACGCTGTGGTAGCCTAGGCCGGTGAGGTGCTTGAGACGGCGCGCTTCGATATGCGCTGCGCCAAAGCCACCTTTCGCCCCTTCGACGCCATTGAGGAGCTTGATTGGCCCCTCGTTTTTGTCGATCAACGCCGATATCTCGGCTGTAACAACGCCGAGATCGCCCTGTCCTGAACTCGTATAAACGGTTCGTTTTTCATTCCGTAGGAGCAGCAGCTTATTCACACGAGGCCTCGTTGTTACGCGGTCGGTCAATTTTATTGTGTCAGGCAACTGCTGCAAACACTAAATATAGTATTAACAGCGTATTATCGCCTATCTCGGATGTGGCGGTTACGCTCGGAAGCGCACACGCGGGACTACATCGGCGTGACGAACCTTCAGGTTCGGCAAACCGTCACCATATCGCTGGATTTTGAAGGGAACCGGCCTCGTTAATTCCGGTCCAACTGCCGCAGCAACATCTAGTGCTATTGAGATGGAAACTGCAGATTCCGTCAAGGGGTTGTTTTTAACGAACCGTTCACCACAAGATGTTGTGGATCGGGTTGTGGAGAACGTGGAAAACAAACTTCCGAAACAAATTCAACATGTTACGTGCGTTTTCAGTCTTAAGGAGCAAGAAGTCTAAGAAAAGCTGGGACACTGTTGATTTGGTCGCGGCTTTGCCAATCAAATGCGGCAGCTGATTCGTTGAGATCTCTGCGGCAGTTGATGGCGCGCGCCTCGTTTGTTTTTGTACGTCTTCCGATCCTAGAAACCACCCGCCTCAATCACCACATTAAGATCATGCGCCGGGCCCGTTTCCCAACGACCGACGTATGAGGTCGGCTCGCGCACACGCAGTGTAGCGTTGAGCCGGCCGCTTCCCGAAAATACCCAATCACCTGGCGCCGATCTCTCCCGGCGACGGTGAGGCACGCGGCGGGTAGAGCGTAGCCAACACCCAGCTCCCTGCCGCGTTGCTATTTCAGTCGATTGGCGGCCTTGTCGCAAGCATCCCGATCCGAGCCATGCTGATTGATAATCCGCTTTGCGTCCGCGGTTGCGATCCCGTGCTTCTTCGCAAACGGGGCGACCTCGTAGGGGTCCCGCGTTGGTAGTCCGCCATGATCGGCCTTGCCGCGCCTCGGCTTATTATATGCCATCTGTGGACTCCTTCGGTACATGGGAACAATTCATGGCGTATTCGGCTGAAGACCGGCGGAGCGAAGAGGCGAGGCAATGGCGTCGTCTCTATAGGACCGTCGCATGGAAGAAGCTTCGTCACTATCAGTTGAGCATGCAGCCTTTGTGTTCGTTTTGTCTCGAGGTCGAGGACGTCACAGCGGCCGAAGTCGCTGACCACGTAAAACCTCACAAAGGCGACCTGAGTCTCTTTTACGATCCAACCAACCTACAGTCTTTGTGCCGCCCACACCATGATGGCACTAAGCAGCGCCTCGATAGCGGATCGGTCGACACTCGCCTTGATGGCGATGGTTGGCCGGAATGGCGGCACGGCCGATGACCCGGAGGGGCTGGGTCCGAAGGTCCTGCCGTCAGACCGGGGTACCGGCGTCGGGGGCAACTTAGTCTAAACCTGTAGAAAAAAAGTTTCTGATTGGAGAATTTCGATGGCGGCTCGCGGACGCAAGTCGGCGGCTAGCACGGAGATTGTGATCGCCTCCAATGTCGAGGTGATCAACCGCCCACTGCCGCCACGGGAACTCACTGCCGAGCAGGGAGCGGAGTGGCGGGCGGTTGTAGACCGCATGCCGGCTCATTGGTTTCCCCGCGAAACCCACGCCATGCTTACGCAGTACTGCCGGCACGTGGTTGTTGCCAGGCGCATCGCACAATTGATCCAGAAAGCGGAGAAGGCCGAGGCTTTCGACATCGATGGATACGACAAGCTCCTAAAGATGCAAGAGCGCGAGGGTAGAGCGATCTCGTCGATCGCCACGCGGATGCGGATCACACAACAAGCAACGGTTCGAGCTGAATCGGCGAGGAAGCCGGGGCAGATCATCGCGCCATGGGAAGATGATGGCGAAGACACTTAGTCGGGCCGAGCGAAACATCCGCTGGCTCGAGAAGCACATCAGGATTCCCGAGGGCCGCTTTTTTGGCCAGCCGATCAAGTTGGCGCCGTTCATGAAGGACGACCTCAGGGCTATCTACGATAACCCGCACGGCACTCGCCGCGCCATTATCTCCCGTGGCCGTAAGAACGCGAAGACCACAGAATCGGCGATGATCCTCCTGCTGCACCTATGCGGCCCGGAGGCGAAGCCTAACGGCCAGCTGTTCAGTGCTGCGCAGTCTCGCGACCAGGCAGCCATTTTGTTCGAGTTGGCCGCGAAAATGATCCGGATGTCTCCCGTGCTCTCAGCGTTTGCCGAACCGAAGGACAGCGGTAAGCGTATCGTGTGTCGAGGGCTGGGCACCGTTTACCGAGCTCTCTCGGCGGACGCTGCGACTGCCTACGGCCTGTCTCCAGCCCTCACCATCCACGACGAACTCGGCCAGGTAAAGGGTCCGCGGTCATCGCTCTATGATGCCCTGGAGACGGCTACGGCCGCGCAGGGCGAGCCGCTTTCGATCATCATTAGCACGCAGGCACCCACGGACGCTGATCTTCTCTCCGTTCTAATTGACGACGCTAAGAAGGGTCGCGACCCGCGCACCGTTCTGCGATTCCAGACTGCCCCAGCTGAACTCGACGCGTTTAGCGTAGAAGCGGTCAGGGCTGCCAACCCGGCTTTCGACCTATTCATGAACCAGGACGAAGTCCTGGGCATGATGGAAGACGCACGGAATATGCCGGCCCGTGCCGCCGAGTTCGAGAACTTGGTTCTCAATCGGCGCGTTGAAACGAGCAATCCGTTTGTGTCTCGCAAGGTCTGGATGGAGAATGCCGAGGAGCCAAACCGCGATTTCGGCGAACGCCCCGTGTTCGGCGGCTTGGACCTTAGCGAATGCAACGACTTGACGAGCCTTGTGCTCGTAGCGCCTGAGGACGTCGAGGCCGGCACGGTTTGGGATGTTCGGCCGCACTTCTGGCTACCTGGCGAGGGCTTGGCCGCGAAGTCTCGCATGGACCGTGTCGGCTACGACGTTTGGGCGACGGATGGTTTCATTGAGGCGATCGAAGGAGCCAAAAGCATCGAGTATGAACTCATTGCTCGGCATATACGCGATGTGTGCGATGAGATGAATGTCCAAAGGATGGCCTTCGACCGGTATAATTTCAGGCACCTACGACCATGGTTGCTGAAAGCCGGCTTCGGCGAGGAAGAGATAGACGCGAAATTCGTCGAATTCGGCCAGGGCTTCGTTTCTATGTCTCCGGCCCTGCGCACCGCAGAATCCCTTCTGCTCAACAACAAAATACGACACGGCAACCATCCCGTACTCACGATGTGCGCGGGCAATGCGGTCGTGAAGAAAGACGACGCGGGGAATCGTAAGCTGACCAAGGCGGGCAGCCGCGGCCGTATAGACGGAATGGTGTCGCTTGTTATGGCCCTTTCGGTTGCTGAAGAATATGTGCCCGAAATTGCGGCCACATCCCCTTGGGACGATCCAAACTTCCAATTAATGGCGGGATAATGGGTATTTTTGAACGACTCTCCCGCCGAAACGCGGACAATGCGCCGGAAACGCGCGCATCCATCGAAAATCCTACGGTGCCAGTGAGTGCCGAGAATTTCATGGCATTCTTCGGCGTTCAGAGCGCCAACCTGCCGCACGTCACGATCGACAACGCGCTTAGGGTCCCGGCTGTTTGGGCTGCGGTTGCATTTCTATCTCGCACGCTGGCCGCGCTGCCTCGGCATGCATATCGCGATACCAAAGATGGTGCGAAACGCGTGGGCGGCAGGCTTGAGACGGTGGTCAACGCGGCGCCAAACGACACGATTGGCTCCTTCGGGTTCTGGCAGTGGTTCTGGCAGCAGGTATTTACCGGCGGCCGGGGCCTCGCCTACATCGAGCGCACGCCGCAAGGCATCGACTCGCTCTGGCCGATGGATCCGACAAAGACCACGATCAAGCGCGTCGGTATGCGGGTCGTCTATCAGTTCGAAAACAAGGAATACGACGCGGCCGATGTGATCGACGTGCCGTTCATGCGCCGCAGCTGCGGATTGAAGCACTACGGGCCGATCGCCCAGGCGTCCAAGGCGATCCAACTCGCAATCGCCATGAATGATTATGGCTCAAACTTCTTCGCTGGCGGTGGTGTTCCGCCGTTGGCGCTAGAAGGTCCTCTTCCTGCCGGCGCCGAGGCAATGAAGCGAGCGCAGGCCGATATCAAGCGGTCGGTCGACGCAGCTAAGAATGCTGATGAGCCAATCTTCCCCATTCCGGCAGGATATAAACTATCGCCGGTCGGGATTGATCCTGCCAAGGGCCAGATGGTCGAGGCGCGGCGATTCCAGGTGGAAGAAATTTCACGCACCTACCAACTTCCGCCGGTGTTCTTGCAGGACCTGACCCACGGAACGATGGCCAACACAGAGCAGCAGAACCTAATGCTTGTTCAACACCTGATCGGCCAATGGGCCAAGGCGTTGGAAGACGAACTTAATCTGAAATTCTTTGGTCGGAGCGGCGGCTCACGTTACGTGAGACATGTGCTCGACGGGTTAATGCGCGGCGACTTCGCCACCCGCATGGAGGGTCTAGCAAAGGCCGTTCAGAATGCGTTGCTGACGCCGAATGAGGCACGCGCCTTGGATGATCGTCCTGCGATGCCACATGGCGACGATCTGTTCCTCCAAGGCGCAACGGCACCTCTGGGAACTGCGACGTATGGCCAGAAAAACAAGGCTGGTGCTCCGGCGCCCGCCAATGACAACGCCGACGACGGGGCTGACGCAGCATGACGACCAACATTGAAAAGCGCAGTTATGTCGGCGCGGTCGAGCACCGTGCTGACGACGGCAAGCGCACGCTGATCGGCTACGCCGCCAAGTTTGAGCGGCTGGCCATGATCGGGAGCTACTTCCAAGAAAAGATCGCGCCTGGCGCCTTCTCGACCGCGATCGGCGGTGACATTCGGGCTCTGGTAGATCACGACCCGGGCCGGGTTATCGGCCGCACGAAGAGTGGGACGCTCCGACTTCGTGAGGATGGTGTCGGATTGGCCGTTGAGGTCGACATCCCAAACACTACCGATGGCAATGACCTTTGGGAGCTAGTCGAGCGCGGTGACATCAGCGGCATGAGCTTCGGCTTTCGCGTCACCAAGGAGACTTGGGACGAGACAGGCGACGTACCGGTGCGCACGATCCAGGCCGTGGAGCTCTTCGAAGTCTCCGCGGTTGCATGGCCGGCTTACGAAGACACGACTATTGGCCTTCGCTCGCTAGATGCGGCGAGGTCAGACGGTGATTCCGCGAGCCGAAACGCAGCGGCCGCGGCCAGACGCGTCGCCGAAAAGCGCGCGGCATTGGAACAACGAATTCGGGGCATCCGGCAGGAAGCTTCGTAAGTCCACCCGGCTCCGCCGGAGGGCAGGGTCTCCTGCCATTTCATCCTGAAGGCGCCGCGTGGCGCCATTTTCATTTGGAGAAAAGTATGTCCCTTAAGGAACTGAACGAGAAGCGCGGCAAGCTTGTACATGACGCCCGCGAAGCTCTCGACGCCATCAAGGCAAACACCGACGAAGCGCGTGCAGCTGAGCTAGACACACGCCACGACACCGTCATGGCTGAGTTCGACAAGATCTCAAAGCTGATCGAGCGCGAGCAGAAGCTCGCTGAGATCGAAGCCCGGTTTGAGCAGCGTCGTCAGGAGCGCCGTCCGATCTCTGGCGAGGGCGAGCAGCGCGGCCAGGATACTGGCGACAAGATCGAGTACCGCCAGGTGTTCGCGAAGGTCGTTTGTGGCGGCCTCGACGACCTGAGCCCGGAAGAGCGCGCTGTGCTGAAGCAGGGCGTCGCCAAGTTCGAGCAGCGCGCTCAGACGGCCGGCTCGACGACTGCTGGCGGCTACACGGTTCCGACCGAACTGGCCAACGAGATCGTTCGCAGCATGCTGGCCTGGGGTCCCATGTACGACGGTGATGTCGCACGTGTGATCACGTCTTCGGCCGGCAATCCGATGAAGGTGCCGACTGTCAACGACACTGCGAAGTCGGCTGGCGCACACACTGAAGGCACTGCGCTGACAGACGACGGCTCCGAAGACGTTACCTTCGGCCAGAAGTCGCTCGACGCATACGTATTCGACACTGAGTTTATCCGGTGGTCATTCGAGCTCGAAGCCGACTCGATCTTCTCCATGGAAGCTCTCTTGGCGGACCTCCTCGGCGAACGCCTTGGCCGCATCGCGAACGCCCAGCTCACGCTCGGCACTGGTTCGTCTGCTCCGAATGGTGTTGTTACGGCATCGACGCTCGGCAAGACCGCTGCTTCGGCGACGGCGCTGACCTGCGACGAGCTTATCGACCTCGAGCACTCAGTGAACCGCGCATACCGCAAGTCGCCGAAGGCAGCGTTCATGATGAATGACCTGACTGTCAAAGCGGTGAGGAAGCTGAAAAATTCTGACGGAGACTACATCTGGTCAGCCGGCGACGTCACCCAAGGTCGCCCAGCTACGCTGCTTGGCTACAAATTGAACGTCAATGACAGCATGGCAGATATCGCTACCGGACAGAAGACCGTTCTGTTCGGGGACTTCAACAAGTACTTCGTGAGGAAAATTGGTTCACCTGTCATAGGGGTGCTCCGCGAGCGCTTTTGGCCTGACCTCGGGATTGCGGGTCTGATCCGCTTCGACGGAGAGCTCGCTGACACCGCGGCGATCAAACATTTGATCCAAGCGTAGTGAAACGAGCGGGCTGGCCTTCGGGCTGGCCCGCATCTCTTTCAGGAGGCGACATATGCTTTTGAAAATGACTGCGGGCCTTTCCGGTCCCGACTTCAATCTCGCCTCTGGCGACGAATACGATTTCGATGCGGACGAAGCCGAGCGCCTGAAGGCTGCTGGCTTTGCTGTAGATGCCGAGCCCGAAATTAAGGCTCCGGTTAAGACCAAGAAGGGCAAGGCAGCCTGATGTGGTATCCGGCCAAAGTGACGACGGCAGCGACGGCGGAGCCGGTAACTCTTGATGACGTGAAGCGGCGCCTTCGCGTCGACTTTGCCGATGAAGACGTGGACATCGAATTGATGATCGCGTCGGCGCGCGATCACGCCGAGAAATACTGCAATGTGCTGTTTGCCGAGCAAACGGTTGAGTTGAAGTGCGATTGCTGGGGCGATCTGGCACGACTGCCGGTAGCTCCAGTCTCGTCGGTGACATCGATCGCCTACGTCGATACGGACGGAGCCACTCAGACGCTAGCCGCCGACGCCTACGAGCAGCGTCTTGAGGGTTTGGAGCCGGCAATCGTTCTTGCGTACGGCAAGCAGTGGCCGGCTATTCGGTCGGGCTCGCGGATCACTGTGACTGCGGTTGCTGGATACGAAGAGGCGCCGCCAGCCGTGAAGCACGCACTTCTCCTATTCATCGCCGACGCCTATGGGACCCGCGAAAACTCGAAGGTCGACGACTGGACGGCGCTCGACGCTCTTCTTTGCAACTTCAGGCGCGGCTAGCCCGCACAATGACGCTGCTCTACCGATTCCGCGACCCAGCAGTCGCTTTAAGGACCTTTCCATGGCACGTGTCCGTTTCACCGGTGACTTCGACTACAAGCCTACTACTCCGACCACGATCGGCTACAAAGCCGGCATGGAACTCACTGTGAAGCGCGAGTGCGCTGATCGGGCGGTGGCAGCGGGAAAGGCTGTCGAGCTTCCATCGGCAGGAAGGCCGGCCGATGGCGCCGAGTAAACCAACCTCCGGTGAGTTACAGCATCGCGTTGCCTTCGATGAGCGAACTACCGTCGACGATGGCCTCGGCAATAGCGAGGGCGTGTTTACGGAGCGCTTCAAGTCGTGGGCTGCATTTCGCTCTCGTGGCGGATCAGAAGCAGTCGTGGCCGCGCGGCTCGAAGGCCGAAATCTCCTTGGCGTCTACGTTCGTTCGACCGCAGAGACAGTCCAGATCAAAGCGGACTGGCGAATGCGAGATGTTCGGACTGGCGACACTTACGCGGTCCGGATCGTTGATGCCGTTTCGGATCGGTATTGGGTTTACCTCGAAGCTCAGACGGGCGTGGCGCCCTAAGGATCACTCATGAGCGCTGGAAAAGAATTATGGGCCGCCATCTTTGGCGCGCTCAAGGCGAATGCTGCCTTGGTGGCACTCGTCGATGGCATCCACGATAAGGCGCCGGACCGGCCATGGGGAGCCAAAAACGCTTACATCAGCCGTGGCCCATTCTACGCTTCCACCGACGATGCAGACTGCATCTACGGTCAGGAGATCACGGCTCAGATTGATATCTGGTCACGCAAGCCAAGCAGATGGGCCATGGACGACATGATTGCTGAGGTCCGGAGATCTCTCCACGAGAAGGAATTCCCGCTCGACGAGGTGGCGCTTGCGACCATGGAAGTCCGTCTCTGGCGCGTCATGGACGATCCTGATCCAACAACGCAGCATGGCGTAGTCCAGGTCGTGGCCCTCGTTGAAGGGGCGGCGGACTGATGGCGCCGAAGATCGAGAACCTGAAACGCCTTCAGGCCAAGCTCGATAGACTGCCCACGAAAGTAAAGCAGCGCATTCGGGATGCGATGGAGGCAGGCGCAGACGAGATCATCGCCATGGCCAAAGCGCTGGTTCCTGATGATACTGGCGCCCTGCGTGACAGTATCGGATGGACCTACGGGCGAGCGCCAAAGGGTGCTATGACCTTGGGGAAGGTCGAGTCACTAGGCGGTGACCTGACCATTACGATCTACGCCGGCAACAGCGAATCCTTCTATTCGCGTTTCATCGAGTTCGGCACCCAAGCACATATCGCTGGTGGCAAGTTCGTCGGCGCGACGATCCCCGCGCAGCCTGCCAGGCCATTCTTCTATGTCAGCTTTAGAGCCAACCGCAGGCGCGTCAAAGGGCGCATCTCGCGAGCAATCACCAAGGCAGCAAAAGAAGTTGCGGCGGGTGGTTAAACAGTAACTTCATCAAGGAACACACTATGGCCCAGCCCTCCACAGCCCGTTTTGGAAAATTCAGGGTACTTCTCGGTGACGATGCGACACCGATTGTCTATTCCGCACCTTGCGGCTTCACTTCCAAGAGCCTCACGCTCACCAAGGATCTGACCGAAGTCAATTTGCCAGATTGCGCAGACCCCGACGCCGTGGCGTGGATTGGTCGCGACGCAAGCTCTCTTTCTGCCTCTATCTCGGGCGAGGGCGTTGCTGCCGCCGAATCCATCGAGACCTGGCTTGAAGCTTGGGAAAACGTCGAGAGCGTTCCGGTCAAGATCGAGATCGAATTCCCTTCCCCCGCGAAGACGATCACTTGGACAGGCCTCATGCATGTCAGCTCGCTCAACCCATCGGCAGAGCAGGGCGGCCGCGTCACCCTCTCTGTTGAAATGCAGAGCGATGGCGAACTCGTCCGCGTCGTAGCTTAATGCGCGACGCCAGGATCGAACTGGATTGGGCAGACGGGACGTATTCGTTCCGTCTTGCCTGGTCTCAGCTAGCGGAGCTTCAGGAGAAGTGCGACGCGGGCCCATACGTGGTTCTCGACCGGCTCCGCACGCATCAATGGCGGGTCGAGGACATCTCGAGCGTGATCCGGATTGGCCTGATCGGAGGAGGACTAGAGCCTGCAAAGGCCCTCATCCTAACTCGCCGCTACGTTGAGGATCGTCCTCCGCTTGAGAGCGTTGCTTATGCAGTCGGAATTCTCACGGCTGGCCTGATGGGGGCACCTGACGAGCCATTGGGGGAGGGCGAAGCGCCAAGTCCGAGCGAGACCGCATCGACGATCTCCCCAACGGAAAACTCAGGTTTGGCGCCGTCTACGGAACCGGAGCCGCAATAGGCTACACCCCGCAAGAAGTGAATGCGATGTCAATGTGGCAGTTCACTGCCGCAGTCGAAGGTTACATTGCCGCCAACTCGCCCGATGACGGCAAGATGGGGGACAAAGAGGCCGACGATTTATTCGCGTGGCTGAAGTCGAAGGGATGACGCTCAGAGCTTGCAATAGGCGATCGACTCGCCGTTGCTGAAGGGCGACTTAATCTGAAGCGTCCACCCTGCTTCGAATGATGCGCCCCTCTCCTTCATTAGGCCGGCTATCCGCGGGCACACGTCCCTTGCTTCACCGCTGTCCATGTCGACCGTCGCAATGACTGCCGATGACCATGCGGAAACCTCGCACGGCTTGCTGGCCAGCCCTGAGTTGTCAATCGCAGCGCACAGTGCATAGCCGCTCTTGAGGCTGTCTGCTGCTGCCGACGTCGCGCCCGCGATTGCAGCGCTGAAAGCCAAAACCCACAATTTCATCGATCCCCCAATACCCGTTCACGCGGGTATTTTTCTATAGGATACAACCGCTGTGGCTGCAACAGATCTCGAGCGCCTGGTCGTTCAGCTTAGTGCTGATGTCACCAAGTATGAGCGGGCAATGAACCGCGCCAGCAACGTCGCAAACAAGCAGCTTGCGTCGATCGAGAAGCGCGCCTTGTCGATGAACAGGAACCTTGGAAACTCTTTCACGACTCTCGGCGTTCGGGTAGGTGCGGCTCTCGCCGGTGCTTTTACGATCAAGGGTTTTTCTGAGCTTCAGGATTCTTACATCAAGATCCAGAATTCCTTGAAGGCGTCCGGCCTCGCTGGCCAGGAGCTTACGGGCGTCTATAATCAACTTTATGCGTCGGCACAGAAGAACGCTGCACCGATCGATGCGCTCGCAACTCTATACAGCCGCGTGGCGATCAACCAGAAAGAACTCGGGGTTTCAAGCGAGCAGGTTGCCGAGCTCGCCGAGACCGTCGCCAAGGCGCTGAAGGCGCAGGGTTCGAGCGCTACCGAAGCGCAGGGCGCGCTTCTACAACTTTCGCAAGCTCTCGGCTCTGGCAAGGTGCAGGCGGAAGAATGGGGCTCGCTGATTGATGGCGCACCGGTCCTGTTGCGGGCCGCAGCTGCAGGGATCAAGCAAGCGGGCGGATCTGTCGCCCAACTTACCAAGCTTGTGAAATCTGGGCAGCTTTCCAGCAAAGCGCTCTTCGATGGTATTCAGGCGGGTGCGCCTGTGATCGACGACATGCTTGCCGGAGCAAGCGAAACAGCTGCGTCGTCCATGACGCGCCTCGGAAATTCGCTCACGAATGCGGCCGGTCGATTCGGTGAGGCAACAGGCGCGAATGACATATTCCAAGGTGCCGTCTCCAAGATGGTCACCTATCTAGATACGGTCTCGTTTGATGGCTTCATCGGGGCTATCAACGCTGTTGCGACAGCACTCGACGGTGCCGCAACTAAGTTTTCCAGTTTCATTCAGCGCGCCAACGAGGCCACCGGGCTCACGCCTAAGGTCATTGAGGACCTCAACAAGTTCGGGCCGTCGACGGACAAGCAGATCTTTGACGATCTGTACAACGGCGGCATAGAGCGAGCGAAGGAAAAGAAGGCCGCCGAAGAGCGCCTCGATATCGAGCGCAATATCGCTGCGCTCAAGAGCAACCCGGTTGGCAACTCTGAGCTTCTGCGGGACCTGCAGGAAAAGCGTGACGCCATCCTCTCCGCCAAACAAGAGGCGGCGGCAAGCGGGCCGGGCAGCGTCCGTAAACCAGTGCAAGGTCCCCTGAATTTCCAAGGGCCAGCCAAGCCAGCAGCCGCGGTCGTCTCTCCGGTGGATATCACCAAGCCGGAGTATGCAGTAACTGCGACAGGCACTGGCAAGTCCAAGAAGACGCGAACAGACGACTACGAGCGCGAGACGCAGCAGCTCAGGGAGCATACTGCGGCGTTGAACGCTGAGACGGATGCGCAGGCTAAGCTTAATCCGGTCATCGACGATTACGGCTTTGCAGTCGCTAAGGCCCGCGCGCAGCAAGATCTGCTGAACGCGGCACAGCAGACCGGCAAGGTGGTTACTCCGGAGCTCTCAGCTGAGATCGACAAGCTCTCGACGGCCTATGCCGCTGCGGAGGTTGCCGCCAACCAGCTTGCGGAAAGCCAGGACAAGATCCGCGAGCGTGCGGCCGAAATTCAGGACCTGAACAAAGAGGTGTTTCGCGGCATCGTCGACGGCTTCACCGAGGGCAAAGACGCGGCTGAGGTGTTCAGCGAGGCGCTTAGCAAGGTCGGCAGCAAGATCCTGGATCTGGCGTTTGACGACTTCTTCGGCACAGGCGGTAAGGCCGGCGCAGGCGGCGGTGGCGCCAACATCCTTGGCAGCTTCTTCAAGATGCTGGGCTTTGCCGGCGGTGGCTATACCGGCCCGGGCGGGAAATATCAGCCGGCAGGCATCGTCCACAAGGGCGAATATGTCGTTCCCAAGAACGTCGTCGACCAAGTCGGCGTCGGCAATCTCGAGAAACTTCTAGGCGGATACGCAGACGGCGGCATCGTTGGAAGCGCGCCCACAATGCCTTCACTGTCGAGCATTGGACGCAGCCCTGCTGTGTCGATCAACTACGCGCCATCTTACGATAACCGCGGCGTCGACAGCGAACGCCTGGCTCGGCTTGAGCAGATCCAGGAGAAGGATCGCCGGGAATTCTCATCTCGTGCTGTCAACGCGATCCAGAAGGCCCGCAAGGGCAATGTGAAAGGTCTCTAAATGGCAATCACTTTCCCGCGTGATATCCTGGCGGGCTTTTCGGGCTGGTCGACGAAATTCGAGTTGGCCTATCGCCAGGAACGGTCTCGCACGGCCGGCGGCAAGACGTTTGCCAAGGATCTGGGCTCGCCGATCTGGCGGGCCTCATACGTGACGAAGCTTGTGCGAGCGAACACGGTCGACAAGTGGCGGGCAATCCTTGCCAGCATGGACGGCGGCATTCAGACATTTATCGGCGTCAACCTGTCCCGTTGCTACCCGATCGCCTATCCGCGCGGCTCATGGCCCACCGGTGACGCCTTCGATGGAACGGGCGGCATTACCGGCATCGATTCCAATCGCAAGACCTTCGACGTGCAGGGCTTCCCGCCCGGATTTAAACTGCAGGCCGGCGACATGATCCAGGTTGGCGATACGGATCTGCATTGGGTTCAAGCTGATGCCACGGCGAACGTATCTGGCGTGTTTGTGCAGCTCGAAGTGCGGCCGCATCTCTGGCCGTCCGTCACGATCGGTGCCGAGGTCAGCGTTAAGCGTCCTCACTGCATCATGTCCATTGATCCTGACAGCGTCAGCTCACAGACGGACCTTTCGACCGGCATGGGTTCCATTTCATTTGATGCATGGGAGGCCCGCTGATGCCTCGCAATATGACTGCCGCCAACGTCGCGGCCTTGCAGGAGCGCCGGCTGGTTGCGCGCGACTTCCTCTGGATAGTCGCCCGTGATCGGACAACTGGCGAGCTTGTGCCAGATGGCACATGGAGCGATTGGGGCGACGTTGCAGCGCAGGTCATCAATCCAGATACCGGCCTGACAGAAACCCGCAACTTCTACGGTTCCGGCACACTGATTCAGATGAGCGATATTCCGCTCGTTAAGAACTTGAGCGTCCAGAACATCACGATCCAGATGTCGCAGATCGATGACCACGTGCAGCAGCTCGTGCGCGATTATGACATTCGCCAGGCGCGCGTGGAGGTCTACCGCGGTCTTTTCGATCCGGACACCAGGCAGATGGTTGCGCCGGCTGAAAACCGCTTCGTCGGCTTCGCGGACAATCTCGTCATCGAGACGCCAAGCGAAAACGAGACGGGCGGCGTTAGCCTTACATGTGTGAGCCATACGCAGGAAATGACTCGAGCGAACGCCGAGACGCGGAGCCATGAGACGCAGGTCCTGCGGAACGTCGGTGACGCCTTCTACAAGGACGCAGCCACAACCCCGACTTGGAAAATTTGGTGGGGATCTCAAAAGGGCGTCGTGCCCACGCAGAAGAAACGCAAGAAGTTTCTAGGGATTTTCTGATGGACATTTACGAGGCGCGACTGAGCGACCTGTCGGCGCTCGTTGCGCTGGCGGAACGGTTCCATGCAGAAGCTGGCGGCTCATATCACTTCAGGATCGACCGCGTACGTGCGTTTCTCGCCCAGGCGATAACGAGCCGGGAATATCTCGCGGTCGTCGCTGGCGAGGCGCCTTGCGGATTCCTGATCGCGAGAGCCGGGGAGAACTACCTGACAGGCGAACGGATGGCTGAAGAGGTGGCGATGTACGTCGAGCCTGACGCTCGATCTGCTTGCCTGGCGGCAAGCCTCATCGGCAAGTTTGAAGCGTGGGCAGCAGCCACGGGATGCTCTGTTGCCAAACTGACGGCACAGCATTCGGCACGGCCGGCGGCCGTCGCCAGGCTTTATCGACGAAGCGGCTATGCCGCGGCGGAAACAGCTTTCATCAAAAGGCTTTAACTGATGGCAATTTTTACGGCTCTGGCGGCGACATTTTCCGCTGTCAGCTCCTTTATCGGTAGCCTTAGCGCGTTCGGCACGTTTGCCCTGCGCACGGCCGTCGGCATCGGTCTGAGCCTCGCGGCGCAGGCTCTCGCAGGCAAGCAGAAAGATAATACGAACTTCTCCATCAACGGAGACATTCAGGGCGGCGGCGATCTTGCGCGTTCGTTCATCCTGGGCCGCTACGCGACGGCTGGCAGCCTCGTCTGGTCGAATACCTGGGGCAATGATGGAGATACGCCGAACGCCTGGTTTACTCAGGTCATCGCGATTTCCGATTTGCCAATCACCGGCCTCGTCGAGATCTGGGTCGATGGCAAGAAGGTGACCTATGATCCGGCCGGCAACAACAACACGGCCTTTGGCTACTCCATCCCGGACTACGAAAGCAGCGGCCCGAACCTCTACGTCAAATTCTACAATGGCAAGCAGACGGCAGCTGATCCGGCGCTCTACACCTATGCCCAGAGCATAGAGCGCCCCTGGGGCGTCGACCGCATCGGCTACGGTGTGGCCTATGCGGTTGTGCATGCTCGCGCGACCAGGAACATGTTCAGCGGCTTCCCGGCCGTGACCTTCGTCGTTGACGGCATCCCGCTCTACGACCCCTCGAAGGATTCGACCGTCGTTGGCGGCTCTGGGCCTCAGCGCTTCAGCGATCCTTCCACGTGGGGCGGCGACGGCGACAGGCTTCCTGCCGTGCAGGTCTACAACATCATGCGTGGCCTTCGTTTTGGAACCCGATGGGTATACGGCGTGCAGGGCCTGACGACGGCCCGCCTGCCGGTTCAAAACTGGATCACCGCTATCAACGAGTGCCGCAAGGTCATCGTTTCCGTCTCTGGCGATGGTACTCAATACCGATCGGGCGGCGAGATCTCTGTTGATCAGCCGGTCAATGCGACCGTCGAGAACCTGCTGACGGCGTGCCAGGGCTCGCTCTCCGAGATCGGCGGCGTCTATCGCCTGTTTGTCGGCGAACCCGGCACTCCGACGATCAGCTTCACGGATGACGATATCCTGTCGACCGATGGGCAGACGTTCACGCCGTTCTATGGTCTGGCCGACACGATCAACGGCATCAACGGGACGTATCCGGAGCCGTCCAATGGCTGGGTGACGCAGACGGCGCCTCCTTACCTGCGGCCCGATCTGGAAGCGAAGGACGGCAACAGGCGGCTCCTGGCTGACGTTTCCTTTGACCTCGTGCCCTACGCCGAGCAAGTGCAGCGGCTGATGAAATCGGCACTGCTTGCTGCGCTTCGGGCCCGCCGACACACGATCGTGCTGCCGCCAAGCTTCTGGCCGTATGCGGTGCCCGGCGAGGTCATCCAGTGGACATCGGTCCGCAATGGCTACGCGAACAAGTGGTTCGTGATCGACGGTGCAGTCGATCGTGGCAACCTCGATGTGATGGTCGATATCACCGAGGTTGATCCGTCCGACTATGACTGGGATTCGGAAACCGAGTTCCAGCCGCCGGTCGATGGAGCCGTCGGTCCCGTCGTGCCGCAGCCTCAGCCGATCATCGACTGGTTCGTCGAGCCGTACACGCTACTGGATAACGCCAGCAACAGCCGCCGGCCTGCGATCCGCATGGTTTGGGATAATTCACCAGGCGGCCTGATAGGCGTCATTGGCGTGCAGTGGGAGGTGCGGGACGCGGCGACCTTCGAAGTCGTCTATCGCGGCAACACACTGCGAGCCGACGTCGGCTCGGTCATCATCGCGCAGAACCTCTTGCCGAATAACGCCTATGGGGTTCGCGGCCAGCTCGTGCCGTCCGATCCCGACCGGCTCATGGAGTGGAGCGACTGGCTCCCGGTCACGACGCCCAACGTCCTGCTGACGGATATGGATATCTATCTGCCGGGTGTTGTCGAAGGCGTAGAGGAGTTGGTCAACGACGCGACGGCATGGATCCGGGATGGAACGCGTCAGACCATCCTTGAGGCGCAGCGCATTTCCCGTCTGCAGGCGGACGAGGACTTTGGCAGCTTCCTGGCGCGTCAGCAGCTCCGGACGGAAATGGTGCTGACGAATGGCAGCATCACGGCCAGCTACCTCAATGCCATCACGATCGCCACCGGGCCGAATTCGGCTCTGGCGCTGCGCCTGGAGGATCTGGAGGTCTATGTCGATACGACCGTGGCGACGGCGATCGACTCGCTGCAGGTGCAGATCGACGAGCAAGGCGATGCACTGGCGTCAGCTATTACCTCGCTTTCGGCCGCATCCAATACGGGCGACGTGGCGACGGCAAACTTCCGCATGACGGTCAATGCCGGTCCCTCTGGCTATGCCGCGCGTATCGGCGCGGAGGCACGGGCGGGAGGCTCTGGCAGCTTCAAGGCTGCTGCATGGTATCTCGATGTCCCAAGCTCACCGTCGCAGCCCACGCGTTTCCTCGTGGTCGCCGAGCAGTTCGTTGTTGCCAACCAGGCGGATCTTGGCAACGTCAGCAACCCGCTCGTGTTCCAGTCCGGCGTGCTTTCGCTGAACGTCGCCAATATTGGCACGGTCAACACCGGCATCCTGCAAAGCCCCAACGGCAAGATGGTTATCACCCTGACAGCCGGAACGATCGAGATCTACGACTGATGGCAGTACGAGTGAAGTTGACGCCCGGCCGCGTGGTGATTTCCAAGCCAGGCTACGATGCCGGCAACCCGGATGGGATCGGAGACCGCAACAAGGTTTTCGATTCCAACTGGAATTTCTCTGGAACAATGCTCCAGGCGGGGCGTGCAGCGGGCAACAACGGGGCAAGCAACGCACCAATCACCATCCCGTTTGGCCGCACCTACACGTTCGTGCCGGCAGCGCGCGTCGTTGCGTTCTTCAGGGCAAACGGCAGCTTTCCGACGATCACCGGATATCAGGCCTACTACGACCTGCCGCAGTGGGGCGCCAACTCGCGCATCTATCAGGACCGCATCTACCTGGAGTCCGATACCGACGGTGCGACCGCGTGCGAGTACATTCTCTGGCAGATCTACGGAGTTCGATGAATGGCCAAGCGGACCAGAATAGGCCCGCACGTCACGACAGGGGAGCCGGGTGTCTACATCAGTCATCCAGGCGTCGACGTCGACAACGTGGCGGTGCCGTACTTGCTGGATTCTCGATACAAGAATCTGGACCTCTTCACGTACGGCGTTGTTGGCATGAACCGCATGAATGCGGTGTCGGAGACGGTCTACTACGCGACGGTGACGATCGCTGACCTGGGCTACCAGCCGCAGTTCTACGCGAACATGGTTTATGCGTCGAACAATGCCGGCGGCATTCCTGTTAATTCGGCTTATTGGCCGTCTTCCGGAGTGACGTTCTACGTGAACGCCGGCAACAGCCAGTTCACGCCGCAATCGTCTGGCGTCTGGATGCCTAACCGCACAACAATCTGCGCGCAGGCCAACATTCTGCAGAACAACGTGAACGGCAACATGGTGCTCTACTACGTCGTCTTCAAAAATCCGGAGGCCGCATAATGGGACGGCGCGTTTTCATCGGTAGCGATGCCGGCGTCATGAAGTTTCGGGCGACGAACATGTCGACGATCGATTCCCGCTATGCCGACATCAGCCAGTTGACCGTTCACGAGCAGATGGCTCCGATGGTTCCGAAGGACAGCGGGCAGATCACTTTCGGCGGTGCAGGCTCTGCAAACGTCGGCCTGACGAAGTCGTATAGCTATCCGCCATTCATCTTGCTCAAGTCGAGTATCGGGGTTGTCCCCGGTCACCCGAATCTATGGGCCACGATCAACGTCAACAGCTTCGTCATTACAATCTCGACACGGTTCGCTCACACCGTGACCTGGTGCGCATTTGATGAGCTCGTTTAGCCAGGAGCCGCAATGTCTGAAGAGAACAAAATCATCATCTCGCCGCAGGTGCAGCTTGTAGAAACGGCGGCGCAGAAAGGCTTTCTCGAACAGCGAGTGCTGATGCTGTCTCAGCTTTTGCACGACAAGGCCGAAGAGGTCTCCGCCCTGCAGCACGACGTCAACGAGCGCAACGAGGGTAACGCCGAGTTGTCCAGGCGAGTGGAGGAGTTGAACGCCCGTCTACAAGCGGCTGAGGCGAACTCGGCCGAGTTCGAGCGGCAGCTTTACCTCGCTCTCAATCAGCCGGTGGAAAACTTCACCGGCAAACAAACCGAAACCATAGAGGCTGTCTGATGGCTGCTATTCTTCCGTCTTCCTACAAGGAAGGCACCGTAACCATTGCCAACGGCAGCACGGCGGTAACTGGCACCAACACCTTCTGGGGCGATCCGAACGGCGAGGGCAATCCCATCCTGCCGGGCGACTGGTTTGGCGTGCACAAGGGCTACGCCATCCGTATCGCATCGATCGAGGGCAACGGTGCGCTGACGCTGGCCAACCCTTGGCCCGGTCCGTCACAGACCGATGCGGCCTATGAGGTTATGCTACAGAGCGACAACGCGCGCATGGCGACGTCGACACGTCAGCTTCTGCAGCAGCTTATGAATGGCAACATCGCGGCTTTCACGGGACTGAGCGGCGAGCCCGATACGGTTCCGTATTTCGTCGGACCCGGCGCCATGGGCTTGCTGACGCGGCAGGACCTGACGCAGGGCGTGAACTACGATGTGCAGGTTGATACGCTCACGGATCGTGCTGCCTATGACTTGCAGGTTCCCGGCTTCGCTATCCTAGTATCTGACGTGGGGGACGGACGGGCGGCCATCTATTCGAAGGTAACGGCCGCTTCCGGCGACTGGAGCGATCCGGCCTACATCACCGGGCCGCGCGGTTTGAACTGGAAAGGCGCATGGAGTGGCGCGACGGCGTACGAGAAGGATGATGCTGTCAGCTACAACAACGCATCCTGGATCGCGCTTGTCGAGAACAACAACGTTGCGCCTGTAGCGGGCGCCACCTGGGGCTTGCTCGCAGCGCGTGGCGCTACTGGCGCAATCGGTGTCAACCCGCGTGGAGCATACGATAACGCGACGGCCTACGCTGTTACGGACTCCGTGCTCTACAATGGATCGACCTGGATTGCCATCGCGGCGACCATCGGAAACGCGCCGCCCAACTTGCCGACTACGTCTAACACATGGTGGCAGTTGCTTGCACAAAAGGGCGTTGATGGAACCGGAACGGGTGATGTCGTCGGGCCGATCGGGGCTGTCGATGGCAACGTACCGGTTTTCGACACGGCGACGGGCAAGAAACTGAAGGATGGTTTCCCCGTAACCGCGTACATGAAGACCCTTCTTGATGATACCGATTCGGGCGCAGCGCGCGCGACGCTTGCAGGTTTCGGCGTCGTCCGGCAGACCGTATTCACCGCATCGGGCACCTTCACCCCTCACGCTGACATGATCTACTGCATCATAGACTGCTACGGTGCGGGTGGCGGTGGCGGCGGCGCCGCTTTGACGACAAGCAACACAATCAATGGTGCAGGCGGTGGCGGCGCCGGTGCAAAGTCTCGGAAGATCGCCAGCAAGGCGGATATCGGCGCATCGCAGGCCGTGAGCATCGGGGCGGCGGGTACGGCGGGATCGAGCGCGCCGGGCGATGGCGGTAACGGTGGGACGTCCAGCGTCGGGACACTTTGTACTGCTCCGGGCGGATCAGGGGGCAAGGCTGCGGGAGCTGGTAGTTCTGGTCTCGGCGGTGCCGGTGGCGTCGCTGGGACGGGCGATCTGTCGTTGCCTGGATGTCCTGGGGTGACCGGATTTCGGTCGGGGACCACACTCACAATTGTTTACATGCGACAGGGCGGCGACGCGGCTGACAGCGTTGGGTTCGGCGGGCCGTTGCTGCTCGGCGCGGCGGGGGCTCCCGCGGTCGGATACAGTGCGGGCGGTTCAGGCGGCTCCGATTACAGTGGCGGCGGCACAAAGGCAGGCGGCGTTGGCGCTAATGGGCTCGTCGTAATCACGCAATTCTGCGCGAGGTGATCATGATATTTTGTAAAATCGAGAATGCGGTAGTCGTCGACAGGATCATTGCTGACGATCTCCCGAGTGACTGGCCAGACCTTTCTTCGTGGGTGCAGGAAGATGAAGCCCAAATCGGATGGGGATACACTGGCGGCGCATTTATACCGCCTCCTGCACCTGTCCTTCCGGTTGATGTGCCCGCTGAAATATCGAGACGACAGTTCTTCCAGGTGCTTGCAAACCGGCAGTTGATCAGCAAGGGCGAAGCCTTGACAGCAGTAACGGCTGGCACTCTGCCTGCCGCGCTGGACGCGCTAGTCTCCCAGATCCTCGATGAGGATATCGAGTGGGAGGCCCGCATGCTCTTTGCTGGTGCGCAGACCTTCAATCGTTCGAATGGCTTCGTGGATTTCTTCGGCGCCATGCAGGGGATGTCCACCGTCGATCTCGATCAGCTATGGCGGGATGCGTCCGTCTTGGATTGATCTGCTGACATCAGGGAGCCCGCCGGGGTGGGCGGGCTTCCTGACGCATTACTGACAGGAGCTGACCGCATCTCGGTCGGCTCGATAAAAGCACAACCACGCATTGCTGACGCCTCAGCCAATAGGCGTAGGTTGCCTACCTTCCGGTGAAAAAATGAAACTCATCCCCGACTGGCGCCGGGTGCTTTCGCGCGCCTGGTCACTGCGGCTTATTGAGCTCGCAGCACTGGCCGACATCATCCTCAATCTGGTTCCGGCCGTGTCTGACTTCCTGCCGTGGTGGCTGACGCTGCTGCTGCTTGGCGGCGCGTACGTCGGCCGGATGCTGGCGCAGCCGTCTGGAGAAGAAAATGCCAAAACTGAATAAGAAGGCGGTCGCAGCAATTGCGGCCGTTGCGCTTTCGATCGGCTCGCTGATCAAGCCATGGGAAGGGCTTTCGCTCTCCTCTTATCCCGACATCGTCGGAGTGTGGACGGCCTGCTACGGCGAGACCCTTGGCGTCCGGCCCGGGCAGAAGTTCACCAGGGCGGAGTGCGACGAGAAGCTGCTGACGCGCGTCATGAACGATTATTACGTGCCGCTCACCGGATGCATCGCCGACTTCGACCGCAAGCCGGTTGAGTGGCAGGCCGCAGCAATCTCCGTCACCTACAACGTCGGCGTCGGCGCAGCCTGCAAGTCCACGTTCGCGCGGCTCGCACGAGAGAACCGCATGAAGGACAGCTGCCAGGCCATGACCGCATTCAATAAGGCTGGCGGCAGAGTGGTGCAGGGGCTCGTCAATCGGCGCGCTGCTGAACTCAAGCTTTGCCTTAAGGGGGTCGCATGAACTCCACCAAGATCAACTACATCGTTTATGGCCTAGCAATCCTCTCATCGATCATTGCCGGCCTGCAAGTCGTCGACTGGACCGCGTTCCTCACGAAGGATCAGACCATCGCCATTATGGGCGGCCTGAACACCCTTGGTGTGATGATTAAAGGCTGGATGGCGACCGCGGAGTTGATGGCCAAGCAGATGGCGGGAGCGTCCAAATGATCGGCGCAATCGCAAAACTGCTTGGCGTCGACAAATGGCTTGTCAGCGCCGTCTGCGCGCTGGTCCTAGCCGTGCTCGTCTTCTTTGCGGCCAGCACAGTCTACAACCGGATTTATGATTCCGGATATCAGGCTGCGGCTGGAAAGTTCACGGCGGAGATCGCCGAGATGAAGGCGGCGGCCATTACTGCCGCCAACGCCGAAACCGAGCGCCAGGATGCAGCCAACAACGGCGCAAAGGCTCGCGAAGCGGCCCGCATCGCTGCGATTGAAGCCGAAAACGATTCCCTAGAACAGAAAATCACGGAGCTAGAGCGTGAAGCTAAGCAAGATCCTGATGCTGGCCGCGCTGCTATTGGTGCTGCCGGGGTGCGTCGCATTAACCAGATCCGATAGACTTGTCGTTCCACCGGTGGCTCCTCGCTTGGTGGCTCCGGACTCGGCGCTCGTGCAGAAGTGCGCTGGCCCGGTCGACATCGGCGACAAGGAGTTGACGCAGGCAGATCTGGAACGCTTGTGGATCTCCGATCGCCAGCGCCTTCTGACATGCGTCCGACGCCATCTGGCTCTCGTGGGGTTCTACGCCGACCGTGATGCTGGCCTGTCCGGCAAGGCGGTGCAGAAGTGACACCAGAAGAAATCATGAAGGCGGTTCTGTTCTTCCTGACGGTGGCCGGCGCTGGCTGGGGCATCTGGTGGCGCATTGAGGCGAAGACAAAGGTCGCCGAGGACAAGGCAAGCAAGATCACCGAAGATCTGGCCGATTTTAAATTGCGAGTTGCGGAGACCTACGCCACCAAAGCCGGAATGGAAGCCCAGACTGCTCAGCTGCTCCGGGCCATTGAGAGCGTTGGGAACAGAATAGATGGACTCCACGAACGGCTAGACCGAGCATTCGAACGCACCACCGGGCGCGCAACGCGGGGGTGACGCAACCTGTAGATTGGTTGAGACTTTGTAAGTGCAATTGTGATAGAAGCCCCTATATAGAGGACGGAATCAATCGCGCGGACAGGAGGGTATGTAATGTATGACGCACGACATATTGCCAACTGGTTCGTGAACCGCGCTAGGCAGGACGGCAGGCAGCTGACGATTATGCAGTTGCTGAAGCTTGTCTATATCTCGCACGGCTGGCATTTGGAAATGCAAAACTCTCCGCTGGTGATCAACAAGATCGAGGCGTGGAAGTTTGGTCCGGTTATCCCCGACGTCTACAACTCTTTCCGCCCGCAGGGGGTGGTTGTGGGCGCTCCGTTGCCGTTGAATGCACCGCCGCTCTCTCCACGGGATGTCCATCTGCTGGAGCAAATATACAAGAACTACGGCACCATGTCGGCACAACAGCTTTCTGATCTCACCCATGAGCCTGGCGGCCCATGGGATCAGGCTACGAGGACTTGGGGCTACTTCGCGCCAATTCCTAACAATCTGATCCTGGGCCACTATCAGGAAAAACGTCGGAGAGCGGCGGCGTAGTGCATGACAACTGATGTGCCTCTGCCGCAACCTTTTGCGCCTACTGAAGCTCCCCCTTCGACAGAGGGGGAGATTAACTCCCTAGATGTCCGACTTGCCCAGCTCGAACTTAAAATCGATGAGGCTCGCCTCAGCGGAGAAGCCAAGCATCGCGATCTGCTGATCTCGGAAGTTCGGCAGCGCATTCGGGTGCGCTATTGGGTCGTAATCATTGCGATGGTGGCCATGTTCTTCATGGGAGTGGTGCTATCGCATGCTGCTCACCATTACTTTTGGGGGCCGGTCGTTATCATTCCTCCGGCGGTGGCGATCGCCATGTTCGTAGGCCCTATCATTTCCATCACGACAATCACAATTGTACTGCTTGTAGGTGCTTTCAGGCGCTTTAAGGATGACGACATGGATCAGATCAATGTCGCCTCCATCGCCGCGGAGGCCACGAAGTCGGTCGTCGGTCGCTAGCAATCAGCCTAGGCGCACCACGCGCAGTTAATCCAGCCGCCCTGCCTTAACCGGGGAGGCGGCTATTTTCGTTTTTAAGCGATCGTTAATATAAATGGGACATTCTAGGAAACTTCCGATCGGCGGGAAGGGGACATGTTTCTAACAAAGCTACTCTTTCTGATGCTGGCCGCGATCTACATTGGGCTTTTCTTCGTTCCCCACTGAAGCCCGTTCGCGGCCAGCAGCCGATCATAATAGTCCTCTGCCATTCGCGATGCTTCTCGAGCAGTCGGCTCGAAGCCCTGATGCGGCATTTGCCGCTCGCGCACCTCCGGCCCATGGCCGCTCCACTGCCATTGTCCGCTCTTCGGGCCGGAATCCTCAAGCCGTATCCGCCCGACCGACACGTCGCCGTCCCATGCCTGAAAGTCCTGCATCGGCTTGCCGTCGAGGCCGGTCTCACCCGGCCATGTCTCGCGCCATTTGTATTTTGGTTGGTATTCGGGCGTGCGCACAGGGCCTCACATGAAAGAGGTTGCCGACAGCCGCTTGTCGATGGTTTGAATTCTCGCTCCGCCCGAGCGTCGTGACAGATGGCGTTGTTCGTCGGCTGCGTCAAGGTCCGCGATCGCCTATCAGAGCGCAGCTGCCGCTTCGCAGAATCGATGATATAAAGGCGGGATGCCAAGACCGACAGACGATCAAATTCTGGAATACACCAACCAATTCGTCGAGGTGATGCGAGAGGACTTTGAGCGTTCATTTGGGCTGAGAGAATTCAGAATTTATGTCGGCGCCGAGTTTGACTTTGATGCTCGCGAAATGGACGACGATCTCGAGCTTGCCATTATCCGGCGCTTCGATGCCCACTACGACTTAGCGCGCGCTACTTTCGACATGCGTTGGGAGTTCCTTGATTCGTATGTAGAAGCGCAGCTGTAGCCGGAGGCCATCGCGCTCAGGACGTTTCTTCTTACGGTCCGAAAAGGCCCCGCTGTGAGCACGGGGCAAGTTCCAGGGTGCTTCGGGGTGGTTACCCAAGGCGATAATTCAACTTAAAATCGTCTTCGGGGTTCCGTTCGGCATATATTTTTTCGACTCATCTAGACGAAAACGAATCACTTGCCATTTGTTGATTCTGCCTTGTCAAGGAGTTTCGAGAATGGACCTGGACATTCCCGTTTTCATCAAGCCGCTGGAAGTCGAGATCGACGGCCACGGGAAATATCGACATGCCGAAACCGTTCAGGATCTCGCGCGGATGCTCCTGAGCAAATGGCCAGGCTCCGAAGGGGAAAAATTCCATAGCGCCCTCATGCGATCCATTGAGGCGATGGAGTGGTATGTCGCCGCCGCGACAGCACGCTCAGCCTTCGTCGATGCCGCTCACGAGGCCGGTATGCATGTCCTTCCGGATGACATGGACGAGATGAAGAAGGCCAGCTGATGGCCAAGACGCCGCGTTCTCAGCCTCTGCAGGCTGACGCACAGCCGCTCCGTTCGCGCGCACGAAAGCCGCGTGACCCTTCCCAGCCCAAACTCCCCCTTGATCCAATGCCGGCTCGCATAGAGCCGTGCCTGGCGCTGCTCAAACCGCGTCCGCCCGTCGGTCCGGATTGGACCTATGAGGTCAAGTGGGACGGGTACCGCATTGCCCTCCATCTCAACAATGGAAATGTCCGGATACTCACCCGTGGCGGCCACGATTGGACGCATCGTTTCCCCGGGATCGAGGATGCAGCCAAGCGCCTTGGCGTCGGAACGGCTATCCTGGATGGAGAGGCCGTTGTACTTGACGACGAAGGGAGACCTGATTTCGGCAGGCTGCAGAACTCGCTCGGTGGGCGCGGCGGGAAACTGCCGGCCGGCAATGCGATCATGTTCGCCTTCGACCTTCTGTATTTCGACGGGCACGATATCCGAAACATGGAGTTGTCGTCACGCCGGTTCTTCCTGGAGTCGCTCCTTCGCAACGAGGAGGGCGCAATTCGCCTCTCGGAGGAAGTCGAAGGCGACGGTCGCGAAATCTTCTCTGCGGCGTGCGAGCACGGCCTCGAGGGCATCATCGCGAAGAACAAGGAAAGTACCTATCGCTCCGGCCGACTTGGCGATTGGGTAAAGGTGAAGTGCGTCCAGTCTGACAGCTTCATCGTCGTGGGCTACGAACTCTCCACCGTGGCCAGATCGGGGATTGGCAGCATTCTGTTGGCTGCGCGTAAGGGGAACGACTGGATCTACGTCGGCAACGTCGGGACAGGCTTCAACGAAAGCAGCGCCGAGTATCTCCGAAAGACACTCGATCGGATCACGCGAAAGACGCCGCCGGTCAGGTACGAAGGCCGGCGCAGGAACCTCGTCTGGGTTCAGCCGACGCTGATTGCCGAGATCGAGTATCGCGCCTGGACGCATGACGGGAAGCTGCGCCATGCGTCGTATAAGGGCCTGCGCGAGGTGCAGGACAGTGCGTCGGTTTACGAAACCGAGTGACGCCACAATACGCAAGCCACTTCGCCTCGATGTATTTGGTCAAACGCTATCAGGTGGCGCGAAGAAGCAGTTCATGACGGGAGCTCGTTGCCATAAGGAATGAAAAACAGATGGTGTCTCGTGGCTAGGTGATGGTCGCCAGGATGAATAATGACTGAGTATCCACGGCGCCCTCTTTTCACGTCATACCCGGGAATGGCCTCGCAGTCTCCACCGACATCTGTACCTTTGCAGCATGCTGGCGGATACGTCCAAGCGCTTTTAGCCTGATGGGCATCGCCCTCCCCAAAAGGGAAGATCAATGCAACTGCGAATAGGATCTCGGAGGCGGTGGAAAGTGCGACTGTCATCTGAGGACTCCAATCGAAGGAATTCCATTCCGGAGAGAGCGATTCTACGCCCGAGCGCTCAATCATGTAAGCGACAACCTGGCACAGCAGGCATAGGGCCACAAATGGCTGCGAAAGGTGCAGGACAACGCGGCGGTTTATGAGATCAACTCAACTAGTAGTGTCTATTGAGGGATTTTTGCGCAAGTTCCGCCGCCGTACGCTAGTGCGACGAAACGATTCCCTCAATTGCAGAAGAGCTGGCTAGTTTGTGCACCAATCGTTACGGAGCCCAGCGTCACACTCGCGCAAAACCTTCCTTGAGCAGCTTCTGTCCGACCTCTTCGCCGTTCCGGTCATAGATGTTGACTAACGGCCGGTGTGAAAGAGTCTTGTCCTTTACGCCATAGAATTCGATCGTAAGGCCACCCTCGGCCAAAATCTCTTTCAGCCTTCCCTTGGCAAGCAGCGCCATCTTGCGTTCCTTCATGCACTTGGCATGACTACCGATCTCCGGCGTATCGATGCCGGAGACAAATGGAACGCCTCCTCCCATTAGTCTCAGGTTCTGTCCGTCACACTTCACGGTGTCCCCATCGACGGCGGTAAGCGATGCACACATCAAAAGCGTTGCGATCATCTACTGTTCACCATCATCGCACACTTACCGTGGGCTCGGCCTAAGCCAATGGATCACCCCTCCGCAAAGTGCGGCAAATGCAATAGGAGTAAGCATCAGCTTCCAGAGGAATGACCAATCAGAAGATGACCAATAGGATCCGAACGGATCAAATATGAAGACATAGCACCACACCGCCACAATCCAAACGAGCGAGCCCGCCGCATAGAATCTCAGCGGTCCTCTGAAGGATACTGGCCGCTGCAACAATCGCGGGAATCCAGTTTCGGCAAAGCGAGCGCCCGCCATACCAGCAGCCAAAGGACCTAGGAGCCATCCGATCCCGCGAGGCATGTAGTGCTTTCCCGTAGCATCGTTGAGTAAGGCGAAGAAACCGAATGCCAGGAGATAGCAAAGGGCAACAGCAATCACGAATCCTAGGATACGCGCGCCCCATTTTCTCATAGAAGTACTCCCACCGTCCAATTTCGAGCTACACGCAAGTTGTCAACCAGCCGCGCAATTCTTGCTACGCATGGCGTTTTGAATTGCCTGCACCTTGCCCTTTGAAACTGCTACCTGGCCTTCTTTGTCCCCACCAAACGTGCTTGAAGTCGGAACACCGATCAGGAAGACGCCCACAGCATCTCCCGTTGCTGCGTCGTTCTGCTGCTTGGATACCGTTGCGAGATTTTGTTGTTCTTTAACGAGCTCTGCCGCGAGTACAGGACAGCTCGACCCGGTGTATGCCGCCATAGGAATATCTACCGGAACGATTGCGTCCGGACGTTTGGCGCACGAGGTTGCGGCCAGCAGAATTGCCAGCGAAGCGTAGCGAATTTTCATGAATGCCCCATTAGAAAGACTCTTAACCCGACCACGAAATATGCATGACGTGTCGTGGCTTGAAAGGGATAATTCAAGGTTGATCGTGCTTTTCCACTGCCGCAACCAATCGGCGTGGCCGCAGTGAAGAAAAAGGCCGGCACCTTCCTCGGCGTCGACCTTTAGATTTCAGGCAATGATAGCAGCCGGAATGCTGATCGGTCTGGCCGCGATTACCTCAGCTTGCACGACGACGCCCCAAAATTCAAATCGCGCCGATTTTCGGTAGTGTCTCAGTTTGAAATTTGCGGAAACGCCTAATTCGTTTGGCCGAGTTGTGCAAACGCCTATATGCCGCTGCGGATGTCGCCTGCCATGGCCGCTGGCGTTGCCGACAAGCTCTGGTCGATGGACGATCTGGTTGCGATGATGGACGCTGTTGCGCCCCGGGTCGCCTCAAGACCTACAAAAGCAGCTGGCTGCCGCGGAGTTATGAGGATAAGTTCCAAGTTTCCGAGCCGACGAAACAAAAAGGAGCAAGCCATGAAGTGCAGAGGTTGGTTGCTCATGACCGCTGTGACTATATTTGGAATGCTCGGCGATCTGTCGGTCGCGCGCTCAGAGTGGAACGGCAACGTTGGCTCTTTTTGTGCCACGTATAGGTTGCCTGGGGGATGCCTATCTACCGCCGGAGCTAGGTGCCACCGACTAGATTGTTACATAGAGAGGCGGGGCAAGTATAGCCGAGAGGCGAGACAAGAAAGGGAACCGTTACTTTGTGATGTGTACCCGCAGTGTGAATACAAGGGGCCGGGCATACCTGGCGGCCTCAGCTTAAAGCCCAACACCCCTCCCTTCGCTCCGCCGCGGCGCTGCGACCCGAACTACAAGGGGAAGGGGGTATGTGTTCCAATCGCATCTGACGTGGATTGCACGGGCGGCTGCGGTAACGGTCCAGCCTTTGTTACTGGACCGTTCAGGTACACGGGCACTGATGTCTACGGCTTGGATGCCGACCATAATGGGATCGCGTGCGAGCACCCGTGTGAAGATTAGGTTCGCCTGCTCGGCCGGACTACCAACTAAGCCAAGACCCGTTAGCTTCCCACGCTCTAGCGTTTTCGCAATTTCCGCGTTGACTTGATTGGGAGCCTCAAAATTTCAAACTGAGACACTACCCGATTTTCAATATCATCCAAGGCATTCCGTGAATCCGGCCTGCAGCCAGGGCTTCAGGCCGGCCAACGCTCTGTCGTGTGCCTACAGATGGGGCTGGGGCTAGTTGATCGAAGGGCGAAAGCGCAATAAAAGACTATGATGGGCGCGCCGACCATTTGTCGTGGCGATCAACCTCCGCTTTGCCCTCCTTTGTCACCCGCAATGTCTTTAGTCCGCGATGATCTTTTCCGACCGCGCGGACTAGCCCAGCCGAGACCAACACACTGATCGTGTGTTCACCTGCCCGGGGGATGAGGTCGATGGTATTGCAATCAGGACGATTGATCATGTAGCGCAGTGCGCGCACTTCTCGCGGATGAAGTCTATGACGAGGTTCATGCTTCAGCCGATCCTCTTCTTGCCGCCTAATGCGCTCCTGATTTGCAATCTCTTCTTGGCGTTCCTGCTCGTCGATATCCGCCCAGAACCGAGTGTCCTCCGCCCACGCCGTAACCACATTTTCCAACGGCGGGGCGGTCTCGAGTTTACGCACTACGACGCACCAGCCTGCAGCGCCGTCGTGACTATCGACAAAGACTCTGCGTTGGACGCTATAAAAGTCGTAAACGTCGTGCAGGTGCCACATGGCATAGGTGTCGCCGACGTTTGGAACAACGCCGCAGAAGTAGTCCTCGTCGACGCCGAGGATTGGTTCCAGCGCGCCATCTGGCTGGATTTCGAAAAGCCTTACGCCGAAGCCGCGACTACCCATCGGTTAAGCCTGCTGGTCCCGCAGCTTTACGACGCCATCGCCTCGGTCGTTGTTGATAAACTCTATGCCGGCCACTTCCAGGGCCGATTGAATCGCGCTGAGGGTCCGCGGCATTATTGCTTCTCCGCGCTCAAGACGAGAGATCGTATCGACGGCGACGGCCGACATTTTGGCTAGGTCTCGAACTCCCCAGCCAAGCGCCGCGCGAGCCATCTTGCTTTGAACAGAATTTATCATGACAATGTACCGAAATCGTATTGACGCACCGATAAAGTGCTGTTATCAGTACATTGTCACGAAAGCAGTTCAAACGCAATGAGGAGACCTAGATGCAAGCAGAACAGGCCAATACGCAGAGAATTCAGTTGCCGAGAAGTTTGATTGGCAGACGACACACCTTTCAGTTCTCCTGGAAGTTTGAAGTCGGCCAGGCGGTCAAGTTCCACGACGTACGCGCCATTGTCACTGGCCGCAGATGTTCAGCGTTGGGTCGCCAGCTTTACGAAATCGCAATGGATTGCGCCGATCGACCGCATCGCACGGTACGTGGCGAGTACTTGGTAGCGACCGATGAACACCGAGACACGACGCATATACACGTTAATTCTGTTTCACCGGCAGGGTGGAAAGTGCTGCTATTGCAACCGCTTCATGATGATATCTTACGAGCCGCGTGAGCGCTGGCGACCCAACGCCGCGACCCTTGAGCATCTTCGGCGCAAGGTAGACGGCGGCAGGGACAATCGAGATAATTTCGCCGCGGCATGCAAGGACTGCAACAACCGCCGCGGCAAACGCGACTGGCTTTCTTATACCAGCATTAAGCGTAACGAGTTTTAGGCGCGTAATGCGCGCCGGCCCGCCATGATGGCGTGCCTCTTTTATTCAAAGTCACCTATGGCCGGCGCGGTCACCACCTGCGCCTACACCAGCAGCGCGCCGGCCGGTCTGGTTCGTCTTACTTTCCGCTCGTATTGCCGCCACAAGCACGCCCGTCCGCATTTTTCAACAGGCGAACATCTCGACGCAAAACGCAAGGCCGGTTGAGCTGTTAAGGCGTGTAATCAAGCTTGAAGTTGAACCCTTGTGCACGGTGACCACCGCCGGTGGGGCACGCACCTTTGTTTGCCTCTCTGTTCCAGAACATTGAGCGGCAGCGATCACAGAAGCGCCATTCGTCCTGGCCGAACCCTGCATGATCATGTGGTAAGAAGAAATTGTAACCCGCAGCCGCGTGAGCGCCCCCGGCAGAGCAGACGCCAAGCTGTGCCGGGTCGCCAGCCCAATGCATGCAGTTGCATTTGGTGCAGAAACGCCAGTCGGGTTGCCCCCCGTCCGCGCCGGGATGCTCATGCGGCAGATAGTATGTCCAACCCGCAGCTTCGTGGCCGCCGCCTGCCGGGCAGACGCCCTTAATTGGAGTGCCATCGAAGAACAGTGATCGGCACTTGTGACAGAACCGCCATGCAGCTTGGCCCCGGTTACGCAAGGCAAATGTCATCGTGTAGTCGCCTCCATCGCCTTGCGCTCGCACGTTGACTCTTGCAGTCTGGCCGGTCTCGGCGAAGGCGATGTCGGCGGGAGTAAAAAAGATTTCGCGTGCCCCGACGACTACGTCGTCCACCATTGGAGCGATGTCAGGAATACCGTGCGCTGCGGAATCCACGGCTTGAAGGACTAGATCCCGACGTACGTTCCGATCCTGCACCGCAAGACTCGCGAAGAGAGCGCTGTTGACTCCCGCCGCAATGATTCCCCGCAGACCCTCTGCACTTCCCTCATCGTTCTCAATAAGGGTGGCGGTAAAGATTGTCGTCGCCTGGTCCAGCGATCGCTCTTCACCAAAAAGGCCCCAGAACGGTGCGAAACCGTGAGCATGCGTCTCGGCCCCGTCTACGTCACCGAACGGGCCATATCGATAGGCGCGAGAGGACGGAATCGGGACCGGAACCCCCGCAGCCGGGACAGTAGTGGAAAGATCGGTGGCCGTTACGATAACGTACGGTTCGTCAGAACCGACTTCATCGGTCTCGACATGGCAACGAATGGACTCGAGATAAGCGTAGAGCATGTCAGGATCTCCTTCGAAAGAAATGATGATGGCTTCTAGGCTAACGGCCTATCATCGCAGGATAGGCATCTCAGCTTTTCAAACGTGCGGCATCGCCTTCGCGTGACGCAAGATATCGCTGCTTGGTGGAGGCGGCGGCACTAGGCAGAAAATTGGCATCTTAGACATGCGTATTCCCGCGCGAACACGAAGGAACGGCGCCGGTGCTGCGCAACTACAATGAGAATTCGCTAAACGCTATGCACGGTGCACTGTAGCTTAAATCAGCGGGATTTCAACAAGAAGATGCACGGAGTCTAAAATGCAAGCGCCCCTATCTCGTGGGGCAAACGTGCGAGGCGGGCGCAGGCAGTTGCACCCGTCGGCGCGAATGCCGGCGGGTTTTTCTATTCAAGTTTCAAGTTGCCGCTGCGTTTTTCGATGGCTCGAGATTGGCGCCGAATATGTCGCTTTCTGGCCGTTCTGGGATGGCAGTCTCGTCGGGCACAATCTCTATCTTGCTTGGTTCCGTGAAAAAGAACTCCGCATTTGGGTCACTTGGCCAGATCGCCTGAAACACTTCGGATATCGTTGTGTCAGGTGTGAAAGTATACGCCTTTGTTGGTGCGGCTTCCTTTGCTCCAACCCCGGCGGCGGGCGGAAAAGAAGCTACGACAACAAATCGAGAGGCCTTGTGGCTCATACTATCCATGCGAATCTCCTTTGTGGGACCGCGTGGATTCTATCACATCTGCGATTGCGGAAGCGCCGTCATGCACGCTGTTCGACTTATTCACAGGGGCGCATTTAGCACGGGCGATCGTGCGCCGTCATGCGCCATTCATGTTCCACGGAATCCCCGCTAAGGCTGAGAAAGCCCGGAAAACATGGTAATTCTGGTTAAAGATTTGGCGCATGAAAAACCCGCCAACGAAGGGCGGGTTTAACATCAAGTCACTGATTTCGTTCACAAATCGATGGTGCCCCCGCCAGGGTTCGAACCCGGGACCCCCTGATTACAAATCAGGTGCTCTACCAACTGAGCTACAAGGGCGATGCCTGCCAAGTACCAGATTCTGCCGTCCTGTAAAGCAGAAATCGGCGCGATCTTGATTTCTTTGGTGCCACCTGACCGCCGGAGATTGGCGAACGCAACGAGATTGCGGCGTCCGGGTTCCCAAGCCTAATTCTGAGCAGTCTGCCGCACGCTCGCTTGCACGTCGCCGGTCTTCCCGGCGCCTGATGGTGACATCATTGTGATGGTCAGCACCGAGGCAACCATGAAAACAATGACGGCGATCATCACCCGCACGTTTCTCTCCTTCAAAATCGTGCGAGGCAAACGCACGGGGCCGATCTACTGTTTCCCGGGCGATCGCCGAGCGTTTACGGCATTGGCGTTGGGATGGGGCGTTCAGGGGCAGGTGCAAGCGGAGAGGGTTCGTGCGTTGGCTGCGACTTGTCGATCCAAGCGATGCTGAGAATGATGGCGACGAATACAGCGACGAAGAGAGTGCCGACAATGAGGGAGCGGATGGCCATATGGGATACGTTCCTCCTGTTCGAGTGCGGGACAGCTATAGAAAACGGCAGCGTCAAAAGCGAGGCGAGTTCGTTTTTTTCTGATCATCAGCAATGGCTTGCCGCCTTCCTCGTTGCTTTTCCCGAAGTTGCCGTGGTCCCGCAGTCGAATGAAAGGGATGCTTCGTTGGCGCTCATCAGTACGAGCCAGAAGCCCTCAATGTGGAAGATCGAAGGATCGAGCCTTCCAATGGCTGTCGCGCAGTCTCCGGCCGGTGACAGGGCGAAATTGCTATTCGCGTTGGCCGCGTCGCTCAGCGCGCAAACTGGCAAAAAAGTGCCGCCGATCGAAGAACGAAGGGGATCGCGGCATTCCCTCTGTTGCCACGATCTGCCGCTGATCCCATCATACTTTCAGATGCAGCCTCGCCGCATAGAGACCGATCGCCGCCGCGTTGGACACATTCAAAGACTTGATAGCACCCGGCATGTCGAGCCTTGCAAGTGCGCTGACGGTTTCGCGTGTCTTCTGCCGCAGCCCCTTGCCCTCGGAGCCCAGCACCAGCGCCACCTTGTCACCTGAGAATGTGCTCTCGAGCGGAGCCGGGCCTTCCGAATCAAGACCAATCGTGAAGAAGCCAAGCTTGTGCAGTTCGCCAAGCGCGTCTGACAGATTGGTGATCTGAATATAGGGAATGAGTTCCAGGGCACCGGAGGCTGATTTTGCCAGCACGCCTGATTCGGTCGGGCTGTGGCGCTGCGTGGTGATGACAGCCCCGGCATTGAAGGCAACGGCGGAACGCATGATTGCGCCGACATTGTGCGGATCGGTCACCTGGTCGAGCACGAGAAGCAGCGGGCTGCCTTTCAGTGCTTCCAGCCGTCGAACGGGCAATGGCCGCGTTTCCAGCATCACACCCTGATGGATCGCGTCGGGGCCGAGGACCTTGTCGATATCCTGCGGAGAAACGGTCTCGACCGGAATGCCGAGCGTATCCGCATCGATCTCGAGACGGGCAAGCGCATTCTGAGTCACCGACAGCTTGACGTTCTTGCGCTCCTTGTTGTCGAGCGCAGCACGAACCGTATGCAGGCCGTAAAGATAGACCTGATCAGGCGCGAGTGCCGGAGGTTTCCAGTCCTCGGCGCCGCGCCGGCGCTTCTGTGGTGTGGGTGTCGGAATCTCGCCGCGCTCGCGCTTGCTGTCGCGATGCGCGCGGCGCAAGTTTGCATAATGTGTGTCCTTGGCGGACTTGTCGTCGGTGGGCTTGCCACCGGTTTTGTTGTCTTTGCTCATGCGGCTTTATAGCGAGGGCGCTTCTTTCCGCATAGGATTTCTTTCAGGAGCCCGGCTTTCCGCTGCCGATGAAATTTTTCACATTTTTTCCATCGTCATCGTGTTGACATGCGGAAATCGTCCGGTCATATACGCGGCGCAGACCGAGGGGTGGCAACGCTTCGAAAGTCTGACGAGCTTGGTCTCGCGATCCGGACGAAAAGACTGGAGAGATGCCCGAGTGGTTAAAGGGGACGGACTGTAAATCCGTTGGCTCAGCCTACGTTGGTTCAAATCCAACTCTCTCCACCATTCGTCATTGGATCGGATACCACCCCGCGGGTATAGCTCAATGGTAGAGCAGCAGCCTTCCAAGCTGAATACGCGGGTTCGATTCCCGCTACCCGCTCCAAATTTCCGAAAGTCCGGTATTCACCTAGACGTTTTACACGGCTTGCACTGCTTCTGCGTGGCTGCTAGCCCCACAAGAGCACAAGAGGCGAGGCGAGCGCGATGATGCCGGCGATCATCCACCTCGTCTGTCCGTAGGCACTGAGGTCTTCCCTCGAAAGCCAGGCGCGGACGGCAATGAATCCGATTGCTATGATCGCGCTGTAGATCAGGGCGCGCAGCAGGATCGACCAGCCGCCCCCGAAAAGCCCGATGGCGATGCCGAAGCCGGTCAGGGCACCGAGAATGCCATATCCGACATCGAACATCAAAGTGGTGGTGGCCGAAAGCGGCGTCAGCATCTTCGGGAAGGCGATCGCGAATGCTGCGGTGAGCAGCCATATGGCCACAATCGCCTGCAGCGTCGACGAGTTGACAATGGATGTCGCCAGAGCCGGAAGGCGCTCGGGCGAGGACAGGCGCAGAAGCTGTGCGACCCAGTCGATCGCGGCGGCAAGAATCCACAGTATGAATGCGCAGGCGGCAAAGATCAGAAAGTTGCCTGCGGATCGCTTTGCAATTTCCTTCGGTTCCATTGCGTTGTCTCCGAGTGCTTCCGCGTGAGCGCAGCAAATGAAGTAGTATCATATTCTTGGCCGGTCGCGCGCGTTCTTCGGGAATATATCTTCGCTGCTATTTGCAGTGCAGGTTGCCGATTGGATGCTTGCTGCCCTATGCGTGCCCGGGTCAGGAATCGGGCTAGGAATAGCGTCCGCAATTAGGTCTTGCGCAATTTCCCCGAAAGCCTTAAACGGCGGCACTAAACCGGTTCGCCGGGGTCATCCATTTCGTTCACAGGAAGCATTCAAATGGCAAAGAGTAAGTTTGAGCGCAACAAGCCGCACGTTAACATCGGCACGATCGGCCACGTTGACCACGGCAAGACGTCTCTGACGGCAGCGATCACGAAGTATTTCGGCGAGTTCAAGGCGTACGACCAGATCGACGCTGCGCCGGAAGAAAAGGCCCGCGGCATCACCATTTCGACGGCCCACGTCGAATACGAGACCCCAGCCCGCCACTATGCTCACGTTGACTGCCCCGGCCACGCCGACTACGTCAAGAACATGATCACCGGTGCGGCGCAGATGGACGGCGCGATCCTGGTTTGCTCGGCTGCTGACGGCCCGATGCCGCAGACCCGCGAGCACATCCTGCTGGCTCGCCAGGTCGGCGTTCCTGCGATTGTCGTGTTCCTCAACAAGGTCGACCAGGTTGACGATGCCGAGCTTCTCGAACTCGTCGAGCTCGAAGTGCGCGAACTGCTGTCGTCCTACGACTTCCCGGGCGACGACATTCCGGTCATCAAGGGCTCGGCTCTTGCTGCTCTGGAAGACTCGGACAAGAAGATCGGCGAAGACGCGATCCGCGAGCTGATGGCAGCCGTTGACGCCTATATCCCGACGCCTGAGCGTCCGATCGACCAGCCGTTCCTGATGCCGATCGAAGACGTGTTCTCGATCTCGGGCCGTGGTACGGTTGTGACCGGCCGCGTCGAGCGTGGCATCGTCAAGGTTGGCGAAGAAGTCGAAATCGTCGGCATCCGCCCGACCTCGAAGACGACGGTGACCGGCGTTGAAATGTTCCGCAAGCTGCTCGATCAGGGCCAGGCTGGCGACAACATCGGCGCTCTCGTTCGCGGTGTGAACCGTGACGGCGTCGAGCGTGGTCAGATCCTGTGCAAGCCGGGCTCTGTCAAGCCGCACAAGAAGTTCAAGGCCGAAGCCTACATCCTGACGAAGGAAGAAGGCGGCCGTCATACGCCGTTCTTCACGAACTACCGTCCGCAGTTCTACTTCCGCACGACGGACGTGACGGGCATCGTCACGCTGCCGGAAGGCACGGAAATGGTTATGCCTGGCGACAACGTCACGGTTGACGTCGAGCTGATCGTTCCGATCGCGATGGAAGAAAAGCTGCGCTTCGCGATCCGCGAAGGCGGCCGTACCGTCGGCGCAGGCATCGTTGCCTCCATCGTCGAGTAACGACCTGGATCGAATTGATAGAGCCCCGCTGGAAACAGCGGGGCTTATACATTGAGAGGCCGGAACATTGTGATGATGCTCCGGCCTCTGGTGTGCTTGGGAGGCGTGTCGTCACCGGGGAGCGGGTAAAGGGTTGAACTTTTCCTTGGAACCCGCGGTTTAAGTGTCTTCGCGCAGCGCGCTGCGGTGGCCCGCCCAACTTCTTCGTAGGAAGTGAACAGGACGTGCTCAATCGACTAGCTGAAGGCCAGACCATCGCATTGGAGCCTAAGTGGAATCACCAGCACAGCAAGAGCGCTCCGGCGGACGTCCGGATCATTCATTCCACCCACGCAAAGCCGAATCCGACCCACTGCGTCCATCCTGAGAAGACCACTTTCCACCGGTCCAAGACACCTTGGGCGAATGCTCGGGGATAGGCGGCTCGACCGTATCGCCCACTCGGTCAAGAGGAAATGGGTTCGTGTGAACAGGGCTCTTCGGAGTTAGGCTTCAGTTCTTAACACCCACTCATAAGTCTTCATCCACTGGCCTTGGCCGCCTCATGAGAATGGAGCGCGTCACCGCGTGGTGACAGCGCAGCGCAGGCAGTGGTCTTGCGCTTGAGTGCAAAGCCTTTATCTATCCCTCCGATTTCATATGCGGAGGAAACTATGAAAAAGCGTATTCTCTTCACGGGCGGTTCGGGCAAGGCAGGGCGCCATGCGGTGCCATGGCTGGTCAACGCCGGCTACGAGGTTCACAACGTCGATCTGGTGCCGCTTGATAGCCCCGGTGTGACCAATCTGATCGCCGACATCACCGACAGCGGCCAGATCTTCAACGCGCTTTCGATGCATCGGGACTTTCCCGACCTTGATGCGGGCAGGGGCGTCCAGCCTTTCGATGCCGTGGTGCATTTCGCCGCGATCCCGCGCATCCTCATCAAGCCTGACAACGAAACGTTCCGCATCAACACGATGGGTACCTATAATGTCATCGAGGCAGCGGTGAAGCTCGGCATCCGCAAGATCATCGTCGCCTCCAGCGAGACGACCTACGGCGTCTGCTTTGCCGAAGGCCATCGCGACTTCCATCAGTTTCCGTTGGAAGAGGACTACGATGTTAATCCGATGGATTCCTACGGCCTCTCCAAGGTGGTGAACGAGAAGACAGCCCGCGCTTTTGCGGAGCGCTCAGGTTTCGACATCTACGCGCTGCGCATCGGCAATGTCATCGAGCCGCACGAGTACGAGAAGTTTCCGACCTATTTCTCCAATCCTGAAATGCGCAAGCGCATCGCCTGGAGCTATATCGACGCCCGTGATCTGGGCCAGATCTGCCACCTCTGCATCGAGAAGGACGGCTTGGGCTTCCAGGTCTTCAACGCCGCGAACGACACGGTCTCGGCCAATACGCCGTCGAGGGAACTCGCCAGGCGATTCTATCCGAGCGTGCCGTTCACGCGCGAAATCGGCGAATACGAGGGGCTGCTCTCCAACCGCAAGATCCGCGAAGTGCTTGGCTTCAAGGAGGAGCACGACTGGCGCAAATATGTGAAAGTCTGATCGCAGGCGTTTCGCGCACCGCAGGATTGGAAAAATAGAAAAACGCACTTGCCAATCCTGCGCTGCCGCCTTAAAGGGAGCGCCATGCTTGCAGTTGCGCTTCGCGGCCAGTCGGTCAAGAAGCTGAATGTAAAGCGTAAAGGGGTATAGCTCAGCTGGTAGAGCGGCGGTCTCCAAAACCGCAGGTCGTGGGTTCGAGCCCCTCTGCCCCTGCCATCTTTCTTGAACGAGTAGAGCGGATATATCGCGGCGGTTCGGACAGAAAGGCGACGTATGGCTAAGTTCGTTAAACTTCGGTTTCCCTCTTGTGTAATCGGGAATCGATGTTTATGTAGGGTTCAACAGACACGCGGTGCGTGGGGCTGAATTTTCAGCTTTACGCGCCGTAATTGCGTGGGCAGTCGATGGCATCCAAATCCAATCCGTTTACGTTTCTACAGCAGGTTCGCTCCGAGACGTCGAAAGTTACCTGGCCGTCGCGCCGCGAGACGATGATCTCGACGGTCATGGTGCTTGTAATGGTGATCTTTGCCGCGCTGTTCTTTTTTGCCGCTGACCAGCTCATTGGCTGGCTGTTGAGCTTCGTGCTTAACGTCGGCAATTGATCGGGTGGAGTAGTAACATGGCGGCACGTTGGTACATCGTCCACGCGTATTCGAATTTTGAGAAGAAGGTGGCTGAATCCATCGAGGAGAAGGCCAGGCAGAAGGGACTCGAGCATCTTTTTGAAGAGATCCTCGTACCGACTGAAAAGGTGGTTGAAGTGCGTCGCGGCCGCAAGGTCGATTCCGAGCGCAAGTTCTTCCCGGGCTACGTTCTCGTTCGTGCCAATCTCACGGACGAAGCCTACCACCTGATTAAGAACACGCCGAAGGTTACTGGTTTCCTCGGCTCCGACAATAAGCCTGTTCCGATTCCGGATTATGAAGCCGAGCGTATTCTCGGCCAGGTTCAGGAAGGCGTCGAGCGGCCGAAGGCATCCGTTACCTTTGAGATTGGCGAGCAGGTCCGCGTTTCCGACGGTCCGTTCGCGTCGTTCAACGGCACGGTTCAGGATGTGGACGAAGAGCGTTCGCGCCTGAAGGTTGAGGTGTCGATCTTCGGCCGCGCTACGCCGGTCGAGCTGGAATACGCTCAGGTCGAAAAGGTCTGAGCGGGCGCGGTGTGAGCCGCGAACCGCGTGGAAGGTGAGGGGTCTTAGCCGGACCCTGTGATCCGCACCACGCAACCGCAGCCGCCGGAGAAATCCGGCATCACTGGCCGGGCAACCGGTCATCAATGAAAGGCAGAGAGATATGGCTAAGAAAGTTGCAGGCCAGCTCAAGCTTCAGGTCAAGGCAGGATCGGCAAACCCGTCCCCGCCGATTGGTCCGGCGCTTGGTCAGCGTGGCATTAACATTATGGAATTCTGCAAGGCGTTCAATGCCGCTACGCAGGAAATGGAAAAGGGTATGCCGATCCCGGTCGTCATCACCTACTACCAGGACAAGTCCTTCACCTTCGCGATGAAGCAGCCGCCCGTCAGCTACTGGCTGAAGAAGGAAGCGAAGATCACGTCCGGTTCGAAGACGCCTGGCAAGGGCGCTACCGCCGGCAAGCTCACCAAGGCTCAGATCAAGTCGATCGCAGAAGCCAAGATGAAGGATCTGAACGCAGCGGATATCGAAGGTGCAATGGCGATGATCGAGGGCTCTGCCCGCGCCATGGGCCTGGAAGTGGTAGGATAAGACCATGGCTGGCAAGCGCACCAAGAAGATCAACGAAGGTGTTGATCCCACAAAGCTCTACGCTCTGAACCTTGCAATCGGTATGGTCAAGGAGCGCGCGGTTGCGAAGTTCGATGAAACCATCGAAGTCGCTATGAACCTCGGCGTTGATCCGCGTCACGCAGACCAGATGGTCCGCGGCGTTGTCAATCTGCCGAACGGCACGGGCCGCGACGTTCGCGTTGCTGTCTTTGCTCGTGGCGCCAAGGCTGACGAAGCCAAGGCAGCTGGCGCAGATATCGTCGGTGCTGAAGAGCTCGTCGAAATCGTCCAGGGCGGCAAGATCGATTTCGATCGCTGCATCGCGACCCCGGATATGATGCCGCTCGTCGGCCGCCTCGGTAAGGTTCTCGGCCCGCGTGGGATGATGCCGAACCCGAAGGTTGGTACGGTTACGATGGACGTCGCTGGTGCCGTTAAGGCATCTAAGGGCGGCGCTGTTGAATTCCGCGTTGAAAAGGCCGGTATCGTTCACGCCGGCATTGGCAAGGCCTCTTTCGACGCCAGGGCGCTGGAAGAAAACATCCGTGCCTTCGCTGATGCGGTCATCAAGGCCAAGCCGGCAGGCGCCAAGGGCAACTACGTCAAGCGCGTAGCGATCTCTTCGACCATGGGCCCGGGCGTCAAGATCGACCCGTCGTCGGTTACGGCCGCTTAAATAATATCGCCGGGCTTCGGCCCGGTTCATGAATTCCGGCCTCGCAAGGGGCCGGAGTATTCCGGAGAAATCCGGAATCCTGTCCGAGATTGCAGGTGGTTTTCCCTTAATCACTTCGCCTGCATGAGACGGGTAAGACCCGAATTGCATGAAGTTCTCTTCTAGGAATTTGGTTCGAGCCTTGGATGCCTTGTGCCTTCGGCCTTTCTTTGGCGCGAAGCGCGAGGGGACAGGATCCTCAAGCGTCGCTTGGGATCTCTTCTGATCCCAGGAGGCAAAGGCAACCCGGTAGGTCCCGTCAAAAGGTCCTGCCAACTGGAGATAGGCAGTGGAAAGAGCGGAAAAACGCGAATTCGTCACGGAACTGAACGAAGTCTTCAAGGCTTCGGGCTCGGTTGTCGTGGCCCACTATGCTGGTGCTACAGTCGCGCAGATGAACGACTTCCGTTCGAAGATGCGCGCTGCTGGCGGCACCATCAAAGTCGCGAAGAACCGCCTGGCCAAGATCGCCCTTCAGGGTACGGAAGCGGAAGGGATTTCCAATCTCTTCACCGGTCAGACGCTGATTGCATACAGCACTGATCCGATCACCGCTCCGAAAGTCGTCGTGGATTTCGCCAAGGGCAACGACAAGATCGTTGTACTGGGCGGCGCCATGGGAACAACCACGCTCAACGCCGATGCAGTCAAGTCGCTTGCGACCCTGCCGTCGTTGGACGAACTGCGCGCGAAGCTGCTGGGCATGATCCAGACTCCGGCTACCCGCATCGCAGGCGTTGTTGCAGCACCGGCAAGCCAGCTTGCTCGCGTGTTCTCGGCTTACGCCAAGAAGGACGAAGCCGCATAAGGCGGTTTTTTGCTGTTTATAAAATACCGGTTCGAACCGAACAAAAGGAACTGATAACATGGCTGATCTCGCAAAGATCGTAGACGACCTCTCCTCGCTGACCGTTCTGGAAGCTGCAGAACTGTCGAAGCTTCTCGAAGAAAAGTGGGGCGTTTCCGCTGCTGCTCCGGTAGCTGTTGCTGCTGCTGCTGGCGGTGGCGCTGCTGCTGTCGTTGAAGAAGAAAAGACCGAGTTCGACGTCATCCTCACGGATGCCGGCGCAAACAAGATCAACGTCATCAAGGAAGTCCGCGCCATCACCGGCCTCGGCCTCAAGGAAGCCAAGGACCTCGTCGAAGGCGCTCCGAAGGCTGTCAAGGAAGCCGTTTCCAAGGCTGAAGCTGCTGACATCAAGAAGAAGCTTGAAGACGCCGGCGCCAAGGTCGACGTTAAGTAATCTTGAACTGCATCTGGGAGGTGGGTTTACCGCCTCCCATTTGCCGTTTAGTCGAACGAATTACCCAAAAGCCGCGTGAGAACGGCTTTTGGGTAATGGGTTCTTCAAGAGGATGGTCTCGAACCGAGACGCGCAGGCAATCCGGCCTCGCATTTCGGGAAGTGAGACGAGATTGAACTACTCATTGATTGACGGGGCCGACTGGCCATCGGTTCCCGTCCGTTGCAGGCCCGGATGCAATTTTGAAGGAGCGACGATGGCTCAGACCCTTTCGTTCAATGGTCGTAGGCGCGTACGCAAGTTTTTCGGTAAGATTCCAGAAGTCGCAGAAATGCCGAACCTCATCGAGGTTCAGAAGGCATCGTATGATCAATTCCTGATGGTTGAAGAGCCCAAGGGCGGTCGCCCTGACGAGGGCCTTCAGGCTGTCTTCAAGTCCGTTTTCCCGATCACGGATTTCTCCGGCGCTTCGATGCTGGAGTTCGTGTCCTATGAGTTCGAACCGCCGAAGTTCGACGTTGATGAATGCCGCCAGCGCGACCTCACCTACGCCGCGCCGCTGAAGGTTACTCTCCGTCTGATCGTGTTCGATATCGATGAAGATACGGGCGCGAAGTCCATCAAGGACATCAAGGAACAGTCGGTCTACATGGGCGACATGCCGCTCATGACCAACAACGGTACGTTCATCGTCAACGGCACCGAGCGCGTTATCGTGTCTCAGATGCACCGTTCGCCGGGCGTCTTTTTCGATCACGACAAGGGCAAGAGCCATTCTTCCGGCAAGCTGCTCTTCGCTGCCCGCGTGATCCCGTATCGCGGTTCCTGGCTCGACATCGAGTTCGACGCCAAGGATATCGTCTATGCCCGTATCGACCGCCGCCGCAAGATCCCCGTAACTTCGCTGCTGATGGCGCTCGGCATGGACGGTGAAGAAATTCTGTCGACCTTCTACACGAAGTCAGACTATCAGCGCGACGGCAAGGGCTGGCGTATTCCGTTTACGCCTGAGACCCTCAAGGGTGCCAAGGCGATCACCGAAATGGTCGACGCCGATACCGGCGAAGTCGTTGTCGAAGCCGGCAAGAAGCTGACCCCGCGTCTGCTCCGCCAGCTCGCGGACAAGGGCCTGAAGGCTCTGAAGGCAACGGACGAAGATCTGTACGGCAACTACCTCGCCGAAGACATCGTCAACTACTCGACGGGTGAAATCTACCTCGAGGCCGGCGACGAGATCGACGAGAAGACGCTGCCTGTCATCCTGCAGAACGGTTTCGACGAGATCCCGGTTCTCGGCATCGACCACATCAATGTCGGCGCCTATATCCGCAACACGCTGACGGCAGACAAGAACGAGCACCGCCAGGACGCTCTGTTCGACATCTACCGCGTCATGCGTCCGGGTGAACCGCCCACAATGGACTCGGCCGAAGCCATGTTCAACTCGCTGTTCTTCGATGCGGAGCGGTACGACCTCTCCGCCGTTGGCCGCGTGAAGATGAACATGCGTCTTGATCTCGACGTCGAAGACACCGTCCGCATCTTGCGCAAGGACGACATCCTGGCCGTGGTCAAGATGCTGGTCGAACTGCGCGACGGCAAGGGCGAAATCGACGACATCGACAACCTCGGCAACCGTCGTGTTCGCTCCGTCGGCGAATTGATGGAAAACCAGTACCGTCTCGGTCTGCTCCGCATGGAGCGTGCGATCAAGGAACGTATGTCCTCGATCGAAATCGACACGGTCATGCCGCAGGATCTGATCAACGCGAAGCCGGCAGCTGCTGCCGTTCGTGAATTCTTCGGCTCCTCGCAGCTGTCGCAGTTCATGGACCAGGTGAACCCGCTTTCGGAAATCACCCACAAGCGCCGTCTATCGGCTCTTGGCCCAGGTGGTCTGACCCGCGAGCGCGCAGGCTTCGAAGTCCGCGACGTTCACCCGACCCACTACGGCCGCATTTGCCCGATCGAAACGCCGGAAGGCCCGAACATCGGTCTGATCAACTCGCTTGCGACCTTCGCCCGCGTGAACAAGTACGGCTTCATCGAAAGCCCGTACCGCCGCATCGTTGATGGCAAGGTGACGAACGACGTTCTTTACCTCTCTGCCATGGAAGAAGCGAAGTACTACGTCGCGCAGGCGAACGCCGAGCTCGGCACCGACGGTTCCTTCACCGACGAATTCGTCGTCTGCCGTCACGCCGGCGAAGTCATGCTCGCACCGCGCGACAGTATGAACCTGATGGACGTCTCGCCCAAGCAGGTCGTTTCGGTTGCTGCCGCTCTCATCCCGTTCCTGGAAAACGACGACGCCAACCGCGCTCTCATGGGCTCGAACATGCAGCGTCAGGCCGTGCCGCTGCTGCGCGCCGAAGCTCCGTTCGTCGGCACCGGCATGGAGCCGGTCGTCGCCCGCGACTCCGGTGCTGCTATCGGCGCCCGCCGCGGTGGTGTTGTCGACCAGGTCGACGCGACGCGTATCGTTATCCGTGCGACGGAAGACCTCGAAGCTGGCAAGTCCGGCGTCGATATCTACCGCCTGCAGAAGTTCCAGCGTTCGAACCAGAATACCTGCGTTAACCAGCGCCCGCTGGTCACCGTCGGTGACGAGGTCAACCGCGGCGACATCCTCGCCGACGGTCCGTCGACGGACCTGGGCGATCTGGCACTCGGCCGCAACGCGCTCGTCGCGTTCATGCCGTGGAACGGTTACAACTACGAAGACTCGATCCTGCTCTCCGAGCGTATCGTTGCTGACGACGTGTTCACCTCCATCCACATCGAAGAATTCGAAGTGATGGCGCGTGACACCAAGCTTGGTCCGGAAGAAATCACGCGCGACATTCCGAACGTATCGGAAGAAGCACTGAAAAACCTCGACGAAGCCGGTATCGTCTACATCGGCGCCGAAGTTCAGCCGGGCGATATCCTCGTCGGCAAGATCACGCCGAAGGGCGAAAGCCCCATGACGCCGGAAGAAAAACTTCTGCGCGCCATCTTCGGTGAGAAGGCTTCGGACGTTCGCGATACCTCCATGCGCATGCCGCCCGGCACCTACGGCACGATCGTCGAAGTGCGCGTCTTCAATCGCCATGGCGTTGAGAAGGACGAGCGCGCGATGGCGATCGAGCGCGAAGAGATCGAGCGTCTTGCAAAGGACCGCGACGACGAGCAGGCGATCCTCGACCGTAACGTCTACGGTCGTCTGGTCGACATGCTGCGTGGCCAGGTCGCCATTGCGGGCCCGAAGGGCTTCAAGAAGGGCACCGAGCTGGCAAACGCCGTCGTCTCCGAATACCCGCGCTCGCAGTGGTGGATGTTCGCGGTCGAAGACGAGAAGGTCCAGGGCGAACTCGAAGCTCTGCGTGGCCAGTACGACGAATCCAAGTCGCGCCTTGAGCAGCGCTTCATGGACAAGGTCGAAAAGGTCCAGCGCGGCGACGAAATGCCTCCGGGTGTCATGAAGATGGTCAAGGTCTTCGTTGCTGTGAAGCGCAAGATCCAGCCAGGCGACAAGATGGCCGGCCGTCACGGCAACAAGGGCGTCGTGTCGCGCATCGTTCCGGTCGAAGACATGCCGTTCCTGGAAGATGGCACGCACGTCGACGTCGTTCTGAACCCGCTGGGCGTGCCTTCGCGCATGAACGTCGGTCAGATCCTCGAGACCCACCTTGGTTGGGCATGCGCCGGTATGGGCCGCCAGATCGGCGACATGCTGGAAGCCTACAGGGCAAGCGGCAACATCGAGCCGCTGCGCAAGACGATCGGCGACGTTGTCGGCGACGGTCCGAAGGCCGAACAGGTCAAGGACTTCGACGATGACTCGGTCCTGCGTCTGGCTGACCAGTGGAAGCGCGGCGTTTCGATTGCAACGCCGGTCTTCGACGGTGCTCATGAAGGTGACGTCAACGAGATGCTGGCTCTGGCTGGTCTCAAGGAAAGCGGTCAGTCGACGCTGTACGACGGCCGTACCGGTGAGCAGTTCGACCGCCAGGTCACGGTTGGCTACATCTACATGCTGAAGCTGAACCACCTTGTCGACGACAAGATCCACGCCCGTTCGATTGGTCCTTACTCGCTCGTTACCCAGCAGCCGCTGGGCGGCAAGGCGCAGTTCGGCGGTCAGCGCTTCGGCGAAATGGAAGTCTGGGCTCTGGAAGCATACGGTGCAGCCTACACGCTGCAGGAAATGCTGACGGTGAAGTCGGACGACGTCGCCGGCCGTACCAAGGTCTACGAAGCCATCGTCCGTGGCGACGATACGTTCGAAGCCGGTATTCCGGAAAGCTTCAACGTTCTCGTCAAGGAAATGCGCTCGCTCGGTCTCTCTGTCGAACTCGAGAATTCGAAGGTCGACGAGCAGCAGGCCGGCCAGTTGCCGGACGCCGCCGAGTAACCACCGATAGGGTGTGCGCTGCAACGCAGCGCGCACCGTTCCCGCTCTGGCCCCGTACGTGTCGGCCGGGCAGGGACGATTTCGCCGCATTCTGCGGTTATTGTCGTTTTGAGCGTTGGCGCGGCTCCCGGGATTTGCCGCCGTCCATGCAAGCTAAGGGCGCATCCGCCCATGAAGGAGACAGGCATGAACCAAGAGGTCATGAATCTTTTCAATCCGCAGGTGCCTGCACAGAACTTCGATTCCATCCGGATTTCGATTGCTTCTCCGGAGAAGATTCTTTCCTGGTCTTACGGTGAGATCAAGAAGCCGGAAACCATCAACTACCGCACGTTCAAGCCGGAACGCGACGGTCTCTTCTGCGCGCGCATATTCGGACCGATCAAGGACTACGAGTGCCTGTGCGGCAAGTACAAGCGCATGAAGTACAAGGGCATCATCTGCGAAAAGTGCGGCGTCGAAGTCACGCTGTCGCGCGTTCGCCGTGAGCGCATGGGCCACATCGAGCTCGCAGCTCCCGTTGCCCACATCTGGTTCCTGAAGTCGCTGCCGAGCCGCATCTCGACGCTGCTCGACATGACGCTGAAGGATGTAGAGCGCGTTCTCTACTTCGAAAACTACATCGTCACAGAGCCGGGCCTCACCGCCCTTAAGGAGCACCAGCTCCTCTCGGAAGAAGAGTATATGCTGGCCGTCGACGAATATGGCGAAGACCAGTTCACGGCCATGATCGGCGCTGAGGCCATCTACGAGATGCTGGCCTCGATGAACCTCGAGAAGATCGCTGGCGATCTGCGCTCTGAGCTTGCCGACACGACGTCGGATCTCAAGCAGAAGAAGCTGATGAAGCGCCTGAAGATCGTCGAGAACTTCATGGATTCGGGCAACCGCCCGGAATGGATGATCATGAAGGTCGTTCCGGTGATCCCGCCGGACCTGCGCCCGCTCGTTCCGCTTGATGGCGGTCGTTTCGCGACGTCGGACCTCAACGATCTCTACCGCCGTGTCATCAACCGTAACAACCGTCTGAAGCGCCTGATCGAACTGCGCGCTCCGGGCATCATCATCCGCAACGAAAAGCGCATGCTGCAGGAATCTGTGGACGCGCTCTTCGACAACGGCCGCCGTGGCCGCGTTATCACCGGCGCCAACAAGCGTCCGCTGAAGTCGCTGTCCGACATGCTCAAGGGCAAGCAGGGCCGCTTCCGTCAGAACTTGCTCGGCAAGCGCGTCGACTACTCCGGCCGTTCGGTCATCGTGACCGGTCCGGAACTGAAGCTGCATCAGTGCGGTCTTCCGAAGAAGATGGCGCTCGAGCTCTTCAAGCCGTTCATCTATGCCCGTCTCGACGCCAAGGGTTACTCCTCGACGGTCAAGCAGGCCAAGAAGCTGGTCGAAAAGGAAAAACCTGAGGTTTGGGATATCCTCGACGAGGTCATCCGCGAGCATCCCGTTCTCCTGAACCGCGCGCCGACGCTGCACCGCCTGGGCATCCAGGCCTTCGAACCTACCCTGGTCGAAGGCAAGGCTATCCAGCTGCACCCGCTCGTCTGCACGGCATTCAACGCCGACTTCGACGGCGACCAGATGGCCGTTCACGTGCCGCTGTCACTCGAAGCCCAGCTCGAAGCCCGCGTTCTGATGATGTCGACGAACAACATCCTGCACCCGGCAAACGGTGCACCGATCATCGTTCCGTCGCAGGATATGGTTCTCGGCCTCTATTACCTCTCGATCATGAATCAGAACGAGCCGGGCGAAGGCATGGCCTTCTCCGATCTCGGCGAACTGCATCATGCGCTCGAGACCAAGGTCGTGACGCTGCACACCAAGATCCGCGGTCGCTTCAAGTCGGTCGGCGAGGACGGCAAGCCGTATTCGAAGATCTACGAAACGACGCCGGGCCGTCTGCTCATTGGCGAACTTCTGCCGAAGAACGGCAAGGTGACCTTCGACATCTGCAACCAGGAAATGACCAAGAAGAACATCTCGAAGATGATCGACGCGGTCTACCGTCATTGCGGCCAGAAGGACACGGTCATTTTCTGCGACCGTATCATGCAGCTCGGCTTCAGCCATGCGTGCCGCGCCGGCATTTCGTTCGGCAAGGACGACATGGTCATTCCGGAAACCAAGGCGAAGATCGTCGGTGATACCGAAAACTTGGTGAAGGAATACGAACAGCAGTACAATGACGGCCTGATCACCCAGGGCGAAAAGTACAACAAGGTCGTCGACGCCTGGGGCAAGGCCACCGAGAAGGTCGCCGAAGACATGATGGCGCGCATCAAAGCCGTCGAATTCGACAAGACCACCGGTCGTCAGAAGCCCATGAACGCCATCTACATGATGTCGCACTCCGGCGCCCGTGGTTCTCCGAACCAGATGCGTCAGCTGGGCGGCATGCGCGGCCTCATGGCCAAGCCGTCGGGCGAAATCATCGAAACGCCGATCACGTCGAACTTCAAGGAAGGCCTGACCGTCAACGAGTACTTCAACTCGACGCACGGTGCCCGTAAGGGTCTCGCAGACACCGCCTTGAAGACCGCGAACTCCGGTTACCTGACACGCCGTCTCGTCGACGTCGCCCAGGATTGCATCGTCAACTCGGTCGATTGCGGTACCGATACCGGCCTCACCATGACTGCCATCGTCGATGCCGGTCAGGTCGTTGCCTCGCTCGGCGCGCGTATTCTCGGTCGTACGGCTCTCGACGATATCGATCATCCGGTTACGGGTGAGCGCCTCGTTGACGCCGGCAAGATGATCCTCGAACCCGATGTCATCGAGATCGAAAAGGCTGGTATCCAGTCGATCCGCATCCGTTCGGCCCTGACCTGCGAAATCCAGACCGGCGTTTGCGCGGTCTGCTACGGTCGTGACCTTGCGCGCGGCACGCCTGTCAATATGGGCGAAGCGGTCGGTGTTATCGCTGCTCAGTCGATCGGCGAGCCGGGCACGCAGCTCACCATGCGTACGTTCCACCTTGGTGGCACGGCAACCGTGGTCGACCAGTCGTTCCTGGAAGCTTCGTATGAAGGTACGGTTCAGATCAAGAACCGCAACCTGCTACGCAACTCGGATGGCAACCTCGTTGCTATGGGCCGCAACATGACCGTCCAGATCCTGGACGAACGTGGTGTCGAGCGCTCCTCGCAGCGTGTGGCCTACGGTTCGAAGCTGCACGTCGACGAAGGCGACAAGGTCAAGCGCGGCCAGCGTCTGGCAGAGTGGGACCCCTACACCCGCCCGATGATGACGGAAGTAGCAGGTACCGTTCAGTTCGAAGACGTTGTCGACGGTCTGTCGGTTCTTGAAGCGACCGATGAATCCACGGGTATCACCAAGCGTCAGGTTATCGACTGGCGTTCGACCCCGCGTGGTTCGGACCTCAAGCCGGCAATCGTCATCAAGGACGCCAGCGGCAATGTCATGAAGCTGTCCCGAGGTGGTGACGCTCGCTTCCTGCTTTCGGTCGATGCGATCCTGTCGGTCGAGCCGGGCACGAAGGTGTCTCAAGGTGACGTGCTTGCACGTTCGCCGCTCGAAAGCGCCAAGACCAAGGACATCACCGGTGGTCTGCCGCGCGTTGCCGAACTGTTCGAAGCTCGTCGTCCGAAGGACCACGCCATCATCGCTGAGATCGATGGTACGATCCGCCTCGGCCGCGACTACAAGAACAAGCGTCGCGTCATCATCGAGCCGGAAGACGGTGTCGAGCCGGTCGAATACCTGATCCCGAAGGGCAAGCCCTTCCACCTTCAGGAAGGCGACTATATCGAGAAGGGTGACTACATCCTCGACGGTAACCCGGCTCCGCACGACATCCTGGCGATCAAGGGCGTCGAAGCTCTGGCTTCGTACTTGGTCAACGAAATCCAGGAAGTCTATCGCCTGCAGGGCGTTGTCATCAACGACAAGCACATCGAAGTGATTGTGCGTCAGATGCTGCAGAAGGTGGAAATCACCGATGCAGGCGACTCGACCTACATCGTCGGCGACAACGTCGACCGCATCGAGCTCGAAGACGTCAACGATGCGCTGATCGAACAGGGCAAGAAGCCTGCTTATGGCGATCCGGTTCTGCTCGGTATCACCAAGGCGTCGCTGCAGACCCCATCCTTCATCTCCGCCGCGTCCTTCCAAGAAACGACGAAGGTGCTGACGGAGGCTGCAATCGCCGGCAAGACCGACGGCCTGCAGGGTCTGAAGGAAAACGTCATCGTCGGCCGCCTGATCCCGGCCGGTACCGGTGGCACGATGACCCAGATCCGCCGCATCGCGACGTCGCGCGACGAGATGATCCTCGAAGAACGCCGCAAGGGCACGGGCGCCGATGTCGCCACCCCGATGCTGCAGGATCTCGCAGGCGAGAGCGCGCCGGCTGCCGAATAATCGGCAGTTTGGTTCTCAGAATTGAAAAGCCGCCCGGAGCGATCCGGGCGGCTTTCGTTTTTGGTTCGTTATTATTGGTGGGAGGCTCAGCTAAGCAGCGGCAATCCATGCTCCATGCCGTAGCCGAGCCGTGTGCGGGCGTGGTCGAAGCTGAGCCAGAAGAAACGGAACAGGATTGGCCCTCCGCCGCTGAACGGCGTCATTTCCCGATGCAGCCAGGTGGCGGGCTGCCTACCTTCGAGGGAAACGTGGAAGTAGTGCCGCCGGTGGCAAGTTTCGGTGCCGTCTTTGGAAAAGCGATAGTCATGGACGGCGAGCGGGGCGAGGCGAGTTGCGGGCAGGATCCCGGTCTCTTCCGAGAATTCCCGAAGTGCCGCGGCACCGACATCTTCGCCGGCCTCAACCGTACCGCCGGGAACCTGGAGCGCGACCTCGGGAAAGTCGGGCTCATCGAAAACCAGTAGCCGGTCGCGCCACGTGGCATAGATCAGCACCTTGAGCGCATTCGGCTTCATCGGGTCTCAGCTGAAGCGGATGATCGCGACTTCGCCGTCGACGGCTCCCTGGTAAGCGGAGGCGTGCGGCTCCTCTTCTGGTACCTCGGTCAGCATGCCGATCTGGTCGAGATCTGCCTCGATGAAGCCTTCCTCGGCCAGTGCGTTCAGAGCCTCGCGCACGGCGCTGTCGTCATCGGCGGCCTTGAGCATGATGTGGAGGTCGACGCCCTCGCTGTCATCGGACTGATAGCCCTTGCCGATGATGATGAAGACCATCGGGCCTTCGGAATTGTTGTCGTTGTCGGGGGCAGTAATCATCGGATGTCCTTCGATTCGAGATTTGAATCTGATGTCATGCGCTTAGCGTCTGCAATCGGTGATTCCATAGCCGCTTTTTGTCGCGATGCTCAAGTTTATCTTGCCGCGCCGCAGTGAATTCGCCTAGAAGCGCCAAAAGAGCGCGGAATGACCCGGTTTCAAGGCGTTTGGCCGAAGTTTATTTCTCAAGGCCTTGACGAGACGACGGGAAACCAGTAGTACCCGCGCCATCCGGACCCATGTGAGGCATGGCCATTCGGGGCGACGCGCTCCGGAGATCACCTCAAACAAGGTCCGAAACGCACGTTGAAGATATGATGCCTGCACGCACGACGCATGTCTTTTGCGTCCTCTGCTCTCTGTGGTCCATCTGCGAAAGCGGATCGGGCCACGTTTTGCGCATTGAGACAAGCGTGTGATCTTGCCGGAGACGGCGCGAGTTACGCCCGCAAGGGATTGAGATATAAACGTAAGGGATGGTTGAATGCCTACCGTAAACCAGCTTATCCGCAAGCCGCGTCAGGCGAACGTAAAGCGTAATAAGGTTCCTGCCCTGCAGGAAAACCCGCAGAAGCGCGGCGTTTGCACCCGCGTCTACACGACGACGCCGAGGAAGCCGAACTCGGCTCTCCGTAAGGTCGCAAAGATCCGTCTGACCAACGGCTTCGAAGTCATTGGTTACATTCCCGGCGAAGGTCACAACCTTCAGGAACACTCTGTCGTCATGATCCGTGGCGGCCGCGTTAAGGACCTTCCGGGTGTCCGTTACCACATCATTCGCGGCGTTCTCGATACCCAGGGTGTCAAGAACCGCAAGCAGCGCCGTTCGAAGTACGGTGCGAAGCGTCCGAAGTAATTCGGGTTTTTAAGAAATCCGGCGCTGCGTGAGGTCCTCCGCGTGATAAAGCGCCTTAACGGTTAAGAGACGAGAAGTATGTCCAGACGTCACAGAGCAGAAAAGCGCGAGATCAACCCGGACCCGAAGTTCGGCGATCTCATCGTCACCAAGTTCATGAATGCCATCATGCTTGACGGCAAGAAGTCCGTCGCTGAAAGCATTGTCTACGGCGCATTTGACTCCGTACAGGGCAAGTCCAAGCAGGAGCCGCTCGGCGTGTTCCATCAGGCTCTGGACAACGTTGCTCCGCACGTTGAAGTCCGTTCGCGCCGCGTTGGTGGTGCTACCTATCAGGTTCCGGTCGACGTTCGTCCGGAGCGCCGTCAGGCCCTGGCCATCCGCTGGCTGATCGCTGCCGCGCGCAAGCGCAACGAAACGACCATGGTCGACCGACTGTCGGGCGAGCTTCTCGATGCATCCAACAACCGTGGTTCCGCGGTCAAGAAGCGCGAAGACACGCATAAGATGGCTGATGCCAACCGTGCGTTCTCGCATTATCGCTGGTAATCCCGAACGGGTTCGAAAGGCAGTCCACAATGGCTCGCGAATATAAAATCGAAGACTACCGAAATTTCGGTATCATGGCGCACATTGACGCCGGCAAGACGACGACGACCGAGCGTATTCTTTACTACACCGGCAAGTCCCACAAGATCGGTGAAGTGCACGACGGCGCAGCCACCATGGACTGGATGGAGCAGGAGCAGGAGCGTGGCATCACGATCACTTCCGCTGCGACCACGACCTACTGGAAGGGTCGCGACGGCAAGACGCGCCGCTTCAACATCATCGACACCCCCGGCCACGTCGACTTCACCATCGAAGTCGAGCGTTCGCTGCGCGTTCTCGACGGTGCTATTGCTCTTCTCGATGCCAACGCAGGCGTAGAGCCGCAGACGGAAACCGTCTGGCGTCAGGCTGAGAAGTACAACGTTCCGCGCATGATCTTCTGCAACAAGATGGACAAGACCGGCGCGGACTTCTACCGCTCGGTTGAGATGATCAAGACCCGTCTCGGTGCGACTGCTGTTGTCATGCAGCTGCCGATCGGCGCAGAAACAGAGTTCAAGGGTGTTGTCGACCTGATCGAGATGAATGCTCTCGTCTGGCGCGATGAATCGCTCGGCGCCCAGTGGGACGTCGTCGAAATCCCGGACGACCTGAAGGCCAAGGCTGAAGAGTATCGCGAAAAGCTGATCGAGACCGTTGTCGAGATCGACGAAGCCGCGATGGAAGCCTACCTCGAAGGCAACATGCCCGACAACGATCAGATCCGTGCGCTCGTTCGCCGCGGCACGATCGACGTCAAGTTCCACCCGATGTTCTGCGGCACGGCCTTCAAGAACAAGGGCGTTCAGCCGCTACTCGACGCCGTTGTCGACTACCTGCCGTCGCCGCTCGACATTCCGGCGATCAAGGGCATCGACTTCAAGACGGAAGCCGAAATCGAGCGTCATGCTGACGATTCCGAGCCGCTTTCGATGCTCGCGTTCAAGATCATGAACGACCCCTTCGTCGGTTCGCTGACCTTCGCGCGCATCTACTCCGGCAAGCTCGAAAAGGGTTCGTCGGTTTTGAACACGGTCAAGGACAAGCGCGAGCGTGTCGGCCGTATGCTGCAGATGCACTCGAACTCGCGCGAAGACATCGAAGAAGCCTTCGCAGGCGACATCGTTGCTCTCGCCGGCCTCAAGGAAACCACCACGGGTGACACGCTCTGCGATCCGCTGAAGCCTGTTATTCTCGAGCGCATGGAATTCCCTGAGCCGGTTATCCAAATCGCGATCGAGCCGAAGTCCAAGGGCGACCAGGAAAAGATGGGCCTCGCGCTCAACCGCCTGGCTGCTGAAGACCCGTCCTTCCGCGTTAAGACCGACCAGGAATCCGGCCAGACAATCATCGCCGGCATGGGCGAGCTTCACCTCGACATCATCGTTGACCGTATGCGTCGCGAATTCAAGGTTGAAGCAAACGTCGGTGCTCCGCAGGTTGCTTACCGCGAAACCATCACGCGCCAGCACGAGGAAGACTATACGCACAAGAAGCAGTCCGGTGGTACCGGCCAGTTCGCGCGCGTCAAGATCGTCTTCGAACCGAACCCGGAAGGCGAAGACTTCAAGTTCGAATCCAAGATCGTCGGCGGTGCTGTTCCGAAGGAATACATCCCGGGCGTTCAGAAGGGGATCGAAAGCGTTCTGTCGTCCGGCCCGCTGGCTGGCTTCCCGATGCTCGGCGTCAAGGCGACGCTCATCGACGGTGCCTTCCATGACGTCGACTCGTCGGTTCTGGCCTTCGAAATCGCCTCGCGTGCTTGCTTCCGTGAAGCAGCCAAGAAGGCCGGCGCTCAGCTGCTCGAGCCGATGATGAAGGTCGAAGTCGTAACGCCTGAAGATTACGTCGGTGACGTGATCGGCGACCTGAACTCCCGTCGTGGCCAGATCCAGGGCCAGGAAAGCCGTGGTGTAGCGGTTGTCATCAACGCCAACGTTCCGCTGGCGAACATGTTCAAGTACGTCGACAACCTGCGCTCCATGTCTCAGGGCCGCGCGCAGTACACGATGACCTTTGATCACTATTCGCCGGTCCCGTCGAACGTCGCAACGGAAATCCAGGCAAAGTATTCCGGTCAGAAGTGACCGGAATACCAATTGACCGATAACAAAAATTAGATCCCTCAGGGGACCTTAAAAGAGTGGAGAGCCCACATGGCAAAGAGTAAGTTTGAGCGCAACAAGCCGCACGTTAACATCGGCACGATCGGCCACGTTGACCACGGCAAGACGTCTCTGACGGCAGCGATCACGAAGTATTTCGGCGAGTTCAAGGCGTACGACCAGATCGACGCTGCGCCGGAAGAAAAGGCCCGCGGCATCACCATTTCGACGGCCCACGTCGAATACGAGACCCCAGCCCGCCACTATGCTCACGTTGACTGCCCCGGCCATGCCGACTACGTCAAGAACATGATCACCGGTGCGGCGCAGATGGACGGCGCGATCCTGGTTTGCTCGGCTGCTGACGGCCCGATGCCGCAGACCCGCGAGCACATCCTGCTGGCTCGCCAGGTCGGCGTTCCTGCGATTGTCGTGTTCCTCAACAAGGTCGACCAGGTTGACGATGCCGAGCTTCTCGAACTCGTCGAGCTCGAAGTGCGCGAACTGCTGTCGTCCTACGACTTCCCGGGCGACGACATTCCGGTCATCAAGGGCTCGGCTCTTGCTGCTCTGGAAGACTCGGACAAGAAGATCGGCGAAGACGCGATCCGCGAGCTGATGGCAGCCGTTGACGCCTATATCCCGACGCCTGAGCGTCCGATCGACCAGCCGTTCCTGATGCCGATCGAAGACGTGTTCTCGATCTCGGGCCGTGGTACGGTTGTGACCGGCCGCGTCGAGCGTGGCATCGTCAAGGTTGGCGAAGAAGTCGAAATCGTCGGCATCCGCCCGACCTCGAAGACGACGGTGACCGGCGTTGAAATGTTCCGCAAGCTGCTCGATCAGGGCCAGGCTGGCGACAACATCGGCGCTCTCGTTCGCGGTGTGAACCGTGACGGCGTCGAGCGTGGTCAGATCCTGTGCAAGCCGGGCTCTGTCAAGCCGCACAAGAAGTTCAAGGCCGAAGCCTACATCCTGACGAAGGAAGAAGGCGGCCGTCATACGCCGTTCTTCACGAACTACCGTCCGCAGTTCTACTTCCGCACGACGGACGTGACGGGCATCGTCACGCTGCCGGAAGGCACGGAAATGGTTATGCCTGGCGACAACGTCACGGTTGACGTCGAGCTGATCGTTCCGATCGCGATGGAAGAAAAGCTGCGCTTCGCGATCCGCGAAGGCGGCCGTACCGTCGGCGCAGGCATCGTTGCCTCCATCGTCGAGTAATCTTCGCAACGGCCGCTCCACGGGAGCGGCCGGTTCGATGACAATATTATGAAGCAAGTGGCTTTGGCCGCTTGCTTATTACAGTAAAATGTTGCAAATGGCGCGCGAGCGCTATTTGCGCCCTGCTTCGCTCATCGAAGCGGGTGACTACAGCAAACAATAAGGTGGGCTGGAAGGCCTGAAGACTGGATAGGGGCACCGTAACCCGGCGCCTCTCTCGATCTTTGAAACCGGTGGTCCGCCTTAGGAATAAAAACAGCCCGTGCCTAACCGAAAGGCGCGCGGGATAACAAACACAAGGATAACGTCGAATGAACGGCCAAAATATCCGCATTCGCCTGAAGGCGTTCGATCACCGCATTCTCGACGCTTCGACGCGCGAGATCGTGTCGACGGCGAAGCGCACCGGAGCTAGTGTCCGGGGCCCCGTTCCGCTTCCGACTCGCATCGAGAAGTTTACGGTCAACCGGTCCCCACACATCGACAAGAAGAGCCGCGAGCAGTTCGAGATGCGCACGCATAAGCGCCTTCTCGACATCGTTGACCCGACACCGCAGACGGTAGACGCGCTGATGAAGCTCGATCTCGCCGCTGGTGTCGATGTTGAGATCAAGCTCTGAGCCCTGCTCGAGCTGAGTTGGAAGGATTGAACCGATGCGTTCAGGTGTGATTGCACAAAAGGTGGGCATGACCCGCGTCTACAACGACGCCGGGGAGCATGTTCCGGTAACTGTACTGCGCATGGAAGGCTGCCAGGTTGTGGCCCAGCGCACAGTGGAAAAGAACGGCTACGCCGCAGTTCAGCTCGGTGCTGGCGCGGCGAAGGTCAAGAATACGTCGAAGGCGATGCGCGGTAACTTCGCTGTCGCCAATGTCGAGCCGAAGGCCAAGCTCGCGGAATTCCGCGTCACGGAAGACAACCTCCTCGAGGTTGGCACCGAGCTCAAGGCTGGTCACTTCGCAGCTGGTCAGCTCGTCGATGTGACGGGTACGACGATCGGTAAGGGCTTTGCGGGCGCCATGAAGCGTCACGGTTTCGGCGGTCTTCGCGCCACGCACGGTGTGTCTGTTTCGCACCGCTCGCATGGTTCGACGGGTTCGCGCCAGGATCCGGGCAAGGTTTTCAAGAACAAGAAGATGGCTGGTCACATGGGCCAGACGCGCGTTACGACTCAGAACCTTGAAGTGGTTTCGACCGATGAAGATCGCGGTCTGATCCTGATCAAGGGTGCAGTACCCGGTTCCAAGGGTGCCTGGATCATTGTGCGCGACGCCGTCAAGTCGGCCGCGAAGTAAGGGAGCCAGACCAATGGAATTCAACGTCAAGACCCTCGAGGGAAAAGACGCAGGGAAGGTTTCTCTTTCTGACGCGATTTTCGGCCTCGAGCCCCGCGAAGACATTCTCGCCCGCGTCATCCGCTGGCAGCTTGCCAAGAAGCAGCAGGGCACGCACAAGGCCAAGGGCCGCGCCGAAGTATGGCGCACCGGTGCCAAGATGTACAAGCAGAAGGGTACGGGCCGCGCTCGTCACCATTCGGCTCGCGCTCCGCAGTTCCGCGGCGGTGGTAAGGCTCACGGCCCGGTTGTTCGCAGCCACGAACACGACCTTCCGAAGAAGGTTCGCGCGCTCGGCCTGCGCCTCGCTCTTTCGGCAAAGCTGAAGTCCGATGATGTCATCATCATCGACAACCTAGTCGCTGCTGAAGCAAAGACCAAGGCACTGGCATCGACCTTCGAGACGCTCGGCCTGACCAACGCTCTCTTCATCGGTGGCGCTGAACTTGATGGCAACTTCAAGCTCGCAGCCAAGAACATCCCGAATATCGATGTTCTGCCGATCCAGGGCATCAACGTTTATGACATCGTGCGCCGCGGCAAGCTCGTGCTTTCCAAGGCAGCCGTTGAAGCTCTAGAGGAGCGTTTCAAGTGACCGATCTTCGCCACTATGATGTGATCGTCTCGCCGGCGATCACCGAAAAGTCCACTCTGGTATCGGAAAACAACCAGGTTGTTTTCAATGTCGCCAAGACGGCGTCGAAGCCGGAAATCAAGGCTGCAGTCGAGGCGCTCTTCGGCGTCAAGGTCACGGCCGTCAACACCCTGCTCCGTAAGGGCAAGACCAGGCGTTTTCGCGGTATTGTCGGCAAGCAGAAGGACGTGAAGAAGGCTGTCGTGACTTTGGCTGAAGGCCAGACGATCGACGTCTCCACCGGTCTCTGAGGAATAAAAAGATGGCATTGAAAACATTCAATCCGACGACCCCGAGCCAGCGTCAGCTGGTCATCGTCGATCGCTCCTCGCTCTACAAGGGCAAGCCGGTCAAGGCGCTGACGGAAGGTCTGACTAAGAGCGGTGGTCGTAACAACCTCGGCCGCATCACTGCCCGCTTCATCGGCGGCGGTCACAAGCGCACTTATCGTCTGGTCGACTTCAAGCGTCGCAAGTTCGACGTCGAGGGCACCGTCGAGCGTATCGAATACGATCCGAACCGTACGGCTTTCATCGCGCTGGTGAGCTATGCTGACGGCGAGAAGGCCTATATCCTCGCTCCGCAGCGCCTTGCTGCCGGCGACAAGGTCATCGCTTCGGAAAAGGCTGTCGACGTGAAGCCCGGCAATACGATGCCGCTGCAGTTCATTCCGGTCGGCTCCATCATCCACAACGTGGAAATGAAGCCGGGCAAGGGTGGTCAGATCGCCCGCTCCGCCGGTGGTTACGCACAGCTCGTCGGCCGCGACCAGGGCATGGCGATCCTTCGCCTGAACTCCGGTGAACAGCGCCTCGTCCATGGCTCCTGCCTTGCGTCGATCGGAGCCGTCTCCAACCCTGACCACGCCAACATCAATGACGGCAAGGCCGGTCGTACTGTTTGGCGCGGCAAGCGTCCGCATAACCGCGGTGTCGTCATGAACCCGGTCGACCATCCGCACGGCGGTGGTGAAGGCCGTACCTCTGGTGGTCGTCACCCGGTAACTCCGTGGGGCAAGCCGACCAAGGGCAAGCGCACCCGGTCGAACAAGTCGACCGACAAGATGATCATGCGCTCGCGTCATCAGCGTAAGAAGTAAGAGAGGAAGTCTCCAATGGCTCGTTCAGTATGGAAAGGTCCGTTCGTTGACGGCTATCTTCTCAAGAAGGCTGAGAAGGTTCGTGAAGGCGGACGTGCAGAAGTAATCAAGATCTGGAGCCGTCGCTCCACGATCCTGCCGCAGTTCGTCGGTCTCACCTTCGGCGTCTACAACGGCAGCAAGCATGTTCCGGTCAGCGTCAATGAAGACATGGTCGGCCACAAATTCGGTGAATTCTCTCCGACCCGGACCTACTACGGTCACGGTGCGGACAAGAAGGCAAAGAGGAAGTAATCATGGGCAAGGCAAAAGCCGAACGCCGGCTGAAGGACAACGAGGCGCAAGCAGTCGCCCGTACGCTCCGCGTCAGCCCACAGAAGCTCAACCTCGTTGCTGCGGCTATCCGCGGCAAGAAGGTCGATCGTGCACTCGCTGAGCTGGAATTCTCCCGCAAGCGCATCGCAGGCGCCGTCAAGAAGACGCTCGAATCTGCGATCGCAAACGCCGAGAACAACCACGATCTCGACGTTGACACGCTGGTTGTCGCAGAAGCCTACGTAGGCAAGTCGATCGTCATGAAGCGTTTCCACGCTCGTGGCCGTGGCCGTGCATCTCGCGTCGAGAAGCCGTTCGCGCACCTCACGATCGTTGTCCGCGAAGTGCAGGCACAAGAGGAGGCCGCATAATGGGTCAGAAAATCAATCCAATCGGTTTCCGTCTTGGCATCAACCGTACCTGGGATAGCCGCTGGTTTGCGGACAATGCCGAGTACGGCCAGCTGCTGCACGAAGACCTGAAGATGCGCAAGTTCGTGATGAGCGAACTGAAGCAGGCCGGTATCGCCAAGGTGGTCATCGAGCGTCCGCACAAGAAGTGCCGCGTCACGATCCACTCGGCTCGTCCTGGCCTGATCATCGGCAAGAAGGGCGCAGACATCGACAAGCTCCGCAAGAAGCTGTCGGAGATGACGAATTCCGAAACGCACCTCAACATCGTTGAAGTTCGCAAGCCGGAAGTCGACGCTACGCTCGTCGCACAGTCGATCGCTCAGCAGCTCGAGCGTCGTGTTGCTTTCCGTCGCGCCATGAAGCGTGCCGTTCAGTCTGCAATGCGTCTTGGCGCCGAAGGCATCAAGATCACCTGCGCAGGCCGTCTCGGCGGTGCAGAAATCGCTCGTACGGAGTGGTACCGCGAAGGTCGCGTTCCGCTGCACACGCTGCGTGCTGACATCGACTATGGTACGGCTGAAGCGGAAACCGCTTTCGGCATCTGCGGCATCAAGGTTTGGATCTTCAAGGGCGAAATCCTTGAGCACGATCCGATGGCCTCCGAGCGCCGCGCACTCGAGGGTGACGCTCAGGGTCCGGCAAGCCGTGATCGCGATCGTCGCCGCGACAACGCTTAATGGCGTTGGTGGCAGATAAGTTCGGAGAATAAGAAAATGTTGCAGCCAAAGCGTACCAAGTACCGCAAGCAATTTAAGGGCCGCATCAAGGGCGTCGCCAAGGGTGGTTCAGACCTCGCCTTCGGTGAATTCGGCCTTAAGGCTCAAGAGCCGAACCGCGTCAATGCACGCGAGATCGAAGCGGCCCGCCGCGCGATCACGCGTTACATGAAGCGCGCCGGCCGTGTATGGATCCGCGTGTTCCCGGATGTTCCGGTAACCGCAAAGCCGACCGAAGTCCGTATGGGTAAGGGTAAGGGCTCTGTTGAATATTGGGCATGCAAGGTCAAGCCAGGCCGTATGATGTTCGAAATCGACGGCGTTAGCGAAGAAATCGCTCGCGAAGCGCTTCGCCTCGGCTCTGCCAAGCTCTCGGTCAAGACGCGCTTCGTACAGCGCATTGCAGAGTAAGGAGCAAGGCACATGAAAGCCGAAGAAGTTCGCGGCCTGACGGCCGATCAGCTCAAGGACAAGCTTGCCGACCTGAAGAAGGAGCAGTTCAACCTGCGCTTCCAGAAGGCCACCGGTCAGCTCGAAAAGTCCTCTCGCGTCAACGAAGTTCGCAAGGACATCGCCCGCGTGAAAACCATTGCCCGCCAGAAGGCGGCAGAAGCAAAGGCGTAAAGGAAAAGATCATGCCGAAGCGCATTCTGCAGGGCGTTGTCGTTGGCGACAAGAACGAGAAGACTGTCGTAGTTCGCGTTGAGCGTCGTTTTGCTCACCCGCTGCTCCAGAAGACCGTTCGTCGTTCCAAGAAGTACAAGGCTCACGACGAAAACAACCAGTACAAGATCGGCGATACCGTATCCATCGAGGAATGCGCGCCGATCTCGAAGGACAAGCGCTGGACGGTCGTTTCCGCCCAGGCCAAGTAAGATTTTTGCGCGAGGCCTTGCGTCTCGCGGAAATATCTGTATGAAGCAGCGTCAGAACGCTCGTCCGTCGGGCGTTCTTTTGCTTTGAGCGCACGGAAGGTCCCGTTGGGAAACCACCCTGGCACGATCGATCCCGCGCTATTCAAGCTATGCCGTGTTTTCGCCTGCTCTCGTAGCAAGCGGCCGGCTGACAATTTTCATATGCCGGGGAAGGGGGCTCGCAGCCCAACCATTCCGGTAAACCAAGAAGGCGACCTGATATGATTCAGATGCAAACAAACCTCGACGTGGCGGATAATTCCGGCGCACGTCGTGTCATGTGCATCAAGGTGCTGGGCGGCTCGAAGCGCAAGTATGCCGGGATCGGCGACGTTATCGTCGTTTCGATCAAGGAAGCGATCCCGCGTGGCCGCGTGAAGAAGGGTGACGTGATGAAGGCGGTGGTTGTTCGTACCGCCAAGGAAATCCGTCGCGTTGATGGCAGCATCATCCGTTTCGACACAAATGCAGCAGTCCTCATCGACAACAAGAAAGAGCCGATCGGCACCCGTATCTTCGGACCGGTTCCGCGCGAACTTCGCGCCAAGAACCACATGAAGATCATCTCGCTGGCTCCCGAAGTACTGTAAGGAGCGCGAACGATGCAAAAGATTCGTAAGGGCGACAAGGTCGTCATGCTCGCAGGCAAGGACAAGGGCCGCACCGGCGAAGTCCTTCAGGTTCTGCCTAAGGAAGATCGCGCCGTTGTTCGTGGCGTCAACGTCGTAAAGCGCCATCAGCGCCAGACGCAGACCCAGGAAGCCGGCATCATCAGCAAGGAAGCCTCGGTTCACTTGTCCAACGTTGCAATCATCGACAAGGACGGCAAGCCGACCCGCGTTGGTTTCAAGGTTGTTGACGGCAAGAAGGTCCGTGTGGCTAAGCGTTCTGGAGATGTGATCGATGGCTGAGGCAAAGTACGAGCCGCGGCTCAAGAAGGAATATGTTGAGCGCATCCGCGCGGCGATGCAGGAGAAGTTCTCCTTCGCCAACGAGATGATGATCCCGAAGCTCGACAAGATCGTAATCAACATGGGTGTTGGTGAAGCAACGGCTGATTCGAAGAAGCCGACTGTTGCTGCAGCTGACCTGGCTGCTATCGCTGGTCAGAAGCCGGTCATCACCCGTGCACGCAACTCCATCGCTGGCTTCAAGGTCCGCGAAGATATGCCGATCGGCGCAAAGGTTACCCTGCGCGGCGCTCGCATGTACGAGTTCCTGGACCGTCTGATCAACATCGCGCTTCCGCGCGTTCGCGACTTTCGTGGCCTGAACCCGAAAAGCTTTGACGGCCGTGGCAACTTCGCCATGGGCATCAAGGAGCACATTGTGTTCCCTGAGATCAACTACGACAAGGTTGATCAGATGTGGGGCATGGACATCATCGTTTGCACGACGGCAACGAAGGACGACGAAGCACGGGCTCTGCTGACAGAGTTCAACTTCCCGTTCCGTCAGTAACCGTAACGACGAGCGTAGAAAAGGAACCGCACATGGCGAAGACAAGCGCAGTTGAAAAGAACAAGCGCCGCCGTACTACGGTCGCCAACCAGGCCGCTAAGCGGGCTGCGTTGAAGGCGATCATCATGAACCAGGCTCTTCCGATCGAAGAGCGGTTCAAGGCCTCGATCAAGCTGGCATCCCTGCCGCGCGATGGATCCAAGACCCGCATTCGCAATCGTTGCGAAGTATCGGGCCGTCCGCGCGCATACTACCGCAAACTGCGCATGTCGCGTATCGCGCTGCGTGAACTCGGCAATCTCGGCAAGGTGCCGGGCATCGTCAAGTCGAGCTGGTAAGGAGCAGGTTAGATGACAATGACTGATCCGTTGGGCGATATGCTCACTCGCATCCGCAACGGCGCTTCTCGCCGCAAGTCGTCGGTCTCGACGCCTGCTTCGAAGCTCCGTGCACGCGTTCTCGATGTTCTGCAGTCCGAAGGCTACATCCGTGGCTATTCCGTTGTCGATTTCGGCAATGGCAAGTCGGAACTCAGCATCGAGCTCAAGTACTACGAAGGCGCATCGGTGATCCGTGAGATCGGCCGTGTGTCCAAGCCGGGCCGCCGGGTTTATGTCTCGGTCAAGTCCATTCCGCAGGTCGCGAACGGCCTCGGCATCACTATCCTTTCGACCCCGAAGGGCGTGATGGCCGATCACCAGGCTCGCGAACAGAACGTTGGTGGCGAGGTTCTTTGCTCGGTCTTCTAAGACAGAGCAAGGATCTCCATAGCGAACAGACAGGATTGAAACATGTCTCGTATCGGTAAAAGGCCCGTTCAGGTACCTGCTGGGATCACGGCTACGGTCGAAGGCCAGAAGGTCACTGCAAAGGGCCCGAAGGGCGAACTGTTCTTCGTCGCAAATGACGGAATCGGCATCAAGCTCGAGGATAATGCGGTTGTTGTAACGCCGCTCACGCAGTCGAAGGAAGCTCGTTCGAAGTGGGGCATGTCCCGCACGATGATCGAGAACATCTTCAAGGGCGTCAAGGACGGCTACGAGCGCAAGCTCGAAATCAACGGCGTTGGTTACCGCGCATCCCTGCAGGGAAAGAACCTGCAGCTGGCGCTCGGCTTCAGCCACGACGTGGTTTATGAGCCGCCGCAGGGCATTACGATCGCTGTGCCGAAGCCGACGGAAATCGTCGTTTCCGGCATCAACAAGCAGCAGGTCGGCCAGGTTGCCGCTGAAATCCGCGAATACCGCGGTCCTGAGCCTTACAAGGGCAAGGGCGTCAAGTATGCCGAAGAGCGGATTGTCCGCAAAGAAGGCAAGAAGAAGTAAGGATCACGCGAAATGGCTAGCAGGAAAGAAGCACTTGCACGTCGTGCCAACCGCGTGCGTCGTCACCTCAAGTCGGTGGCCAACGGTCGGCCGCGCCTGTCGGTTCATCGCTCGTCGAAGAACATCTATGCTCAGATCATTGACGATGTCGCCGGTAAGACGCTCGCGTCTGCCTCGACCCTCGACAAGGATCTGCGCGGTTCTCTGAAGACCGGTGCTGACACGGCAGCAGCGACCCTCGTAGGCAAGCTCGTTGCTGAGCGCGCATCGAAGGCAGGCGTCAAGGACGTGGTATTCGACCGTGGCGCCTTCATCTACCACGGCCGTATCAAGGCTCTGGCAGAAGCAGCCCGCGAAGGCGGTCTGTCCTTCTAATAAAGTTTCCGGCCGGCAAGCCCTAGGGCACCGGCCGGATCTCACCGGACCGCAGGCGTCTCGAAAGGGGAGGCCGATGCGGTCTTCGTTTTGTTTGCCGATTGCACCCGGAAAAGAAAAAGGAAAAGGACAATGGCACAGGAAAGAAGAGGTTCTCGCGACGATCGCCAGAACCGCGAAGAACGCGATAGCGAATTCGTCGACAAGCTGGTCGCGATCAATCGCGTTGCCAAGGTTGTAAAGGGTGGCCGCCGTTTCGGTTTCGCCGCTCTCGTCGTCGTAGGTGACCAGAAGGGCCGCGTTGGCTTCGGTCACGGCAAGGCGCGCGAAGTGCCGGAAGCAATCCGCAAGGCGACTGAAGCCGCTAAGCGCGAACTGATCTTCGTACCGCTGCGTGACGGCCGTACGCTGCATCACGACGTTCATGGCCGCCATGGCGCTGGCAAGGTTCTGCTTCGTTCGGCCAAGGTCGGTACCGGTATCATCGCCGGTGGCCCGATGCGCGCCGTTTTCGAAACGCTCGGCGTTCACGACGTCGTCGCCAAGTCGACCGGTTCCTCGAACCCATACAACATGGTTCGCGCTACCTTCGACGCCCTGAAGCACCAGGTTCACCCGAAGGACATCGCAGCTCAGCGCGGCATCAAGTATGCAACGCTCCAGGCTCGCCGTGCCGCTTCTGGCAATGCCTCTGAAGAATAAGAGGAGTCTGACAGATGGCTAAGGCTACCAAGAAGACTGAAGCGAAGACGGTTACTGTCGAACAGATCGGCAGCCCGATTCGTCGTCCGGACGTCCAGCAGCGCACGCTGATTGGCCTCGGACTTAACAAGATGCACCGTCGCCGCACGCTGGAAGATACCCCTTCCGTTCGTGGCATGATCCGTGCTGTCCAGCATCTCGTTCGCGTCGTCGACGAGAAGTAAGCCGGGAGATTCACTATGAAACTCAATGAAATCAAAGACAACGAAGGTTCAACCCACAGCCGCAAGCGCCTTGGCCGCGGTATTGGTTCGGGTTCGGGCAAGACCGGTGGTCGCGGTGTAAAGGGTCAGAAGTCCCGTTCTGGCGTTGCCATCAACGGTTTTGAAGGCGGTCAGATGCCAATCTACCGTCGCCTGCCGAAGCGCGGCTTCAACAACATCTTCAAGGCCGACTTCGTCGTCGTGTCGCTTGAGCGTGTTCAGGCTGCCATCGACGCTGGCAAGCTCGACGCGAAGGCAACTGTCGACGCAACAGCTCTGAAGGCTGCCGGCGTTATCCGCCGCGTCAAGGACGGTGTTCGCGTTCTCGCAGACGGCGAGCTGAAGGCAAAGGTCAAGTTCGAAGTTGCTGGCGCTTCCAAGCCGGCGATCGAAAAGATCGAAAAGGCAGGCGGTTCCGTCACGCTTCTTTCTGCCGCAGCTGCAGAATAATTAATCTTATGATAAGTCGCCCGGGGTGCTTCACACCGGGCGATTTTGCTCCCATATGTGAGCCTCACAAAAACCGGCTGGACGCACGTGCGTCATGGGCGGTAGGAACGAACACATGGGTGAGGCATAGGTTGCGTCCGCAATCCGTCCGAAGCCCGCTTTTGAATAATTCAGAATGCTGATTCCGGGTCCGGCACCTCGCTTGGCTTGAGCCCGAAATTGGTAGCGCGGAGAAACGCATGGCGTCTGCAGCGGAACAGTTGGCTTCCAACCTCAATTTCTCGACCTTCGCCAAAGCCGAGGATCTCAAGAAGCGCCTGTGGTTCACACTGGCAGCTCTCCTCGTGTACCGGCTGGGTACGCACATTCCGCTCCCAGGCCTCAATCCAGAAGCTTATGCCCAGGCCTTCCGTGGCCAGGCGGGAGGCATTCTCGGCCTCTTCAACATGTTCTCGGGTGGTGCCGTGCAGCGCATGGCAATCTTTGCGCTCGGCATCATGCCTTACATTTCTGCTTCGATCATCGTGCAGCTGATGACCTCGGTCGTCCCGGCGCTCGAAAACCTGAAGAAGGAAGGCGAACAGGGCCGCAAGATCATCAACCAGTACACGCGCTACGGTACGGTCCTCCTCGGTGCGCTTCAGGCCTACGGCATTTCCGTCGGTCTTGAGAGCGGCAACGGCCTGGTTGTCGATCCGGGCATCTTCTTCCGCGTTTCCACGGTTGTTACGCTGCTCGGCGGCACGATGTTCCTGATGTGGCTCGGCGAGCAGATCACCTCGCGCGGCATTGGTAACGGCATTTCCCTGATCATTTTCGCAGGGATCGCAGCCGGCCTTCCGCAGGCTCTTGCTGGCACCCTTGAACTCGGCCGCACAGGCGCCCTGTCGACGACGCTAATTCTCGCGGTCATCCTCGTCGCGATTGGGGTCATCGCCATCATCGTTTTCGTCGAACGCGCGCAGCGCCGCCTTCTGATCCAGTATCCGAAGCGTCAGGTCGGCAACCGCATGTTCCAGGGCGATACCTCGCATCTGCCGCTGAAGCTCAACACCTCGGGTGTTATCCCGGCGATCTTCGCGTCCTCGCTGCTGTTGCTGCCAGCGACGCTCGCAGGCTTCGCAAACACCTCGTCCTTGCCTGCATGGGCAACCTCGATTGTGGCCGCGCTTGGGCACGGCCAGCCGCTCTACATGCTTTTCTATGGCATGCTGATCGCTTTCTTCGCCTTCTTCTACACGGCGATCGTCTTCAACCCGAAGGACACGGCCGACAATTTGAAGAAGCATGGCGGCTTCATCCCCGGTATCCGTCCGGGTGAGCGGACCGCAGAATATATCGACTACGTGCTGACCCGCATTACGGTAATTGGCGCGATCTACCTCGTTTTCGTGTGCATTCTGCCTGAAATTCTTGTGTCGCAAACGGGCATTCCGTTGTCCCTGGGTGGCACTTCGCTCTTGATCGTGGTTAGCGTAACTCTCGATACGGTGGCACAGATTCAGGGTCATCTGATCGCACAGCAGTACGAAGGCCTGATCAAGAAATCGAAGTTGCGCGGAGGAAAGAGGGGGCGATGAGACTCATACTGTTAGGGCCGCCGGGTGCGGGTAAGGGGACCCAGGCTCAGCGGATCGTGGAGAAGTACGGAATTCCGCAACTCTCCACGGGTGACATGCTCCGTGCTGCCGTTGCGGCTGGTACGGAGGTAGGCATGCGGGCAAAGGCCGTCATGGACGCCGGCAAGCTTGTCTCCGATGAGATCGTCAATGCCATCGTCTCCGAGCGTCTGGATGCTCCAGATTGCGGCAAGGGTTTCATTCTCGACGGTTTTCCGCGCACGCTGGTTCAGGCCGACGCCACGGAAACCATGCTGAAGAGCAAGGGCCTGGAACTCTCCACCGTGATCGAGATCCAGGTCGACGACAACGTCCTCGCCGACCGCGTCTCCGGACGCTACACCTGCGCCAACTGCGGTGCAGGCTACCACGACACCAACGTCAAGCCGAAGGTAGAAGGCGTCTGCGACCGTTGCGGCTCGACACACTTCAAGCGCCGTCCCGACGACAACCGTGAAACGGTCGTCACGCGCCTGCAGGCCTACTACAAGGAGACATCTCCACTGATCGGCTACTACTATGCCAAGGGCAAGTTGAGGTCGGTCGATGGCATGGCGGACATCGATCACGTCACCGGCGAGATCGATAAGGTACTTTCGAAGCTTTAGTCTTTGAAAATAAACTTGGCGGAAGCGGTTGCTTTTCAGCACTGATTCCGCTAAACACCGCGCCAACTCGCGACATTTGATGCGATCGGCGCGGATTTCCAGGGAAGTCCGGGTTCGGTCTTTTTGACATGTACGAACCCAAATTTGAACGAGCGGCCGGTTCGGCTGCGCAACGAAAAACCTCTTGCCGGATGGCAACGGGAACGCAAGGAGAATAGGCGTGGCACGTATCGCTGGCGTCAACATCCCGACTGCGAAGCGCGTCGTTATCGCGCTGACGTACATTCACGGGATCGGTTCAAAATTCGCGCAGGAAATCATGGAAAAGGTTGGCCTGCCGGCTGACAAGCGCGTCCATCAGCTGACGGACTCCGAAGTCCTGCAGATCCGTGAAACCATCGACCGTGACTATCAGGTCGAAGGTGACCTGCGTCGCGAAACCTCGATGAACATCAAGCGTCTGATGGACCTCGGTTGCTACCGCGGCCTGCGTCATCGCCGTGGTCTTCCGGTCCGCGGTCAGCGCACGCACACCAATGCTCGTACCCGCAAGGGCCCGGCAAAGGCTATCGCTGGTAAGAAGAAGTAATTTCCGGGAAACCGGAGGTGAGGGGGCTGGCGGTCTGCGCCGGCCTCTTTTGAGTTTCGGGCAGGGCCGCAAGGTCTCGTTCCGGTGTAGCCGCTGGCATTACGGCGGTGAAGAGATCCAAGAAAGGGATTTAGATGGCCAAGGAAGCCGTACGCGTTCGCCGTCGCGAACGTAAAAACATTTCGTCGGGTGTTGCCCACGTCAATTCGACCTTCAACAACACGATGATCACCATCACTGACGCACAGGGCAACGCGATTGCCTGGTCGTCGGCTGGCGCCAAGGGCTTCAAGGGCTCGCGCAAGTCAACCCCGTTCGCTGCCCAGATCGCTGCTGAAGACTGCGCCAAGAAGGCTCAGGAACATGGCATGAAGTCGCTGGAAGTCGAAGTTTGCGGTCCGGGTTCGGGTCGCGAATCCGCTCTGCGCGCGCTCCAGGCTGCTGGTTTCATGATCACGTCCATCCGCGACGTGACGCCGATCCCGCACAATGGCTGCCGCCCGCGCAAGAAGCGCCGCGTCTGATCATCGCCACTCACAACGCCGGTGAGCGGATTTTCGCCCCCGGTGCTTCTCAAGCTCGGTTGCCACGATTGGATGGTGGCAACGAACGGAAGGCAAAAATATGATTCAGAAAAACTGGCAGGAATTGATCAAGCCGAACAAGGTCGAGTTCTCGTCGAGCTCGCGCATCAAGGCGACGCTCGTAGCAGAGCCGCTTGAGCGTGGTTTCGGCCTCACCCTCGGTAACGCGCTTCGCCGCGTTCTGCTGTCCTCGCTGCGCGGTGCCGCAGTCACGGCTGTGCAGATCGATGGCGTGCTGCATGAGTTCTCGTCGATCCCGGGCGTCCGCGAAGACGTGACGGACATCGTGCTCAACATCAAGGAAATCGCCATCAAGATGGATGGCGATGACGCAAAGCGCATGGTCGTGCGTAAGCAGGGCCCTGGCGTTGTAACGGCTGGCGACATCCAGACGGTCGGTGACATTGAAATCCTCAACCCCGAGCATGTCATCTGCACGCTCGACGAGGGTGCGGAAATTCGTATGGAATTCACCGTCAACAACGGCAAGGGCTATGTTCCGGCCGATCGCAATCGTGCGGAAGATGCTCCGATCGGTCTCATCCCGGTCGACAGCCTTTATTCGCCGGTCAAGAAGGTGTCCTACAAGGTAGAAAATACCCGTGAAGGACAGGTTCTCGACTACGACAAGCTGAACATGACGATCGAGACCGACGGTTCGATCTCCGGCGAAGATGCCGTCGCTTTCGCGGCTCGCATTCTCCAGGATCAGCTTGGCGTGTTCGTCAACTTCGACGAGCCGCAGAAGGAAACCGAAGAGGAAGCAGTTACCGAACTCGCTTTCAACCCGGCGCTCCTCAAGAAGGTGGACGAACTCGAACTGTCTGTTCGCTCGGCAAACTGCCTGAAGAACGACAACATCGTCTACATCGGTGACCTCATTCAGAAGACCGAAGCAGAAATGCTCCGCACGCCGAATTTTGGTCGCAAGTCGCTGAACGAAATCAAGGAAGTTCTCGCTTCCATGGGCCTGCACCTCGGCATGGAAGTGCCGGCATGGCCGCCTGAGAACATCGAAGATCTCGCCAAGCGCTACGAAGACCAATACTAAGGCCGCAAGCGCTCCTGCGGAGCGCATAAAGCTTGGCCTTAGCATGTTAAATGGCGCATATGCCTTGTCGCTCCGGCTGGAGCCGGAGCGGGACATGCGCAGGTTCAAACGGCAGGCGGATGCCTGCAAGTGAAGGAGAATAGCAATGCGCCACGGTAAAGCCGGCCGCAAGCTGAATAGAACCGCTAGCCACCGCAAGGCAATGTTTGCCAACATGGCGGCTTCGCTCATCACCCATGAGCAGATCGTGACCACCCTGCCGAAGGCAAAGGAAATCCGTCCGATCGTTGAAAAGCTCGTCACCCTCGGCAAGCGCGGTGACCTGCACGCTCGCCGTCAGGCGATCTCGCAGATCCGCGACGCCGCTGTCGTTTCGAAGCTCTTCGACACGATCGCTTCGCGCTACGCAACCCGCAACGGCGGCTACCTGCGTATCATGAAGGCTGGCTTCCGCCAGGGCGACAACGCTGCTCTCGCCGTCATCGAATTCGTTGACCGCGACACCCACGCCAAGGGCGCAGCCGACAAGGCTCGCGTAGAAGCCGAAGCGACTGCAGCTGAAGCCGCTTAATCATTTCCGGTTCGCCGGAATCAAAACAGCCGGGCTGCGAAGCCCGGCTGTTTTTGTTTGGGGCGCTGTGTTCGGGGACAAAAGCGGTGTTTTCGATCGCGGCCTGATGGTCTCTGGTCACAGAAGAGGCTCTTCTGGGCATCCGGACAACGAGCATATCGAGATCGGGCACCCATCGGATGCTTGTCGAGCAAATTTCGGATCGGCGTTGGCTTTGCCTCTGCCGTCAGGCGCTCCAAGGAGTGCGCAGCGTGATCGACCACATAACCATTGCAATGAGTGATCTGCAGAAGAGCAAGCTGTTCTACGAAAGCGCTTTTGCATCGCTGGGGTACAAACTTTCCTTCGGTAAGGTGAGCGTATTCTGGGCTTTCGCTATTGGCGGCGGCAGCCTATTCGAGATCCAGCAGGCGGACAGCGAGCCGCCTTTGACGCGCCTGCACGTCGCCTTGCGAGCTCGTAGGAAGACGGACGTCGACCCTTTCTAGGCCGCGCTCGAGGCCGGTGCCAAGGACAATGGTGCTCCCGGTCCACGACCGCAATATGCTCCTGATTATTACGCCTGCTTCGTTCTCGATCCCGATGGCTACAACATCGAAGCCATGATCAATCAGCCAGCGGCGGGAGCGTGACCGGACGCGTGCCCGATCCGCCTGGCGCCCGCCCGCGGAAGGCTGCATGGGGCACCTGTGGCATCACGACACGGTCGCAGGAGCCCGCGTGCGCTCGCGACCTTGCCCGCGCTTCCTACTCCGGGCAATCGGCCGCCATGAGCGGTAGAGGATCAAGAGGATCAGCAGACCGATATAGATGGATTGCTCGAGGCCGAGGAGTTTGGTCGACAGCGCGAAATGCAGCGCGCCGCAGGCTGCCACGATGTAGACGAGGCGGTGCAGGCGGACCCAGTTCGGTCCCATGCGGCGGATCGAGAAATTGTTGGAGGTCACGGCAAGTGGAATAAGCAACGTCAGGCCCGCCATGCCGAACATAATGAAGGGGCGCTTCACCACGTCATTGATGACAGCCGAAAAAATCAAGGCCTGGTCGAGGACCATGTAGACCGTGAAGTGCATCGCCACGTAGTAGAAGCAGAGCAGGCCGAGAGCGCGGCGATAGCGGAGATAGTTCCAGCCGAGCAGATCGCGGGCAGGGCTGACGACAAGCGTCAGGATCAGGAAGCGGATCGCCCACAGACCCAGGAAGAGTTCGAAGGTCTTCACCGGATCGGCGCCGAGCTGGTCCGTCGCCCCGAGATAGAAGGTCCAGGCAGCAGGGAGGAGCCCCGCCACGTAAAGGAGCCACACGGATGCCGGCTGCCAGCGTTTCGGAAGCGCGAGCGAGAAATCCGTCATTAGAAATTCGCCTTTAGATCCATGCCGCTATAGAGGCTGGCCACCTCGTCGGCATAGCCGTTGAACGGCAGTGTGGGGTGGCGGCTCGCACCGAAGAAGCCACTTTCGCCGATGCGCCGCTCTGTTGCTTGGCTCCAGCGCGGATGATCGACCTCGGGGTTGACGTTGGCGTAGAAGCCGTATTCCTGCGGATTGGTGACCTGCCAGGTGTTCTTCGGCTCCCTGTCGGTCAGCGTGATCCGCACGATCGACTTGATGCCTTTGAAGCCGTATTTCCACGGCACGACCAGGCGGATCGGAGCGCCGTTCTGATTTGGCAAGGTCTCGCCGTAAAGGCCGACGGCGAGCAGCGTCAGTGGATGGCGTGCCTCGTCCAGCCGCAGGCCTTCCAAATAGGGCCAGTCCAGCGACTGGAAGATGCCCTTCTGCCCCGGCATCTCCTCCGGTCGCACGACCGTCTCGAAAGCGACGTACTTCGCGCTTCCGAGCGGCTCCACCTTGTCGAGCAGGGAGGCAAGGGGGAAGCCGTCCCACGGAATGACCATCGACCAAGCCTCGACGCACCGCATGCGATAGGTGCGGCTCTCGATCGGAAATTCCTTCATCAGCGCTTCGACGTCGAACGTGCCGGGCTTGTTGGCCATGCCGTCGACCTTGATCGTCCAAGGCCGCGGCTTGAAGTCGCCCGAAAGTGCCGCGGGATCGCCCTTGTCGAGCCCAAATTCATAGAAATTGTTGTAGCTCGTGACATCCTTGAGCGGCGTCGTCTTCTCGTCGACGGTGTATTTACTTTCGATGACCGACAATGCTGCGGCACTGGCCTTGCCGGCGCTGTAGAGCGCCATGGCGCCCAGCGTCGCAGCGCCGAGGAACTCGCGACGCCTCAGGTAGACCTGCTGCGGCGTGATCTCCGAGGTGGCGATCTTTGGGGGACGATAGGATAGCATCTGAAACCTCCTGAGCATTCGAGCTCGGCCTGAACCTTCAACGCGTCACATGCGTCTTTGGATCATTGTTTATGCCCACCGACAGGCCTGCGGAAAGCCAACTTTTTGTGTACGGTGTTTGGCGGAATAGTCTGTAACAAAACCACTGCGGCGACCGTATATGCTCGATGCGTGCAGGCGTACCGGTTTCAGCCTTCCCGGTAGTGACAGTACAGGTCGTTTGGATTAGGACAATTCCAAAAATCAGCGATCGCCCGGCCGCGCAATACCGTTGCCGCCCTGCATCGCCGACGATTTCACGACGCGTGAGGAATACGCCATGCCAGCTTATCGTTCCAGAACCACGACCCACGGCCGCAACATGGCGGGCGCGCGCGGCCTTTGGCGCGCCACGGGCATGAAGGACTCCGATTTTGGCAAGCCTATCATTGCGGTGGTGAACTCTTTTACCCAGTTCGTGCCCGGTCACGTCCATCTTAAGGACCTCGGCCAGCTTGTCGCTCGCGAGATCGAAGCGGCCGGTGGTGTCGCCAAGGAGTTCAACACCATTGCCGTCGACGACGGCATCGCCATGGGCCATGATGGCATGCTCTATTCGCTGCCCTCGCGCGAACTGATCGCCGACAGCGTCGAATATATGGTCAACGCCCATTGTGCCGACGCCATGGTCTGCATCTCCAATTGCGACAAGATCACTCCCGGCATGCTGATGGCGTCGCTCCGCCTCAACATCCCGACGGTCTTCGTGTCCGGTGGTCCGATGGAAGCCGGCAAGGTGGTCCTGCATGGCAAGACGCATGCACTCGATCTCGTCGATGCGATGGTCGCGGCCGCCGATGACAAGATCAGCGACGAAGATGTCAACGTGATCGAGCGCTCGGCCTGTCCGACCTGTGGCTCGTGCTCCGGCATGTTCACCGCCAATTCAATGAACTGCCTGACCGAAGCGCTTGGCCTGTCGCTGCCAGGCAACGGCTCGACGCTCGCAACGCACGCTGACCGCAAGCGCCTATTCGTCGAGGCCGGCCACCTGATCGTCGATCTAGCTCGCCGCTACTACGAGCAGGACGATGTCAAGGCTCTGCCGCGCACGATCGCCTCCAAACAGGCATTCGAGAACGCGATGGCCCTCGACATCGCCATGGGCGGTTCGACAAATACCGTCCTGCACATCCTGGCGGCTGCGCACGAAGGCGAGATCGATTTCACGATGGCCGATATCGACGCGCTGTCGCGCCGCGTTCCCTGCCTTTCCAAGGTCGCCCCGGCAAAGAACGACGTCCACATGGAAGACGTTCATCGCGCCGGCGGCATTATGTCGATCCTGGGCGAGCTGGATAAGGGCGGCCTGCTCAACCGAGAATGCCCGACGGTCCATGCGGAAACGCTTGGCGATGCGATCGATCGTTGGGACATCACCCGCACCAATAGCGAAACCGTCCGCAATTTCTACCGCGCTGCGCCAGGCGGCATCCCGACCCAGGTTGCCTTCAGCCAAGAAGCGCGCTGGGACGATCTGGACACGGACCGCGAAAAGGGCGTCATCCGCTCCGTCGAACATCCGTTCTCGAAGGATGGAGGCCTTGCGGTTCTCAAGGGCAACCTCGCCCTCGACGGCTGCATTGTGAAAACCGCGGGCGTCGATGAATCGATCCTGAAATTCTCCGGTCCGGCCAAGGTTTATGAAAGCCAGGATGCAGCGGTGAAGGCCATCCTGTCGAACCAGGTCGTGGCCGGCGATGTCGTCGTCATCCGCTATGAAGGTCCGAAGGGCGGTCCCGGGATGCAGGAAATGCTCTACCCGACGAGCTATCTGAAGTCGAAGGGCCTCGGCAAGGCGTGCGCGCTGATCACCGACGGGCGGTTTTCGGGAGGCACCTCCGGCCTTTCCATCGGCCACGTCTCGCCGGAAGCCGCAAACGGCGGCATCATCGGTCTGGTTTGCGAGGACGACATGATCGACATCGACATCCCGAACCGCATCATCAGCCTGCGCGTCGATGACAAGGAACTGGCGAACCGCCGCGCCGAGCAGGAGGAGAAGGGCTGGCATCCGGCCGAGCAGCGCAAGCGCAACGTCACGACGGCGCTGAAGGCCTATGCTGCCTTCGCAACCAGCGCCGACCGCGGCGCCGTTCGCGACCTTGGCAGCCGCTGAACTGCTGATCAAGGGCGTGCATTGATGGACCGGTCGCTAAAGCGGCCGGTTTATTTTTTATAGGTCTCGTCCAGCTGCTTCAGGCGTTCGTCGTAGGCGGCCTTGATGCAAGCCGCATCGGAAGCGCATTCCTGGCGTTTCTTCAGCCAGGCCGTTTGCCCGTCCTGCAACGTGCCGCGCGAACCCATCGCCATCAGCCCGGAAAGCAGGTCGAAGGTCGTCACCATCTTCACATCGGCGTCGTTCAGCGCGCGGTTCTCGCAAATCACCTTTTCGTCCGGCTTCAACTCCTTGGCCTCGCAGTCGAAGCTCGCGGCATAGGAAATGCTGGCAAGGGCCGTGCAATGGATACATATCGCGAAAGGGAGAAGTGTGCTGCGGAGACGTCTCATGCATGAGTTCCTGTTCAATTCGCTGTGGAGCTGCCCATGGGTAGATGATGCACGCCGTGGCTTCGGCAAGAACAGAGTCGCGTTTGCAGGATGAATTGACGGGGAGACGTTCTCTATCGCCATCCGAGAAGGGCTCGTCGCTGCCATCCGTAGAGTCAAGATGTCTCTCACGGGTGACTTTGACCGCCTTTGTCATTAGATATCAGTTGCATGGAGCTCCTTCCTGAATCGATTTGCGAGGCGTGTTCAGCAGTTCGTGAGCTGCTTTATTCTTCCATGCTTCCGCCCTCTTTCCTTTCTAGCGTCCGGCGCTACAACGTCTTCACAAGAGAATTTCAGAAGGACTCCCCATGCAATACCTGTTGAAGCGCGCAGCCCTGCCTTTTGTGGCTCTGGTGCTCGCGCTACCGGTTTCCGCCAATGCTCAGACGGCCAAGACTGTCCCGCAGAGCCAGATGGAGATGCAGCTTTCCTTCGCGCCGCTGGTCAAACAGACGTCCGGAGCCGTCGTAAACGTTTATGCGGAAAAGACGGTACGCAGGCAGTCTCCCTTTGCCGGCGATCCCTTCTTCGAGGAGTTCTTCGGTCAGCAGATGCCGAACCGCAGCGAGAAGCAGTCGTCGCTGGGATCCGGCGTCATCGTTGAAGCAAACGGAACGATCGTCACGAACAATCACGTCGTGGAAGGCGCCGATGATATCAAGGTTGCGCTCTCCGACGGGCGGGAATTTCCGTGCAAGGTCGTCTTGAGGGATGACCGCGTCGATCTCGCTGTTCTCAAGGTCGATACGAAGGAAAGCTTCCCGACGCTGCCGCTCGGCAATTCCGATGCCGTCGAAGTCGGCGATCTCGTCCTGGCGATCGGTAATCCATTCGGTGTCGGCCAGACGGTCACGAGTGGCATCGTTTCGGCGCTGGCGCGCAACCAGGTCGTCAAGAACGAGTTCGGTTTCTTCATCCAGACGGACGCGTCGATCAACCCCGGCAATTCCGGCGGCGCGCTGATGAACATGAAGGGCGAGCTGATCGGCATCAACACGGCGATCTTTTCGCGCGGCGGCGGCTCAAATGGAATCGGCTTTGCGATCCCCGCCAATCTGGTCAAGGTGTTCCTCGCCTCGGCCGATGCGGGCGTAAAATCCTTCGAGCGCCCCTATGTCGGCGCGACGTTCGATGCGGTGACGTCCGAGGTTGCCGAGGCGCTCGGGCTCAACAAGGCGCGCGGCGCCCTCGTGGTCAAGGTGAGTGACGGCAGCCCGGCTGCGAAGGCTGGTTTGAAGACAGGTGAAATCGTGACCGCCGTCGACGGCATTGCGGTCGAGCATCCGGATGCGCTTCTCTATCGCCTGACAACGGCAGGGCTTGGCAAATCGGTGCAGCTGACCGTGGTTGAGAACGGCCGCGAGCAGCAGATCGCGCTGGCACTCGCCAGAGCGCCCGAGACGGCTCCACGCGACCAGCGCACGATCGGCGGCCGCACGCCCTTTACGGGCGCCGTGGTCGAAAACCTGTCGCCTCGCGTCGCCGACGAGCTTCGTATGCCCTCGGAGTCGACCGGCGTGGTTGTTTCCGAGGTGAAGGAGGATTCCCTTGCCGCTCGCCTCGGCTTTGAGCCGAAGGACATCATCATCTCGATCAACGGCACCGAAGTTAGGACGACCAAGGAACTGGCCGCCGTCGCCGACGAGGATCCGAGCTTCTGGCGCGTCGAGATCGAGCGCGATGGCCAACGCATCAGACAGTTTTTCCGATGAGCGACGATCTTTTTGCACCGCATATTCCCGAAGAGGTCGCTAATCGGCGGCCTCTCGCCGATCGCCTGCGACCCCGGACACTCTCGGAAGTGACCGGCCAGGAGCACCTGACCGGTGAAGACGGTGTATTGCGACGCATGATCGAGAGTGGCTCGCTCGGCTCGATGATCTTCTGGGGGCCGCCTGGAACCGGCAAGACCACCGTCGCCCGGTTGCTGTCGGGCGAGGCAGGTCTCGCATTCGAGCAGATATCCGCGATTTTCTCCGGGGTGGCGGATCTGAAGAAGGTATTTGAAACGGCGCGCATGCGCCGGATGGATGGCCGGCAAACGCTACTCTTCGTCGACGAGATCCATCGCTTCAACAGGGCGCAGCAGGACAGCTTCCTTCCTGTCATGGAGGACGGCACGGTCATCCTTGTCGGCGCTACCACCGAGAATCCGTCTTTCGAACTCAACGCGGCCTTGTTGTCGCGCGCTCGCGTGTTGACGTTCAAGTCGCACGACGATGAAAGCCTTGAGGAATTGCTGAAGCGTGCCGAGGCCGTGGAGGGCAAGGTATTGCCGCTGGCGGAAGACGCGCGCGCAAGCCTGCTGCGAATGGCCGACGGCGACGGTCGCGCCGTGCTGACCCTTGCGGAGGAGGTTTGGCGTGCTGCTCGGGATGGAGAAACCTTCGACACGGAGGGCCTGACCCGGATCGTGCAGCGTCGCGCCCCGGTCTATGACAAGGCGCAGGATGGGCACTACAATCTCATCTCTGCACTGCATAAATCCGTCCGCGGCTCCGACCCCGATGCGGCGCTTTACTATCTCGCTCGCATGTTCGACGCCGGCGAAGATCCGCTTTACCTCGGCCGGCGGCTCGTTCGCATGGCCGTCGAAGACATCGGCTTGGCCGACCCGCAGGCGCTGGTGATCTGCAACGCCGCGAAAGATGCCTATGACTACCTCGGTTCGCCGGAGGGCGAACTGGCGTTGGCGCAGGCTTGCGTCTATCTGGCGACTGCGCCGAAATCGAACGCCGTCTATACAGCCTTCAAGGCCGCGACGATGGCTGCCAAGCAGAATGGCTCCCTGCTGCCGCCGAAGCACATCCTGAATGCACCGACAAAGCTGATGAAGGGGGAGGGCTACGGTGAGGGCTATCGCTACGACCACGACGAGCCGGACGCCTTTTCCGGCCAGGACTATTTCCCAGAGAAAATGGGCCGGCAGACTTTCTACGATCCGCCGGAGCGCGGCTTTGAGCGGGATATCCGCAAGCGGCTTGAATGGTGGGCGAAGCTCAGGAAGGAACGCAATCAGAGCTGATCAGGAGGCACGGACCTGTCCAGCGGGCGCGACAAGTTTGACGGCGGATTCCGCAAGCCCGTGATGGCCTTCCATGTCGACGACCAGATGCCAATGTCCGCTGTCGGGAATGGATAGACGGATGGGAGACTTGCGCGCGACACCGCCGACATATTTGAAGTCGAGAACTTCGGTAAAGCGCAGATAGTTTGGTGCCGTCATCAGGCGAACATTCGCGACCGCGTTCAACGTCACCTCGATGATCGTCCCGGCGCGCTGTTCCTTCAGATCGTAGTGGGTAAAACGGAAGTTCGGTTTCGGCATCGGTCTGTGGCGTGGCTCGTCTCTGCCAACACCATAGCCCATTCCAGTTAAGGAAGCGTTCGCCATTTGCGGCGGACCGAACGACCTGGCGCCACTCGTATCAGATTCGTGGATGTCGTTGTCGCCGCGGTCGAGCGCGCTGAACTGCAGGACGACCTCCTCGGCCGCGCGGCAAATCTGCTCGGGATGATGATCGCACTCGGCTGCAAAATGGCGCGCGGCCTGCTCGCTGATGAATACGCCTCCCACGAGCCCCTTCCGGTCTTGTACGACCCAGCGGCCGTTTCGATCCTTGCCGATGATAAAGCGCGCTGAGTTCTGGCGTTGGAGGGGGGCGATTGCTGAAGCAGATCGAAGAGAGGGCATCGATGTTCCTTTCGAATTGTCTTCTGCCTTGGGAACAGGCGGTTGCGACGTTCATGACGTTAGTGGCAATGACATCCACCTTCCATTGGCTGGATCTAGAGAAAATATAAAAATATCATATAGATATGGCGCTTTTTTGGATCTCGGAGAGGCACGCCAGCGCTTGCGATACCGACTGTTTCCCATCGTCATCAAGAGCCAGAAGAGGCAGACGGACCTCCGGATCGATCTGCTGCAAAGTCTGTAACGCGTGCTTAATCGCCGCGGGGTCGACCTCAGCACCCAACGCGGTCGTCAGCGGAGCCAGCCTGTCCTCGAGCAGGCGCGCAGCCGAGAGGTTGCCGCCGCGCGCCGCCTGCTGCAGCGATGCATACAAACGCGGGCATACGTTCGCAGCAGCCGAGATGATGCCGCGGACACCGGTGCTCAGAAACGAGAGCGCCGTTGCGTCCCGATCGGAAAGCCGCAGGAAGCGCTGGCATAAGTCCGAAGGCATGGCCCGTGCAGCGGTGCTGCCGTCGGCAAGGAGCATGCCGACGATTGACGGGATATCGGCAAGGGCCGTGAGTGTAGGCAAGGTCACATCGATTGCCGTGCGCAGCGGGTTGTTCTCAACGATCAGGGGAAGGTGCGTCGCGGCCGCAAGCTGCGCGAAGTGACCGGCAATCCCCTTTTGGCTGGGTTTCGAATAGTAGGGCAGCGTCACAAGGGCTGCGCTCGCTCCCAACTCTTCGGCATCGCGCGTCAACGCGATCGTGCTTGCCGTCGCATTCGTGCCGGTTGCGGCAATCACGGGAACACGACCGCCGGCGAAGCGAACACAAGTAAGGATAACTGCGGCGCGCTCGCTTCTGGTGAGTGTCGGCCCCTCACCAGTCAGCGTGCAGACGGCAAGGCCGTCAACACCGCCACGGATCTGCCGCTCAGCCAATCGCTCCATTTTGGAAAGATCGAGTGCTCCGTCCCGAAACGGCGTTATGAGCGCAGTCGTCGTGGCGCCTAGGCGCAATGCTCTGTCTGCCGGTATCCCGGTGGCTCAAAGTCCACCGAGAATGACGTAGAGTTCGACCGCGGCAAGCACGACGCCGAACAGGATGAGCGCCTGGGCCGTACGTCGTTCGCGCATCTGCCTTTTCGGTGCCGGGCGGCGCGGGCGGGTGAGAGGAGCGTTCGACAGCATGAAGTTTCGCATGGCATTCAACCTTCGCATTTCATGGGAAGGCTAACGCCGTTCACGGTAGGAATTCCATTCGTGGGTAGGTGCGCAGATATAGAAATCGCATAAAGGAGCGGACCCGCCGAAGGCGTTCACTCCGGAGAAAATTTCTGAAATTGCAGATGGTTATTGGAAAATCCCGAATCATCCTCTTAGGAACTTGATTCAACGTCCGAGGAGCCGAGGGCGAACCCAGGGTTGATCTCGTCGCCGCGGCGGTTCACTGAAAGTCTACGACGCGCAAACGCGCGAGGCGCTTGTGCGGCTGGATGGCCGGATCGACACGCAACTGGCCACGCAGGTCTGGGACTCAGCTCTTTCGACTTCGTGGCAAGGTGTACCCGTCTGGTTCCACGGTGACATCGCCTACGGCAATCTTCTGATCAGAAACGGTCGGCTCGATGCCGTCATCGATTTCGGGACGTCGGGCGTTGGCGACCCTGCCTGTGATCTCGCAATCACCTGGCAGCTTTTCGAGGGGGAGAGCCGCGAGGTCTTTCGCAAGGCACGCCCGCTGGACGCGGGAACGTGGGCGCGAGGCCGCGGATGGACGCTGTGGAAGTCCCTGATAGTCGTTGCCGGCATGACAGGCGCAAATCCCGTAGACGTCAAGAGGTCGTGGCAGGTCATAGACGGCGTGCTGGCCGATCATTTGGCTTGGGCGTGAGACCCTCGGGATCGCGGAGTCGAAAATGATGGCGGATGCATGTCGGGAGGGACGATTCAGCTGCGTCCTTTGGGGGAAGGCTTCGCAATCGCAGGTGCTGGGAAGCTGGAAGTCTGGACAATGACGCTGAACGGCTTCGGGCCGAGGGGGAGACGAGATGAGCAAGACGATTGCAATTCTGCTGGCGCGACTGATCTTTGGCGCCGTTTTCGCGATGGCCATGAGCTTCAAGTTCATGGATATTCAGTCCACCGCAAGCTATATCGCCGCGGCAGGCTTTCCATTCCCGCTCTTCCTCGCCTGGATAGCGGCAATCTTCGAACTTGCCCTGACCCTTGCATTCCTCACGGGGGCCTTCTTTTCAGAAGCCTCGTTCCTGGCCGGCATCTACGTGGTCTTCCTGGCGTTTGCGTTCCATGGCCCCAGCCACTGGAGCGGCAATCAGGCGGAGTTCGGCTTCTTCGTCGATCACTTCACCTTCCTCGCTGGCCTACTTTTCGCAGCCGTGCACGGTCCGGGAAACGCGCTGGTCGTGAAGGCGCGCTCGCCATTGACGGCGCGATAGGCACGGACGGTCAGCCTATCCGGAGGCCGGAGGTGTCGCCAATTCATCGAGCAGGCGTTCAAACGCTGTCGGCTTCAGCGTGGCCGGCGGATTGTAGGGATCGGAGAATGCGTAGATGAAGAAGAGTATGATGCCGGTGAAGGCGCCGAGCACCGAAAGTAGAAGTAGGTTTCGCGGATCCGGCGGATAGGGGTAGTAGCCGAGCGCCATGAACACGACGCCGGAAACCGCTGCGAACCAGAAGATGATGCTAATGGAATCGGTGCCGCTGTTTTCCCGTTTGTCTCGGGCCTCGGCGATGCGGTGCACATCGCTGAGCATGTGCTCGCGAATGCTCTGTTGGCGCGCATTGGTTGGTGTCAGGTCGAGCACACGCTGATAGACGTTATCCCACTTGTTCCACGCCGCGGGGGATAGCTGCCCCGTGGCTCCGAGCAGGCGCCACTCATCGTCGACGACGATCTGCACATACTCGAAGAGCGCTTGCTGGATGGGGGCCTTCTCGTCGGCGCCGTAGCGATCCGCATCGAAATAGACGTCCGCGATCGCGTTCGCTTCCGTGACACTCTCAAATTTTAGCTGCTGATACTCGATCATCTCCTGAGCGAAGACGAGGGCCAGGATGAGTGCGTGCAGTGACGCGATCCGCATGACGATGGCACCGGCAAGTTCCCTGTCTTTGCCGGTCGGATCGCTGCCCATGATCAGGCGCATCAGAAAATAGAAAACTAGTGTTACGACGATCGTACCGCCGACAAAGGCAATACCGAACAGGACGACTGCATTCATGCCGCGCTCCCCCAAAGGTCACCCATGACTTTAGGCGGCTGGCAAAATTGATCAACGACGGTTGCTCGGCGCTTCATTCAGCAGTTTGACGAAGAAATATGCTCAGCGGAGGATCCCGTCGAGCGCCGGCATTCCCATGATGGCGGAGGCTGCGATCAGCAGATAGCAGATCGTTCGGAACGTGCTCTCCTTGCCAAGCCCAAACAGCTTCGAGCCGACGTACAGGCCGATGGCGTAACTCGGCAGAATCACGATCGTCAGTGCGAAGACGGCTTGAACGAAGAGCCCACCGAAATAGTAGCTGACGACGCTGAAGCAGGTCGAGATCGCGAAATAGAGAATGACGTTTGCTCGCACCCGGGCAAAATTGGTCTTGCCGCCGAGCCAATAGGCAACGACCGGCGGTCCACCAAGCTGGGCGGCGCCGCTGAAGAGGCCGGCAACGAGACCTGTCATGGAGGTAAGCGATGTTCGCGGTTCGCCATGGTACCGCCACCCGGAAACAAGCAATGCAAGCAGGCAAATGGCAATCGCTGTGATCGCCCAGCGCAACGTCAGCGGATCCACCAACGCCAGGGCTGCTGTACCGGCGGGCACCCCAAGTACCGCGCCCGCAGCCATGGTGAAGACTTCGTGGCGGTTGGCGCTGCGCCAGGCCGGCGGAATCATGCCGAGCGTCGCAAGACCATCGATGACAAGCAGGACGGGCGAAATCAGCTTCGGACCGATGATTGCGCCGCCAAGCGGAATGAAGATCAGCGCAGCTCCAAATCCGGAGAAGCCGCGTGCCAGTCCCGCAATGAAGGCTATGGCGACGAGTGACAGAATGCCGTGATCCGGCAAGGCGGCGACAAACCACGCGCCCGTGTTCGCCAGCAGCGTATCAAGCGACACCGATCGGTTCCGGGACTACGAGGCGAGCATCAGGTCCATGTTCTGGACAGCGGCCCCCGAAGCACCCTTGCCAAGGTTGTCGAGCAGCGCAACGAGATTGATCTGCGACGCGCCTGGCGTGCCAAACACGAAGAGCTTCATCGTGTCCTTGCCAGCAAGCTCGACAGCATCGATGCGCGGGAGTTTGCGGCTTTCTTCCAGCGGCACAACCGTCACGATGTCCTGACCCGCGTAGTGGGCCACAAGAGCAGCATGGATGCTTTCAAGCGTCGTGCCTTCCGCCAGATCATCGAGATGCAGCGGCACCTGAACGATCATGCCCTGCGGGAACTTGCCGACTGACGGGGAGAAGATCGGCGCGCGATCCAGCAGGCCGTGGATCTTCATCTCGGGCACGTGCTTGTGCGTCAGCGTCAGGCCGTAGAGGAAGTGCGGCGCAGCGATCGCATCGTTGCGGTTCTGGTCTTCGATCTGCGCAATCATCTGCTTGCCGCCGCCGGTATAGCCGGAGACTGCATTGACCGTGACCGGATAGCCGTCGGGCAGGATGCCGGCAGTGCGCAGCGGCCGTAGGAGGCCGATCGCACCGGTCGGGTAGCAGCCCGGATTGGCGACGAAGCGTGCCGACTTGATCTTGTCTGCCTGTTCCTTGTCCATTTCCGCAAAGCCGTAGGCCCAGGAAGGATTGACACGGAACGCCGTGGAGGTGTCGATCACCCGCACGTTGTTGTTGCGCGAGACCATCTGCACCGCTTCCTTCGAAGCGTCGTCGGGCAGGCAGAGGATGGCGATATCGGCGCCGTTCAGCATATCCTCGCGCATCGCGGCGTTGCGACGCTCAGCTTCCGGGATGGACAAAAGCTCGACATCGCGACGGCCGGCCATGCGCGTGCGGATCTGCAAGCCCGTCGTGCCGTGTTCGCCATCGATGAAGATCTTCGGTGCCATTGTCTTGCTCACACTTTCAATAGGTTAGAAAGAAGTCCGGAATCATTTTGCAAGAAGGATGAGTCAGCCGTGTGACGCGCTGGCGCGGCGCTCGGCATGCAGCCCCAGCATATACATCGCGACCGTCGCCCCCGCAATGGCGGTGATGTCAGCGTGATCGTAAGGCGGCGAGATCTCGACGACGTCGGCGCCCCTGATATCCAGCTGGTGCAGACGCTGCAGCACGGAGAGGATCTTGGCGCTCGAGGGACCGCCCGCTACAGGCGTACCGGTGCCCGGCGCATAGGCGGGGTCGAGGCAATCGATATCGAAGGTCAAATAGGCTGGCGCGCCACGCGTATGTGAGATGATCGTCGAGGCGATGTCGCCGGCGCTCATCTCCTCAAGTTGATGGCCATAGAGAATATGAATGCCGAAATCCTCGGGCGCATGGGTGCGGATGCCGATCTGGATAGAGCGATCCGGATCGATGATGCCATCGCGCGCAGCCCTTGCCACGAATGAGCCGTGGTCGATCCGCCTGTTGTCGTCGAACCAGGTGTCCTGATGCGCGTCGAACTGGACGAGTGCCAGCGGCCCGTGTTTGGCGGCATGTGCCTTGAGGATGGGCCAGGTAACGAAATGGTCGCCGCCAAGGGTCAGCATGAAGGCGCCACTGTCGACAATGGTCTTGGACTGCCTCTCTATTGCTTCCGGCGTCTCGTGGTGATTGCCGTAGTCGAGCAGGCAGTCGCCGTAGTCGATTACGGCCATCTCGGCAAAGAGATCGCGATTGAAAGGATACTGCGGGTCGTTGTCGAAGATCGCCGACGCACGCCGTATCGCTTGCGGCCCGAATCGCGTCCCCGGCCGATTGGAGGTCGCGGCATCGAAGGGAATACCCCAGACCACGGCGTCCACGCCGGTCAGGTCCTTGGTGAAACGGCGTCGCATGAACGACAGCGCGCCGGCAAAGGTCGGGTCGCTGGCTGCCGAGGTCAGGTTCGTTGCCGTAAATGCATGGTCGATCGACTTGTTGGCCAAGAAATGCTCCTCGAGGGTGTTTTGTCCGCTATGCCTACCAGAAACGAATCTCAAACCGAATGGGCAAAGCTGGTCGCTCGGCCAAGCCTGGTTTAGCCCGGCAGCTTCTCCGCCAGCACTTCGGGAGTCCTCAGCTGCGGAGCCTCGGCAAGCAGCTCCTCTGCTCGGGCCATCAGCGCCGCGGCCACCTTGCCATTCAAATGCGCCTGTCGGCCGGCCTCGTCATCGAAGGCATCGAAGATGGCGAATGTCCTCTGGTCATAGCGAACGGCAAACCATGTCACCGTGCCCGGTTCCTGCGCGACAAGAGCCTGGGCGCTTTTCAAGAACGTGGCCACTTCTTCTTCCTTGCCGGACCTTGCTTTCAGTTCGACATAGATTGCTTGCTTGGTCATTCCTGCCTCCCTTGGCGTGCGCGTGAAGCGCGTGGAATGCGGTAGAACTGGCAAGGGAACTTGGCCGCTTCAAGCGCCCGCCAAAAGAAAAGGCCGGGCAAGAGCCCGGCCTTCGCAATTCCGTATTCCAGTAGCGATTAACGCTTCGAGAACTGGAACGAACGGCGGGCCTTGGCCTTGCCGTACTTCTTACGTTCAACAACGCGGCTGTCGCGGGTCAGGAAGCCGCCCTTCTTCAGGACCGGGCGCAGGCCCGGCTCGAAGTAGGTGAGGGCCTTGGAAAGACCGTGACGAACGGCACCGGCCTGGCCGGAAAGACCGCCGCCTGCAACCGTTGCAATGATGTCGAACTGGCCGTCACGGGCAGCAGCGACGATCGGCTGACGCAGAATCATCTGCAGAACCGGCCGCGCGAAGTATTCCGCGAATTCCTTGCCGTTGACGATGATCTTGCCGGAACCCGGCTTGAGCCAAACGCGGGCAACGGCGTTCTTGCGTTTGCCGGTCGCGTAGGAACGGCCAAGCGAATCGACCTTACGGACGTGAACCGGAGCAGTCGCTGCTTCGGACGTGCCGAGATCCTTCAGGGAGGAGAGGTCAGCCATTCTTAGGCGCTCCTTACATTCTTTTTGTTCAGCTTGGCCACGTCGAGAGCGACAGGCTGCTGGGCTTCATGAGGATGGTTGGAACCAGCGTAAACGCGGAGGTTCTTCATCTGGCGACGGCCGAGCGGGCCACGCGGAACCATGCGCTCAACAGCCTTCTCGAGAACGCGCTCGGGGAAGCGACCTTCGATGATCTGGCGAGCGGTACGCTCCTTGATGCCGCCGGCAAAACCGGTGTGCCAGTAGTAAACCTTGTCGGAATACTTCTTGCCGGTGAAGACGACCTTGTCGGCGTTGATGACAATGACGTTGTCGCCGTCGTCAACGTGAGGCGTGAAGGTAGCCTTGTGCTTGCCACGCAGGCGCATAGCGATAACAGAAGCGAGACGACCAACGACAAGCCCTTCGGCGTCGATGATGACCCACTTCTTCTCCACCTCTGCAGGCTTCTGGGAGAAGGTTGCCATAGTTGTTACTCTCTTTTGATCCCTCGGCCCGAAGGCGAGAGGGCGTTTCTTGTTGCTTGGTTTGGCTGTCCGAAGATACACCAAAAAGAAAGCAGCCCGGAAAGGCTGCATTTCTGGCGGTGTGTATAGAGGCAAAGCGGAACGCGGTCAATATTCTCAGGTTGGTACCTGATAAAAATGTACAAGCAAAATCAGTAGGTTAAGCGTGTGGTATTTTGGTACCTCATATTTCTCGCGGCGGAATGGAGTAAGTCGCGGTCGCATGGGCGATCAACTCATCTGCATTCTCCTGGAAAATTGAGGCGTCGATGACGGCGAGGCGCTTACCAAGCTTGAGAACACGGCAGGTGCAGGTCGTTGGCCTCAGCTTCGGCAGGCGCAGGAAATTGATGCTGAGATTGGTGGTAACCGCCAGCGCGACCGGCCCTATATGCGCCAGTACTGCCGCATAGGCCGTCACGTCCGCCAAAGTGAAGAGGGCCGGGCCGGACACGGTGCCACCCGGTCGCAAATGCCTCTCGCTCGGGTCGAGCCGCATCGAGACGCTGCCGGGTCCGATCTCGGTAATCGTGAACACGCGCCCATCCGTGTGGATCTGCGGAAAGTCCGTATCCAAAAAACGGTGGAGCTCGTCGATCGTCATGATCGGCTGCATGACTTTGCCTCGAAATTGCTTGTCGCCTGTGGCAGAACAATTAGCACGAAAAAGCAATGCAGGGAGTTAGACCATGGCCGAAGTCGTATCCTTTCGAAAGGACCCGAACAAAGCCGGCGATGGCGCGCTCGTCATTCCGCAGTTGAGCGACGGCGTGCTGCGGCTGACGCTCAACAATCCGCCCGCAAATGCACTGTCGATCGCCGTCATGGAGACCCTGATCGGTGAACTCCAATGCGTCGCAGAAGACGCTGCTGTTCGCGTGGTCATCATCGCGTCGACGGGCAATGTCTTTTCCGCAGGTCACGACCTCAAGGAGTTGACCGCGCATCGCGCCGATGAGGATGGAGGCGAGGCATTCTTCGAAGAAACCTTCGCATTGGCAGCTGATCTCATGCTGGAGATCACGCGCCTGCCGAAGCCTGTCATTGCCGAGATCGACGGCCTTGCAACCGCCGCCGGCTGCCAGTTGGTCGCTTCCTGCGACCTCGCGATCTGCACCGATACGGCGACCTTCTGCACGCCGGGCGTCAATATCGGCCTGTTCTGCTCGACACCGATGGTGGCGGTCTCGCGGGCAGCGCATCGCAAGCAGGCGATGGAAATGCTGCTCACCGGCGAGACGATCGACGCCTCTACCGCCAAGGATTTCGGCCTCGTGAACCGCATCGTGCCGAAGCAGTATCTGACGCAGGTCGTCACCAAGTATGCGGCCATCATTGCAAGCAAATCGCCGCTGACGCTGAAGATCGGCAAGGAGGCATTCTATCGCCAACTCGAAATGCCGATCGAGGACGCTTACGGCTACGCCGCGCAAGTCATGGTCGACAATATGCTGACGGCCGATGCCGAAGAGGGGATCGGAGCCTTCCTTTCCAAGCGCATGCCGCAGTGGACGGGCGAATAACTTAGCCGCGTTTCAGGATCAGCCCACCGAGCGCGATGATTGCGCCGGCGAGATAGCGCCAGGGACTCGCCCTTTCCTTCAGCACGATGACGGAAATCAGCAGGGCGAAGAGAATCGACGTCTCGCGCAGCGCTGCAACGGTTGCGACGGGCGCCTTGGTCATTGCCCAGAGCGCGAGGCCGTAGGACGCAATCGATCCGCCGCCACCGATCAGGCCACGCCACCAGTTGTAGCGGACATGCATTGCGACTGCGACGGCACCCCTGTTGGAAATCGCCCAGGCGAAGAGCAGCACGGGCGGCAGCAGCGACATCCACAGGGTATATGACACCGCATTGCCAGAGACGCGGGCGCCGATGCCGTCCACATAGGTGTAGGTCGCAATGACACACGCATTGGCGAGCGCCAGCCTGATCGCGTGCCCGCTGCCATTTCGTGCCTCGAAAACCAGCGTCAGGATACCGGCGCAGATCGTCATCGTGCCGATGAGCGCGCCCGTCGACAGTTTCTCATCCAGAACGAAGCCGCTGGTGGCTGCAATCAGGAGCGGCGCGCACCCGCGCATCAGCGGATAGACGAGGCCGATATCGCCTGCACGATAGGCGCCGGCAACAAGCTGGAAATACACGAATTGCAGCACGGCCGAAGCGCCGATGAAGGGCCACGCCGCCGAGTTCGGCAATGGCAGGAACATCAGGAAGGGAAGGGCGCAAACGGCGCCGCCCGCTGATATCAGGCTGGCATCCAGCGACTTGTCCGTGCCCGCCTTGATCATGGCGTTCCATGTCGCGTGCAGCAGAGCACCAAACAGAACGAGTAAAATGACGTGGAGCGGCAAAAAGACCACCGAATGGTGTGAAAACAGCAACTGCGAACTGCTTGTTACGCCGCTGTCGGTAAAAAGCAATCCCGATTGATGAAGCGACGGAGGGCGCTTCTGTTCTCTTATGTGTTAGGCAACCGGAAGCTGCTGTTTCCGAGCCCGATCAAAAGAGGAACGTACACCAGAAGTGTTTATTTGGCGCTCGCTTATTCAACTATGAGGCGTTGCTAACATACGCAGGAACATATGTGAACATATACAGGATATACATAGAACTCTGACGTCGGCTGCGGGCGTGTCGCTTCGAATTTTACAGGAGTGTGACAAAGCCATCACGAAATCCTTCGATCCACCCGATCTTCGGGGAGCGCGCACTTGTGTCAGCAAGGCTCACGCCTCACGATTTAGCAAAGCAGGAGCCGACTTTTACAGCGAGTAATAGGGGATGATAAACATCCCGTCGAGGTTGTCGATATTCTGGCAATTCAGGACACGGCACCTCGGATTGTCCTTTGTCGGGATGGTCGTCCATTCCGCGTATTTGTTGGCGTCGCAATAATTGCTGTTACGAATGTAGCGGTCGAACAGTGTCGTGCCGGGCATCCGCTTCGATGGATATCGCAAAATCACGGCGCCCTCATTGTGGATCGCTGCGCGCGCTGCCTGGCAGCTTATCGTGAGCGAATTGTATCGCGAAATGGCAAGCGCCGGGGAGGCGACCATGACAAAGGCGACCACAACAACCAATTTTTTCATGGGAACATCCTCCGTCGGCGTCCTAAATTCCTATATAGGCGGAAGCTAACTGCTGGTTTCAACGAAGCGCGAAATAAACGCGATTGTTCTTGGAGGCGAAGCCCTTGAATCACGATAAATATGAGGATGACTACATCCTCGATATTTTGCGTTCCGTGAAGACGATTGCCCTGACTGGCGCTTCGCCGAATCCCGCTCGGCCGAGCAATGGTGTGATGGGCTATCTGCTGTCACGGGGATACAACGTCATCCCTGTGAATCCGGGCCAGGCAGGCAGGCAGATCCAGAGCCAAACGGTTTACGCCCGGCTCGCCGATGTGCCTGGAGCCGTAGACATGGTCGAGGTCTTCCGGGCTTCGGAATATCTGTCCCGCGTTGTCGATGAGGCATTGGCGATGAACCCGCAACCGAAGGTGATATGGGCGCAGCTTGGCGTGCGTGATGATGCGGCGGCCGCAAGAGCCGAGGCGGCCGGCATCAAGGTGGTCATGGATCGCTGCCCGGCCATCGAGTATCCACGCCTGATCGGCTAAAGGGTTGGATTTTTCAAATAGCGTGTCTGGGTTGAAATGGAACGCGATTAACTTTTTGCGATCGTCGGCTATGCTCGCCGCCATTCGATCAAGCTGAATGGGAGGGCTTCATGGCCAATAACGGTCCGGGTTTCAATACGTTGGCAATCCATGCGGGGGCGCAGCCGGACCCCGCGACCGGCGCACGCGCGACGCCGATCTACCAGACGACGGCTTACGTCTTCAACGATTCGGATCATGCGGCCGCCCTTTTCGGTCTGCAGCAGTTCGGCAACATCTACACCCGTATCATGAACCCGACCCAGGCCGTGCTCGAAGAGCGCGTCGCGGCGCTCGAAGGCGGCACTGCGGCGCTCGCCGTTGCGTCCGGCCACGCGGCGCAGGTGATCGTCTTTCACACGATCATGCGTCCCGGCGAGAACTTCGTGGCCGCAAAGCGGCTCTATGGCGGCTCGATCAACCAGTTCGGCCATGCCTTCAATAATTTTGGCTGGGAGGTTCGCTGGGGCGATTCCGCAGATCCGGCAAGCTTCGAAAGCCAGATCGATGACAAGACGCGTGCGATCTTCATCGAAAGCCTCGCCAATCCGGGCGGCACCTTCGTCGACATCGCAGCGATCGCCGCGGTGGCGCACAGGCATGGCCTGCCGCTGATCGTCGACAACACCATGGCCAGCCCCTATCTTATTCGGCCGATCGAACACGGTGCCGATATCGTCGTGCATTCGCTGACGAAATTTCTCGGCGGCCATGGCAATTCCATGGGCGGCATGATCGTCGACGGCGGGACCTTCGATTGGTCGAAGTCCGGCAACTACCCGATGCTCTCCGCGCCGCGGCCGGAGTATAATGGCGTGGTCTTGCACTCGACCTTCGGCAATTTCGCATTCGCCATCGCGTGCCGCGTGCTCGGTCTGCGCGATCTCGGTCCGGCCATCTCGCCCTTCAATGCGTTCCTGATCCTGACGGGCATCGAGACGTTGCCGCTGCGCATGCAACGCCACAGCGACAACGCGATCGCTGTCGCAAAGTGGTTGAAGGCACACAGCAAGGTCGCCTGGGTGAATTATTCCGGCCTCGACGACGATCCGAACCATGCGCTGCAGCAGCGCTACTCGCCGAAGGGCGCCGGCTCCGTCTTCACCTTCGGCGTCAGGGGCGGTTATGAGGCCGGCAAGACGCTGGTCGAAGGATTGGAGCTGTTCTCGCATCTCGCCAACATCGGCGATACCCGCTCGCTCGTGATCCATCCGGCGTCGACCACGCACCGCCAATTGACGGACGAGCAAAGGATCGCCGCCGGTGCTGGTCCCGATGTCGTTCGCCTTTCGGTCGGCATCGAGGATGTGAAGGATATCATCGCCGATCTCGAGCAATCGCTGGCGAAGATATGAATGTCCTTCGCAGCAAACGTTTGTAATTTCGCAGACTACCTTTGTCGAAATACAACCATAGGATCAGCGCCCGATTCGAACAGAGTCGGGCGCTGATTTCGTTTTGTCGTGACAGAAAAAGCGGTGAAATCGGGAGCCTGAAAATGTGGTTACCAATTTTGCTAAAATTTCATCAAATGGCTTTCGCGAAATGGAAATCTAAATATCTACGTTGTCTAATCTTTCCCATTAAGAAATGAAGCCGCTCGCGAAGAGCTCGCGGGCGGCTCGAAGCGGCTCGATGGATACGAGCGGAATGCGGCGTTCCTTCGCCTTTCGGTCCAGCCACAAATACCCCATAAAGAACTCGATGACCGTCTTCTCAGTCTCGAAGAAATTAATGACCGCGGGGTCCAGCCGCTCGAATGGCGTCTTTGAGTGGGGGCTACCCCGCCATTCGCGAGGCCGATTGCTTAGGCAGGCCGGACCGGCCGACGATCACTCTCACATCGTCACCCCGCCCCAAAGGAGCGTGCTGCTAAGGTTTAGGCGTGCTTCGTGTGCAACGGTTCGCAACATCACCATCGCGGACCAAAGCACCCCGCTGCTGAAGAGTCGCCTTGACCGGCAAACAGCGCGCCGTTCTCTCCAGCAGCTAGTAAAGCGTTCTCTCGTATTCAACTTCGAGATCGTCATCTATCTTGCGCATCTCATCCTCGTCGCTTGGCGCGCCAGTGGTTTCGTCCAGAATGATCTTTACAAGTGATGGCATCTTGGTGCGGTCCTGGAAATGATCTGGTTCCACAAGTGCGATCGCCGAAATGCCTTGGCGCAGTGCATGAAGACCTCACTCACTTTGACCACAATTGCGAGTTTGGGAGCGCGATCATTGACACTCATGCTCCCCAGAAGTTCAGGGTCATTCATCAGAGTGGCGCGCCCATTCACGCGCAATGTGTCTTCAAACCCCGGAATGATGAACAAGAGTCCAACGCTCGGATTGGCGAGAATGTTGACCAGTGTATCGAGACGGTTGTTGCCGGGTCGGTCCGGTATCGCCAGCGTGCGCTCATCAAGAATTTTGACAAAGCCGACAGGATCACCGCGGGGGCTGACATCCGCTTTTCCAGCCAGATTTTGTGTGCCGATGCACAGGAATGGCGAACGCCTGATAAACTCTTGCGCATGCTTGCCGAGGTTATCCTGACACTTCTGTATGGCCAGAGCATGTGTCGCATCAAACAGACTTCTAAGCGATTGTTCATCTGTTATGGCGAATTCTGGATTAACCTTGAACTCCTTCATCATATTGCCTTTCGAAGTTCTCCTGTTGGCTTAATCAGCCCCCCGAGTGGTCCCATTTGAATTTCTGCGCACTGTGGGCCTTTGATTCAGCGGAACGATAATTTTCGGCTATGAGGTACGTACATCATATCACGTTTGATATAGTGAATTTTGGTTGCAATCAAGTGGAACCTCTCGCGTTTCGGAAGAAGACCGCGTCATTCGCCACGCTGATGCGAGAGGTCTTCAATCTTCTGCCATGAGTGAAGCCTATCCAAGGCCGAGATCGATGAATTGCTAAAGTTGTAGAAGATGCGCTCTGATCCGCAACTCGCAGCGGCGCGGCGGCGGTGTTACCTGTTTCCCGGCCGAAACCAGGAACCGGGCCACATCTCGACGCGCCAATATGCTCGGCGAAAAGAAAAATGGCTCATTCCGTTCACGTGTTGCCTCAATTCTCTGTGCATCGAAGAAATCGACAACAGATATCGATTCCCGCCTTTGATTCCAATGCTTGGGCAATAACGAGCGCGATTCGCGGCAAAGTGTCCCTGTTGACGTTCTGCAGAATAATTCAAGCTTGATGATGTCGTAAACGATCCCGTCGGCAAAGTACTCCTGCTCGGCGCTATCCCCGAGGCAGACGAATGGCAAGACGGCCAGGGCCGGCAAAGAGGACAGGGCGTCGTGACGTTGGCGCTCGACACGAAGCAGGCGGTAGCCGATCCGGGGCACGGTCGTGATCCACTCGCCATTGTCCGGTGTGGGACCCAGCGCCTTGCGGAGTGCTGCCATCTGGACAGTCAGATTGCTTTCTTCCAATCGCGTATGCTGCGAATGTGCTGGACGTATTTTGCAACTGGATACAAAATTGCTAACGATTTCAACCGACCGCATGCAAACATTTGATGCGAAGGACATATGAAACGATATGGCAAACTACCTGACCTTTGACATCAATGGCGTCGAACCGGAGTTCGGCGCCCCGGATGCCGACCGTGTGCTGGCAGGCGAACCGGAGTTCAAGACCTGGAATCTGGAGGAGGCCGATGGCGGCGTCTACTCCGGCATATGGGAAGCATCCCCCGGCAAGTGGCGCATCGTCTATGACGAGTGGGAATACTTCAGTGTGCTCTCCGGCTACTCCATCGTGACGGAGGATGGCGGCGATGCCGTGCATCTTCAGGCGGGCGATCGCATGATCCTCAGGCCAGGCTTCAAGGGAACCTGGGAAGTGGTTGAAACAACTCGCAAAGACTACGTCATCCGGCTCTGATTTCAGCGCAGCAACAGGCTGAGGCAAGATGCCCAAGGATGGTCAGTCGACGCGTTTCCGTCTTGTCCTTTCGAAAGGCTGGATACACCTAACTCCTTTCGGAAGCCGACGCGAAATCGCTACGGACAATGCCGTGGCGCTGGAGCTTGTCGTAGAACGTCTTCCTGGGGATGCCGAGGTCCGCGATGGTACGACGCACGTCGCCGTCGTTGGCGTTCAGAGCTTCGCGAATGATGTGAGCCTCATACCGTTCGAGCCGGTCAGGCAGGGACAGGGCTTCATCCGCCCCCGGTGCTGCTGCCGGAATACGGTCGGAGACGTGCCCGACACCCAGCACAAACCGCTCGGCAAAATGGGACAGTTCACGCACGTTGCCCGGCCAGTCGTGTTCCCGCAGGTGAGTGTGGATCGATGAGGGGATCGTGGGCACGTCCCGCTTGAAGCGCCTCGCGGCGCGCTCGGCGAAGTAGCCGAAAAGAAGTGGAATGTCGTCGCGGCGCTCCTTGAGCGTCGGAATGGAGATCGTCACGACGTTAAGCCGGTAATAGAGATCCTCGCGAAAGTCGCCGCGCTGGCGGGGATCGCCGAGATCGATCTTGGACGCTGCGACAACGCGCAGGTCCACGGGTCGGACCTCGTTGGTGCCGAGCGGCGTAACCTCGCGCATCTCGAGCACACGCAGCATCTGCACCTGCGTTGCCGGCGGCATGCTCTCGATCTCGTCGAGAAAGAGCGTTCCGCCGCTCGCATGTTCAATACGGCCGATGCGTTTCTTCTGCGCGCCGGTGAAAGCGCCCGGCTCGTGTCCGAACAGCTCGCTTTCAACCACGCTTTCCGGCAGCGCCCCGCAGTTGAGCGCGACGAAATTACCGGATGCGCGCCTGCTCCAGCGGTGGAGCAGGCTTGCCACCACCTCCTTGCCACTGCCGGTTTCTCCCATCAGGAGAACGTCGACATCGGTATCGGCAATCTGCCGCAAGGTGTGGCGCAGCCGTTCCATCGCCGGTGTCTGGCCGATCAGCGGCAGGTCGTCACGCGCCTGTTCGGTCGCTTTCCGCAAAGATCTGTTCTCCATGACCAGACGGCGCTTTTCAGCAGCGCGCCGAACGCTTTGGATAAGCCGGTCTGTCGCGAAGGGTTTCGTGATGAAGTCGTAGACGCCATCTTGCATGGCTTTCACCGCCATCGGAATGTCGCCGTGGCCGGTGACCAGGATGACCGGCAGGTCCTCGTCGTGCTGTCGCACGCGGTTGAAGAGTTGCAAGCCATCGATTTGCGGCATCCGGATATCGGAAACGAGAACGCCTGCGAAGTCCGGGTTCAATGCCGCCAGCGCTTCGCCAGCGTCGGAAAAGGCGGAAACGGAAAAGCCGGCGAGTTCAAGCGTCTGCTTGGTTGCCCGCAACAGGTCCCTGTCGTCATCGACGAGGAAGATCGGCGTTACATCGGTCATTCCATGGCCTTCCGCAAATGCACCGTGAAGCAGGTCCCGTTTTCATCGCTCGTCACGTCGATGCGGCCGCCGTAGTCGGCCACGATGTCCTTGGAAATGACGAGGCCGAGACCCAGGCCTCGTTCCTTGGATGTGTTGAATGGCGTGAAAAGCGACTTCAGGATGGCAGATGAAATGCCCGGGCCGTTGTCGGCAACGTCAATTGCAACCTCATCATGCGTCTCGGTCACAGAGACGTCGACCTTCGCGTCGGTGCGCCCATCAAGGGCTTCCAAGGCGTTCTGGAAGAGGTTGATCAGAATCTGCTCAAGCCGGATCCGGTTGCCGAGCACACATAACCCTGCGGGCGGCGGCCGAATATCGAGCGCTTCCAGCTGGCCGGCAAATCGGCTTTTCAGCAGGACGACAGCCCCATCAATGACGCTACGCAATTCCACGGGCTCCGGCGCCACTCGGCCCTTGCGCGCGAATGCCTTCAATTCTTCGGTAATCGCGCCGATCCTTTCGGTGAGGCCGGCGATCGCCTCGAGGTTTTCGTCGACCGGATTGGTTTGCTTGCGCTCCAGAAAGACGCGGGCATTGTCTGCGTAGGCACGTATGGTCGCGACCGGCTGATTGATCTCATGAGCAACGCCTGCGGCCACTTGGCCGAGGATTGCGAGCCGGTTTGCCTGCACTAGCTCCTGCTGGACGATCTGCAACCTTGCTTCCGTTTCCCGATGGTCGGAGATCTCGGCTTGCAGACTGTCGCGTGCCCGGCTGAGATCGTCTGTTCGCTCAACCACCCGCCGCTCCAGTTCTTCGCGCATGGCCTGTTCTTCCGCGATCTTTGTCGCAGCCGCCTGGCGTCTCCACAGAATTAGCGCTGCGATGGCGAGAAGGGGCAGAAGGACGGCCAGGGACATCAGCCGAATTTCACGAACCGAGGCCGCGACCGGCGCGTCGGTGGGCACAAGGTATTCGAGATGCCATGGGGTGGTGGGGACTGGTGTCGCGAGGCGCAGATACTGACCCTCGCCACCACCGGGAAGAACGGCGAAAACAAGCGATGCTTCGGCGTCGATGGGCTGTGGGCGCATGATCGGCAATGTCGCCAGCGGCGCATCGCCGAACTGCAGGCTGTCGCGTATGGCAGCAAGGTCGGCCTCCGGCACAGGCCTGTTCATCATAAAGCGCCAGGAGGGAATGCTGGTGATCAGAACGACGCCGCGATCATCCGTGACATAAACCGGGCGATGCGTGTCGCGCCAGTCACTCTCAAGCCGGTCGAACTCAAGCTTCACGACGACCACACCAAGCGGCGCAGCAGCACTGCCCACACGTCGGGAAATGTAGAGGCCAGGGCGCTTGCTGACACTGCCCAGGGCAAAATGCTCGGCGGTTCCTTCTTCCATAGCCTTTCGGAAGTAGTCGCGGAAGGTGTAGTCGTTGCCGACGAAACTGATCGGTTCCCGCCAATTGCTCGAGGATACGGCGATGCCATTGGGGCCGATGACGTAGAGCACAGCGGCCTGTGTTCCCGTGACGAGTCGCTCAAGCTTCCGGTTCAATATGTCGATCGCATCGTTGCCTTTGGAGGAGAGGCCATCGAGAACCTGTTGGTCCTCCGCAAGAAGCAGCGGTAGCGCGCGAGGTCTCTCCAGGACTGCGTTGAGGAGTGCGACCTTGAGGTTGGCGTCGGTTCGGCTTTGACCCTCAATCGCGTCAATGGCGGAGCGTCGCCCATAAACATCAGCACCAAACAGAGCGGCAAGGATGAGCGCGGCTGAAACGGAGGCAAACAGAATCCACACTCGCCGTGCCCGACGGCGGACACGGTCGAAAGAGCCCAAGCCTGACATCGATGACGACTGAAGCATCATGCAATGTGTGCGTAATTTCGCACTCAGGTCAAATCAATTTGTGCGAAAATACGCGCACGTCTTCGATCCTACGAACGGCCTCCGAGAAAAAATGATTATAAATCAATAATGTAAAGCCGCTGTCCATGAGTTGGCACGCATGTTGCAAAACCTCCGCAAACAGCCGTGTGGGCTGTTGACTTGGTAACGCAATCGCCCCGGGAGGCCACGTTGGTTTTGGGGCACATGGAGGACATCATGGGTGCAGCACTTCCAGTCGCGCAGCCGCGCGGCAAGGTTCCCTTCTATCGGCTTCTCTACGTGCAGGTTCTTGCCGCCATCTGTGCTGGTATCCTGCTCGGCCATTTCTATCCCGACATAGGCACCGCTCTGAAGCCACTCGGCGATGCCTTCATCAAGCTCGTCAAGATGATCATCGCCCCCGTCATCTTCTTGACGGTCGCGACCGGCATCGCCGGCATGTCCGATCTGCAGAAGGTTGGGCGCGTTGCTGGCAAGGCCATGCTTTACTTCCTCGTCTTTTCGACGCTGGCCCTGGCGGTCGGTCTGCTGGTCGCCAACGTCATACAGCCCGGCGCCGGCATGCATATCGATCCGGCAACGCTGGATGCCAAGGCCGTGGCAAGCTACGCGGCGAAGGCTCATGACACGACTGTCACGGGCTTCCTGATGAACATCATTCCGAACACGATCGTTGGTGCCTTTGCCGACGGCGACATTCTTCAGGTGCTGTTCTTCTCGGTCCTCTTCGGCATCGCGCTCGCCATGGTCGGCGATCGCAGCCGTCCGGTCGTCGATTTTCTGCAGGCCCTGACGGCACCGGTCTTCAAGCTGGTCGCGGTCCTGATGAAGGCTGCTCCGATCGGCGCTTTTGGCGCCATGGCCTTCACGATCGGCAAATACGGCATCGGCTCAATTGCAAATCTGGCAATGCTGATCGGGACCTTCTACCTGACGTCGCTGCTCTTCGTCCTCGTCGTTCTCGGTGCTGTTGCCCGGTACAACGGATTCTCGATCCTGGCTCTGATCCGCTACATCAAGGAGGAGTTGCTGCTGGTACTCGGCACGTCCTCTTCGGAAGCGGCCCTTCCCGGTCTCATGGCGAAGATGGAACAGGCAGGCTGCAAGCGCTCGGTCGTCGGTCTCGTCATTCCGACGGGCTATTCCTTCAACCTCGACGGCACGAACATCTATATGACGCTCGCGGCCCTCTTCATCGCTCAGGCGACGGACACGCCGCTGACCCTGGCAGACCAGATCTTGCTTCTGCTGGTTGCGATGTTGAGCTCGAAGGGTGCTGCCGGCATCACCGGCGCCGGCTTCATCACGCTTGCCGCGACGCTCTCCGTGGTACCCTCGGTTCCCGTTGCCGGCATGGCGCTGATCCTCGGTATCGACCGCTTCATGTCGGAATGCCGCGCGCTGACGAATTTTGTCGGCAACGCCGTTGCGACGGTCGTTGTCGCCCGCTGGGAAAATGAACTTGACCAGACGAAGTTTGCTGCTGCCATGGCCGGCAAGCTGCCGCCGGAACCGATAGACGGCGTGCCGGCTCTGCAGGCTGCGGAATAGCGCGCATTGCCATAAGGCGCCAGAAAGCGACGATAAAGCCCGCGCTCTCTCCGGAGCGCGGGTTCTTTTATCGGTGGCCTACCAGGCGAGATCCAGGCGATCCAGCCCGTGGAAGTGGTAGACGTCCTTCACCATCGGTGTATGGGCGAGCCTGAGCCCTGGCAGCCGCTCGAAGAGAATTGGCAGGACGACGTTCAGTTCCAGTCTTGCCAGCGGCGCCCCGATGCAGAAATGGATGCCCGCGCCAAAGGAGAGGTTGGGAGCCTCGTTCCGGTCAGGCTTGAACGTTAGCGGATCGCTGTACTTCGCCGGGTCGAGATTGGCTGCGGCCAGAATGAGGCTCACCTTGTCGCCTCGTTTGAACGAAATACCGTCGATTTCGACAGGTTCCAGCGCCCAACGCTGGAAGATGTGAACCGGCGCGCAGATACGCAAGGACTCTTCCACCGTTCGTTCGGTCGTCGCCTCGTCCTTGAAGAGAGCGGCCGGATCGCGCCCGCTTTCCAAGATGATGCGGGCCGAGTTTCCGATCTGGTGGACCGTCGCCTCGTGACCGGCATTGAGTAGCACGATCGTCGTCGAGACAAGTTCGTCCTCGGACAGGTACTGGCCCTTGTGCTCCGTGTGGATCATGTGCGTCAGCAGGTCGTCCCGCGGATTGGCGCGGCGCTGCGCGATGGCCGTCTTCACATAATCCGAGAATTCCTTCGCGGCCCGTTCGGCGCCATCCTCGTCCTCGCGGGTGCGGCCGAAGAGATACATGCGGATATAGGCGTGCGACCACTTCAGGAGCTGCGGTCCCATTTCCTCCGGAATGCCGATCATGCGGGCGATCATCGTCACCGGGATAACATCGGCAAATGCCGAAAGCAGCTCGACTTCGTTGTTTTTCTCGAAGCCGTCGATGAGCTTGTTGGCGAGCTCGGCAAGCTCCGGCTTCATCCTCTCGACGTGGCGAGAGACAAAAGCGCGGTTGACGAGCGTTCGAAGACGGGTGTGCTCGGGTGGCTCCAGCTCAAGCAAGGAGTATCGTTCGGCGAGATCGAAATTCGCCACGTGCTGATCCGGCTCAGGAAGGCCAAGCTCCTCGCGCGTGGCGATATGCAGGATCTGGCGGCCGAAGCGACGGTCGCGAAGCAGGCTGTTGACATGGTCGTAGCCGGTGAAAAACCATTGCTTCTGCTGCTCCCAGTAGAATGTGGGGCAGTGTACGTGCAAAGCGGCGTAAACGGCGTTCGGATCGCTGTAGAAAGCCGGATTGCTTGCGTCGAGGGAGACGTGACGCGTGGCGGGATCGATGGAAAGAAAAGGTGGGATCATCATGCCTCGAGGCTTAGCGGATTTGCCAAGCCTCGAAAAGATGGGTTCAACCTCAAGACAGTGAGCCGACGCGACGAAGCGCGTGAATCTGGTCGTCGAGCGTGGGGACGAGTTCGCCACTTGTTTGATCTGGTTCCGGAGGCGGCGGTGCCGCAGCTTCGGCTTCACCGAAGATGACGGTGCAGTTGCGGCCGGCGGCCTTGGCGGCATACAGCGCGCGATCGGCCGCCGAAACCAGCTTGTCCCTGTTGGCCTCGATCGCAGAGGCAAGAGCGACGCCGGTGCTGACCGTTGCTGGAATGATCGCATCCCCGGTGCTCACCGGGACCCGGCAGAATTCGGCGCGGATCAATTCTGCGAGCGCTTCCGCCTCGGTCTGGTCGGCCACCGTCGCGAAGGCAGCAAACTCCTCGCCGCCCATGCGGCCGAAGGCACCGGCAGGAACAAACTGTCGGGCCATGCGCGCGAAGACAGTCAGTACGATGTCGCCAGCCTGATGGCCGAACCGATCGTTGACGCGTTTGAAATGATCGAGGTCGAAGAGCAGCACGGCGACCTGGCGGTTGTTTTGGAATGCGCTCTCCTGAATGGCATCGAACCGGCCGAAAAGGCCTCGTCTGTTCAAGACACCCGTCAGTGAATCGGTCAGGCTGAGCATGCGAAGGTGCTTCTCCGATCGTTCCATGATGACAAGGCAGGTGAGGGCGCACGCCAAAGTCAGCAGAAAGCCTGTCGCCATAGCGGCGGCGCCCGCAAAATTGGCGGCTTCCGCCTCGGTGGGGCCAATGATCGCCATTGCCATCGCCGTGCCGAAGCACAAGAGACTCTGGATTACAAAAATAGCGCCCAGTTTGCTTCTCGAGCCCTCGTTGCGCGGGGCGGCCGTGCATACAGCCATTGCTAGCGCTGTCGCGCCGGTGGCTGAGGCCAGGTTGTAGAGAATGACGCGATTGGTGTAGTCGTCGTTGACCCACGGCAGGAAGACGCCTGCGAGCCATACGAGTGGGGGCAGCAGCGCCCACCATTCGACCTTGCGACGGTCGAGCGCCAGATATCCGACAACCCACGCGCTCTGCCCACATAGCGCGATCGCGTTGCCGATTTCGATGGAGAGAATGTCGGGTATCTGCCCGCGCAGGGCCACCATTGCAAAACCCACGCCGCTAAGAAGAAAACCCATTCCCCAATAGAAATAGGTCTTGTTTCGGACATTGTGGCGCCAGGCCATGAACGCTACAAGCGCGAGCGTCATGGCTTCCGAGCACCAAATGGCTAATCCAGTCGTAATATTGAACACGGCAATACCCCTTGCATTGCGCGCATTCTTTCGGAAGAAACTGGCAACTTCATTAATTGCGCTTGGCCCGTCGGTGCATTTTTGTGCGGACTTGTCGTTAGGCTTTCTGGTCTGTAAACGCCGCACAGTCGTAAACGGATTCAGAATTCGTTCATCCTGACGCCGACAAAAGCTGTGCGACAGCGTGATCGCCGCTCGCTCTTTGAGGCGATTTGCAAGAATGACTCCACATCGGGCGAAAAGTTGTTCGCATTGCACCGGCCCCTCTTAACGTTATCCATCAGCGCGTCTTGAAGAGGAGGGCAGGGAAGCTCTATGTAGGGATAAGGCATTTTCTTTGATTCCCGGCCATAGCCGGCAGACGTTGACAAAGGACGCACATGAGAAACCCAGTCGATACCGCTATGGCCCTCGTGCCGATGGTCGTGGAACAGACCAACCGCGGTGAACGCTCCTACGACATCTATTCGCGCCTGCTCAAGGAACGCATCATCTTCCTGACGGGTCCGGTCGAGGATCACATGGCGACGCTCGTTTGCGCCCAGCTCCTTTTCCTCGAGGCTGAAAACCCGAAAAAGGAAATCGCGCTCTACATCAATTCTCCGGGCGGTGTTGTAACAGCGGGCATGGCGATCTACGATACGATGCAGTTCATCAAGCCGGCGGTCTCGACGCTCTGCATCGGCCAGGCCGCCTCCATGGGCTCGCTGCTGCTGGCTGCCGGCCACAAGGACATGCGCTTTGCCACTCCGAACTCCCGCATCATGGTGCATCAGCCATCGGGCGGCTTCCAGGGCCAGGCATCGGATATCGAGCGTCACGCGCGCGATATTCTGAAGATGAAGCGCCGCCTCAACGAAGTTTACGTCAAGCACACCGGTCGAACCTACGAGGAAGTCGAAAAGACCCTTGATCGCGACCACTTCATGGATGCGGACGAGGCCCGGGCCTGGGGTGTGATCGACAAGGTCCTGACATCGCGTGTCGAGATGGAAGGTGATGCCGCCTAGTGAGAAGTAGGGATGGTGTTGTATCCGCCACAGTTCTATCTCATTTGTGATCGAACAAGGGAAGAAACCCGGTGGCGGGTGCGGCAATCTCAAGTATTAATGCTATGTTGAATTCTTATGACATAGCATCGGCAGTCGAAGGGGAATTCGTTGCCGCCGGAGCCAGGACAGCATAGTTTGGACCGGTTCGTACCCCTTAACGGCCTTGGCCGGCTGGGGCTCCAAGCATGGAGCAGGCCAATGAGTGGACCGTTATTTCACCTTGAAATGCGGCGTGCTGGAAGGAAAGTGATATGAGCAAAGTCAGCGGCAGCAACGGCGGCGACTCTAAGAACACCCTGTACTGCTCCTTCTGCGGAAAGAGCCAGCACGAAGTCCGGAAGCTTATTGCCGGACCGACCGTTTTCATCTGCGATGAATGCGTCGAATTGTGCATGGACATCATCCGCGAGGAGAACAAGTCCTCGATGGTCAAGTCCCGTGACGGTGTCCCGACGCCTCAGGACATCATCAAGGTACTCGACGAATATGTCATCGGTCAGCGCCAGGCGAAGAAGATCCTGTCGGTTGCCGTTCACAACCATTACAAGCGCCTCGCGCATGCCACGAAGAATAGCGAAGTCGAACTGTCGAAGTCGAACATCATGCTGGTCGGCCCGACCGGCTGCGGCAAGACCTATCTTGCCCAGACGCTCGCCCGTATCATCGACGTTCCCTTCACGATGGCCGACGCGACGACGCTGACCGAAGCCGGCTATGTCGGCGAGGACGTCGAGAACATTATCCTGAAGCTGCTGCAGGCTGCAGACTACAATGTCGAGCGGGCCCAGCGCGGCATCGTCTACATCGACGAAGTTGACAAGATTTCCCGCAAGTCCGACAACCCGTCGATCACCCGCGACGTTTCGGGTGAGGGCGTTCAGCAGGCGCTTCTGAAGATCATGGAAGGCACGGTTGCCTCGGTGCCCCCGCAGGGCGGCCGCAAGCATCCGCAGCAGGAATTCCTGCAAGTCGACACGACGAACATCCTGTTCATCTGCGGCGGCGCCTTTGCCGGCCTCGACAAGATCATTTCTGCCCGCGGCGAGAAGACCTCGATCGGCTTCGGTGCAACGGTGAAGGCTCCAGACGACCGCCGTGTCGGCGAAGTCCTGCGTGAACTAGAGCCGGAAGATCTGGTCAAGTTCGGTCTCATCCCTGAGTTCATCGGCCGTCTGCCGGTCTTGGCGACGCTTGAGGATCTCGACGAGGATGCGCTGATCCAGATCCTTTCCGAGCCGAAGAATGCGCTGATCAAGCAGTACCAGCGCCTGTTCGAGATGGAAGACGTGGAACTGACCTTCCACGAGGATGCTCTTCGCGAGATCGCCCGCAAGGCGATCGTGCGCAAAACCGGCGCTCGCGGCCTTCGCTCGATCATGGAGAAGATCCTGCTTGATACGATGTTCGAACTGCCGGCGCTGGAAGGCGTACGTGAAGTCGTCATCTCCGAGGAAGTGGCACGCGGCTCTGCCCGTCCGCTTTACATCTACGCCGATCGACAGGACGAGAAGGCCAACGCTTCGGCGTGAGACGTTAGAGATATCTTGACGATACGAACCGTGAATTTGAGGGGCTTGCCGTCGGCAGGCCCCTTTCTATTTGAAAACCAGTGCACGACCCTGATAAATCTTGCTAAAGAGGTCGGAAAGCGCCTCTGCGGCCGTTGCGGATTCCCACGTCCGTGGCAATTATGGAATGATTCCGTTTGGTGTGTTTCGGTCTTGTGTGTTAGCCGGCGCGGAAGTGGCAAGCGCCGGTCCAGCCTGGCGCTCCAGAGTGAAGGTGTTCCGTTGTAGCATAGCTGTCATGTCCGAGGGGACACCGGCCATGGCGCAGCTTGAAAAGCATAGTCAGAACCTCCACTTGTGTCTCAAGTGGAGTGCGGCCCGGTTCTAGTGGCCGCGCCAGAAGAGCCCGGCAACGGGACGATGGAAAGGAAATAAAATGACGAAGAAAACGTCAGCTGCGAGCATCGCATATCCGGTTTTGCCCCTGCGCGACATCGTCGTCTTCCCGCATATGATCGTGCCGCTGTTCGTCGGCCGCGAGAAGTCGATCCGTGCGCTGGAGGAGGTCATGGGATCGGACAAGCAGATCATGCTCGTCACACAAATCAACGCGAGCGATGACGATCCGGAACCGTCCGCCATCCACAATGTCGGCACCGTCGCCAACGTATTGCAGTTGCTGAAGCTGCCTGATGGCACCGTCAAGGTCCTGGTCGAAGGTCGCGCACGCGCCGAGATCGATGCCTACACCGATCGCGAGGATTTCTATGAAGCCCTCGGTCATGTTCTCGAAGAGCCGCAGGACGATCCGGTCGAACTCGAAGCTCTGAGCCGTTCGGTTGTCTCCGAATTCGAGAGCTACGTAAAACTCAACAAGAAGATCTCGCCGGAAGTTGTCGGGGCGGCCAGCCAGATCGACGACTACTCGAAGCTCGCCGATACGGTCGCTTCGCATCTGTCGATCAAGATCACCGAAAAGCAGGAGATGCTGGAAACCACCAGCGTCAAGGCTCGCCTCGAAAAGGCGCTCGGCTTCATGGAAGGCGAGATTTCGGTTCTGCAGGTCGAGAAGCGCATCCGCTCGCGCGTCAAGCGCCAGATGGAGAAGACCCAGCGCGAGTACTACCTGAATGAGCAGATGAAGGCGATCCAGAAGGAACTCGGCGACGGCGAGGAAGGCCGCGACGAGATGGCCGAACTGGAAGAGCGCATCACGAAGACGAAGCTGTCCAAGGAAGCCCGCGAAAAGGCCGATGCCGAGCTGAAAAAGCTGCGGCAGATGAGCCCGATGTCTGCTGAAGCGACCGTGGTCCGCAACTACCTCGACTGGCTGCTGGGTATTCCGTGGGGCAAGAAGTCGAAGATCAAGTCAGACCTCAACAACGCCGAGAAGATTCTCGAAGCCGATCACTTCGGTCTCGACAAGGTCAAGGAGCGCATCGTCGAGTACCTGGCTGTTCAGGCTCGCGCGACCAAGATCAAGGGTCCGATCCTGTGCCTCGTCGGCCCTCCGGGCGTCGGCAAGACCTCGCTTGCCCAGTCGATCGCCAAGGCGACCGGCCGTGAGTATGTCCGCATGGCGCTTGGCGGCGTTCGTGACGAAGCCGAAATCCGCGGTCACCGCCGCACCTACATCGGTTCGATGCCCGGCAAGGTCATCCAGTCGATGAAGAAGGCAAAGAAGTCCAATCCACTCTTCCTGTTCGATGAAATCGACAAGATGGGCCAGGATTTCCGTGGCGATCCGTCGTCGGCTCTGCTCGAAGTGCTGGATCCGGCTCAGAACTCGACCTTCATGGATCACTACCTGGAAGTCGAATACGACCTGTCGGACGTGATGTTCATCACGACGGCGAACACGCTGAACATTCCTGCACCTTTGATGGACCGCATGGAAGTCATCCGTATCGCCGGCTACACCGAAGACGAAAAGCGCGAGATCGCCAAGCGGCACCTGCTGCCGAAGGCGATCAAGGAACACGCGCTGCAGCCGAACGAATTCTCGGTCAGCGACGATGCGCTGATGGCGATCAGCCAGCAGTATACCCGCGAAGCCGGTGTTCGTAACTTCGAACGCGAATTGATGAAGCTCGCCCGCAAGGCGGTCACCGAGATCATCAAGGGCAAGACGAAGTCCGTTCATGTGACCGCAGAGAACATTGACGACTATCTGGGCGTTCCGCGCTTCCGCCATGGCGAAGCCGAACGCGAAGATCAGGTCGGCGTTGTAACCGGTCTTGCCTGGACGGAAGTCGGTGGCGAACTGCTGACGATCGAAGGCGTGATGATGCCAGGCAAGGGTCGCATGACCGTTACCGGCAACCTGAAGGAAGTCATGAAGGAATCGATTTCCGCAGCGGCATCCTATGTGCGCTCGCGCGCAGTCGATTTCGGCATCCAGCCACCGCTCTTCGACAAGAGCGACATCCACGTGCACGTGCCGGAAGGCGCGACGCCGAAGGATGGCCCGTCGGCCGGTGTCGCCATGGCAACCGCGATCGTCTCGATCATGACCGGTATCCCGGTCGACAGGAACGTCGCGATGACCGGTGAAATCACGCTGCGCGGCCGCGTGCTGCCGATCGGCGGTCTGAAGGAAAAGCTGCTTGCAGCGCTTCGCGGCGGCATCAAGAAGGTGCTGATCCCGGAAGAAAATGCCAAGGATCTGGCGGAGATTCCGGACAACGTGAAGAACAACATGGAGATCATCCCGGTGTCCCGCATGGGCGAGGTGATCAAGCATGCGCTGGTCCGCAGACCAGAGCCGATCGAGTGGGATGGCACGGTGGAAACGCCGGTCATTGCAACGGTCGAAGGGCTCGACGAAACGGGTGCAACCATAGCTCACTGAGCCATGTTTGCCACATTCGCGCCCAATTGCTTAAAAACCCTGAAAAGGCTGGCGTTTTCGCCAGCCTTTTTTTGTGAAATCGACACGCAGACGCTTGCATTTCCTTGATTTGCAGGGTCTTTGGGGTGCGGCGGGCCTGATGAACTCCGTTCTGCGCCTAGCTTATAGATTTGAGTCGTTTCGAACCATTTAGAAAGGGGTGGAAACATGAACAAGAATGAACTCGTGTCCGCAGTTGCCGAAAAGGCAGGACTCTCGAAGACCGACGCTGCTTCCGCAGTTGATGCTGTTTTCGAAGTCGTCCAGGCTGAACTGAAGGGCAAGGGCGACGTTCGTCTCGCTGGTTTCGGTAGCTTCACCGTTTCCCATCGCGCTGCCACGAAGGGCCGCAACCCGTCCACCGGCGCTGAAGTCGATATTCCGGCTCGCAACGTGCCGAAGTTCACGCCCGGCAAGGGCCTGAAGGACGCCGTAAACGGCTGATATGAATTTGCTTGGCGGCCGGACCACCAGACCGGCGGTGTAAGTTTCGAAGGGTTCGGCCACGGCCGAACCCTTTTTGCTTTTCGCGGACTTGTCGGCACACGAAGCACGTCCTATGAAATGGTTGTTCTCAGGGCGGGGTGAAAGTCCCCACCGGCGGTAAGAGCTTCGGCTCAAGCCCGCGAGCGTCTTTCGGCCGATCTGCCGAAAGGGTCAGCAGATCCGGTGCAACTCCGGAGCCGACGGTTACAGTCCGGATGAAAGAGAATGAGCGGAGCGGGCGAGGGCGAAATCTGTCCTTGCCGTGACATCGCGCTCATGCGTCCTGATTTGTGTTGGTTTCGGATGAAAGACATGAATCAGACTTTCCAGATATCTTCTGCCTCGCGTGCAATGGTCGGTGCTGCCTGGATGGTCGCCGCGGGCATTGCCTTCTCGATCCTCAATGTCCTCACACAGTGGCTGACGATGAAGCTCGCCTTTCCCTCGGCCTCGGCAGCCTTCTGGCAGTATGCCATTGCATTGGTCTTCTCGTTGCCCTTTTTCCGGCGCGTCGGCCTCGGGGCGATGCGAACGCGCTATCCCTGGCGCCATGTCGTGCGCGTTGCCTTTGCGGCATTCGGCGTGACGACCTGGGTCGCAGGACTCGCGTCCGTACCGATCTGGCAGGCGATTGCGTTGGTGATGACCTCGCCGTTCTTCATCATCATGGGTGCACGCATCTTCCTTGGTGAATATATCGGTCCCGCGAGGTGGGCAGCGACCGGTACCGGCTTCGTCGGAGCGATGATCATCCTGCAGCCATGGTCCGATAGCTTCAGTTGGGCGGCGTTTTTGCCGATCCTCTCTGCCCTTCTGTGGGGCGCCTCGTCGCTGATCACCAAGAGTCTCACCGGAGTGGAACGGCCCGAAACCATCACCGTCTGGCTGCTGGCACTCCTCACTCCGATCAACGGCGGCTTGGCTGTGGCCGCCGGCCTCAGCATTCCCTCCGGCCTGACGCTTCTCCTTTTTGTCGTGGCAGGTCTGCTGACCGTCATGGCCCAATATTTCCTGACGCTCGCCTACAGCACGGCCGATGCCGCCTACATCCAGCCTTTCGACGATCTGAAGCTTCCCCTGAATGTTTTCGCCGGCTGGCTGGTCTTCGGCTATGCCCCGACCGGTTATCTCTGGTTGGGTGCGCTGCTGATCCTCGGGGCATCGCTCTTCATCATGCGGAACGAAATGAAAAAGGAGCGGGGGGCCGGCTAACGCAGCCGGAATACGGCGCAGGTGTCATTGCGCTGTCATGCCCGACCCGCAAAAACCCTGTGTTTGAATTCATGGGGGATTTCATGACAATATTTTCGCGCAAGACAGCGGTTGTTGCCGTGCTTCTGACGACGGCGGCCTTTCCGGCCGCCGCAGAGCCCGTTTTCAACCGCATCGCAACCTTCCCGGTGGCATCCAACCTGCCGGAGGGAAAAGACAAGCTTTCGGCCACGTCGGCGGAAATCATTACGGCCACTGACGACGGCATGACGCTGATCTACAGCGATAGCCCGCTCGGTGCGATCGGCTTTGTCGATATCTCAGACGCCAAGGCACCAAAGGCCGGTGGGGCGCTTATGATGGACGGCGAGCCGACATCCGTGACATCCGCTGCGGGCAAGGTGCTGGTTGCGGTCAATACGTCGAAGAGCAAGGCAAAGCCCTCGGGGCGCCTGGCGATCGTTGACGTTGCCACCAAGAAGATCGAGAGCACCTGTGATCTTGGCGGTCAGCCGGATTCCATCGCGCTCAACAAGGACAAGACCCTCGGCACGATCGCAATCGAGAACGAGCGTGACGGAGAGGTGAACGACGGCAAGATTCCGCAGCTGCCAGCCGGCGACCTGGTCGTATTCCAGGTCAAGGATGGCACGGTTGATTGCGGCTCGATCAAGCACGTCGCGCTGAGCGGACTTGCCGGGATCGCGGCCGACGATCCGGAACCGGAATTCGTCTCCCTCAACGATCAGAACGAGATCGCCCTGACCCTTCAGGAAAACAACGAAATCGTCATCATTGACGCGGTAACTGCGTCTGTGAAGACGCACTTCTCCGCGGGCAGCGTCGATCTTGCAGGCATCGACACCAAGCGCGATGGCGCGCTGAAGTTTGCCGGTGAGCTCAAGAACGTCGCACGCGAGCCTGACGCTGTGAAGTGGCTCGACAATGATCGTCTGGTCGTCGCCAACGAAGGCGACTATCAAGGCGGTTCGCGCGGTTTCACGATTTTCGACACAACCGGCAAGGTACTCTATGAGTCCGGTGCCTCCTTCGAACGCGCCGTTGCCAATATCGGTCATTATCCGGACAAGCGTTCATCCGCCAAGGGTGTCGAGCCGGAAGGCCTGGAAGTGGCAACGATCGGAGGTCAGAAATATATACTCCTGCTCGCGGAGCGCGCCTCCGTCGTCGGCGTCTACAAGGATACCGGTGCCGTGCCTCAACTCGTCCAGATCCTTCCGTCCGGCGTTTCACCTGAGGGCGCTGTCGCCGTTCCGTCGCGCAATCTTCTCGCCACCGCCAACGAAGTCGATCTCGGCAAGGATAGTGGCCCGCGGTCGCATGTGATGATCTATGAACTTGCCGAGGGTGAGATCGCCTATCCGAAGATCGTTGCCGCCGAAAAGGACGGCAACCCGGTTGGCTTTTCGGCGCTCTCCGGCCTTGCTGCCGTTCCGGAAAAGCCAGGCCAGCTGATTGCGGTCAGCGACAGCGTGCTCGGCATGCAGCCGACGATCTACACGATCGACGTAACCAAGGAGCCAGCCGTGATCACCGAGGCGCTGACCGTGAAGCGCGACGGCCAGCCGGCACAGAAGCTCGACATCGAGGGTGTGGCTGTCGATGAAAAGGGTTGGATCTGGCTGGCGTCGGAAGGCAACAGTGAGAAGCTGGTGCCGCACGCTCTCTATCACGTCAACCCAAAGGGCGAGATCAAGGAAGAGATAGCACTTCCGAAGGAGCTGGCGGCTAACGAAATCCGCTACGGCTTTGAAGGCGTGACGATCGTCGGCTCCGGCGACGACGCGACGCTCTGGATGGCCGTTCAGCGTGAGTGGAAGGATGACGAGAAGGGCTTTGTCAAACTCGTTTCCTACAATGCGAAGAGCAAGGAGTGGGGTGCCGTCCGCTACCCGCTCGACAAGTCCGAAGGGGGGTGGGTCGGTCTTTCCGAAATCTCCGCTCACGGCGACAGCGTCTACATCATCGAACGCGACAATCTCGTCGGTGACGCGGCAAAGCTGAAGAAACTCTACAAGGTGGCGATATCAGATCTGAAGCCCGCCAAGTTGGGCGGCGAGTTGCCGGTGGTCAAGAAGACTGAGGCTCACGACTTCCTTCCGGAGTTAAAGGCCGCCACCAACGGCTATGTTCTCGACAAGCTAGAAGGCTTCGCTTTCGATGCCTCCGGCAAGGCCTACGCGGTCACGGACAATGACGGCGTCGACGATTCCTCGGGTGAAACCCTGTTCTTCCCGGTCAATCTCGTCGGCACGAACTGAGATTGATCTATCAAGGAAACAGAATGGCCGGGTCTTAGCCCGGCCATTTTTTCTTGTGGTCGTCTTACCAGCGCTGGTGGACATAGGGAGCGACCAGCCGCTCGTAGATCTCGCGTGTTGCGTCCATCACTTCATGCGATAGCGGCGCGAGGCCAGCAGCTGCTGCGTTGGCGCGTGCATGTTCGGCGTTGCGTGCGCCGGGGATGACGACGGTTACCGAATCGCTCATCAGGATCCAGCGCAGCGCGAAGGCCGCCATTGTTGCGCCGGCCGGCACGAGCTTGCGCACTTCCTCCACAGCCTGCAGGCCGACCTCGAAGGGAACGCCGGCAAATGTCTCGCCGACGTCGAAGGCCTCGCCGTGGCGATTGAAATTGCGGTGATCGTCGCTCGCAAACTTCGTCTCGCGAGAGATCTTCCCGGACAACAGCCCGCTTGCGAGCGGCACGCGGGCGATGACCGCGATGTTCCTTCGTCGCGCCTCCTGGAAGAACAGGTGATCGGGCCGCTGGCGGAAGAGGTTGTAGATGATCTGGATGCTGACGACGCCAGGATACTCGATCGCCTTCAGCGCTTCCTCGACTTTTGCGACGCTGACGCCGTAGCCTCTGATCTTGCCGGCCTTCTGCAACTCATTCAGGCCTTCGAAGACCTCCGGGCGATAAAGCACCTCGGTCGGCGGGCAATGCAATTGCACGAGGTCGAGGCTGTCGACGCGCAGATTCTTCAGGCTGCGATCGATGAAGCCTTCGAGATTGGCCTTGGTGTAGCCGTCGGCAACATGCGGATTGAGCCGCCGACCTGCCTTGGTCGCAACCATCGGCCGTTCGCCGCCGCGGCTATCGAGAACGTCGGCAATGATCTTTTCCGACCGGCCATCGCCGTAAACGTCGGCGGTATCGATGAAGGTCATGCCGGCGTCGAGCGCCGCATTCAGCGCATCGCGACCGTCGGCTTCGCTGACATCGCCCCAGGCGCCGCCGATCTGCCATGCGCCGAAGCCGATATTCGTGACGGTGTGGGGCAGGTGACCGAAAGAATGCTGTTTCATGGAAATCCTCCGCGTGATGAAATGCCAGGCACTAGCAGTCGCCCAGGCAGGGAGCAAGCGTCTGCAGCCGAGATAGGGCGGCATCTGCCAAGCGTTGCCAATTCTGGCGAAGAGCGACGCAAACGGCGCGGTCGGCGACCGATTTGCCAGATATCGCTGTCGTCGGACACGTCGTATCACTGGCCGGTGACTGAAGGCCTGCTGGTCAACAGGACAGGCTGTACGATCGAGCCATACATCGCTTGGATGATGCGGACGCTTGGCTTACGGTCGGCTCAGACGGGCAGGTCAAGTTCGAAAGGAAAATCTGATGGAGATCAAACCCTGCGGATCACAACCCTCGATGAAGGCGCCGGCAGAGTATTTCACGGGATCCGTCCGCCAGGATCCATTGATGGATGCGCCGAGCCCGGCCCGGATGCGGGTGGTGAGCGTCACCTTCGAGCCAGGTTCCCGAACCGCATGGCACACCCATCCGCTGGGACAGACCCTCTTTGTCACCGCCGGAAAAGGCCTGGCGCAGAGCGAGGGCGGCCCCCTTCGTGAAATTCGCGCCGGCGATACGGTCTGGTTCGCGCCGGGCGAAAAACACTGGCATGGCGCCGCACCCGATACCGCGATGACGCACATCGCGATCCATGAAGCGCTTGACGGCAGCGCCGCCGACTGGATGGAACGCGTTACCGACGAGCAATACACCGGAACGGCCTGAGGTCAGAGACGCTTGAGACAGTAGGAAAAATGCGCGTGCGATTCGACCGTTAGGAACTCGAACTGCCAGCCATAATCCTTGCAGAATTTGGTGACCGCTTCGACGACGCCGTAGACGATCGGCTTCACAGTGTTGCCGGTGCAGAAATCGTGCCCGGCGATTCTTCCCGTTCGTTTCACTTTCTTCTCGCAAAGGAGGAGTTCCTGCCAGGTGAGCTCGAAGGAATGGTCCGTATCGATGTAGGCCCAGTCGAGGAAGTCATCGTCGAACTCGGCGAGCTTTTCGAGCGATGTGCCCTGCATCAGGTGCAGTTGTCCGCTCTCGATCTGGTCTTTGAATTGAGTGTGGATTTGATCGAGCCCCGAACTATAGCGGTCCATGCTCCAGGGATCGATCAGGTAAAGCTGCGCTGGCCGGTTCTTTTCGAGGATCTCTGCCGTGTACTCCCCAAAGGCGGCTCCGACTTCGACACCGATGCCGCCGTTCGGGATACGATAGAGCAACTCGCCCCGATCCGGCAGCAGCCTTGCGTTCTCCATGTGATGAGCGGCAAGCTGGGTCCTCGGCATGCTCGCCCGTTGTGCCTGCCGTTCCGCGCGTGTTTTCATGATGATGTCTCGGATGATGCTTGTACAATTGGACCGTGCGGCCCGTGAGAACCACCTTATAGCCAGTGCGACGTAAAGTTGGCTAGGCTTCTTCCTGAGGAAGGCGCAACGCAGATCGCCGACGTCTGATTCTATCGATAAATGAGCCAGTCCTTCGGCACGTGCGAGACATTCGTCACGCCATGTATGGAGACATTGTCTCCGCCCGATGCCTTTGCCATAGCGAGCGCTTGCTCGGCGAATGCGATCACGCCATCAGCAGTCAGGGCCTCCTTCGACATACATATCCCGACCGAGAATGAAAGCGCAGCGGCCCGTTTTCCGGATACTGGATGCACCACCGCAAGCCCCTTTATTCGATCGCGGAGCCTGTCGATGAGCCGCATGATTTCCGTCTCGTCTGCGGTTCGGAAAACGAAACCGAAGCGACCGCGATCGAAGCGGCAGGCCAGGTCTTCTTTGCTGGAGATCCCCTGGATCAGCTCGCCGATTTTCTTGAGGACGGGTTCGAGGAGGTTCGGAACGGCGGCAATCGTCTCATAGCCGTCGATGTCCGCAAAGGCGATTCCACAAAGATCAGGCAGCCCTGATTTCTCGTAGATCTTGGCTAGTTCCTTGTTGAACCCCCGGCGGTTCCCCAGCCCGGTCACCGTATCGACAAATCTGGCAGCGTTCGCCGCGGCGGTCTCTCGCTGCACCTCCTCAAGTTTCTGCGATTTCTCCACCACCTTCGAGGCGAGCATTGAGCTTTGTGCCTCGCGAGCGTGTGTGGCCGAGCTCACCGATTGCAACGATTGCGTGAGAGCGACCTTGTCTGTCACATCATTGGCTTCGAAAATTCGGGCAGCTTGGCTGATGACACTTCCGTAACGCGTAAGAGCGGACTTCTCCTCGTTGAGCAGGGAGAGGATGCTCTGCAGCTCCTGCTGCACCTGGCCGGAACGCGCCTCGAGTAGGCTGCCTTCGAAGTGATGGGGCAGGTAACGTCGGCAAATCGCATCCAGAGCATCCTGCGTCTTGACCGGGCCGAGCGACCTGAGTTCACGGGCGAGATCCGGACTATTGCCGGTCATGGCCTCGAACACGAGCTCATAGTTGCGCGGCAGCCCCTCGATACCCAATTGTTGCAAGACCGTTGCAACGCGAAAGGCCAGATTCGTGTGCGTATTGGGCTGCACCAGATGCTCTCCACCGTGACACTGTGTTTACCATCGATGAACTGCGGGAAGGGGCCGGATCACCGGCCAGCATGGCAGTCACTATTTAGGCAAGGTATGCTGGGGACTTCCTGCAGCGACCTTTGGCCGTGCCGAAAAGCATAAGAGATATGTATGAGAGAAACCGCAGAGCGTCATGCTCGCGCGGCAGACAACTTATAAGAACAATATTGCGCGCGCTCAATTAAAACGGAGTAAATGCCGAATTTGGCATAGAATGATGTGAACCTGCTGGCGCGCGTTTGGCTCCCAGCCGCTTGAGATCCGGTGGTCTTCGCTTGGCCGGCAGGCGTCTGCTGGCGCGGGCAGCGAAAGACGTTTTGCCAGTAGCAAATGCCATCGCGGATATGAACGGAAAGAATGGTGGGCGATGAGAGACTCGAACTCCCGACATCCTCGGTGTAAACGAGGCGCTCTACCAACTGAGCTAATCGCCCTCGCGAGAACGGTCCGGTTCGGTCCGCCGCGTCGGTGGCCGTGATCTATGCGGATCGCGGACAAACCGCAAGAGTGTTTGCGAAGATTTTTTGATTTTTTTGAGTGGAGCTGCTCGCCTTGCTTTGGTCTCGGCGATTTCTGAACTGTGGAAAACCGCAGGCTGGGCAGGCGAGGGCTGGGGAGTTGGTTGCCTGCCCGCAGCTCGGCAGGCACTCACTTAACAATACTTCGATTTTGCCCATGGAATTTGAGGCCCCGAAAACAATTCGCGGACTGTCATCGTTTTGTCTCTAAAGCTGCTTGACACTGAAATGCGAACCCCTTAGTTAGCCGCTCATCGAAGCGGCGAGGCTGCTTTGACATGGACGCGAAAGCTTCCGGATGCTTGAAATGAATGCGGGTGTAGCTCAGTCGGTTAGAGTGCCGGCCTGTCACGCCGGAGGTCGCGGGTTCGAGCCCCGTCACTCGCGCCATTTCAAGAAAAGGTACCACCTGGTGCTTGATCCGGTCCTTTGGTCCAACATGCGCGGGTGTAGCTCAGTCGGTTAGAGTGCCGGCCTGTCACGCCGGAGGTCGCGGGTTCGAGCCCCGTCACTCGCGCCATTCCGTCCCGGATAGGGTGTTTTTCTCTTCTTGTTGCATGCCTGCTTGGTCACCGGTTCCGATCTTTCCGTTGGCTTGGAGTTCGTCTTTCGTTGCGAGCCATGCAATATCCGACGGGCTGGCATGCAGTCTGAATCGACTTGTGTGGATTTGTCGCGACATCATTGCATCTGCTTGATAATGTCGCGCCTCGGCAGTCGAATTGGTGCTCTAAAAGTCTTGCGCCGTGGCGCTGGCTGCGCTAACCACGGCTGTGTTGCAACGCACGTTCGCTTGCCGGGCAATTGCCCACTTGCGCCTTCCTGGCGCAGCCCGCAAGCAGGGATGAACCTGATGACTGGACTGCTCAGTTCCTATATTCCGATCGCTATTTTCATTGGTATCGCCCTTGTAATCGGCCTGGCGCTTCTGATCGCGCCGTTTGCCGTTGCCTTCAAGGCGCCTGATTCCGAAAAGCTTTCGGCCTTCGAGTGCGGCTTCAACGCATTCGATGACGCTCGCATGAAGTTCGATATCCGTTTCTACTTGGTATCAATCCTCTTCATCATCTTCGACCTCGAAGTCGCTTTCCTCTTTCCGTGGGCCGTTTCGTTCGGCGCGATCGGCTGGTTCGGCTTCTGGTCCATGATGGTCTTCCTCGCTGTGCTGACCATCGGCTTTATCTATGAATGGAAAAAGGGAGCCCTGGAATGGGAGTAGCCCAAAGCGATAAGGCGCTCGTCGCGCCACACCCGAAGGGCATCATCGACCCGGCAACGGGAAAGCCGATCGGCAGCGACAGCGCCGTCTTCGGCGAAATCAACGATGAACTGGCCGATAAGGGCTTTCTCGTTACCTCGACCCGCGATCTGATCACCTGGGCCCGTACGGGCTCGTTGATGTGGATGCAATTCGGTCTGGCATGCTGTGCCGTCGAAGGCCTGATGCAGGTTTCCGGTCCGCGTTACGACATGGAGCGCTTCGGTGTTGCTCCGCGCGCTTCGCCGCGCCAGTCGGACGTTATGATCGTTGCCGGCACGCTGACCAACAAGATGGCGCCTGCGCTGCGCAAGGTCTACGACCAGATGCCTGAGCCGCGCTACGTCATCTCGATGGGATCCTGCGCCAATGGCGGCGGTTACTATCACTATTCCTATTCGGTCGTCCGTGGTTGCGACCGTGTCGTTCCTGTCGATATCTACGTGCCGGGCTGTCCCCCCACGGCAGAAGCGCTGCTCTACGGGGTGCTGCTTCTGCAGAAGAAGATCCGTCGAACCGGAACGATCGAGCGCTAAGGGCGGAGGACTGTCATGACTGAAGCCTTGAGCGAATTGTCTTCGTATCTCCGCGAGATGCGCGGCGATCTCTTTCTCGATGCATCCATCAGCTACGATGAGCTGAACGTCGCTGCGACGCCGGAAACGATTCTGGCGCTGCTGACGTTCCTGCGCGACGACGCACGCTGCGGCTTCATCAGCATGATCGATATCTGCGGTGTAGACTGGCCGCAGCGCGAAAAGCGTTTCGATGTCGTCTATCACCTGCTGTCGCCGAAGCAAAACCTGCGCATCCGTGTCAAGGTTGCCGTGGCTGACGGCGAACCGGTGCCGTCGGCAACCGCCGTTTATAAGGGTGCCGAATGGTTCGAGCGGGAAGCCTGGGACATGTACGGCATTCCGTTCTCCGGTCATGCGGACCTGCGCCGTCTTCTCACCGATTACGGTTTCGAGGGCCACCCGCTGCGCAAGGACTTCCCGACGACGGGTTACGTCGAAGTGCGTTATGACGATGCTGCCAAGCGCGTTGTCTACGAACCCGTCGAACTGAAGCAGGAATTCCGCAATTTCGACTTCATGTCCCCTTGGGAGGGCACGGACTACGTGCTGCCGGGAGACGAGAAGGCGGCGAAGTGAAGATGAGGCTCGGATTCTTGAAGCCTCTCTGCTTTTCGTCTCATGCCAATTGCCAGCGCGGAGCGCGTCGCTATGACTGAACATAACGTTCGCAATTTTACGATCAATTTCGGACCGGAGCATCCGTCCGCGCACGGTGTTCTGCGTCTCGTGCTTGAGCTCGATGGTGAAATCATCGAGCGCGTCGATCCGCATATCGGCCTTCTGCATCGGGGCACTGAAAAGCTGATCGAGACGAAGACCTACCTGCAGGCCGTTCCCTATTTCGATCGTCTCGACTACGTCGCGCCGATGAACCAGGAACACGCTTTCGCGCTCGCCGTCGAAAAGATGCTGAAGCTCGAAATTCCGATTCGCGGTCAGCTCATTCGCGTTCTCTACTCCGAAATTGGCCGAATCTTGTCGCACATCATGAACGTGACGACGCAGGCCATGGACGTCGGTGCGATGACGCCGCCGGTCTGGGGTTTCGAAGAGCGCGAAAAGCTGATGGTGTTTTATGAGCGCGCCTGCGGCGCCCGTATGCACTCAGCCTATTTCCGTCCGGGTGGCGTTCACCAGGACCTCCCGCCGGAGCTGGTCGAGGATATCGGGAAGTGGTGCGATCCCTTCTTAAAGATCCTCGACGATATCGAAGGCCTGCTGACCGACAACCGTATCTTCAAGCAGCGTAACGTCGATATCGGCGTCGTATCGCTGGAAGACGCATGGTCGTGGGGCTTCTCGGGCGTCATGGTGCGCGGTTCGGGCGCTGCCTGGGATCTGCGCCGCTCGCAGCCCTACGAGTGTTACAACGATATGGAATTCGACATTCCGATCGGCAAGAACGGCGACTGCTACGATCGCTACCTGATCCGCATGATCGAGATGCGCCAGTCGGTTCGCATCATGAAGCAGTGCGTCGAGCGCCTGATGGGCAGTGCCAAGACCGGTCCGGTCTCGTCGATCGACGGCAAGGTCGTTCCGCCGAAGCGCGGCGAGATGAAGCGTTCGATGGAAGCGCTCATTCACCACTTCAAGCTCTACACGGAAGGCTATCACGTGCCGGCCGGCGAAGTGTATGCGGCCGTCGAAGCGCCGAAGGGCGAATTCGGCGTCTACGTCGTCGCCGATGGCAGCAACAGGCCGTACCGCTGCAAGATCCGTGCACCGGGCTACGCCCACCTGCAGGCGATGGACTTCCTCTGCAAGGGCCACATGCTCGCTGACGTGACGGCCGTGCTCGGTTCGCTCGACATCGTGTTCGGTGAGGTAGACCGCTGATGAAGCTGCCGCCGCTTGCTGCTGTAGTTCTCCTTGCTGCCTCCGGGGCCGTCGCCCAGGACGTCGGCGGAATGGGCCCGAAGCTGGGCCAGGGCGAGGTGCAGCCGCCGGCAGCAAAGGCCTCGATGGGCGACCTGTTGTCCAAGGGCTATGAAATCAAGGCCGCCGTTCCGAACGGCGGCAAGTTCGTTGTGTTTTTGCAAAAAGACCAGTCGGCCTACGCATGCGAGATGAAGTCTCTGACGGCATCGCAGTGTGGGACCATAAACTGACAAGGCGTGAGGAAGAATGTCCGTTCGTCGATTAGCCGAAGATCAATTCCAGCCTGCCGCGTTCGCCTTCAATGACGAGAACGCGCTCCGGGCGGAAAAGACGATCAAGAAATATCCCGCTGGCCGTCAGCAATCCGCGGTCATCCCGCTGTTGATGCGGGCGCAGGAGCAGGATGGTTGGGTCACGCGCCCCGCGATCGAAAAGATCGCCGACATGCTCGACATGGCCTATATCCGCGTTCTCGAAGTTGCGACCTTCTACACGCAGTTCCAGCTGAACCCGGTCGGTACGCGCGCCCACGTCCAGGTGTGCGGCACAACGCCCTGCATGCTGCGCGGCTCGGAAAGCCTGATGGCGGTCTGCAAGAGCAAGATCCACCATCACCCCTTTGAGCGTAACGCTGACGGCACGCTCTCCTGGGAAGAAGTCGAGTGTCTTGGGGCCTGCGTCAACGCGCCTATGGTCATGATCGGCAAGGATACGTACGAGGACCTGACGCCGGAACGTCTTGAAGAAATCATTGATACCTTCGAGGCCGGCAATGGCGCGAGCATCACGCCCGGCCCGCAGATCGACCGTCACTTCTCGTCGCCGGAGGGCGGCCCGACGACGCTGACGGAAGACGAACCGAAGGCAAAGAAGGCGCCTGCAAAGAAGGCCGTTGCCGAAGCTGCGACGGCAAAGGTCGATGCTGCTCCGGTTCCGCCGTCTGAAGCTGCGCGCCCGAAGAGCACCGATGCTGAAACCAACGCTGCATTGAAGACGCCGGCAACGGCGCCGAAGGCGGCCGCCAGGAACGTGAAGGCTGTCGAAGAACAGGCGGCTGCTGCACCGGCAGCGGCTCCGGTTGCCACGGCAAAGCCCTCGCTTACCGACAAAAACCGTCCGGCCGGCATCGAAAAACCGGCTGCTCCGGATGATCTGAAGCTGATCTCCGGCGTCGGTCCGAAGATCGAAGGCACGCTCCACGAACTCGGCATCTTCACTTTCGCGCAGGTCGCGAGCTGGAAGAGGGCCGAACGCGAATGGGTTGATGGCTACCTGAATTTCAAGGGCCGCATCGAGCGCGACGACTGGGTCAAGCAGGCCAAGGCGCTCGCCAAGGGCGGCGAAGCCGAATACATTAAAGTCTTCGGTAAGAAGCCGCGGTAAGGGGTGAAGCATGTTACAAGATAAAGACCGCATCTTTACCAATATCTACGGCCTCAAGGACAAGTCTCTGAAGGGCGCGATGAGCCGCGGCCACTGGGACGGCACCAAGCAGATCCTCGAAAAGGGTCGCGACTGGATCATCAACGAGATGAAGGCATCGGGCCTTCGCGGCCGAGGCGGCGCGGGTTTCCCGACCGGTCTCAAGTGGTCCTTTATGCCGAAGGAAAGCGACGGACGCCCACATTATCTCGTCGTCAATGCCGACGAATCGGAGCCCGGCACCTGCAAGGACCGGGACATCATGCGCCATGATCCGCATACGCTGATCGAGGGCTGCGTGATCGCCAGCTTCGCCATGGGTGCAAACGCGGCCTATATCTACGTCCGCGGCGAATATATCCGTGAGCGTGAAGCCCTGCAGGCGGCGATCGACGAATGCTATGATTACGGCCTGCTCGGCAAGAACAACAAGCTGGGCTGGGACATGGACATCTTCGTCCATCACGGCGCCGGCGCCTATATCTGCGGCGAAGAAACCGCTCTGCTCGAAAGCCTGGAAGGCAAGAAGGGCCAGCCGCGCCTGAAGCCGCCGTTCCCGGCCAACATGGGTCTCTACGGCTGCCCGACGACGGTCAACAACGTCGAATCGATCGCGGTTGCTCCGACCATTCTGCGCCGCGGCGCTGGCTGGTTCTCGTCGATCGGTCGTCCGAACAACGTCGGCACCAAGCTGTTCATGCTGTCGGGCCACGTCAACAAGCCGTGCACCGTCGAAGAGGAAATGGGCATCACTTTCCGCGAGCTCGTCGATCGCCACGCAGGCGGCATCCGCGGCGGTTGGGACAACCTGCTTGCAGTGATTCCGGGCGGCGCATCGTGCCCGATCGTTCCGGCAAAGGACATCATCGACTGCCCGATGGACTTCGATGGCCTGCGCGCGGTCGGTTCTTCCTTCGGTACGGCCGCTGCGATCGTCATGGACAAGTCCACCGATGTCATCAAGGCCATCGCCCGCATCTCGGCGTTCTTCAAGCATGAGAGCTGCGGCCAGTGTACGCCGTGCCGCGAAGGTACCGGCTGGATGTGGCGCGTGATGGAGCGCATGGCCAAAGGCAATGCCCACAAGCGCGAAATCGACATGCTGTTCCAGGTCACCAAGCAAATCGAAGGTCACACTATCTGTGCGCTCGGTGATGCTGCCGCATGGCCGGTGCAGGGTCTGATCCGTAACTTCCGTCACGAGATCGAAGCGCGTATCGACCAGTATACGGCAAGCGCACTGGATCACGGGGCGGTTCTCGAGGCTGCAGAGTAAGGCTGATGACGAAGGCGTCCGATAGCACTGACAAGGAAGGGGTGGCTGATTTCTCGGCCGACTTCGGCCGCCTTGCTGCCGAGATGCTGGAAAACGCCCGTGCGCTGCCGGTGCCGTCCGTGATGGTCAATCCGGCTGCGGCAATGGCGGCGGCTACCGCGATCGGTTTCGGCTTTTCGACGCAGATGGCCGGCGCATTCTTCGGAGCGCTGCAGGGCGCGCTCGATGCAACGAGCAAGCTCGCCTCCGTTCTCGACGAAACGCCGCCCGATGAGGGCAAGCCGCAAGTCGAGGTCCGGCCGGAGAGGGCGCCTGCCAGGAAGGTTGCAGACAAAGTCAGGCTTTCGGTTGTTCCGGTTAGGCAACCGAATGCCACGCCTGAAGTGGTTGCCAAACCCGCTTCAGGCGCTCGAAAGGCGGACGATCTGAAGCAGATTTCCGGCGTCGGTCCGAAGATCGAGCAGGTGCTGAACGCCAGGGGCATTCGCTCCTTCGCCATAATCGCCGGCTGGTCGGACGAGGACGCGGCGCACATCGACGCCGAACTCGGCTTCGACGGGCGGATCGCCCGCGATGGCTGGGTTGCGCAGGCCAAGGCGCTGATCGCCAAGGGGCGAAAGCGGAAGTGAATTTTCGGCCGAAACGGCCGGAGCAGGGTCAAGGCTGAAGAGGACGGGCAGGCGCCCGAAACTGCGAAGGCCGAAGGCTGATCCCGGGTCTCGGGATCGGCAGAGAATTTGAGCGACACCGATGCCAACGGGACAAGAATCCGGCCTGGCAGCGAAACTGTTGCAAAGTGGGTTTGTTTGCCGCCATCCGGCAAACGGAAAACAGGACTGAGTGACGATGGCAAAACTGAAGATTGACGGTAACGAGATCGAAGTACCCGATCATTACACCCTCATTCAGGCGTGTGAGGAAGCCGGTGCTGAAGTTCCGCGCTTCTGCTTCCATGAGCGCCTTTCGGTTGCCGGCAACTGCCGCATGTGCCTCGTTGAGGTAAAAGGCGGCCCGCCGAAGCCGCAGGCATCCTGCGCCATGGGCGTGCGCGATATCCGCGGCGGCCCGAACGGCGAACTGCCGGAGGTCTTCACCAACACGCCGATGGTCAAGAAGGCCCGTGAAGGCGTGATGGAGTTCCTGCTGATCAACCATCCGCTGGATTGCCCGATCTGCGACCAGGGCGGCGAATGCGACCTGCAGGACCAGGCGATGGCCTTTGGCATCGATAGCTCGCGCTATCAGGAAGACAAGCGCGCCGTCGAAGACAAGTACATCGGACCGCTCGTCAAGACGGTCATGAACCGCTGCATTCACTGCACGCGTTGCGTCCGCTTCACGACCGAGGTAGCCGGCATTTCCGAACTCGGCCTGATCGGCCGCGGCGAGGACGCCGAAATCACGACCTACCTCGAGCAGGCGATGACCTCCGAGCTGCAGGGCAATGTCGTCGACCTTTGCCCGGTTGGCGCTCTGACCTCGAAGCCGTTCGCCTTCACGGCCCGTCCTTGGGAATTGAACAAGACCGAAACGATCGACGTCATGGACGCACTCGGTTCCGCAATCCGTGTTGACACGCGCGGCCGCGAAGTCATGCGCGTGATGCCGCGGGTCAACGACCAGATCAATGAAGAGTGGATTTCCGACAAGAGCCGCTTCATCTGGGACGGCCTTAAGACGCAGCGCCTCGACCGCCCATACGTCCGCAAGGACGGCCGCCTGCAGGCTGCGACCTGGGGCGAAGCTTTCGGCGCGATCAAGGCTGCCGTTGCCGCGACCAGCGGCGAGAAGGTCGGCGCAATAGCCGGCGACCTCGCATCCGTCGAAGAAATGTACGCACTGTCGGAACTCGTGAAGTCGCTCGGTTCCGAGAACCTCGACTGTCGCCAGGATGGGACGGCACTTGATCCGTCGCTCGGCCGCGCAAGCTACCTCTTCAACCCGACGATCGAAGGCATCGAGCAGGCGGACGCACTGCTGATCATCGGCGCCAACCCGCGCTTCGAAGCCGCCGTGCTCAACGCCCGCATCCGCAAGCGCTGGCGCCGCGGCAACTTCCCGATCGGGGTGATCGGCGAAGCTGGCGAACTGCGCTACGGCCATGAATATCTCGGCGCTGGCCCGGACACGCTGAAGGATCTCGCTGACGACAACCACGCCTTCGCCAAGGTTCTGACGGATGCCAAGAAGCCGCTGATCATCATCGGCCAGGGCGCTCTGTCGCGCAGCGATGGTGCTGGTGTTCTCGCAACTGCTGCAAAGCTTGCCGGCACGGTCGGTGCAGTCGTGGAAGGCTGGAACGGCTTTGCTGTTCTGCACACGGCGGCATCGCGCGTCGGCGGTCTCGACCTCGGCTTCGTGCCCGGTGCAAAGGGCGTCAACGCTGCAGAGATGCTGGCATCAATGGATGTTCTCTTCCTGCTTGGCGCCGACGAACTTGATTTCGCCGCCAAGAAGGCAAAGCTGACGGTCTACATCGGATCGCACGGTGACCACGGTGCCCACAATGCCGATGTCATCCTGCCGGCGGCAGCCTACACCGAGAAGTCCGGCACCTGGGTCAACACCGAGGGTCGCGTTCAGATGGGCAATCGAGCCGGCTTCGCACCGGGTGACGCCCGCGAAGACTGGGCGATCCTGCGCGCGCTTTCCGACGTGCTCGGCAAGAAGCTTCCGTTTGACTCGCTTGGCGAATTGCGTGCAAAGCTCTATGCGGCCTTCCCCCATTTCGCAGCGCTTGACGAGATCGCTGAAAGCGACAGCGCCAAAATTGCCGCAGTTGCGAAAAAAGCCGGCAAGATGAACAAATCCGGGTTTGCTTCGCCGGTCAAAGACTTCTATTTGACGAACCCGATCGCGCGCGCTTCGGCAGTGATGGCCGAGTGCTCGGCATTGGCCCGCAACAACTTCAAAGTCGCGGCAGAGTAAGGGCAGGGGACTATGGAATCGTTTGTTTCAACTTATGTCTTGCCTGGCCTCCTCATGGTCGGTCAGTCGCTTCTTCTCCTGGTCTGCTTGCTCGTCTTCATCGCCTACATCCTGTTGGCAGACCGCAAGATCTGGGCAGCAGTGCAGCTCCGCCGAGGTCCGAATGTGGTAGGTCCGTGGGGACTTTTCCAGTCCTTCGCCGACCTTTTGAAGTTCGTCTTCAAGGAGCCGGTCATTCCGGCCGGCGCCAACAAGGCGGTCTTCCTGCTGGCGCCGCTCGTGACCGTGCTTCTGGCGCTGTCGACCTGGGCCGTCGTGCCTCTGGCTGATGGATGGGTCATCGCCAACATCAATGTCGGCATCCTGTACATCTTCGCGATCTCCTCGCTTGAAGTGTATGGCATCATCATGGGTGGCTGGGCCTCGAACTCGAAGTATCCGTTCCTCGGCGCGCTCCGCTCGGCCGCGCAGATGGTGTCCTACGAAGTCTCTATCGGCTTCGTCATCGTCACAGTCCTGCTCTGCGTCGGTTCGTTGAACCTGACGGATATCGTCCATGCCCAGCAGGCCGGCCTCGGCACGCGCCTCGGTCTGCCATCGTCGTTCCTCGACTGGCATTGGCTGGCGCTGTTCCCGATGTTCATCATCTTCTTCATTTCGGCGCTGGCCGAAACGAATCGCCCGCCTTTCGACCTTCCGGAAGCAGAATCGGAACTCGTCGCCGGCTTCATGGTCGAATACGGCTCCTCGCTCTACATGATGTTCATGCTCGGCGAATATGCGGCCATCGTTTTGATGTGCTCGCTGACGACCATCCTGTTCCTGGGGGGGTGGCTGCCGCCGGTCGACGTATGGTTCCTGAACTGGGTACCGGGCGTCATCTGGTTCACGCTGAAGTCGTGCCTGGTGTTCTTCATGATCGCGATGGTCAAGGCATTTGTCCCGCGCTATCGCTACGACCAACTGATGCGCCTGGGCTGGAAGGTCTTCCTTCCCTTGTCGCTCGCCATGGTCGTTATCGTTGCATTCGTGCTGAAGCTGACGGGTTGGGCATGATCATGCCGGCCCTCGTTTCAAGCAATATTGGAGGTTGAAGATGGCAGGCTTGTCCAACGCTGTCAGCTCGCTGTTCCTGAAGGAATTCGTCAGTGCGTTCTGGCTGACCTTCCGGTACATTTTTAAGCAGAAAGCAACAATCAACTACCCGTTCGAAAAGGGGCCGGTCAGCCCGCGCTTCCGCGGCGAACACGCACTGCGTCGCTATCCCAACGGCGAAGAGCGCTGCATCGCCTGCAAGCTCTGCGAGGCGATCTGTCCTGCCCAGGCGATCACCATCGAAGCTGGTCCCCGCCGCAACGATGGCACGCGCCGCACGGTTCGTTACGACATCGACATGGTAAAGTGCATCTACTGCGGCTTCTGCCAGGAGGCATGTCCGGTCGATGCGATCGTCGAAGGTCCGAATTTCGAATTTGCAACGGAAACCCGCGAAGAACTCTACTTCGACAAGGCGCGGCTTCTGGAGAACGGCGACCGTTGGGAGCGCGAAATCGCGCGCAACATCGCGCTGGACGCACCGTACCGTTGATCGAAATTGAAATGCCGGAATGCCGCCCGTCGCGCGGCTACCGGTCAACATGCACCGAGGCTTTGCCGGACCCGTCCATGCGAAGCTTCATCGGGCAGGGAAACTCCCGGCTGCCCGGGGGAAGATGAAAAAGGCACCAACATGGGTCTGCAGGCTCTATTTTTCTATCTTTTCGCCTTTGTCGCGGTAGCGTCGGCGTTCATGGTCATTTGGTCGAAGAATCCGGTACATTCGGTTCTCTTCCTGATCCTGGTTTTCTTCAACGCGGCCGGCCTCTTCCTGCTGCTCGGCGCCGAATTCCTTGCGATGATCCTGCTCGTCGTTTACGTCGGTGCCGTGGCGGTTCTCTTCCTCTTCGTGGTCATGATGCTTGACATCGACTTCACGGAGCTGCGCGCCGGCGTTCTCGAGTACGCGCCGATCGGTGCGATAATCGGGTTGATCCTGGCGGCTGAGCTCATCGTTGTCGTCGGCGGTACGGTCATTTCGCCGGAGATCGCCAAGACGGTCGCGATGCCGATCCCGGCTCTGACCGAGCGGACGAATACCGCTGCACTCGGCGACGTGCTCTATACGAATTACGTCTACTTCTTCCAGATCGCTGGTCTCGTGCTGCTCGTCGCTATGATCGGTGCGATCGTGCTGACGCTCAAGCATCGCACGCACATCAAGCGGCAGGACATTGCCAGACAGGTTGCCCGCAATCCGGCGACCGCCGTTGAGGTGGTCAAGGTCAAGCCGGGGCAGGGCGTTTAAGGCAGGCGCGAGCTTAAGGAACAAACACAATGGTCATCGGACTTTCCCATTACCTGACGGTCAGCGCCATCCTCTTCACGCTCGGCGTCTTCGGCATCTTCCTGAACCGGAAGAACATCATCGTCATCCTGATGTCGATCGAGCTCATCCTGCTCGCGGTCAACATCAACATGGTCGCCTTCTCGTCGTTCCTGAATGACATCGTCGGCCAGGTTTTTGCACTGTTCATTCTGACCGTCGCTGCAGCTGAAGCGGCAATCGGTCTTGCAATTCTCGTCGTCTTCTACCGCAACCGCGGCTCGATCGGCGTCGAAGACGTCAATATGATGAAGGGCTGAGGGCTCATGTTTTTATATAAAGCTATCGTCTTTCTTCCCCTGATTGGCGCGATCATCGCCGGCCTCTTCGGCCGCGCGATCGGCGCCAAGGCATCGGAATACGTTACCTGCGGCCTGATGATCATCGCCGCGGTGCTGTCGTGGTATGTCTTCATCACCGTCGGCATGGGTCACCATGAAGGCGGCCCGATCAAGGTTGAAGTCCTGCGCTGGATCCAGTCCGGCGGCATTGACGTTTCCTGGTCGCTGCGCGTCGACACGCTCACCTCCGTCATGCTGATCGTCGTCAACACGGTCTCGACGCTGGTGCACGTCTATTCGATCGGATACATGCATCATGATCCGCATCGCCCGCGCTTCTTCGCCTACCTCTCGCTCTTCACCTTCGCCATGCTGATGCTGGTGACCGCCGACAATCTGGCCCAGATGTTCTTCGGCTGGGAGGGCGTTGGTCTGGCCTCGTATCTGCTCATCGGCTTCTGGTTCAAGAAGCCGTCGGCAAACGCCGCCGCAATCAAGGCCTTCATCGTCAACCGCGTTGGCGACTTCGGCTTCATCCTCGGTATTTCCAGCCTGTTCGTACTCTTCGGCTCGATCAACCTCGACACCATCTTCGCGAACGCAGCGAGCTTTGCTCCGGCCGAAGCCGGCGGCGCGGGCGGCGAAATCGTTCTCAACCTCTTCGGCATGCACCTCGACAAGGCACATGCGCTGACCGGGGCCTGCCTTCTTCTCTTCATGGGCGCAATGGGTAAGTCGGCACAATTCCTGCTGCACACCTGGTTGCCTGATGCCATGGAAGGCCCGACGCCGGTGTCGGCACTCATCCATGCCGCGACCATGGTTACCGCAGGCGTCTTCCTCGTTGCCCGCATGTCGCCGTTGTTCGAGCTTTCGCCAGATGCGCTTGTCTTCGTAACGACGATCGGTGCCATCACGGCCTTCTTCGCCGCAACTGTCGGCCTCGTTCAGAACGACATCAAGCGCGTCATCGCTTATTCGACCTGCTCGCAGCTCGGCTACATGTTCGTCGCTCTCGGCGTCGGTGCATATGGCGCTGCAATCTTCCATCTCTTCACGCACGCCTTCTTCAAGGCTCTGCTGTTCCTCGGTGCCGGCTCGGTCATCCACGCCGTCGATGGTGAGCAGGACATGCGGTACATGGGTGGCCTGCGGACACACATCCCCGTCACCTTCTGGATGATGACGATTGGCACGCTGGCACTGACCGGCGTCGGCATTCCGTTCACGCCGTTCGGCTTTGCCGGCTTCTTCTCGAAGGACGTCATCATCGAAGCGACTTACGCTTCGCATTCGCCGGTCGCGGGCTTCGCCTTCACGCTCCTGGTCATTGCAGCTCTGTTCACCAGTTTCTATTCCTGGCGCCTGGCGTTTCTGACCTTCTTCGGACAGCCGCGCGCCTCGCACGAAGTCATGCACCACGTCCATGAATCGCCGCAAGTCATGCTGGTTCCGCTCTATCTTCTCGCTGCCGGTGCGGTTCTGGCAGGCGTGCTGTTTGAAGGCCGCTTCTATGGCGAGGAGTATGCCGAGTTCTGGAAGGGCGCGCTCTTCACCTCCAAGGAAAACGAGCTGCTTGAGCAGTTCCACCACGTTCCCGCGTGGGTCGGCCTCAGCCCCTTCATTGCGATGGTCGTTGGCTTCGTCACGGCCTGGTACATGTACATCAAGTCGCCATCGACGCCGCGCATCCTCGCGCAGCAGCATCGGGTTCTGTACCAGTTCCTGCTCAACAAGTGGTACTTCGACGAACTTTACGACTTCCTGTTCGTACGCTCGGCAAAGGCGCTCGGCCGCTTCTTGTGGCAAAAAGGTGACGTCGGCGTCATCGACACCTACGGCCCGAACGGCATCGCTGCCCGCGTCGTCGATGTCACCAACCGCGTCGTGCGCTTGCAGACCGGTTACCTCTATCACTACGCGTTCGCCATGCTGATCGGCGTTGCGGCGCTTGTTACCTGGATGATGCTCGGGAGTTCCTTCTGATGACCGATTGGCCTATTCTTTCAACGGTCACCTTCCTGCCGCTCGTCGGCGTGGTGCTCCTACTGCTGATGAATGAAAACGGTCCGAGTGGCCGCCGCAACGTGCTCAACATCTCGTTGATGACGACGGTCGTGACGTTCGTCCTTTCGCTCCTCCTCTGGATTGGTTTCGACAATGCGAACCCGGGCTTCCAGATGATCGAGAAGCATGGCTGGCTTGGCACCGGCATCAGCTATCATCTCGGCGTTGACGGGATCTCGATGCTCTTCGTGATCCTGACGACCTTCCTCATGCCTTTCTGCGTGCTGGCGAGCTGGCTGTCGATCGAGAAGCGCCTGAAGGACTACATGATCGCTTTCCTGATCCTGGAAGTGATGATGGTCGGCGTCTTCGTTTCGCTTGATATCGTTCTCTTCTACGTCTTCTTCGAAGCCGGCCTCATTCCGATGTTCCTCATCATCGGTGTCTGGGGCGGCAAGGATCGCGTCTACGCCAGCTACAAGTTCTTCCTCTACACGCTGCTCGGCTCCGTTCTGATGCTGCTTGCCATTATGGCGATGTACTGGCAGGCCGGCACGACCGATATTCAGGCACTGCTCGCCTACCAGTTCCCGCCGCAGATGCAGACCTGGCTCTGGCTTGCCTTCTTCGCGTCATTCGCGGTGAAGATGCCGATGTGGCCGGTTCATACCTGGCTTCCAGACGCGCACGTTCAGGCGCCGACGGCCGGCTCGGTCATCCTGGCCGGCGTGCTTCTGAAGCTCGGCGGCTACGGCCTGATCCGCTTCTCGCTCGGCATGTTCCCGGTTGCCTCCGAGTTCTTCGCACCGCTCGTCTTCGCGCTGTCTGTGATCGCCATCATCTACACCTCGCTGGTGGCGCTGATGCAGGACGATATGAAGAAACTGATCGCCTACTCGTCCGTTGCCCACATGGGTTACGTGACGATGGGCATCTTTGCGGCCAACGCGCAGGGTCTGCAGGGCTCGATCTTCCAGATGCTGTCGCACGGCATCGTCTCGGGCGCTCTCTTCCTTTGCGTCGGCGTCATCTACGACCGAACCCATACGCGAGAGATTGCGGCCTATGGCGGTCTGGTCAACAACATGCCGAAATACGCCGTTGCGATGATGGTCTTCACGATGGCGAACGTCGGCCTGCCGGGCACCTCGGGCTTCATCGGCGAATTCCTGACCCTGATTGGCGTCTTCCGCGTCAACACCTGGGTCGCGCTCTTCGCCGCAACGGGTGTTATCCTCTCCGCTGCCTATGCGCTCTGGCTCTATCGCAGGGTCATCTTCGGCGCGCTAGAAAAGGAAAAGCTCAAGGCGCTGCTCGACCTTTCCCGGCGTGAACAGCTGATCCTCTATCCGATGATCGCACTGACCATCTTCTTCGGCGTCTATCCGGCTCCGGTCTTCGATGTGACCGCTGCATCGGTTGACCAGCTGATCCATAGCTATACGGCCGCAGTCCAGGCAGCGCACGACGTTGCGCTGTCGATGAAATGATGACGGGACTTTTGGGACATGACCTCTGAAACAATTCTCGCAAGCCTGCATCTTTCCATTCCGGAGTTGATCCTCGCGGTCGGCGCCTTGGTGTTGTTGATGGTCGGCGTCTTCTCGGGAGAACGCTCCGGCCGCATGGTCAGCGTTCTCGCGCTGATCGTGCTGGCGGCGGCCGCTCTCTGGCTGATCGTCCTTCCGAGTGAAGGTGTTGCATACGGCGGCGTCTTCCTGTCGGACGGCTTCGGTCGCTTCATGAAGATCACGGCGCTGGTCGGTTCGAGCGTGGCGCTCTTCATGTCGCTCGGCCTTGCCAGGGAAAACCAGCTCGACAAGTTCGAGTTTCCGGTTCTGCTGTTGCTCTGCACGCTCGGCATTCTGCTGATGATTTCGGCCAACGACCTTATCTCGCTTTATCTCGGCCTCGAACTGCAGTCGCTCGCAATCTACGTCGTTGCTGCGATCAATCGCGACAGCGTCAAGTCCACGGAAGCCGGGCTGAAGTACTTCGTGCTCGGCGCGCTCTCCTCGGGCATGCTGCTTTACGGCATGTCGCTGGTCTATGGCTTCACCGGCCACACGCAGTTCGCTGCGATTGCTCAGGTATTGACTGTTGACGGCGCGCGTTCGCTCGGCCTCATTTTCGGCCTTGTCTTCATCCTTGCCGGTATCGCCTTCAAGATTTCGGCCGTTCCGTTCCATATGTGGACGCCGGACGTTTACGAAGGTGCGCCGACCCCGGTCACGGCTTTCCTTGCAAGCGCCCCGAAGGTTGCTGCGATGGCGATGATGACCCGCATCGTCATCACCGCCTTCCAGCCGGTTCTGGCCGACTGGCAGCAGGTCGTGGTCTTCATTTCGATCGCCTCCATGCTGCTCGGCTCCTTCGCCGCAATCGGTCAGAGGAACATCAAGCGCCTGATGGCCTATTCGTCGATCGGCCACATGGGCTATGCGCTGGTTGGTCTTGCCTCCGGCACGCAGACCGGCGTCTCGGGTGTCATGCTCTACATGGTCATCTACATGGTCATGACACTCGGCAGCTTTGCGATCATCATGTCGATGCGCCGCAAGGACGGCACGGTTGTCGAGGAGGTCAACGATCTGGCCGGCCTATCGACCACCAATCCGTTCATGGCGACGGTGCTGACCATCCTGATGTTCTCGCTGGCCGGTATTCCTCCGCTCGCAGGCTTCTTCGCGAAGTACTTCGTGTTTGTCGCTGCAATTGAGGCAAAGCTCTATGCGCTTGCCATCATCGGCATTCTCGCATCGGTCGTCGGCGCGTACTACTATCTCCGCGTCATCAAGCTGATGTGGTTCGATGAAGCCACCGACGAATTTGCTCGCGTGTCCGGTTCGCTGCGCCTGGTCTTCGGTGTCTCCGGTCTCTTCGTTCTCGCCTATGTCCTTATCGGCGGTCCGATCGGCGGCGCGGCCGAGCTTGCTGCTGCGACGCTGTTTTGATGAACTCTGAGGCACGGCGCCGGATATCGCTCGACGATTTCAGGCACGAGGCCCTGTCGGAGACATCGTCCACCAATAGCGAATGCCTTGCCCGAGCCCGGGCAGGGGACCGCGGCCTCCTCTGGGTGACGGCGGAAAAGCAGACCGGCGGCCGCGGCCGCCGAGGACGCCCCTGGGTTTCGGAACGGGGCAATCTCTACGCCTCGCTTCTACTCATCGATCCGGCGCCTATGGAGCGTCTGGGCTCACTGCCGCTGGCAATTGCCGTCGCGGTACATCAGGCCGTGCGCCAGGTGCTGCCGCACACGGCCGAGCGGCTGGAAGTGAAATGGCCGAACGATATCCTGATCGGGCGAAAGAAGACCTGCGGCATTCTCGTCGAGGCCGAAGCCTTGCCGGATGGGCGCCAGGCCCTCGTCATCGGTATCGGCATCAACGTTGCGTTCATGCCCGACAACCCGCTTTACCCTGTGACTTGCCTACGCGAGCAGGGGAGCTTTGCTTCCCCTGAAGAGGTTTTCGCGCATCTCTTCGCGTCGATGGCCGAAGTCCTCGAGGCATGGGATCGCGGCCGCGGAGTGCGCGAAATCACCGAACGCTGGCGCCAAGTCGCCTGCGGTATCGGCGAAAAGATAACTGTGAATCTGCCGGACCGGTCGATTTCCGGCCACTTCGCCGGAATTGATGTTAATGGCCTGTTGATGCTCGATACTGGCGCAGGCAGGATGATGACGATTGCCGCCGGCGATGTCTTCTTTGGTTGATTGGAAAAAAGAATAATATGACGAAGCAGGACGAACTGGTATTTCTGCCGTTGGGCGGCGTTGGCGAGATCGGAATGAATCTCGCCCTTTATGGCTACGGCCCGCCCGACCATCGCCAGTGGATCATGGTCGACTGCGGCGTCACCTTCCCTGGACCCGACTTGCCGGGCGTCGATCTTGTGCTGCCCGACATTCGCTATCTCGCCAGCGAACGGAAGAGCCTCAAGGCGATCTTCATCACTCACGCGCATGAGGACCACTACGGCGCGCTCGCCGATCTCTGGCCGGGCCTCAACGTGCCGGTCTATGCCTCAGCCTTTACCGCGGGCCTGCTCGAGGCGAAGCGCAATTTCGAGAAGTCGGCGATCGGTGAGATCCCGGTGACGCTGTTTACGGCGGGCGATACCGTCAATGCCGGACCCTTCAGCGTCGAGGGCGTGGCGGTAAACCATTCCATTCCGGAGCCGATGTCGCTGGTAATCCGCACACCACTCGGCAATGTGATCCATACCGGCGACTGGAAGATCGACCATGAGCCGTCTCTCGGTCCTCTGACAGACGAGACCCGTTTCCGCCAGCTTGGCGACGAAGGCGTTCTGGCGTTGATGTGCGATTCCACGAACGCGCTTCGGGATGGTGTCTCGCCGTCGGAGAAAGACGTTTCCGAGAGCTTGCGCAAGATTATCGAGAACGCCGAAGGCCGCGTCGCGGTGACGACGTTCTCATCGAACGTCGGCCGTATCCGCACGGTAGCCGAGGCGGCGGAGGCTGAAGGCCGCGAAGTACTTCTCCTCGGCAGTTCGCTCAAGCGCGTGGTCGACGTTTCTCGCGATATCGGCCTGATGGAGGGGATCAAGCCGTTCATTTCGGAAGATGAGTACGGCTATATCCCGCGCGACAAGGTGGTGGTCATCCTCACCGGAAGCCAGGGCGAGCCGCGTGCGGCCCTTGCCAAGCTCTCGCGCGATGAGATGCGCAATGTGGCGCTTGCCGCCGGCGATATCGTCGTATTCTCCTCCCGCGCCATTCCGGGAAACGAGAAGGCGATCCAGGATATCAAGAACGGCCTCATCGAGCAGGGCGTCCACGTGATCACCGACAACGAGGCCCTCGTCCACGTTTCCGGACATCCGCGCCGCAACGAGCTGCAGAAGATGTACGAGCTGACACGGCCGAAGATCGTCGTGCCGGTGCACGGCGAGGCGACGCATCTGACAGCGCACAAGGAGCTCGCGGAGCAATCCGGCATCTCGATCGTGCCGCGCGTGCGCAACGGCGACATTCTTCGTCTGGCGCCGGGACCAGTCGAGGTGATCGACGAGGCACCGCATGGCCGCATCTACAAGGACGGCTCGCTGATCGGCGATTTCGACGAGATGGGCATCGGTGAGCGCAAGAAGCTCTCCTATGTCGGCCACGTCGCCGTCAACGTCGTGATCGACAGCCGCTACGATATCGTCGGCGACCCGGATCTGGTTGCGATCGGCCTGCCTGTCTATGACGATGAGGGCGACGAGATGGAAGACACGCTGTACGATGCTGCTGTTGGCGCCATCGAGAGCATACCGCGCGCGCGCCGGAAGGATCTCGACCTGTTGCAGGAGTCGGTGCGCCGCGCCATTCGCGCAACGGCCAACCAGACCTGGGGCAAGAAGCCCGTGGTCACTGTCTTCGTTACGAAGGTCTGACGAATGCTCGGCCGGGTCAACCACGTTGCTATCGCTGTTCCCGACCTTGCCGCCGCAACGGCCGCCTATCGGGACACACTCGGCGCAACCGTCTCGGCCCCGCAGGCTCTGCCGGAACACGGCGTCACCGTCGTCTTCGTGGAGCTGCCGAATACCAAAATTGAACTCCTGCAGCCGTTGGGAACGGACTCGCCGATCGCGGCTTTCCTGGAGAAGAGCCCATCCGGTGGAATGCACCATATCTGCTATGAAGTCGGCGATATCCTCGTGGCTCGCGATCAGTTGATCCGGGGCGGTGCAAGGGTACTCGGCAACGGCCAGCCGAAGATTGGCGCGCATGGCAAGCCAGTGCTCTTCCTGCATCCGAAGGATTTCTTTGGGACACTCATCGAACTGGAGCAGGTCTGAGCAAGCCTGCGGCAGAGTGACACAAATCCGGCAAATGTCAGCAAGTGGTTCAAACCTGCTTTGAGTTGACGGACATTCCGGCCTATAAGCACGACAATTGCGATAGTCGCAAAGAGCCTAGTGGGACCATTTCGATGCTGCAGACATTTCTACAGGGCTTCGCCGTCTACTTTATCGTGTGGTGGATTACCCTCTTTGCCGTCCTGCCGATCGGCCTGCGCACGCAAGCGGAAGACAACGATATCGTGTTGGGAACCGTTCACAGCGCGCCGACCCGGTTCCGGCCAGTATTTGTTTTCTCGATGACGACGCTCATCTCCGCCGTCATCTACGCGTTGTGGTATATTGCTTCGAACTACTTCGGGTGGGGCTTCGACGCCCTGCCGCAGATTGGCCCTTCATTCTCAAACGTCTAAGGGCGTTTGCCCAGTTTTTGGGCGGATGCAGATTTTGGCCGTCACACACATGTCATGAGGTTGCGGCATGGAGGTGCCGTAACGGAACGAGGCCTTACGCTACGGTAGTGAAGGGTGTTATAAAGCGGAACATGGGTAGAAAAAGCCAAAAAAAACAAGGCTGAAAGCCTTGTTTTAAGTATCGCGTGATCCTTATCCGTTGCCGGGGCTGCGACAAGCGCGCCTAAGATCTGATCCTCCCAAGACTTGACCGCGAAATCGACAGGGATTTGAGCTCCCTGCCTGTTTTGTGGGCTAAAACTAGCTCAAAGAATGGGCTTTGTCATCAGGTTTTTTTGCATTTTTGCTACACTCCAGCAAATTTTTTCTGTTGATAAGAATTTCGTACAAACCATTATAATTCCGCCTTTTTCTTACTTTGTCTGCTTCGCAAGTGCGAACTTGCTTTAACGGAAGGCCGCTTCAGCCCGTCGCGGGTTTCTTTCCTTTCGCGAAGCAGCTATGAACGCTGCCAATATTTGTGATCGCCTTCGATTCCGCGACATGCGGTATCTCAACAGCTCTGGAATTCGCCATGCGCCTGTCTCGCTATTTCATGCCCATCCTCAAGGAAAATCCCAAGGAGGCGGAAATCGTCTCCCATCGGTTGATGTTGCGTGCCGGCATGATCCGGCAGCAGTCGCAGGGTATCTATTCCTGGTTGCCGCTTGGAAAGCGTGTGCTTGACAAGGTCAACAACATCATCCGCGAGGAGCAGAACCGCACCGGCGCGATCGAGCTCTCCATGCCGACGCTGCAGTCGGCCGAGCTCTGGCAGGAAAGCGGGCGCTACGACGCCTACGGTAAGGAAATGCTGCGCATCAAGGATCGTCAGGATCGTCCGATGCTGTACGGCCCGACGAATGAGGAAATGGTTACGGATATCTTCCGGTCCTACGTGAAGTCCTACAAGAGCCTGCCGCTCAACCTTTATCACATCCAGCTGAAGTTCCGCGACGAGATCCGTCCGCGCTTCGGCACCATGCGCTCGCGTGAGTTCATGATGAAGGACGCCTATTCCTTCGACCTGACGCGCGAAGATGCAGAGCACTCCTACAACAAGATGTTTGCCGCCTATCTGCGCACCTTCGACCGCCTCGGCCTGCGCGCCATCCCGATGCGCGCCGATACCGGTCCGATTGGCGGCAATCTCAGCCACGAGTTCATCATCCTGGCCGACACCGGCGAATCCGAAGTGTTCTGCCACAAGGACTTCGTGAATTTCGATATCCCTGCGGAAGATACCGACTTTGACAGCGTCGAAGGTCTGAAGGCGGTCTTCGACAAGTGGACATCGCTTTATGCCGCGACATCGGAGATGCACGACGAAACTGCGTTCAACGCGGTTCCCGAAGGGGACCGCCTCTCCGCGCGCGGCATTGAAGTGGGCCATATCTTCTACTTCGGCACAAAGTATTCGGAGCCGATGGGCGCGAAGGTGCAGGGTCCGGATGGCAAGGAGCATACTGTCCACATGGGTTCCTACGGGATCGGCCCAACCCGCCTTGTTCCCGCCATCATCGAAGCATCGCATGACGAGAACGGAATCATCTGGCCGGCGTCCGTGGCGCCGTTCGATGCTATCGTGATCAACATGAAGGCCGGTGATGCGGCGTGCGATGCTGCCTGCGAGAAGATCTATGCGGCCCTCTCGAACGCCGGCAAGGACGTTCTCTATGACGATACGGACGACCGTGCCGGGACGAAATTCGCGACCGCCGACCTGATCGGCGTTCCACTGCAGATCGTTGCCGGCCCGCGCGCGGTCGCGAGCGGCGAAGTCGAAGTGAAGGACCGCAAGACGGGCGCTCGCGAAACGATGACCATCGACGCGGCGATCAACAAGCTCTTGGGCTGAGAAGGCGGGTGGCAGGATGGCAGATGTAGCGGTGAGCCAGCAGGGTTCCAAATCCGGCTCGGCGCCGGCCAGCCGGCCATTTTCCGCCTTCGAACGGCTTGTGGCGTGGCGCTATCTGCGTGCCCGCCGCAAGGAGGCGTTTATTTCGGTGATCGCCGGCTTTTCCTTCATCGGCATCATGCTTGGCGTTGCTACACTCATCATCGTCATGGCGGTGATGAACGGATTCCGCACGGAGCTGATCTCCCGCATTCTTGGCATCAACGGTCACATGATCGTTCAACCGGTCGATACGCCGTTCACCGACTATCCGGCGTTGACCGATAGGCTTGCTGGTGTGCCAGGCATTAAAATGGCACTGCCGCTGGTGGAGGGCCAGACGCTCGCTGCCGGGCCAAGCGGAGCCGGCACAGGTGCGCTGGTGCGTGGTATCCGACCGGAAGATTTGGACAAGGTGAAAACCGTCTCCGGCAACATCAAGTCCGGTGATCTGGTCGGCTTTGCCGCCGGGCAAGGCGTGCTGGTCGGCTCGCGCATGGCAGAACAGCTCGGACTCCAGGCGGGGGACACGATCACCTTGATGTCTCCGGAAGGTGACATTACGCCGATGGGCGTCAATCCGCGCGTGAAGTCCTACAAGGTCTCGGGTACTTTCGAGATCGGTATGTCCGAATACGACGCGACGATCATCTACATGCCGCTCGAGGAGGCGCAGCTCTATTTCAACGCCGAGGGACTGGTTCAATCCATCGAGCTCTTCGTCGACAATCCCGACGACATTGACAATATGCGGCCGAAGGTTGAGGCCGCGGCCGGTCGTCAGATCGCGATTTCCGATTGGCGCCAACGCAACCAGACCTTCTTCTCGGCCCTGCAGGTCGAACGCAACGTCATGTTCATGATCCTGACGCTCATCGTGCTCGTTGCTGCGCTCAACATCATTTCCGGCCTCATCATGCTGGTGAAGGACAAGGGCAGCGATATCGCCATCCTGCGCACGATGGGCGCGAGTTCCGGCGCGATCATGCGCATCTTCTTCATGACGGGCGCCGCCATTGGTGTCGTTGGCACGCTGGCCGGTGTCCTGCTCGGCGTTCTCGTCTGCGTCAACATCGAGGAGATCCGCGAGTTTTTCTCGTGGGTTTCCGGCACGGTGCTGTTTGATCCGCAGCTTTATTTCCTCAGCCAGCTGCCTGCCGAAATGAGCTTCAGCGAAACGCTGTCGGTCGTGATCATGGCCCTGACGCTGTCCTTCATCGCGACGATCTTCCCGGCATGGCGAGCCTCCAAGCTCGATCCCGTGCAGGCCCTGCGCTACGAATAAGGAATGCCCTGTTCATGAAACGGAATACCGTTCTCAAGCTTTCCGGCGTCGAGCGCCACTACGGCCAGGGCGAGACGCTGCTCTCGATCCTCAAGGGTGCGGATTTTACGTTGAACAGCGGTGAAATCGTAGCCCTCGTCGCGCCATCAGGCACGGGAAAATCGACGCTGCTGCATGTTGCCGGCCTGCTTGAGCATCCCGATGGCGGCGAGGTGACGATTAATGGCAATGCCTGCGACGGCTTGCCGGACGACAAGCGCACCACGATCCGCCGCAATGAAATCGGCTTCGTCTACCAGTTTCATCATCTGCTGCCGGAATTCTCCGCGATCGAGAACATCATGATGCCGCAGATGATCGCCGGCCTGCCGCGCAAGGAAGCAAAGGAGCGGGCGGGCCAGTTGCTCGACTACATGCGGATTGGCCATCGTGGCGCGCATCGCCCCGGGGAACTTTCCGGGGGCGAACAACAGCGCGTGGCGATTGCCCGCGCCGTCGCCAATGCGCCGAGCCTGCTTCTGGCGGACGAGCCCACAGGCAATCTCGATCCTGAAACCGCAAGCTATGTCTTTGACGCGTTAGAAGCACTGGTGCGCCAATCTGGCCTGGCGGCGCTGATCGCGACCCACAATCACGAACTCGCCGGCCGCATGGACCGGCGCGTCACGATCGCCGACGGCAAGGTCGTGGATTTCTGATCAGCGGTGGATGAGACCGCCACGGTAGTCCAATTCGTAGGCCCTGCGCTCGTTCACGACGATAACTTCGCGGCCGCTGAAATGGCTGCAGTCGCCCGTGCTTTGATCGGCATAGAAACCGAAGGCATGCTCGAATTCCATGCCCCCGAGAAAGCGTCGGTACTCGGCATACATTTTCGACAGCGCAGCCTTGATGACGGTCCCGGCCCGTTCTCCATCAATCAGCGCATGCTCGACGATGCGTCCGAAGTAGTTCATCGCCCAGATCGGCTCGCCATCCAGCCAGACCACTTCCTGCCCGGCGAAATCGGTTCCGCCGAAATAGCTGTCGAGATAGCGCCACCCGCCGCGCTGATAGCCGATGTCGTGCGATCCCGTCCGGCAGGCCGGCGAAGGAGTTCCGCCGCCGACATAGGTGTTGGCCTTCGCCTCGACGATAAAACTGTTCAATGCAGCAATATTCATGGCCTGTCGCCTCCCGCTCGGCAGCGTCTCAACAACGGTGCCAATTGTAAAAAACAAAATAAGAACGAAAGCTATTGCCCGCAGATCGATTGCCCAGTGTCGTCGTTCCACTGGGCGATCGGGATGACACGGGGCTCGGTTTTGACGTCCTTGCCATTCTTCTGCAACTTGCCAGCCAAGGCGTTGTAGTCGCAGGAGCTGCCGGCGTTGGGGTCGAGCGTGTCGTAGTGATTGTAAGTGTAACCGGCCACGACGAACTGCTTGTTGCGATAGGCGACCGTCAGCGTTTGGTCCCAGCGATCGCGGCCGATGGCGCTGTTTTGCGAGTGTATCGCGATCGAGGACTTGCCGACGGCTTTCAACGACGGCTCCTGGCCGAAGACCCCATCAGCACTGGTGCTGCCCCAAATCTTGTTTGGCGCGCTCAGCGAAAGTCGCAGGAGTTCGTGGTCGCTGTCGCGAAGATAGATGTAGATGCTGATTTGATCATCGTTGGCTTTGTCTACTGGAGCAACAAACATTGCAAGATCCACCCGCCCGTCGCCATCCCAATCGCCCGTCGCCGCGTCGACGATGCGTGCAGGATCAATCTGCTCGGCTCGGGCGGTAAACGCCGTGGATAGAGCCAGTCCAGCAATTAATACAAACTTAAACATGCTTTTCTCCATCGCCATGCGGCCAGCAGAGCGGAAAAGAATCCTGTTGACAATAGAACAATAGCAGAACAAATTAAAAACATAAGAGAACAGGAGAGCCAAATGACTGACATGATCCGTGATATCGCAGCATTCACCTCCATCGCAATGTTCGTTGCCAGCTTCTCGCTGATCTGCATGGCGATGTGAGAATTCCGGGGACCGCATGGCTGCCATGCGGTCCAAACGCACTCCCTTCTCTGGACATCGACCCCTCAATGCTGAGAATACACCCGATTGATTCAGGTGATCGGAAGGCATGTCATGGCGGGTGCGGAGAAAGACGCGGCGAGCGGTTTTATCGGCGGTACGCCGGGCTTTGTTCACCTTCGTGTCCACTCGGCTTATTCGCTGCTCGAGGGCGCGCTGCCGCTTAAGAAGATCCTCTACAAGGCATCGAGCGACAGCCAGCCGGCGATCGCGATCACCGACACCAACAATCTGTTTGTCGCCCTCGAATTCTCACAGAAGGCGATGGATGAAGGTCTGCAGCCGATCATCGGCTGCCAGGTCTCGATCGACATGGAAGACGGCCTTGAGACGGAGCGGCGCGGCGGACAGCAGGCGCTCGTCAAGCTCCCGTCCTTGGTGCTGCTGGCCGCCACCGACGCCGGGTACGAGCGACTGGTGGATCTCGTCAGTCGGGCCTATCTCGGCGGTGAGGGCAACGGTCAGTCGATCCACATTCGTGCCTCCTGGCTCGATGAGATCGGAGCGGACGGCCTGATCGCCTTGACAGGTGCCTTGACGGGGCCGATCGATATGGCGTTGAAGGACGGGCACGCAGCGCAGGCAGAAGCACGCCTCCTGCTGCTGAAGCGCCATTTCAGCGACCGTCTCTATGTCGAACTGCAGCGTCACGGCACCTATGACAAGCGCCATGAACAGAAGGTCGTGGGCCTTGCCTATCAGCACGATCTGCCGCTGGTCGCCACCAATGAAGCGTTCTTCCCGACCCGTGACGACTATGATGCGCACGACGCGTTGATGGCGGTGGCCCACAATGCCATCGTCTCTGACGACACGCGGTTCCGCCTGACGCCGGATCACTACCTCAAGAGCCGCGCCGAAATGGCGAAGCTGTTTGCGGATCTGCCGGAAGCGCTGGAAAACACCATCGAGATAGCCCGCCGCTGCTCGTTCATCCTCAAGACGCGCAAGCCGATCCTGCCGCGCTTCACGGGCGCCACGACCGATCCCGAGGAAGCGGAACGCGAAGAGGCGCTCGAACTGCGCCGGCAGGCGGAGGAAGGGCTGGACAATCGCCTCGCCACGCTCGGCATGTCGCCTGGTTACGAGGAGAAGGAATACCGCGATCGGCTGGAGTTCGAGCTCAGCGTTATCGAACGCATGAAGTTCCCTGGCTACTTCCTGATCGTTGCTGATTTCATCAAATGGGCAAAGCAGCATGATATTCCCGTCGGCCCGGGCCGTGGTTCGGGTGCTGGGTCGCTGGTCGCCTATGCCCTGACGATCACCGACGTCGATCCGCTGCGTTTCTCGCTGCTCTTCGAACGCTTCCTCAACCCGGAACGCGTCTCGATGCCCGACTTCGACATCGACTTCTGCCAGGATCGCCGCGAAGAGGTGATCCGCTACGTCCAGCGCAAATACGGCCGCGAGCAGGTCGCGCAGATCATCACCTTCGGTTCGCTGCAGGCTCGCGCCGCATTGCGAGATGTCGGCCGTGTGCTGGAAATGCCGTACGGACAGGTCGACAAGATCTGCAAGCTGGTTCCCAACAACCCGGCCAACCCGACGCCGCTCTCGAAGGCGATCGAGGAAGAGCCGAAGCTGCAGGAAGAGGCCGACAAGGAGCCTGTCGTCGCGCGCCTGCTCGACATTGCCCAAAAGATCGAGGGCCTATACCGCCACGCCTCCACCCACGCCGCCGGTATCGTCATCGGCGACCGCCCGCTGTCGAAGCTGGTGCCGATGTATCGCGATCCGCGCTCCGACATGCCCGTCACCCAGTTCAACATGAAGTGGGTCGAGCAGGCCGGCCTCGTCAAGTTCGACTTCCTCGGGTTGAAGACGCTGACGGTGCTGAAGGTAGCGGTCGATTTCGTCGCCAAACGCGGCATCAATGTCGACCTGGCCTCGATACCGCTCGACGACAAGAAGACTTACGAGATGCTCTCGCGGGGCGAAACGGTCGGCGTGTTCCAGGTGGAAAGTGCGGGCATGCGCAAGGCACTGATCGGCATGAAGCCGGACTGCATCGAGGATATCATCGCGCTTGTGGCACTTTATCGCCCAGGCCCGATGGAGAACATCCCGACATACAACGCCCGCAAACACGGCGAGGAAGAAGTCGAGTCGATCCATCCGACGATCGACTATCTGCTGAAGGAGACGCAAGGGGTTATCGTCTACCAGGAGCAGGTGATGCAGATCGCCCAGGTCCTGTCCGGCTACTCGCTCGGCGAAGCCGACCTTCTGCGCCGCGCCATGGGTAAGAAGATCAAGGCGGAGATGGACCAGCAGCGCGAGCGCTTCGTCGACGGTGCCGTGAAGAACGGCGTGTCGAAGCCGCAGGCTGACAACATCTTCGAACTACTCGCCAAGTTCGCGAACTACGGCTTCAACAAGTCGCACGCCGCCGCCTACGCGATCGTCTCCTATCAGACTGCCTATATGAAGGCGCATTATCCGGTCGAGTTCCTTGCCGCGTCGATGACGCTCGATATGTCGAACACCGAAAAGGTCAACGACTTCCGCCAGGACGCCAAGCGCCTCGAGATCGAGGTGATCCCGCCCTCGGTGCAGACCTCGTTCCGTCATTTCGAGACTGGCGACAACAGGATCTACTATGCGCTGGCAGCGCTGAAGGGTGTCGGCGAATCGGCCGTCGATCATATCGTGGAGGTCCGCGGCGACACGCCGTTCGCAAGCCTTGAAGATTTCTGCCTGCGCATCGACCCGCGGCAGGTGAACCGTCGCGTGCTGGAAAGCCTGATCTTCGCCGGTGCCTTCGATTGCTTCGGGCTCGATCGCGCGCAACTGGCAGGCGGTCTCGATCGCATCATGGGTTATGCCCAGCGTGCACAGGAAAACAAGCTGAGCGGCCAGTCGGATATCTTCGGCAGCGCTCTTTCGTCGGGCCCCGAGAAAATCTCGCTGCCGCCGTTTTCGCCGTGGCTGGCCTCCGAGAAGCTGCTCAAGGAGTTCCAGGTCCTTGGCTTCTATTTGACCGCGCATCCGCTCGATAGCTACCAGAACATTCTGCAGAAGATGCGCGTGCAGACCTTCGCCGAGTTTTCGGCGGCAGTGAAGCAGGGAGCGAGCAACGGCCGCCTTGCAGGGACGGTCATTTCCAAGCAGGAGCGCAAGACGAGGACCGGCAACAAGATGGGCATCATCGTGTTTTCGGATTCATCGGGTCAGTTCGAAGCGGTGTTGTTTTCTGAGATGCTGAACCAATACCGTGACGTACTGGAGTCTGGAAAGTCCTTCGTGATCACGGCGATGGGGGAGGAGCGGCCGGAAGGCGTCGGCCTTCGGCTGCAGACCATACAGTCGCTGGAAGAGAAATCGCTGCAGATGCAGAAGGCCCTGCGCGTCTACGTGCGCGATTCCGGGCCACTCCGCGCGGTCGCGGCGCACTTGAATGCGAAGGGCGATGGCTTGGTCTCCTTCATCGTGATCAAGGAGGAGGGCAAGCGCGAGGTGGAGGTTGAACTCCCGCAGAAGTATCGCATCACGCCCGAGATTGCCGCGGCGCTTCGCGCAGCACCCGGTGTCGTTGACGTCGAGTTGGTCTGACGTCAGCTTTTGGTAACGGTGATGAAGTCGGTTCCTTTGCCGGTCTCGGTTCCGAGGCCGGTGTCGGAGATCGTCAGTGTCGAGCCGCTGGTCAACATGGCGTCGATCTTGCGCCGCGTCTCCGCGGGAATATGGATACGGCTCAGAGCATTGGCGATCGGCGTGCCGCTGATGATCGAGCTTTCGAGGCTGCTGATTCCGAGCCGCGTCATGGTTGCGCGCGAGAGCGTGTTGGGAAGCGTCGCACCCATCCAGTCCGCCGAGCCTGTTTCGAAATGGACACTGTGTGCCATGAAGAAATGCGTACCGAGAGCAAGGCCAGGATTTTCAATCGAGATCGGCGCTTCAAGAACAGGCTGGAAACCTTGGCGGATCATGAGGACTCCATTCGGAGGCGTTCCCTTGCCCGCCGCGGCATAGACGGCTCGGATGAGCACATCACTTGCCGGTGACTTGTCTGCGGTGGGCTCAACTGGACGCTGCAACTTGAAATCGCTGATTGCCTGGAGCGTTGCTGGTCCGAGGAAGCCATCCGGCTCACCCACGGCAAATCCGAGCTCGTTGAGGTATGTTTGAAGGTCGATAACCTCCTCGCGCAGGCTGCGGCGCGTAACGAGAATACGGATCGGCGTGTCGTTCGCGGGAGCTCTTGCCGCCGGGCTCTGGGCAGCCGGTAGCGCGACGTCGTTCATGGCGACCTGAACGGGGGCCTGCCCGATCGCCGGCCGCAAAGCAGCGTCGGAAAGCAGCGCCGGGGGCTCCGGCATGTCCGGCCGGAAGAGCGTCGGATGATCGATCGGTTCCGGCGTCACTTCCGCGTCGGTAATGACAACCGGAACGCCCATCTCTGTCATCTCATAGAGCTGCTTGGCAAAGGCTGCCGGCATGCGGACGCAGCCGTGTGACGCGGGGTATCGCGGCACGGAATTGGACTCGTGAAGCGCGATACCAGACCAAGTCAGCCGCTGCATGAAGGGCATCGGTGCAGCCGAGTAGAGGTTGGACTCGTGATATTTCTGCTTCTCGATGACGGAAAAGATGCCGCTCGGCGTTGGATGGCCCGGTTTCCCCGTCGAGACCTTCGAGGTCGCCGCGACCTCGGTGCCATCGTAGAGCGTGAGCGACTGCGCATCCTTCGATACGAAGATCTGCAGCGTGCGTGCATCCGCCGCGAGCGCAGGGTGCACGAGTGCGGTGGCCGACAGCAAGCCGAGGCCAAAAACGAGACGCGACAACATATGACTCAACCGATACGCAATACGTGAAGCGCCAGCCTAATCGGCGAAGCTTAAGGAAAACTTGAAATAAAGGACGTTGAGGCAGGCTCACATACTAGTGATCGCGCTTGCCGCCAAAAGTATATCCGGTCTGGACGGTTCCTTTGCCGAACCTGTCGCGCAGCTTGTCCATCGCCGCTTCGGCCGCCGCCCTGCGGCCCGATTGCACATCGATGAGGTCGGGCGGATCTGCCCGTGCGGGATCGCAAAGATCGGTCACGCCAATGCCGATCAGACGAAACTTCGTGCCGTCCGTTTCTTTCTCCAAAAGGTCCAGCCCGGTGCGGAAGATCCGGTCGGCAAGTTGGGTCGGGTCTTCGAGCTTGCGATTGCGCGTGCGCTGCTTGAAGTCCGCCGTCTTCATTTTCAGAACCACCGTCTGGCCCGCAATGCCGTGCTTCTTCAGCCGCCAGGAGACCTTTTCGGAAAGACTGCGGAGGATCGGAAGGAGTTCGTCATAGCGGGAAATGTCGTCGAAGAAGGTTGTTTCGGATGAGACGCTCTTTGCGACGTCGTTGAGATGCACTTCGCGGTCGTCGACGCCACGGGAAAGGCGTGCCAGACGCTGCCCCATGCTGCCATATCGGCGCATGAGGTCGCCTTCTTCCATCTCCTGCAACTGGCCGATCGTGCGGATGCCATCGGCCTCCAGTGTTGCTGCAAACGCCTTGCCGACGCCCCAGATCGTCGTCACCGGTCGCGGTGCGAGGAAGGAAACAGCCTCCTCCCGGCCGATGACCGAGAAGCCGCGAGGCTTCTGCAGGTCGGATGCGACTTTTGCGAGAAACTTGCAATAGGAGAGGCCGACAGAGATGGATATGCCGATCTCCTTCTCGATGCGCTGGGCAAATTTGGCAAGCGTGCGTGCCGGCGGATCGTGATGCAGCCGCTCGGTGCCGCCGAGTTCCAGGAACGCCTCGTCGATCGAAAGCGGCTGAACGAGCGGCGTCAGTTCCTGCATCAAGGTGCGGACCTCGCGTCCGACCTCGACGTATTTTTCCATGTCGGGCCGAATGACCACTGCCTGAGGACAGGCCTCCAGGGCCTTGAACATCGGCATCGCAGAACGAACGCCGTGAATGCGCGCAATGTAGCAGGCGGTCGACACCACCCCCCGCTTGCCGCCACCGATGATGACAGGCTTGTCGGCGAGCTCGGGATTGTCACGTTTCTCTATCGTCGCATAGAAGGCGTCGCAATCGATGTGCGCCAGCGTCAGCTCGTACAGCTCCTTGTGCCGCACAACACGGGGACTTCCGCACGCCGCGCAGCGGCGCGTTTCGGCCTTCTGCTCGGCAAGGCAGTCGCGACAAAAGCCGGGTGTCTTGGCGTACGCAAGTGTCATGACCAGAACAAAGATTGAACATCGCAACATTAGCCTCTAAGCTTTTGAGTCTCAAGAGAGGCGAGGAGGTTTGCATTGGATATCGATCTCCGTTTCGAGCCGGTGACGAAAAACCGGTGGGGTGACTTCGAACGGCTCTTCGGTCCTCGCGGAGCCTTCTATGACTGCTGGTGCGTTGCCCTGCGCTTGCCTCGTGCCGTGCGAGCGAAGATGGGGCCGGGAGAGCGAAAATCGCACATGCAGGGCCGAATAGCTGTCGGCCCGCCGCCAGGCATCCTGGCCTATGCTGATGACGAGCCGGTCGCTTGGGTCCAAGTCGGATCGAGGCACGACGTGCCGCAATTCAATTCGCCACGCACCGTGTCCCGACCGGTGGAAGAACGCGATGCACACGATCCGTCATTCTGGGCCGTGAGCTGTTTTTTTCTGAAGTCGCATTTGCGAGGGCAGGGGCTCAGCCATCGCCTTCTTGCCGGTGCGATCGACCATGCGCGGCGTCACGGTGCTCGCTATCTCGAGGGCTGTCCGATCGACCACGTCAAGCAATCGAAGTCGGTGACGCTCTGTACGGGGTCCACCGCGATCTTCGATGCGGCTGGATTTGAAACTGTGGCAAGGAGAAAGGATGGCCGGCCGCTCATGCGGCTGGATTTGCGGTCTTGAGACTATCCGCCGAGAAATGCGCCCTCAGTAGGTCTGCAGCATGTTCCCAGCCAGCGGCGGCCACGATGCTTCCAACCGGCGGTGGTGCGAACGGCTTGAAATCGGCGTTGGCCATCATGGTCAGGAGCAGGCACTCGGGCACATGATCGGCAACGGAAAGGAGATTGCGTTGCATATCATCGATGAAGGCGACAGGCAGGCTTCTGCGATCATGCAGCCTGGCGACAACAGGACCTTTCGGCTCCTCCGTGGCGATCAGGTCGAAAGAGAGGTCGAGCTGATCGAGCAATTTGCGCCGGATGCCGTGGTGCCGAGGCGGCATCGCAGTCAGGAAGACGACGTCGGCGTCATCGGAGAGCGCCCGCAGCGTTTCCACCGCCTTTTCCGCCGGCATCTGCCAGAGGTGCTGGTTTGCGAAGAACACCTCTTCGAACGAATCGACTGCGGCCTTGTCCAGTTCGCTGCCGTCGAGGAGCGAGACAATATTGCCGTAGAGCCGGAACGAGCGGGGCAGCAGGTCGTAACTGTGCGAGCGAAGGAAAGCGGTAAACGGCGAGAGGAATTCGAGAACCACTTCGTCGATGTCGCAGACGATCAAGGGCCGGTCGCCGAGGCGGATCTGGCTGGTGTTGGTTGCCATATCCATGCTCAATATTCTCCCGAGCCCAATCCGGGTGGCGAAAAGTGCAGCCATGCCGCGTTCAATACGTCGGGTGCGGTGTTGGTCGCCTGGCAAAAGGCCATGGCCGTCGGCTCGTGCTGCATGATGAAATCCATCATGCCGGAGAGAAATCCGGGCTCCTTGAGTGCACCGCGCACTTGCGCCGGTTCGACGCCGGTCAATGCAAGGAAACGGCCGAACAAATCCGGTTCGTTGGCAAGCCATGCGAGAACGGCGATCGCGGTCTGCTGCGGATCGGCCGCGAGTTGTTTCGAAGTCTTGAAGTTGCTTTGCATTTCTCGGGGTAAATTACCTATTCTTCAACCAAATACCGCTAGCCTGCAGCCATCGGTTCTATGGAACCATGCCGTCGCATAAGCCTTCTTCATGCGGGGAAGCGGTTACCAGAACGGACGTAGGACGCGTGTCATGCCCAAACAGGTGATGATTGTAGAAGATAACGAGCTCAACATGAAGCTCTTTCGCGACCTTATCGAGGCGTCTGGCTACACGACGATCCAGACCCGAAACGGCATGGAAGCCCTTGATCTCGCTCGTAAATACCGGCCTGATCTGATTCTGATGGACATTCAGCTCCCTGAGGTTTCTGGTCTCGAGGTCACCAAATGGCTGAAGGAAGACGATGACCTGCACGTCATTCCTGTTATCGCCGTCACAGCATTCGCCATGAAGGGAGACGAGGAGCGCATCCGCCAGGGCGGCTGCGAGGCCTATGTCTCCAAACCCATCTCCGTTCCCAAATTCATCGAGACGATCAAGACCTATCTGGGCGATGCCTGACGCATCGGAAAGAAGCCTATGACTGCGCGCATTCTGGTGGTTGATGATATTCCGGCCAACGTCAAGTTGCTCGAAGCGCGGCTAGTCGCCGAGTATTTCGATGTATTGACCGCCGGCGACGGCTATCAGGCCCTGGCAATATGCGAGCGGAACCAGGTCGATCTTGTCCTCCTAGATATCATGATGCCGGGGATGGACGGCTTCGAAGTGTGCGAACGCCTGAAGGCCAATCCAAAGACCTCGCACATACCCGTCGTCATGGTGACGGCTTTGGATCAGCCGACTGACCGCGTGCGTGGCCTGAAGGCAGGCGCCGATGACTTTCTCACCAAGCCGGTCAATGACCTTCAACTGATTTCGCGGGTCAAGAGCCTCTTGCGGCTGAAGACGCTCAGCGATGAACTGCGCATTCGCGCTGAAACCGCCCAGACGATGGGGATCGACGAACTGCTGCGGTCGGGTGAGGGGCGGGGCGACGAATCGGGCCAGGTACTGCTGGTCGATGGGCGTGCCAACTCCCAGGAACGTATCATCAAGGCACTGAAGCCTGTCGCCGATGTCTCCGCAATCTCGGATCCGCAGGCAGCTCTCTTCGAGGCCTCGGAAAATCCGTTTGAACTGGTCATCGTCAACGCCAACTTCGAGGATTACGATCCGCTGCGTTTGTGTTCGCAGCTCCGCTCGTTGGAGCGCACGCGTTTTCTGCCGATACTGATCATCACCGAGCAGGGCGACGACGACATGGCGATCCGGGCGTTGGAACTCGGCGTCAACGACTATATCGTTCGCCCGGTCGACCCCAACGAACTGGTGGCACGCAGCCTGACGCAGATGCGTCGCAAGCGCTACAATGATCGTTTGCGCGCGAGCCTGAAGCAGACGATCGAGCTTGCGGTCACGGATCCGTTGACCGGGCTCAGCAATCGCCGCTACCTGGATAATCACCTGAGCACGCTGTTCAATCGCTCGATGGCGCGGGGTCGTCCGCTATCGGTGCTGATCACCGATATCGATCGCTTCAAACAGGTCAACGACACCTATGGGCATGATGCGGGGGACGATGTGCTGCGGGAGTTTGCGAGCCGCATCCGTTCCACTGTCCGTGGTGCCGATCTTGCTTGCCGCTACGGCGGCGAGGAATTCGTGGTAATCATGCCGGATACGTCGCCAGAAGTCGCTGCAGCCGTCGCGGAGAGGTTGCGCTCCGCGGTCGAGACGGTACCGTTCTTGCTGAAGTCATCGGGGCAGGAGTTGAGCGTCACGGCTTCATTCGGAATTTCGTCACGGATCTCCTCCATCATCACTCCAGGACAGTTGATGAAGCAGGCCGATCTGGCGCTCTACGAGGCAAAAACGGGCGGCCGAAATCGCGTCGTCGCCGCGGCTTGAGTAACACGTCTATGAAGCATTTTGGGTCATCCACAGCTACCTGATTCATGCCTGCCGACGCGCAGCAGCCAAGTAATTTGAATACAAAGCCGGCCATCTGACCCGAGCATTTGTTGGCTCTCGAAATCGCGCCAAGCAGATGCGGCATGGGCTCAGCGAAAAATGTGAGGATCAATCAGATTTAGCCGGCATTTCGCAAGTAGCTGCGATAACCGAGCTTCGAGGCGCAATGGCGCAAGCTAATACTATTGGTCTATAGTTTCGCGCTTCTTTGTCAATTTGGCGCTATTCTTGCCGCCGGAGGCGACTCGAAGTTCTAAAAATCGTCCCAAAGCCGTACTTTTAACCATGCAATCAACCTCGGAAATCTAACCATTAAGAATTTGTTGATTTTCTTTCATTTTCGAGCAAATTATCGGCCATAAGAGATAAGTACTCCCTGTGAGGAGTCCGGGATACCCCATGATGCTCAGGTCCGCCGCATCTCCTGGGTCGTGGGGTCGGTCGGCTGGTTCGCAACATTAAGCGGTTCCTCGTGCCGCGTTGCTTGCCGGTCGACCCCCTTTCGAGTAAACGCCGTCCTTTCCGCATTTTCAGGAGGGGCGGCGTTTCTGTTTCTGTGCCTCGAACCAGACAGCAAAGCCGGCAAACAAAAAGGCGCGCAGCCGGTGGGCGCGCGCCTTCTTGAAAAACGTCAGATCCAGCGATTACTTGATCTTGGTTTCCTTGAACTCGACGTGCTTCTTTGCAATCGGGTCGTACTTGGTCTTCGTCATCTTGTCCGTCATCGTACGGCTGTTCTTCGTCGTGACGTAGAAGAAACCGGTGTCGGCCGTCGACAGCAGCTTGATCTTGATTGTGGTAGCCTTGGCCATGGTCGTCCTGCCTTTAATAAAATGAAAGCCGTGGCAGGCCGGATAGGCTCCACGGCAAATTCTGGCGCGAAACTACGAATCCCGCCCGAAAAGTCAAGCCCGCTTTCGGAGGAAAAGCAGCCTGACGGCGGAAAGCAGGGCATAAAGGCCGAAGAATCCGGCGATCGCCCAGGCGAAACCGTCATTGCCGGCAACGTCGATGGCTGCGCCGATCACCTGCGGTCCGGCCACGGTGCCCACCGCATAACAAAACACAAAGGCCGCGTTGGCGGCCGCGAGGTCGGAGCCGGTCAAGCGCGAACCCAGGTGACTGAGGCCCACCGTATAGAGCCCCGCGACACACCCTCCCCAGAAAAGGAGTACCGTCGCCATCAGAATCCAGCTGTGCACGAGGACCGGCAGCATCAGGGAGCCGATGAGGCCCATGAATGCCATGGCGGCCAGCAGCGACCGCTTGTCCTTCATGCGGTCCGATAACAGGCCGACGGGAATCTGGAAGATCACATTGCCGATTCCCATGACGGTCAGCAGCAGGGCTGCCTGCGATTCGGTAAAGGAGGCGCGCACTGCATAGATTGGGAACAGCGCTAGGCCACCGGCTTCAACGGCCCCGAAGATAAAGACGGCAGCCGTCGCGGTCGGGACCAGGAAGACGTAGCGCATGAAATGCAGCTCCGGCTTCTCTTCGAGAACCGGGCTTTCGTACCGTGCGATATAGATCGGGATGGCCGCCAACAGAACGGCGCCTGCGCCGACAGCAAACGGCAGGATGCCATCGCTGCCGAGAATCGAAAAGAGGAGCGGCCCGCCTGCAAACCCGAACGAGAGGACAGTGGCATAGATACCGAGCACGAAGCCGCGCTTGGAAGGCGGCGAGGCGGCGTTGATCCAGAACTCCGATAGGATGAACAGCGTCGTTGTCGCGCCGTGAAAGGCGAAACGCAGCGGAAACCACATCCAGAAGTCCTGGGCGTAGTAGAAGCCGAGCGCGCTGATCGCTGAAATCACGACGGCCCAGATCATGGTCGGGGCGACGCCGTACTTGTGCGCCAATTTCGTGGTGATCGGGGCAGCCGCCATCGCGGCAACCCCGGCCATAGCCGTGTTCAATCCGATAAGCGTCGAGGGAATGCCGCGTTTTTCGAGAATGATGCTGAGAAGCGGAAGCCCGAGGCCGATTGCTATGCCGACAGCGGAGATGGACGAGACGGCTGCCACCAACGAAGGCCAATGAATTTCTTCGACATCGCCTGGTGTTGTGCCGTTTCGCGGCTGAGACATATACGCATCCTTAGAGACTTGCTGCACAGGTTCGCTCACCGCGCAGCACCATAGAAAGGCACAGTTGTGCCAAATCCAAATGACGGCTGTGCTTTACAAGATGAAACGCGCTGGCGGCAATAACCTGGATGAACTTGAATTGGTATAGTCAAAGAAGCTTACCGAATACACATGAGATTTCGCCCCGCGGAACCGCAGCGCCGTTGGGGCGTGCCACTACACGTCAATTGTGTCGTGAAGGTGAAGGGGCAGCTACGCCTAGCGTTTGCGGCCCGGTATCTCGTAGGCGTCATGATCGTCGGTTTGGCCACCGAAGCCGTGCATCTTCAACGCCCATTGCAGGCCGATGACGCCGCCTTTGATCGGCTGGATGATCAGCAGCGTGGCGATCAGGGTGATGGGCGTCCAGATCGCGAAGGTGAGCCAGAGGGGCATTGGCCAAACGAGGTCAGTTGCCATGTAGCCGCCGATGATGAGGTGGCCGATGACCACGATCGCGAGGTAGGGCGGCAGGTCGTCCGAGCGATGGTGGTGCATGGCTTCGCCGCAGGCAGCACAATTGTCGACCGGCTTCAGGAAGCTTTTGAAGAGTTTGCCGCTGCCGCATGCGGGGCAGGTGTTCAGCATGCCGCGCTTGATAGAGCGGCCGAGCGGACGCTCCACCTCGTCGCTGCCCCCGTAACGGATTGCCTGGTCGCTCGAGGTGGTCGTCATGGTTCATTTCCTTTCGCGGCGTCCCTACACGCCTATTGCCGCCCTCTTGGCGGCCTTGTTCCGGCCTTTTTGCGCGCGCGGCTTGCGTCGCGCCGGCCCGCCTTGTGGAACGAACGTACAGCGGTCGGCATCTTTCGCCCCTCGCTGATCATCTCGAAGCGTAGCGCACCGGCAAGCGGAATGGCTTCTGCAAGCTTGACCGTGACACTGTCGCCAAGGCGATATCCGAGCCCGGTCTTTTCGCCAGTCAGTGCTTGGTGCGCCTCATCGTAGATGAAGTAGTCCGTTCCGAGCGTAGATATAGGAACGAAGCCGTCCGCTCCATAGTCCGGGAGAGTGACAAATAGTCCCGATTTCGTCACACCTGATACGCGTCCTTCGAATTCCTCGCCGATGCGGCCGGCAAGATGATGGGCAATCAGGCGGTCTATCGTTTCGCGCTCGGCAGCCATGGCTCGCCGCTCGAAGGTGGAGATCTCGGCGGCGATGTCGTCGAGCACCCCTTCCTCATCGGGTGTGATGCCGCCTTCGCCGAAGCCGAGCGAGCCGACCAGCGCACGATGGACGATGAGGTCCGCATAGCGACGGATCGGCGAGGTGAAGTGCGCGTACTTCATCAGGTTCAGCCCGAAGTGCCCGATGTTCTCGGGGCTGTAGATTGCCTGGCTCTGCGAGCGCAGCACCATCTCGTTGACCATCGTCTGATGCGGGGTATCATCGGCCTTGGCAAGGATCATGTTGAAATTGTTGGCGCGCATGTTGCCGCCCTTGGCGAGCGATATGCCGAGGGTCGCCAGAAACTCACGCAGCACTTCCTGCTTGGCGAGCGTCGGCCCGTCATGAATTCGGTAGATCAATACCTGCCGCTTCTTCTCCAACGTCTCGGCTGCAGAAACGTTTGCTTGGATCATCATTTCTTCGATTAGCTTGTGCGCGTCGAGGCGTGGCGGCACGAAGACGCGGTCCACGGTGCCATCCGGCTTCAGCAGGATTTTGCGCTCAGGCATGTCGAGCTCGAGCGGCTGGCGTCGTTCGCGCCCGCGCGTCATCACCCTGTAGGCATTCCAGAGCGGCTTCAGAATGGGTTCAAGAAGCGGTCCCGTCTTGTCGTCGGGTTTTCCGTCGATCGCTGCCTGTGCCTGCTGGTAGGAGAGCTTTGCCGCACTCTTCATCATAATGCGATGGAAGGTATGGCCGATCTTGCGGCCGTCGTTCGAAAACACCATGCGAACGGCAAGCGCCGGGCGGTCCAGACCTTCTCTCAGCGAGCAGAGGTCATTCGAAATCCGCTCTGGCAGCATCGGCACAACCCGGTCGGGGAAATAAACCGAGTTGCCACGCTTCAAGGCCTCGCGGTCGAGCGGCGAGTTCGGGCGCACGTAATAGGAAACGTCGGCGATGGCGACGGTGACGATGACGCCGTCGCGATTGTCAGCTGAAGGATCGGTCTCGGCATAGACCGCGTCGTCATGGTCTTTCGCGTCGGCCGGATCGATGGTGATGAGTGGGACATCGCGCCAATCCTCGCGATGCGACATCGTCGCGGGCTTGGCATCATCCGCCTCGGCGACAACTGCCGGCGGGAATATGTGCGGAATGCCATGCGCATGGATGGCGATCATCGAGATCGCCTTTTCTGATGCGACGGAACCGATGATCGACAGCACCTTGGCGCGCGGCAGGCCGAAGCGCGAAAGACGTGCAACTTCGACCTCGACGAGATCGCCGTCCTTGGCCTCGCCCTTATAGTCGGGGTCGATGACCATTTCCTCGCCGCGCCGGTCGATCGGTAGCAGACGTCCGGCTCCACCCGGCGCATCCTTGAAGACGCCCATGCTGGCGGTGCGGCGCTTGTCGAGGATCTTGATGATACGCGCGGTATAGGCCGGTCCGCCGCGGTCGGCGGCCGGAAAGATTTTCGCTAGAATGCGATCGCCCATGCCGGCAACGGGCGCCTTGCCCTTGCCGTTGCGTCCCGCGGGAGAGGTCGATTGGCGGATGGCGACGGCCGGCGCGACGCCCTGGTCATCGGGCCACTCCGCCGGCCGGCCGATCAGTTCGCCGTCCTTGTCGCGCGTCGTGATGTCGAGCACGGTGACGGGCGGCAAGGCTCCCGGCCGGATTAGCGACTTGCGCGTCTTCTGGAGCATGCCTTCCTGCTCCAGTTCGCGCAGCAGGTGCTTGAGCTCGACGCGGCTTTCGCCTTTCAGCCCGAACGCCTTCGCCAACTCGCGCTTCGACGCCTTCTGCGGATGATCGGCAATGAAACGCAGGATAACCTCACGGGAGGGCAGCGCGCCATGGGCGATGTTCAGTGGATCGGCGGCGGGTGGCTGGCTGGAGTGTCCAATCTTGCCCGGGCGCTTGCCCATGCCCTTCATTCTTTCCCGCGGGATTTTGCTCACTCTCAGCTCTTTTTCGTCTTTGCCGGCGCCTTGGCCTTCGTCGCCTTCGGCTTGGCGGCGGTCTTGGCCGTCTTCGTTTCGGCCGCCGCGGCCTTCGCCTTCGGTTTTGCCTTGCTCTTCGAAGCCGGTGCCTTGCCTGCCTTTGCGGCGATCAGCGCGAGCGCTTCCTCGACTGTCAGAGCCTGCGGATCGGTGCCCTTCGGCAGCGTCGCGTTAACCTTGCCCCAGTTCACATAGGGGCCATACTTGCCGTCGCGAATGGTGATTGCGCCGCCATCCGGATGGTCGCCGAGTTCCTTCAGCGCTGCCGCTGACGCCCGCCCGCCCGGTGCCTTGCTCGCCTTCTCGGCGATCACGGTGACGGCGCGGTTAAGACCAATTGAGAACACGTCCTCGACGCTTTCGAGATTGGCGTAGCCGCCATCGTGCAGGAGAAACGGTCCATAGCGCCCGATGCCGGAGGAAATCATCTTGCTGGTTTCCGGGTGCTTGCCGATATCGCGTGGCAGCGAAATCAATGCCATTGCCTTTTCGTAGTCGATATCGTCAGGCTTCCAGCCCTTCGGCAGGGAAGCACGCTTGGCATCCTTGCCGTCGCCACGCTGAATGTAGGGGCCGAAGCGTCCGGAACGCAGCGTCAATTCCTCGCCGGTCACCGGGTCGGTGCCGAGATTCTTCGGCTCGTTCAGCCCGGTGCCTTCGGCTTCCGAACCGCCTTCGGACGAAAGCTGACGGGTATAGTTGCATTCTGGATAATTCGAGCAGCCGACGAAGGCGCCGTATTTTCCCAGCTTCAGCGAAAGATTGCCGGTGCCGCAAACCTGACAGATGCGCGGATCCCCGCCATCTTCGCGCTTCGGGAAAACAAGCGGCGCGAGCGCCTCGTTGAGCGAGTCGAGAACGTTGGTGACGCGAAGCTCCTTCGTGTCCTCGATCTGGGAGAAGAAGTCCTTCCAGAAATCGCGCAGGACCTGCTTCCAGTTCAGTTCACCCGCCGAGATCCGGTCGAGCTTCTCTTCAAGGTCTGCCGTGAAGTCGTACTCGACGTACTTGGTGAAGAAGCTTTCGAGGAAGGCAGTCACCAGCCGGCCCTTCGCCTGCGGAATGAGCTTGCGCTTGTCGATGGTGACGTATTCCCGGTCACGCAGCGTCGCCAGCGTCGCGGCGTAGGTAGACGGACGCCCGATGCCGAGCTCTTCCATCTTCTTGATCAGCGACGCTTCCGAGTAGCGCGGCGGCGGCTCGGTGAAGTGTTGGGTCGAATTGATCTTCTGCTTCGCGAGGTTTTCGCGGGCGTTGATCTCGGGCAGGCGACCATCTTCGTCGCCGTCGTCGCTCTGTTCGCCGTCCTCCTTCTGGTCAGTATAGGCGGCGATGAAACCATCGAAGCGGATGACGGAGCCGACAGCGCGCAGACCGGCCTTCTGGCCGTTGTTGTCGGCGGTGATCTCAGCCGTCGTGCGTTCGATCTCCGCGGAGGCCATCTGGCTCGCGATACCACGCTTCCAGACAAGGTCGTAAAGCCTTAACTGGTCGGCATCGAGGAACTGACGCACTCGATCGGGCGAGCGATTGAAGTCGGTCGGCCGGATTGCTTCGTGGGCTTCCTGGGCGTTCTTCGCCTTGGTGGAATAGAAGCGCGCCTTTTCCGGCATGTAGCGTTGGCCGAATTGATCGACGATGGCAGCCCGTGCCGCATCAATGGCTTCGGGCGCCATCTGCACACCGTCCGTACGCATATAGGTGATCAGACCGACCGTCTCGCCACCGATGTCGACCCCCTCATAGAGCTTCTGGGCAACCTGCATGGTGCGGGACGCCGAAAAGCCGAGCTTCGATGAAGCGGCCTGTTGCAGCGTGGACGTTGTGAAGGGTGGTCCCGGGTTGCGCTTGACCGGTTTCGCTTCCACCGTATCGACGACATACGTGGCACCTTCGAGAAGCGCCTTCAGTGTGCCGGCTTCCTCGCCGTTTGCGATCGAGCGAGCCTGCAACCGCTTGCCATTCGCTGCAACCAGCTTTGCCTCGAATTCGTCGCCCCGCGGCGTCTTCAACAGGGCCGAAAGGTTCCAGTATTCTTCCGAGATGAAGCGCTCGATTTCGGATTCGCGATCGCAAACCAGGCGAAGCGCCACCGACTGCACACGGCCCGCCGAACGCGCGCCCGGAAGCTTGCGCCAAAGAACTGGGGAAAGGTTGAAGCCGACGAGGTAATCGAGGGCGCGGCGAGCCAGATAGGCATCAACCAGCGGTACGTCGATGTCGCGCGGTTCGGCCATCGCATCGAGGACGGCTTTCTTGGTGATCGCGTTGAAAACGACCCGCTTCACCGTTTTGCCGTTCAGGACGCGCTTTTTGTTCAGCATGTCGAGGACGTGCCAGGAAATCGCTTCACCCTCGCGATCCGGGTCGGTTGCAAGGAACAGGCCGTCGGAAGACTTCACCGCATCGGCGATGTCCTTGATCCGCTTGGCTGACGCACCATCGACCTCCCACAACATCTCGAAATCCTGGTCGGGAAGAACCGAGCCGTCCTTGGCAGGCAGATCGCGGACATGGCCGAAGGAGGCGAGCACCTTGTATCCGGGCCCCAGATACTTGTTGATCGTCTTTGCCTTGGCAGGCGATTCCACCACTACAACATTCATCATGATTCTCTAAAAAATGCGCCAAACCGGCGGATAAGCAGATGGAATCCCTGCCATGCCAAGATAACCGGTTCTTCGACATGGACAGGGAAATCGTTTCGGTCAAGTGTTTTGACTTCATTTTTACGCATTACGACGTGATGCAACCAATACGAGATAGTCAACGTATTGCAATTTCTGATAATTGAAGTATCGTTTTTGAAGTGTGGTTCGGGCCCGCCGAAAGGCAGCATTTCTCTTTCCTCAGAGACTATCCCATGGCGGCCAAGTTCGCAAAGAAAGATACCGGACGATCCGGCTCGCATGAGAACATCGCTTCCATCAGGCAGATGCTTGCTGAGTTGCGGCGGGTGGCGGAAGACGAGAACGCCGATATGCTGTGCTATCTGATCGAAATGGCCAATGTGGAGGCCGGCGATTTGCAGGCCTCGATGTAGGAACCTCAGTCGCCCATTGCAAGCGAGACGAAGCCGCCTTGATGGCGATAGTCATCCGGCGATAGTCAGCTCCAGCAGGGCAAGATAGACCGAAGGCGCCGGCAAACTGGTGTGACGGATGACGTCGTCGACCTCAACAGACGTCGGGCCGAGCGCATCGACGATGAGCGAGCGATCGGGGTCACCGGCGGCAGTATCGAACGACCGCCCTCGCGCCGCGACGGGCGCTGAGGAGCGATCGATCTGCGAGAGGGGTGCCAAAGCTTCGGTGAGATCACCCGGAGTGGTGAATATCATTGCTCCATCTTTCAGCAATTCGTTGGTGCTGTGACAACGCCGGTCGAGCGGCGAACCCGGCACCGCGAACACCGGCCTGCTGAACTCGCCGGCAAGCCTTGCCATGATAAGTGAGCCCGGGCGCATTGCCGCTTCGACAGCGACGACGCCGAGCGAAACGCCGGCGATCAGCCGGTTTCGGCGCGGAAAGTCGCGTGCGCGTGGTTCTCAGCCGAACGGCATTTCGCTGATGGCAAGTCCGTTGCCATTCCAGATTTCGTCAAGCAGACCGGCGTTCTCCGGCGGGCAGGCTGACAAACCTCCGGCCATGGCGGCCACAGTTCCGGTTTCGAGGCTTGCGTGATGCGTTGCCGTATCGATGCCGCGCGCAAGACCGGAGACAACCACATAGCCTGCCTGGGCCGCACTGGCGCGCAATCGTGGCGGCGAACTTCGCTCCACTGATGGAGGCGTTGCGGGAGCCGACAAATCCGACTGCCGGCTGCGAGGAAACAAAAAGATTGCCTTTGACGGCGAGCAATGGCGGAGCACCGTCGACTTGCTTCAACGCCTGCGGGTACTCCGGCTCGCCGATACCGACAAACCGGGCGCCAAAAGCGTCGGGCTGCCTCCAGCTCCTTATGCGTTCGTTCTCCGTCGCGCTATCCGGATCGCCCGCGTCGCCCCACCACGTGCAGAAAGCTCGGGGAGCGCGGCCAGGGTAGTCTCGGCGGATCCGAAATGATTGATAAGGTCACGAAGGTCGCGGGCCCGACATTGTCGGAGCGGATAAGACGCAGCCAGGCGATGCGTTGCCGCTTTCGTCAGCGCAATTCCCTTTGGCGGTGCGCTGCGAGCGTCCATCCTATCCCTTCGCCCCGATCTTGCTTTCCGTCCCGCTTATCAGGCGGGAGATGTTGGTCTTGTGCTTCCAGTAGGAGATGACGGTCATGATGGCCATGACAGCTGCAACCTTCTCGGCGCCAAGTATCCACAATGCAGCCGGAACGACAAGCATTGCAACCAGTGCGGAAAGCGACGAATAGCGCGTCGTGAAGGCGACTGCCAACCAGACCGCGGCAAAGGCCAGAACCATGATTGGGGCGACGCCGAGCAGCGTGCCGATATAGGTGGCAACACCCTTGCCGCCCTTAAAGCCGATCCAGACCGGGAAGAGGTGACCGATGAAGGCGAAGAAGCCGGCGATCAGCGCTGCTTCGTCGCCCAGGAAGTAACCGACGATCCAGGCCGCCGCGGATGCCTTCAGCGCATCGAGGAGAAGCGTTGCCGCGGCAAGCTTCTTATTGCCGGTTCTGAGCACGTTGGTCGCGCCGATATTGCCGGATCCAATGCTGCGCAGATCACCGAGACCGGCGGCCTTTGTCAGGATCAGGCCGAACGGGATGGAGCCGAGCAGGTAGCCGATGGCGGCAGCCGCCAATGCGATCGGCAGCGTGATCTGCCACGTCATGAGATCCGAGACCATGTTCCCCTCCGGTGGTCTTTTTATATCGTATACACGCACTGTCCGGCGACGTAGGTCGCAACAGCGCGTCCGCTGAAGCGCGCGTCTTCGAACGGCGTATTCTTCGAGCGGGAAAGAAGCATGTCCTTCGAAACAAGCCAAGGGTCATCGAGATCGATCAGCGTAATATCCGCCTTCGCGCCCGGCTTCAGCGTGCCGGCCTCGAGGCCGAAAATCCGCGCCGGTCGCGTCGACATCGCATCGATAAGGCGCATCAGGCTCACCTGACCGCTGTGATGCAGGCGGAGCGCCGCAGCGAGCATCGTTTCGAGGCCGACGGCGCCATCTGCAGCTTCGCCGAAGGGCAGACGCTTCGTGTCGACATCCTGCGGATCGTGCGAGGACACGATGATATCGATCGCACCGCGTGCCAGTGCATCCACCATCGCTACGCGATCGCCTTCGGAGCGCAGCGGCGGGTAGAGCTTGAAGAAGGTGCGGTACTCGCCGATATCGTTTTCGTTGAGCGACAGATTGTTGATCGAGATGCCGCAGGTCACGGTGGCGCCGCGAACCTTGGCAAGTTCGATCGCCTCGACCGATTCCGGGACGGAGATCATCGCCGCGTGGTAGTTGCCACGTGTCAGCTTGGCGATACGCAGATCGCGCTCGAGCGGAATGAGTTCGGCTTCCTTCGGGATGCCGCCGAGGCCGAGCCAGCTGGCAAACAGTCCCTCATGCATCACGCCGGTGGCGCCGAGATATTTGTCGCGCGTCTCGCAGGAGATTACGGCGCCGAATTCGCGCGCATAAGTCATGACCCGGCGCAGGACCTGTGTGTCGTGCACGCTCGAGCGACCATCGGTGAAGGCAACAGCGCCCGCTTCCATCAGCAGGCCGATCTCGGTCATTTCCTCGCCGGCAAGATGCTTGGTGATCGCCGCTGCCGGATAAACGTTGACCAGCGACTTGTCCTTCGCGGTCTTCTTGACGAACTCGACCAGCGCGATGTCGTCGATGACAGGATCGGTATCCGGCATCATGATGATCGAGGTGACGCCGCCGGCCGCTGCCGCACGGCTCGCCGAAGCGATCGTTTCGCGATGCTCAGCTCCGGGTTCGCCGATATGGACGCGCGCATCGACGAGGCCCGGCGCGGCGACGAGGCCGGTGCAATCGCGCACTTCGGCGCCAGCAGGCGTGCCCTGGTTCTGCGCATCCGCGCCGGCTGCGACGATCACGCCGTCCTTGACGATGATGGTGCCGACTTCGTCGAGATCGCGCGACGGATCGAGGATGCGAACGTTCTTGAGGACGATCGAGTTTCTCATGCACCGGCTCCTTCGGTGCGAGGACCCTGATTTTGCGACACAAGCAGCGTCTCCATCACAGCCATGCGCACAGCAACCCCCATTTCCACCTGTTCTGCGATCACGCTCTGCGGCCCGTCCGCGACCTCCGAGGAGATCTCGACGCCACGGTTCATCGGTCCGGGGTGCATGACCAGGGCGTCTTCCTTCGCCGCCCTCAGCGTCTCCGTGTCTAGCCCGTAGAAGTGATAGTATTCGCGCACCGACGGCACGAAGGCACCGGACATGCGTTCGCGCTGCAGGCGCAGCATCATCACCACATCGGCGCCCTTCAGACCTTCCTTCATGGAATGGAAGACCTCGACGCCCATATCGGTAATGCCAGCGGGAAGAAGCGTTGCCGGAGCAACGACGCGCACGCGTGCGCCCATTGCGTTCAGCAGTAGGATATTCGAACGCGCGACGCGCGAATGCAGAACGTCGCCGCAGATGGCGACGATGATGCGCGACAGCTTGCCCTTGGCGCGGCGGATCGTCAGCGCGTCTAGCAGCGCCTGCGTCGGATGCTCGTGCTGACCGTCACCGGCGTTGACCACCGAGCAGGAAACCTTCTGGGCAAGCAGGGCGGCGGCACCGGCGCTGGAATGGCGTATAACCAGCACATCGGGCCGCATTGCGTTCAGCGTCATCGCCGTATCGATCAGCGTCTCGCCCTTCTTCACCGAAGAATTGCCGACTGACATGTTCATCACGTCGGCGCCGAGGCGTTTTCCGGCGAGCTCGAAGGACGATTGAGTGCGCGTCGAGGCTTCGAAGAAAAGGTTGATCTGCGTGAGGCCGCGGAGCGTCGACGTCTTCTTCTCTCGCTGCCGGCTGATCTTGACGGCCTCGTCGGCCTTGTCGAGAAGAAAGGTGATATCCTGCTCTGTGAGCCCTTTGATACCGATGAGGTGGCGGTGGGGAAAGAAGACCATGAACCTGCCTCTTGCTGTCGTCTGCGGGGTCTATAAAGAGTGAGCCGGGCGGCGGCAAGCTTGCGCTGTGGGAAAGGCCTGTCTCCCCCTGCAATTTTGCCCGAATTCAACTATTGCAGAGATAGGGAAATTATAACTTCCGGTTTCCCTTTGCCTGCCTCTTGCACTAGAAGCGATTCATGACGCCCGCCGAAGAGAAACTTGCCGAACTCAACCAACCGAGCCTGTGGTCCGGTATCAATGCCTACAGGTCCGATCCGCTGATCGTTGACCTGACCGGCACGTTGCCGCGCGGGATCCGCGATGATCTCGACAATATGGGCCGCTATGTGACTTCGCCGGAGGCGCAGGAACTGGCGCGCATGGCAAATCAGGGCACGCCGCAGCTGCGCACGCATGGTCCGCGCGGCGAGCGGCTGGATGTCGTCGAGTTCCATCCCGCCTGGCATGCGCTGATGCGCCGTTCGATGTCATCGGGGCTTCACTCGTCGGTCTGGGATCCGCAGGCGGATACCGAGGCGAAAAACCAGGCACACAAGATCAGGGCGGCGCGCTTCTATCTGACGGCGCAGCTCGAATCTGGCCATCTTTGCCCGCTGACGATGACGAGCGCCTCGGTTGCTGCCCTTTCCGCGTCGCCGGCCGTGCAGAAGGACTGGGCGCCGAAGATCCTGTCACGCAAGTATGATTCCACGAACAAGCCGGCCATGCAGAAATCTGCCGTGACGATCGGCATGGGCATGACGGAGAAGCAAGGCGGCACCGACGTACGCGCAAACAAGACGGCGGCGGAAAAGGTCAGCGAAGGCATCTATCGCCTGTCCGGCCACAAATGGTTCATGTCGGCTCCGATGAGCGACGCCTTCGTGATGCTGGCGCAGACGAAGGATGGGATGGGCTGCTTCCTGGTTCCACGGCTGCTGGAAGATGGCTCTGCGAACGGCCTGCACTTCCAGCGCCTGAAGGACAAGGTCGGCAACCGTTCCAATGCCTCTTCCGAAGTCGACTTCAACGATACCTTCGGCTTCCTGCTCGGCACGCCCGATGGCGGCATCCGAACCATCCTCGACATGGTGACGTTGACGCGTCTCGACTGCGCGCTGGCATCGTCAGGCATCATGCGCGCCTCGCTCGCCGAGGCTGTCCACCACACCCGCGGACGCAGCGTTTTCGGCAAGATGCTGGTCAACCAACCGATCATGACGCGCGTCTTGGCCGACATGGCGCTCGATGTGGCCGCCGCGACGGCGCTGTCCTTCCGACTTGCCGACGCATTCGACAGAGCACGCGCTAGCGCCGAAGAGGCGGCCTACGCCCGCGTCATGACGCCGGTTGCGAAATACTGGTGCTGCAAGATAGCGCCCGCATTGATCTACGAAGCGATGGAGTGCATCGGCGGCAGCGGCTACATCGAGGAGCGTCCGATCGCCCGTCATTATCGCGAAGCGCCGGTCAACGCGATCTGGGAAGGCTCCGGCAATGTGATGGCGCTCGACGTGCTGCGCATCCTGAACCGCGGCAAGGATCTCTTCGAAACGGTCTTTGCTGGGCTCGCGCGGGATCTCGGACCGGCCGGCAAGAAGACAATCGACGTTCTGCGGGCCGCCATGGCGCTGTGCGAGCGTGACGAGGGCGCAGCCCGGCTTCTGGTCGAGCAGTTGGCGCTTGCCGCCGGCGCAGCCGAACTTTATCGCCTCGGAGCAGGGCGGATCGCCGATGCCTTCATCGAGACCCGTCTCGCGAGCGGTTGGCGCTCCACCTACGGCATGCTCGATTCGCGCTTCGACGCCAGCTACATCGTCGATCTTCTCTATCCACCGGCAAACTGATGACAACGCTGCGTCCTGTCCGTGCCGAAGATCTGGAACAGATTTACGCAATCTCTCTCCTGACCGGCGATGCCGGCGGCGACGCGTCCCAATTGCATCACGACGGCAAGCTGATCGGCCACATCTACTCAGCGCCCTACATTGAGCTCAGCCCCGAAACGGCTTTTGTGGCAGAGGATTTTGAGGGTGTGGCAGGCTATATCGTCGGCGTCTTCGATACGGTTTTTTTCGAGGAGCGGCTTGAACGCGATTGGTGGCCGGCGCTGCGAGAGACGTACGCCGATCCGCAGGGCGATCCGGCCAGCTGGGACGCGGATCAGAAGCACATCGCCGCGATCCATCGCCCGTCTCGTGTGCCCGCGACGCTCGTCGAAGCCTTTCCCGCCCATATCCACATGAACCTCCTGCCTCGCCTACAGGGGCAGGGGATGGGCACCAAGCTTTTCGACCGCTGGCTGACGAATGCACGACAGGCTGCTGTCGAGGCAGTCCACCTCGGCGCGAATGCGAACAATCATGGCGCCCTACGCTTCTGGGGCTCCCGCGGATTTAGTCGAATCGAGCCGCCATTGGTCGATCCTTCCGACCCGACCGCCTGGTTCGGGCAGCGACTGTAACAGCCTGTTGCAAAGCCATCCCCGCATGGTGACATCGTTGTAATTGTTCCGTCTTTGGCCGATTGTCCACAATCTTTCGAAGATGTCTCCGTTGCCGGTTCGCAGCAGTGTTGCTACTCACCGCAGAGTGACAACCGGACCGAATCCCTGATGCTCAATGATCCCATGGTGCTAGCGCCCGTTGCTGAGGCAATGCGTGTCGAACCCGAAAAGCGTATCCGCGACCGCGGGGCGACCGAAAAGGCGATCCTGAAGGCAGCCAAGTCGCTGCTGGCGGAGGAGGGGTTCCAGAATTTCGGGATCAACGCAGTTGCCCGCCGCGCAGGATGCGACAAGCAGTTGATCTACCGCTACTACGGCGGCCTGAACGGCTTGGTGGAAGCGATCGGCGCTGATCTCGGCACCTGGGTCAAGGATCGCATTCCCGAAGACACCGGCGGCATGTTCCTCCTGACCTACGGGGATTTGATGGAGCGCCTGTCACTCCTGTTCCTCGAGGCCTTGCGGGACGATCCGCTTGTTCGTCGTATCGTTGCCTGGGAAGTCTCCGAGAACACCGAGCAGGTGAGGCGGCTTTCCGAAGCGCGGTCGAAGGCCTTGGCAAACTGGCTCGACCGCATGCGTGGATCGCTGACGCCGCCGAAGGGCGTCGACGTCGTGGCCGTCAATGCGATTCTGATTGCAGCCATCCAACATCTCGTGCTGTCCGCATCCGCGGGCGGTCAGTGCGCTGGCCTGGCGTTGAAGACGCCGAAGGACTGGGAGAAGGCCGCGACCGCCCTGAAACGCATCGTTCGCGGCGTTTACGGCTGAAGCGCAAACAGCTTTCCACAGGCAGTCGGATGCCCGTTAACCTTAACAAATGGTTAAAAATCTTGGGGCTAAGTGATTGATTTAATTGAAAGACCACGGAGGGTTTCTACCCTGATTTAGCCCTCCGTGGTACAGGTTAGGGGACCATGTTGTACCCAAAACCGCACAAGCGCTTGCGTTTCTGACAACCGCTTATTTGCTTCCCTTTTTCTTCTTCGCTTCGTCAGAAGCACGGCCGGCCTGATAAGAGGTGCGGCCGAGGATACGGGTTTGCGTCGGCGAAAGCGCACCGGCGGCTTGGCCGACCTTGTACGCTGCTTCACCCATCAGGCGAGGTGAGGCGGCGGGGAGCGCCGCGAGTGCCCACGGGTTAGCCGCGTAGTATGCTGCCGCTGCCGCGCTTCCCGGCCCGAGGATGCGAGCCAAGCCAGTCGGCATAGCGCTGCTCATCGACGCACCCGCGATCTGTCCCGGCAGGTTGGGACGCTTTGCCGCCAAGTCGTTCACGAGCTCGCCGCGCCGGCCGAAGTTGGTGTTGACGTTGTTGCGCTGCGACGACAGGAGCTTGCGAAGCGTCGTGTTGTCGTTGGCGTTGTGGACTGACAGTTCCTTCTCGATCTGTGTCAGGTCACGCGAGCGGTTGGTGTAGCCGAGGAGGCCCGTGCGGTAGTCAGGGTGACGGGTGGACACCGTATCGATCAGCGAGCCGCTGATGCGGTTGGCGATGCCCTTGGAGAACGAACCGCCGGCAGATTGGCCGATGGCGTCAATACGGCGCTTCAGGCTGTCGAGCCCGCGTGGTGTCAGGTCGCCGAGTTGGTTCGCTTCGTTGACGACGCTGTTGATCTGGTCGAGCGTGCTGGCGGCTTCCGCGTCGTTCGCGATCTTGCCAGTTGGGTAGACCTTCGCCCTTTCGTTGGCGATCTGGCGCGTGACATCTGTCAGGGCCAAAGGCTGAGTGTCGCTGAAAACGTGGTTCATATCCTGCACGTACTGAGCGCCACGATCGTCACGGATTTCGCCGAAGGCTGCACGGGCGTCGTCAACGATGTCCTGTGAGTTGCCGGCGCCGCGAAGCTGCTCCAGCGCCGCACGGTTGCCCTCGCTGCCTGCGCGGGTCAGTTCGCGGATAGGAGCGTCACCCACGCCCGTTGTCACGCCGAGGACGTGCGCCGCGCCGCGCCCTGCGGCCCTAGCGACAGGAGCCGCGACAGCCGTGCCAACACGTGCTGCCGCGCTGACAGGATCAACGATCTCGCCTGCCTTGGCGACCAAGCTGGCTGCTTTGCCCGCGACGCCGGGAGCCCGTACCGCTGCACCGCCGCCAAGAGACATGACCGTGCCCAGGTCTGACAGAACACCAACAGGGTCTTGAGCGACGGCGCGCTTAAAGCCTTCCTCGCTGCCATACCTGTCAGTGAAGAACTTGCCCACGGAGTCAGCGGCAGTCTGATCCATATCGCCGATACCGGCCTTGGCGGCTACGCCACCCGCCACCTGACCGAGAGCTTTAGCCGTGTCGATCGGGTGAAGGAAAGGTTGCGCCAAATCCGAGCCCGCCTGCTTGGCACTCGGGATGAGGTTGTTGAGCGCCTGTCCCGGCACGTCGCCCCAATCGAGGTTGTCAGCGGCCGGCTTTGCTGTCTGCGTGCCAGCGGCCGGCAGAGACGCGGCAATCTCGTCTACTGCCGAGTTCTGTTCTTCGGGGGAGAGCTTCAGGAATTCGTCGCCAACCGTTACGCGCTGGCCGTTGATCGTGAGAGTAGGCATTATTGACCGAGGCTCCAGGTTACACCGTTCTTAGTCTTGTTTCCTGCGGGCGCCGCCGTGGAAGCGTCGCCAGCGGGGGCGGCGGGTGCCTGAGCCCCCGAGCCCGTCACGCGATCGTAAAGCGAGCGATAGTTGCTGTCCCAAATCTTGTCAGGGGTGAAGGTGACAGGACCGCCGTACTCCATCTGACCGCCGACTGTCAGGCGCTTAAGCTGCTCGTTTGCGCGCACGCCCGCCTCAATCTTGTTCTTGATGTAGCGGCGCATGTTGTCACGCAGCGTTTCGGGCTCCAGATTTCCGCCAGCAAGCGAAGCCTGCATCCGCTTCAGTTCTTCATTGGAGTCGTTACCGCCAAGCTGCTGCATACGGCCGAGCACAGCGTCCATCGTCGCGGCGTTGACACGCTCCGAATTGAGGATTTTGTCACGCTGGCCCGTGTCAATGCCGAAGGCTTCGAGGAGCTTCGAAGCGGCAAGCTTCTGCTCGCCGATGGCGCCCGAGAAAAGCCCGCCGTCGATCGCGTCGAGTGCTTCCTGACCCTGCGCGACGGCCTGCGGCGTGGCGTCAAGAACCGGGGCGTAGGTCTTGTTGAAGTTCTGCCGGTTTGCGAGGCCGACGCCGCGTGTCACGGTCGAGCCGTCTTGCAGCGGCACGGCTTCGGAGTTTGCCGCCTTGGCCTTGGACAGCACGTCGAGAGCGCCGTCAGGATCGCCCGCGTCGAGATACAGCTTGTAGAGCGACTGTTCGCGATCGGTGGCGAAGTTAGAAATGTCCTGCCCGCGCAGTGCTTCGAGGGAGCTCGCGCGACTGTCACGCTTGCGCTGCGCTTCCTGCGCCTGACCGTTCATAAGCCGTGCCTGCGCCTGCGTGTAGAGCGACTTCGTGGGGTCGCCCGCATTGCCAAGCTGAGACAGGATTTGCGCACGCTGCGCGCCGCTCATCGACTGGCCGGCGGCGAGGAAGAGTGCCGACATATTGCGCAGCGAGTCCATACGGGCGTTGTAAACGTCGCCCTGCGGCGCGCCTGTATTCGGATCGGTCGCGGTCGGGTCTTGGGGCTGCTGGAGACCGGAGAGAATGTTCTGAAAGTCCATTAGAGAAGTCCCTTTGGCATGGGGAGACCAGAGAAGCCGTCAGGGCGGTGCGAAACACCGCTGAGAGACGCGGGGTGAATTTCCGGCGAGCCGGGTCCGGCGAAAGCGGCCGCTACACTGCCGAGCGCCGACAGGAAGCCCATCGTGTCAAACGCCTTCTTCGCGTTCGGCTTCGTCGCTGGCACAGGGCCGGTTTGAGGAAGCTGCGGGAAGTTCGGGCCTTGCATGGGCGCGGGCTGGTTCGGTCCCTGCATCGGCGCCGGCTGTTGTACTCCCGCAATGGCCGGGGCAGGCCCGACAGTACGCGGCGCGTCGAGCGGCGGCATGGCTGGCGCCGGGTTCTGCGTGAACTCGTCAGACATAACGCCCGAGCGCTGGTTCGGCGCTGCGGGAAGAGGCTGCGTGGGCGGCTGCTGCGGCGTCATGTCAACGGGTGGTGACATGAGGTTGAAGCTCTGCGGCATGATATCGCTCATCGTCCACGTGCGCGGATCACCTTGACCCGGCTGCTGCTGCGACTGCTGCATGGTTTCCGCACGCTGCTGCGGGCTCGGATAATTGCGCAGAAGAGCGGCTTGCGCGGGGGTCAGGCCAGCCGGCGCCGAGCTTGCGTCACCAGTCGGTGACACTTGCGGAGCCGTGCCCATATCAGCCGGGACGCCCTGAGTGGGCTGGCCCACGCCCTGCTCAAATCCCTGCACGTTGTCGCGGAAACCGCCGATGTCGCCCTGAAGCAGGCGGTCGATTAAGCTTGGCATTTGCTGTTCCCCTAGCGGGTCTGACGTGTTGACTTGATGCGAACTGGCTTGCTCCGCGACTGCGTTTAGGGCCGGCTCCTGCGGGAGTTCGCCAGCATTCGCTTGGCTGACGAGCATCGAGCCGAGGCGAGACAAGAAACCTTCCGGCGAAGGCGTAGGAGCCCGAGGCGTTACGTTCTGCGTGTTGACAGTCTGGACGTTCGCGGGGGTATCACTGGAAGCCTGAAAGCGGCTGGTATCCTGCGGGGCTTCACGGGTGAAACCCTGAGAAGGAATGTCGGATGGCTCGCCCCCACCAAGGAGGCTCTGAGCCTTAGCGCGGTGGCCTGCCATCTGATTAGACCACTTGTCAGAGACAGAGCCGGGAGCTCCACCATTGTTCGCGTCGCTCGCGTTGTAGCGGCCGGGGCGACCAGCGTTGACAACCGAATAGGCGTCGAGTCCTGACATGCCTGGCTGCCAACCGTGAGCACGGAAATACTTCGCCACCGCACCGTCGGCGCCAAGCTGGCTCGACCGGGCGGCGTCGTTGCTGGAGAGGTCCACGCCGTATTCGGCCCGCTGCGGCTGACCGAACTGGATAAGTCCTTCGTGCTGGCCGTACTGCGTAGTCGGGCCGCGCTTCATTGGATTGAAGGTGCCGCCAGTCTCATATGACATGATCGTGGCGAGGTCTTCGGGGTTCATCCCGAGAGAGTTCGCCGTTTCGATGATGCCGGAACGGAGGTTGTCAAGAAAGGGCATTAGGCGCCTCCGCCAAACCCGAGGTTGGCTTTGATGATCTTGTGCCCGCCGATCTCGCGCACGGAGCCGGGCCATTTCTTTTCGACTTCCTGCGCCATCGGGCCGACGACCTTCGGGGTGTTCTTCGGGTCGCCCTTGTAGCGGTATGCATAGATTGTCAGGCCGGTCTCGGGGTCTTTACCGAGCTCTTCGATGTCAGTCTTGTCACGCTCATCGGAGAGACCGCCGAGGAACGGCAGAATGCCGAGGAAGCCGCCGATCGCTGACATACCAGTGTTGCCACCGCCGCTCGCGGTCGAAGTCTGCGACTGCGTGCCGCCGTAGGGTGTTGCACCGAGGGCAGCGAGACGAAGGTTAAGCTGCTGGAGCGGATAGTTCTGCTGCTCCTGCCACTTCGCGTACTGCTCCTGAAGACCCTGCTGATTGGTCTGCTGCTGCGACTGGCCGAGTGCTGACAGAAGCGCCGAGTTCTGGTTTGACAGAGTGTTGCCGGCGGTCGCAAGATCGCCAAGCTGGCCGGCGGCTTGGGTGCGGATTTGCTGGCCCTGAAGATCGCGGTTGGCGTCGTTTTCCATAAGGCCCGAAGCCGTGTCAAAGCCCTGCGCGCGAATTTGCGCTGACAGATCGCCGACCTGACGTGCGTTTTCAGCAGCGGCGACGCCTTCGGCCACACCTTGGCGAGAACCACCGAAAGCGCCGGCAGAGATCGCGGTGTCACCAATCGTATTCAGGTTGTTCTTGAAAGCGGTGCCTGCGTTGTCAACCGCACGGCTCTCGACCTGATCCAGATAGGGGTTCATGTAGTCGCCGACGTTTCCAGAGAGGAACGAGCGCGGTGTGTAGGTCGTGGCGGCTTTCGTCGCGTCCACGGCGCCGTTCATCGTCGGAAGCCACGCGTTTGCGTTCTGGCTGGCGTTCGTGTTCGCCTGCTGCTGAAGATCGGTCTGGCCGGCTGTCACGCTGCCGTTGTAGCCCTCATACGGACGGGAGGCGAGATCGTTCGCGATCTGCAAATTCTCCTGTCCGGCCTTATCCACCCAATCGGGAAGCTCGGTCTTATTGATGGTCGTCTGCGTGCTTGGGGAGCTTGCCATGCGTGTTTAGTCCCAATGTTCGAGAGGAAGATGCCAAGTTTCGTACCACTTGGACCACCCGCGCTTTTTCAGATGAGGCGCCCACCCCGGCCGCATTAGCCCCTGACATTCTGTCAGGCCGTTCTCCCGTGCGAACTCAACCATGTCGGGCTGGAGCGCGAAGACATCAGCCATCTTTCCAGCGGCCATGTAGATGTTGAGGAACCGGCGGCGGGGGCTGACACAAATCTCTGTCAGGACCAATGCACGGTCATTCCAGAAGGCTTGCAGCTTTCCCGCACGGAGATCGGCCTTGATACCTTCGAAGTCCTTGTCAACCCAAGGAAGAGCCAAGCCCTTATGGAGCTTGGCGAGAATTTCATCAGAGGCGGGATTTGCCATCGTTGACCTCTGTCGTCAGGTTGCCGCTGTCATCAACACGGACATTGAAGCTCTTGCCGCTAGGGGAGAGCAAAATGATCCGATCGATAGCTTCGTCTTTGGAAATCAGGGGGAGGAGCGCCCGCTTCAGGGTCTCCACGAGGCTTGTCAGGTAATTTGACAGTTGGCCCGGCGGAGTGGGGGGCGGATTAAAATTGACCATATCAGAACAACTCCTTGTGTTCAAGACACAATTTAGCGGCCAGAGCCAATCGACCAATCAAGGCGAAGCTCGCCCATGCTCCAGTCTTCGTCTTTGGTCGCCTCGAAACGCACGCGGATGTCACGGCCGCTGACACGGGCGTCGGTATACCCGTCGGGGCGAGGGCTGTAGGGTCCGAACTCGCGGCCAGCGCCTTCAGGGGCGAGGTTCGTGTAGAAACGGAGGCGGAGGCTGTCATAGCCCGCACCGTTCGCCACGAGGGCCTGTTTGATATCCATCGTGCGAGCGCCAACCCCGAGCGTCAGCGCCGAGGTTTCCGCGTAGACGTTGCGGCCTTCGCCTGACCAGCCGTCCTCATGGCGGTAGACGAAGTTGTCTTCGCCGGCCATGTAAGGGAACCTGTCAGCATCCGCGCCAACCATAGCGGAGCGTGCCAGCGAGCCGATCGCCCACCAACCCTCGATATAGTTGAACATCACGTAGCTATCGCACCGACCGCCGCTTTCCTTCGACGGGTAGAAGAACCAGATTTCAGGGTAGACACCCATCGAGCCGCCGTGTGCGTAGACGCGGAGATAATTCAGGTCCGCACGGGACATGACGTAATCCCAAACAGGACAATCGAGCGTGCGGATCGTGCCGCCGTCGAACATTTTGAAGCCGTCAGGCGACCACCAAAAGACGTTGCCGTTGTCGTTGACAAGCGTGTCAGGATTGAGCAGCCGCGACTTGCCGAGCCACTGCCGGCCGTAGACGTAGGGGAGCCCGACGTACTGCATGAGGAACACGTCAGAGGACGAAAAGACGAGGGTTCCCGCACGGCTGTCGATGGCCTTCAGGAGCGGAGTCGAGGTTTCGAGATCGAGATAACCCGCCGTGTTTGTCGTGCTGGCGAAGTTCCAATCGGCGTTGTTTTCACGCGAAGACCAGCCTACGCGACGTGGATTGCCCCCGACTTGGAGAAGCATCGCGTGCCTTTCGGGAGTCACATGCACCGCCGCGTTCTTGACCGGCGCGCCAGCAATTGCCGTGAAGGGGTTATTCGCGTTCGTCACGTCGTATTGGTAGAGCTTGCCATCAACCGAGAGAACCGAAAGCATGTCCTCACCCCAACGGGCCAAAGACCAGTAGGGGGCGGTGATCTGCATATTGAAGGAAGGCAGGGCGCGGGCCGTACCGAATGCCTCTTTGCCGAACGGGCCGACACCAAAGCCAGTGTAAGCAGCCGCCGGCAGGCTCGTGACCAAACCCGCAGGGGTTACGTCAACGAAGCTGCCGTCATAGTTCGAGAAGATTTTCTTGTCAGTCGCTGTCATGATGAAGCGGGTGTTGTCATTAGCCCGCCACACGTCAAGTTTGCGCACGCGATCGGCAAAGGCCGTCGCGTGGATTTTTGACCAACCGCGAATAGGTTCGAGAACCCCGTTCCTCCAGCGGACGAGGTTCGTATCCCACCAACGGCCTTTAGCGTCGAGCGGGGTTGCTCCGCGCACGACGCCGGGGGGAATTTGAACCGGGAGCAGATCATTCGCCATTACTTGAGCGCCCCCGGAATGGTGACACCGCTCTTGAGCGCGATGGCGAGCACGGCGAGGATGACAAAGCCGAGCACGAGCCTGACAATCCATGTCAAGCTGTCGTTGATCTTGGTGACTTTGCTATCCAGGTTGGAGCTCATCGTATCGACCTTCTTGTCAAGGTCGTTGAAGCGCTGGTCGAGGTGCTTGCGCTGCTCCTCGGCGCGAGCGTTGGCGATGTCAAGCTGGATGCGCCAATGCTCCAGCGTGACAACGCGCTCGTGCAAGGCCGTGGTTTCATTGTCGGGCATTAGACGGCCTTTCCAAAAACGCTTTTGAGGGTGTGACCGCCGCCGTAGATGACGAGCCAAATTCCGCAGAACGAAATCAGGGTGTCGTAGGGCACGGCGGGAAGGGCGGATTTGAAGGCCGCGTTGAGGAACGGCAGGATCGTGGTGTTCCAAGTCCACATCCAGATCATCAGCCACGACATAGCCGGACGCCATGCCCACGAGAACCAGTTGCCACGGGCATCTTCGCGGGCGAGCAGCCCATCGCGTCCTTGGACAAGAAGGGTGCTCATCTGAGCTTCTGTTTCCTTGACAGCAGTTGTCACGGCGTCGGGGTCGGAGTCGTGGGCTGCCTTAATTGCTTCGGCCGTGGGCTCGACGCCGAGCTTGCCAGCGATCGTGTCAAGAACCTGCCCTGACAAGTCCTTTGCGAGCCCGTCGGGAAGGGTGTCTGTCAGGAGCTTTTTCAGGATCGGCGCACCGATCTGAGCGAGGATTGGGAGGAGGATTGCGATAGGCATTCTTAGACCTCCTCCGCGACGCGGGTGTAAGCCGCAGCGCGTTCCTTGTCATGGCGGGCCTTCCACGTGAGGTAGACGGCGACGCTAACACCTACGGCGATAAGGCCGAGGATGCCCCACGACAGGTATTGATCGACGTTATGGGGCACGGTGGTTGATGCCGCACTGGCGGCGCCCGTGGTGCCCGCAGCCTTCGTCTTCAGAGAAGCTTTGCCCGCAGCCTTGTCAGCTTCGGCGAGCAAGGCGCCCTTCGTAGCCTGGCTAGAGCCGAGCGCCATCTTGACAGCGCGAGCTTCCACGTCGGCGACGCGGCTCGACCAGCCCTTACCGAAGGTCTTGAAAGTTGTCAGGCCCTTCAAGAATGACAGGCGCTTGGCGGAGAGCTTCTGAATTGTCTGGACAGCGGTGCCGCCGACAACTGACAGGAGGGTCTTCTTCGCACGGGCGGGGCCAGAGTTGACTCCGTAGTCCCATGTCACGAGATCGACGCCCACGGCGAGCGTGTCACCGCTGACAGCATCCCAATAGTTCGCCTTATAGATAGCGAGCATTTCAGTTTTTGTCATAACGAAGACAGACTTCTTGGCGAGCTTCTGAGAAACGCGCCACGCGTCATAGGTCGCCTGAGTGACGCCCCAACGCGTTTTACCGCCGGGATCGGCGGGGTTGTTCACGTCGCCGCCTTCCCACTTGAGGGTGATCGCGAGGCAGTTTTCATAATTCGTTTTCATGATTGTTTCCTACCATAGTTGTTGTGTTTTAAACACAACATTAGGTGCGAATAATGAAGTTGACAGCGACGTTTGTCGGGCGAGTCTCCGCGCCGCCAGTGTTGGCCGTCGTGAAGGTGTGGGTGTGGTCGCCGCCCGTGTTGATCGTCACGTTGTGGGTGTGGGCACCGGCCGCGTAGGCGACGCCCGTGACAGATACGTTGTGGGCGTGATTGCCTGCGTACTCAGTCGCGCCAGCGTAGTTAACATGCCAGTCACCGCCAGCACCGGCATTCCACGGCTCTACACCACCGGGAGCCGGCGCGTGGGCGAGCCCGTGGGCGTGATTGCCCTGCGCGTCGGTCGCGCCGTTCGCAGCCACCGAGTGGGTGTGGCTCCCTTGAGCATCAGTGGAACCCGTATGGGTGTGCGCGCCGCCGGCTACCGTGGTGCCCGTGTGGCTGTGCGCCCTAATGCTGTCAGCTTGCGTCGTGCCAAGCACGCGGCCGGTATCCACACCCTTGCCCGCGTCGAGGCCGCGAAGGAACTGAGCACGGAGATCGGGCACGTTGAAGGTGGTCGTACCATCACCCGCGCCGAAGCCCGTGCCGATGACAGCGTAGAGCGCGGCGTAAGTCGTGCGGCTGACAGCGGCGCCATTGCAGAGGAGGAACATTGAAGGCGCAGAAGCCCCTGCATAGGGGAAGACAGCGCCAGTCGGCACGATCGCGCGAAGGACCGTATCAAGCAGGTCGGAGTTGCCGTTGAGCTTGCCGCCCCACGTGTCAATACTGAAGCCCTGCTCGGGCTTGGTGAAATTGAAGTTCGTTGTGAATGCGTCAGCCATTAAGGGTTGACCTCCGTCCAGATCGAGGGGTTGTCAGGGATCGAGTTCCAAAGCCCGCGACCGCTGAATGTCAGGTTGGTTTGGCCCACGAGATTGAGGCGCAAGGCGGTCTTCACGATCGCCGCGAAGGCAACATCCGACTGCGCTGACCACGTCGCGGATATCTGCGACTTGGTGTCACCGTTTGCCGCGAAGTTGCCCAAAGCCGCCATGTCAAACCGGTCTGTGATCAAGTGGCCCACGAGATGAGCGGCAATGAACTCAGCGCGGGTCGAGTTGAAATCACGGCCGTTCGACGTGCCGGCGGGCGGCGCGATATGCTTGAGGCTGTCACGCGCTGACATCGACGCGTCGGCGAGATCGAGGACTTCATCAACACCCGGACGCTTCGCACGGATCAGCGCGTTCAAGCTTGTCAGTTGCGAGAGATTGCTGTCAGTGCGTGGCGTCTGATTGGCGACCGTCGCCCAACTGTCGGTGCTCGACGTGAAGGGTCCGATCGTTGTCTGCCAAACGTACTTGTTGGCGATGTTCGGCTGGATGAAGATGTTGCCGTAGAGGTTCAGGATATCTGAGATAACCCCGCCCGTCCGCAAGTCCTCAAGGCCGAAGCTTACGACAACATCGGTGAAGCCAAACACCGCGAGTATCGTGTTGACCTTAGCCAACTGGAACTGGAACTGCTGAGCGGACTGCGCGCCCATAGCGGTGTTGACATAGGGATAACCCGGCTTGTCAAGCAGGCGTTCGAGCCAACCCGAGCCACCCTTCACACCGACACTTGTGTCATCGCCAGTGCCATACGTCGGCGCGTCGCCAAGTAGGACGAAGCTACGCACGGCGTCGGGGACGGCGTTGACAGTGCCGAAGATTGCGACAGAGCCGATGGTGGCGTTGATCGCCGACGGAACGACACTACCGCTGTTGCCGAGATCGCCGCCGCCGAGAGCGTCGTCAATGCCGAGTGTCGTGAAGTTGGCCGGCAATAGGATGACAGGGAAAAACTGCGTCGTCTGGAGGCTGACAGTACGCTCCCAAAACTTCGCACCCTTAGGGATCGTGAGCCCGGCCACCGGGTCCGAAACGACCTGAGCACCTGGCTGAATTGTGACAGAAGTCGCGCCGCCCCACGTGACAGGGTAGAAGACGCCAGCAGGGTATTCGATGAAGCGTTTGATCATGACAACGGACGAATTTGTCAGAGCGCCGGCACTGAAAAAGTAAGCCACGTCCACGGTCTGGAGGTCGCTGATATCGCCCGCCGGGTGGGCATAGTGGTGCCGCCTCCCGGTAAACGTTCCCGCGAGTGACCAAGCCGAGCTTGGAACGGCGCCACGATTGGCGGCGAGGGTGTTAGACACCGTCATCGGCCTAATCCAACGAGAGCGTCAGGTTGCCGATCGGCAGGTAATAAACATCGCCCGCCCCGACATCTTTCGGGTAGGCAAGGCTTCCCTGCGCGAGCATGTTGCCGCCCGTGGCAGCATCAAAGATTGCGCCGTGCGTGACAGTTGACCAGCCAACGCCCCCGGCGACGGGAAACACAACTTCGGCGGAATTGCTGGCGACGTTGCCGGCGACCGAGAAGGCGACAGCTACGCGCGTGTAGCCCGTACCCGTGACTTCGATACCGCCGCCAGCATCGTCAGTAGGAGTGACGAAGAGGGCGACATAAAGCGTTGCCGGCTTAGTGTAAGGCACGCCGCCGAAGACGTGGCCGAGGATTTTGTTTTCGAGGTAGTCGGTGAAGCTTGCCATGTCTTTTCCTCAATCGATTGTCAGAAACACAAGTGATTAGCCAAACGACTTGAATTTGGCTGACAGCTTGCCTTGGGGGAAAGATGCGCGGTCGGCTTCCAACTGCATCTTCATCAGGATTTCGTCGGAGAGCGCCTTCCACATGGGCAGGCGTTCATCGTTCTTCAGATAAGGTTCCGCCGCCGCGAGCGAGCCGTACAGATAGAGATCGGGGCTCTTCAGCAGCAGCCAATTCGTGCTGGTATTGCCTGCCAGCGACGGGACGGAGGCGCGATAGATCAACTCAACGTCTGTGTCCCCACCCGGCGACGGCATCAGGAAGAACTTGCCATCCATATGGGTGTAAAACCTCGGTGCGAAACCTCCGGCACGGAAGTCGCGGCGCAGTTCCAGGGACTTGGCGACGCTGACAAACTCCAGCGGCTCGGGGTCAACAGTACGGAAAAGCCCGATCGTCTCGCGCCAATCCGCCGGCACGACAAAGTAGTCATCGTCAATCGTCGCGGTGGCGCGCTTCACCATGTCATGCGTGCGGAGCTCGCGGCTGACACGAGCTTCGAGCAGCCTGATAAAAGACGGGATACGCGCGGCGATATCTTCGCGGTTAAGCCAGTCAGCGATCTCGACCGTCAGCGCGCCATAGTTCTCAAAGGACATTAGATAGTCCCTTCACGGGTGCGGAAGAAACGGTTGTCAGGATCGTTGAGCCAACGCTTCATCGCCACGGGGTCGTTGGTAAGGCCCTTGCGCTTGAGCTCGAAATAGACTGTCAACGGGATCGAGGCGACCTTGACCAGAGTTTCCTTGCCGCTGCTGCCAAGGGCGGCGGATTTCTGCATTTCGGCCTTGTTCGCCTCAATGATTGGCGTGGTTTCCTGCACCGTCTGGATGACGAAGTTCTGCTCATCTACGCTCGGGTCGTAGTGGAAGACATTGGAAATGCCTGTCAGCGGATCATGGGAGAGGAGTTTCTTCATGATCACACCTTCAGGGCGTAAGACACGCTGTTCGTGAATGCCGTGCAATTCAGGCGCACGGGGACGCCGCCAGCGTCGATCACAAACTGCTCACTCGCGGTCTTGTCAGCGAGCTTGCGCCAGTTCGTACCGTCTACCTGCCATTCAACAGCGACGGTCGCGGCGCCGGCAAATGTCAGGTCAACGTAGACCTTATTGCCGACGACTACCGGGCTTTGGCCGGTCGCTGCGAAAGTGCCTTTTTCGATCATTCTATGTCTCCTAGAAGGCGAGCGCCGCCGCCATTGAAGCGGCCTTGACTGAGTTGGGGTGGGTGCCGTCGGTGGTCGGCGGGAATGCACCGCCCCAAATGTCGCTGTCACGGGCTGACATGGCAGCGTCGGCGGCTTCGAGCACGGTGTTGACGTTGGCGGGTTTCGCGCGGATTGCCGCATTTAAGGGGTTGAGCGCCGCCATATTGCCGTCAGTCTTCGCGGTCTGATTTACAGTCGTTGCCCAACTGTCAGTCGAAGAAGAACGCGGCGTGATGGTCGTCTGGTAAATCCTCTTGCCGGGGACGTACCCGTAGATCGTCTGTTGATCGGCGAGGATTTGCGCCTGCGTCCTGCCAAGGCGGAGATCATTGACACCGTATTCGACAACCGCGTCAGTGAATGACATCGCGGCGAGCAGAGATTGAACGCGCGACGGTGAGGATACCAAGTCCGCTGCCTGCTGGCCCTGCTTCGCGATTTTCAGGTACGGGTAGCCATGAACGTCGAGAGCACGGCCGAGCCAGCCATTGCCGCCCTTCGGGCCGACGTTGGAAATGTCGCCTTCGCCCCAAGCGATGCTGTCCCCGAAGATCACGTAGGACTTAGCATTCGGAGCGGCGATATCACCAATCATGACAGTAGCGCCGAAGGTGGTTTGCGTGCTGGTCGCGGTGATTGTGCCGCTGTTGCCGAGATCGGAGGCGGAGTTGCCATCCGAAACACCAAGCGCCTGCGAACTCGCCGGCAACTGCTGGAGGGGGAATAGCGAAACAGTGTTGGTGAGGTTGACCGTGCGCTCCCAAAACTGAGCGCCTGCCGGGATCGTCAGATTGATCGGGTCGGAAACTACAGTCGTGGTCGAGAGCGTGACAGTCGGCTGACCGCCCCACGTTACCTGCGTAAAGACGCCGGCTGGATACTCGATGTACCGCTTGATGATACGCGTTGCCGCCTGATCGGCGGTGATGCCGGCAAATACAAACGTGCAATCGACGGTCTTGAAGTTGGAAACGTCGCCGTCAGGGTGCGCGTAGTGCGCGCGGCGAGAAGTGTAGTTGGGAGGCACTGACCCCGTAGCGGTCGGCGCTAGGAAGCGATTGGCGATAATGCCTTGCGTAATCAAAGGCGCAAATGGATCACCCAACGGCTTGAAAAGCGGGCTGCTGAGAGGCGACAGGATCGAGGAGCGGAGAGCGGCCATAGCACCACAAGCAGTTGGGAAATACACAAGTTGACAGGCAGAGTCCGAGCCCTGCCTGTCAGGATTGTCAGCGACTAGAGAAGGTCGCGAGCGACGCCGTGGGCCTTCTCGGTCTTCACTTTCAGACCGAACTCCACAAGGATCATCTTGCGGTCGCTATCGCCGGTCTTGGCGAGATCGTTGGTCTTGAAGTCGCGGAGGTAAGCAACCTCGGCGTATTCAGGGTCAACGACGTAAGCCAGATCAGCCGGCATGAAGCGGTTCGGCACGAAGGTCACGGCACCGAAGTCACCGACGTAAACGTCAGCGGCGCCGATGATCGTAGCCTGCTGCTCGCCCGAGATTTCCTTGCGGACTTCGGCGATACCAGCGAAGGTCGAAGCGACTGTCTTCTGCTTCGGGCCGACCATTACCATGTCAAGCGAACCGCCTTCGGCCCAAACCTTCTGCATGACGTTCTTCAGGATCGTCTCGGTGAAGGCGCGATCGGTGCCGCCCGTGTAGGGAGCATTCGGGAAGCCGTCGGTGCCACCAGAGAACGTCGGATCAACGCCGTCGCCAGCCTTGTCTTGGTTGGTGACAAGGAACGCGCCGAAGCCTGCGGTCTGGCGGGCCGTGGTGCTGTTGCCAGCAACGGCAGACTTGGCGCCGACCAGACGGACTTCCATGTCACGCTTCAGTTCGGCCGAAGCCTTGGACATTTCGTAGGCGAGCTGGCCCTTGATACCGGCCTTGTCAACGGCTTCGGCGGTGCCAGAGACACCGACGACCTTACGCATGATCTGCGTGTAGTTGCCAAAGCGGCTGGTCGGCGCACGGGCGTCGTTCGGGGCGTCATCGCCATCGACCTGGGCGTTGTCACCGTTCGCAGCAGCGAGGGCGTCGGTCTGCCATTCGAAGTAGGTGTTGGACGCCTTGCCACGACCGATGTTCGACATGAACGGCGTGTCTTCCGGCGTGATGTTGTAGATGATGTCCGAGAGGTCTTCGCGGACGGCCTTGGTTACGCTGTAGCGGTTGACGGTATTTGCTGGTGCAGTCACAGGCTTGTTTCCTTAAAACAATTGCTCAAAGATGGTGGCCGCGTCACGGACGCTGCCGGTTTTGGCAAGACGCTGCTTTGCGCGGGTGAAATCGGAGGTCTGGCGGGATTTCTGCTGCGGAGCCGAGCCAGCGGCGATCGGCTTCGGACCATTGGACGGGGCGGGCTTGGGCCGCTTAGCCATCAATTCATCGTAGCGGCGCGCCTTATCGAGGGCGATGATCGCGCGATGGTCATAGGTCTGCTTCAGTTCGGCCTCGGAGAACCCGAGAACCTTGCCGTAGTCGATCAGCTTTGCCCTGTCAGCGGCCCACGTCTGCGGGTTTTTCCACTGCGGGTTCGACTTCACGAGTTCGGCACCGCTATTCCGAATGGCGTGCGCCATTTCGGCCTTTGCCTCGTTTTCACGGACAGTATTCAGGCGTTCCTGTTCCTGCTGTGCGGCGGTGATGCGATCGTTCCGCTCGCGCCAGAGGCGTTCCTGCCTGATGTATTCCGTGGGATTGTCAGCGAGTGCATCCCAATCCGGTTCGGCGAAGCCCTCTTTGAGCATATCGACCAGCGCCGGGAGGAGTTGCGAGTATTGCTGCCGCTCCAGTTTCACTGCATGGACTTCCGGCTCGAAGGCTTTCTTCTCGTCGGCGAGTGCCATTTTGCTGCGCGTGTAATCCGCTGTCCGCGAGTACCCCGAGAGCAGTTCCTTCAGTTCAACCGTTTCTTCCTTGCCGTTGATTTTAACGGTGAAAGATTGGGGAGCTTGGGGAGCCTGATCGTCGTCGGTTTCGTCGTCGGCGGTGGCGTCATCAGCAGCGTCACCGTCTTCGTCAGTCACCGTTTCGTCGTTGTCAGCGTCCAACGTGAGGTCGGGTGTGCTGTCATCTTCGGTGTTGTCAGAAGGTGGCGTCTTGATCGCTGCGTCATCTGCCGCAGGCGCCTCGACCGTATCTTCGGTCTCGGCTGCGTTGGAAGCGGGTGCTGCTGGTGAAGCTGGCGGGTTGTCCGCAGGCGCGGAGTCCAAATATGCTTCGAAGCGGCTTGCTGCTTCCGAGAGCCCGATGCTGTTGCTTGTCGGATTGCTCATTGAATACCTCGTTTGTGTTTAACTGTCAAATAGTTTCTTTTTACACAAGTTGGCAAACAGGGCTTAGCCCTTCTTGTTGAACTTGCGCACGGCGGCGTCGGAGGCAAAGCCTTCCAGTTCATTGCGGAGAGATCTGACAGCTTGGAAGCGGTGCCAAGCCGAAACGCGCTTGTCATGCTCCTGCGACGTGGAGTCTGCCCAATCTTGGAAGGCCCTGTCAGCGATCGACTTCAAAGCCTCTGTCAACACCGAGTCATTGAGGAGTGCCTTGGCACGGGTCGAGCGGGTCTCGAAGGATTTAGGGTCAGCCATTACATCGGCCCTCCAGCCGGCGGCGCGGTCGGCGCCTCGGTTTCTTGTGCGTTGGCGTTGTTGTCAGCTACAGTGATTGCGGTTTCCACAAGTAAACGCTGACGATCCATGCGTGCTTGGATGCCTGCCATATCCACCTGCGCGCCGTACTTGGCCTGAATTTCGAAGGCCCGAAGATAAGCGTCCACTTCCATCTGGTCGCGCTGGCGGTCGTCTTCGAGCTTCATGTCACGCTCTTGAAGCGAGAGCTTCGCGCGGTTGATCGCGATGTCAGCCATCGTCTTCTGCTGCTCAACCTGCGCCAGAATTTGCGCCGGGTCCGGCTTCTGGTTCTGCTGCATGGACTGCTGCATCTGCTGGAGAGCTTCGGGCGTGACAGCTTTGTAATAGGTCTCGGTATCCTTGAACCCGTTGAGTTCGAGGATTTTGGCGAGGGTGGCGCGGAACTGTATGAGGTCAACGAGCGGGTTGGTCGGCCCGAGCGTTGTCAGGATTTCCTTCTGCTGCATGGCCGTCGCCATCAGGACGGCAATCTTGTCATTCTTGTCACCCATGCCGAGGCCGACGTTCGTGACAACATCCATGTCAGCATCCCAACCAGTGGGATTGACATCTACCCATTTGCCACGGAGGCGCACCGTGCGGGGCTTGTCTTGGTTCTGCGTGACCATCTTCAGGATGCCACGGAACATGCGTTTCATGCCGCCGTCGGCGAAGAGGCGGGCAACCATTTCAAGGCGAGCTTCGGCCGCGCTGACAGTCGCTGTGACAGCGGCCTTTGTGGTGGACTGGAGCACGTCGGCGTCGAGCCCCTGCGTTGCGCGGGAAATGCCCGTGCGCTGCGCGCGGGTGTCGTCAAGATAGGCGAGGATCGGGAGCGACTGCTGACCGACGAAGGGCTGCGCGAGAGGCACCACGGCGCCGGGGTTGCGCATACGGATGATCCCGCCCATTTCGGTGTTCATCGCGTCGTCAAGATTGACCTGGCCCTCAACCACGCCGAGGCGCGGGTGAATGGTCTGTGACAAGCTGTCAAGCGTGTTACGGACGATGTTGGTCTTGATGCGCTGGATGTCCATCACCTGATCAGCAATGGAATTGCCGATCGCGGTGTGCGGGATCGGCGAGGGGCAGAAGATCGCGAAATTGACATCGCTCACGATTTCGTCGTCAAGGATGTAGCTGCCGTCCTGACCGATCGAGCAAATCTTGTGAAGCTCGGCGATACCGTCGCCATCGGCGTCCATCCTGACAAGGAGCTCGTAGTAGCGCACCGTCATCATGGAGGGGTCGAGCTTCGTGTAATCGAGGTTGTTGCGCTGCTGGAGGGCAGGGTTGCGGGCTTGGCTCTCTTGGTTCAAATCCATAAGCGGCTGCGGGTCGCCGTTGAGCAGAACCTCATCAAGCTCGTAGCCCATCGCGACAAGATCGCTGACAAGCATGTCTTTGCGCTGGCCGATCAATTCCGCGGTGTCTTCGCACCGGGCGTTGCGGGCGATCAGAAATTCCTCGGGCGGCAGGGCTTCGACCACGAATTTCTTGTCAACGGCTGTGCGCTTGAACTTCGCGTTGTAGGTCGCCGGCTGCATGATCGGCTCGCCCGTCTGCGGGTCAACCTCGTCAAAGCCTTCCTGAAGAAGCTGATCGAGCTCGATAAGCTCCATGCCATCTTCATTTTCGAGAAAAGCCAGTTGCTCTTCGTCAAGGTGCTCGTAGGACTCCTCGGAAACAGTCTCGATCTTATTGACGTACCACTTCGCGATCCCGGTCTTGCGCACGAGCCCATCTTCAAAAAGGCTGTAGAGGACTTGGGCGCCGTCGTTCTCGTTGTAGAAGATATAATTGACGTAATCGGTTGACTGCTCGGCCTGCTCTACCGCGTCGGCGCGGCGGGGGGCGTACTCAACCACGTTCTCAGTGCTGAGAAAGACGCGCAGCAGACTCGGCATCATCGCGAGCACAACGTCACGGACTTCTGTCATGATGATCTGTGAACGGCCGTCTTCCTCGTTGCCGAGCGGTTCGCCGTTGAAATAACGGGTCGCTTGCTCGCGCTCGGGAGCGATCATGCTGTCAATGAAGTCCTCGCTGTCACGAACAAGCAAGGCCACGATAGAGCTCTTCTGGATGTCAGTCAGCGCCTCGCCCTGCTTCCGGCGGGAAACCTCGGGCGCGAGGTTGCGCTGTGTCTTTTTAGCCATCCTGACAAGCTCCTAATAGTTAGCCGATTGGATAAGTATGCCCTACCATGTACTTGTCAGAAACTCAAGTTGTTGCGTTTAACACAACAGCTTTGACAGGCCCGCCCGAGTGAGCGTCAAACGTGACAGCGATTGACACGGCGGTCTCTGCATCGCACCCGGCGGCCATTGCCCCCTTGGCGAACGCGTGGCCCGAGCCAACCGCGAAGAAAGGCCCTTGGATTTCGCAGGCGGTGCCATGCTCCAGAATGTACGCGGTGCCGTCAGGCTGCACCCAAATGACAGAGTTGTCCTCGCCGAAGTCAGGGATTTTGCCCCGGCAGTGCTTCTCCTCTGCCCATACCTTCAGGGTCGGCAGCGCGGAGGTATCCCCACAGAGGCCGACAAGATCGCCCCGGCTAGACTTGAAGACCTTTGTCACAAGACCCTGAAGAGAGCCGTCGTATGTGACACGGCTGTCGCCGGCCATTACACCGTCACGGTACGCGATCGTTGTCATGTCAGATGATCCCTTTGATGCTGCGCTTGAGCGGCTGGCCTTTGACCCACGATGACGCACGGCCACCGATGAGCGCGGCTTCACCCGCGAATGTCAGGCAGAGAGCGTCGGCCAAGTCGGGCGAGCGCATGCCGCGCTTTTTCATGTCGCCCTTGCCCTCGACCTTGAGCTTGCCGTTTGAGAGGAAGGTGTAGGTTGGCGCGACCAGTTCTTGGCGGAGCTCGTCATGCTTCGGGATGTGGACGGCGCGTGTTGCCAGCCAGTCGCGGGTTGTCAGCCAGAGCTCGTCACGGAGTTTCGCAGCCTGGGGATTGAACGCGGCGACTTCTGACACGTTCACGTCGCGGACGTTGACACCGAGCTCGCGCAGGCGGTCGGCGACGCCGGCCCCGAGACCGATCGAGTCCACGCAGACGATCTCGGGCTTGTCGATCCGCCAGTCAGCCATGACCTTGCCGACGGTTTCCATCAGGTCGGCGCCGTTCCATGACTTGATCTCGGCCATGACGTTGCCGCGCCTCTTGACGAGTACGGTCCTGTCATCCCCGAAGCGTGCCACGTCGAGCCCGTAGATCAGCCCCGTGTTCGGGTCAGGAACCACGTCGCGGCTCATGGCGCTGTCAATCAGTTCAGCAGGGATGAGCGTGTCGTCTTCCTTCAGCGCGAACTCGCCCAAGACGCGGACGCGGAAAGCGTTCGAAGTCTCGCCGTAGGTGGTCGAAATCTGGCGCACGAAGTCCTCAGACACGAGCGGGTTGGCCGTGCAGGGGACGTGGAAAGTCTTCCACTCGCCTGACAGGCGGTGGTGTGACAGGAAGAACAGTCCCGAGTTACGGGTAGGGTTCCCAATCAGGACTGTGCTGGCCGAGTGGCCTGACATCGAGCCGGCGGCGCTTTCATAGACCTGCTCGGGAATGGCGCTCGCTTCGTCACAGATCAGCAGCACGTTTTCGGAGTGGATACCGGCGAGTGCTTCCGGCCTGTCAGCCGAGCTCGTGCGCGCCGAGATAAACGATCCTTCCGGCGAGGACTTCAGCACGATCCTGTCAGAAAAGGCTTCGATCGTGTCGCGCAGCACGGCGGGGAGCTTGTTGATCCAAAATTTCAGTTCGGAGAAGAGCGCGTCGAAAAGCTGGCCGGCGGTCGGTGCCGTGCAGACGGTCTTCTGCGGATAGCGTGTCAGCATGAACCAAATCATGGCCCACGAGCAGACCGTTGATTTGCCGACACCGTGACCAGCGCGGACGCTAAGACGCCGCTCGCCTGCTGCGAGGGCGCGCAGAAAATCTTCCTGCCACGGGAGCGGGTCAGCACCGAGAACGTTCCGCACGAAATCGACCGGCTTATCTTTGTAAGCGTCAATGAAAGCGGCGTAGGCGGCTTTAAACTCCTCAGCCTTTGGAGCCTCGGGCGCGGTAGTCGCGCTGTCAGGCTTGGGCTCGGTGCTGTCTAAATTTTCTATATTTTTTTCGGACAGCGGTCCCTCGGCAGACGGTTCCCCGGAGGGGGTAGGGTTCTCGCTTGGGAACTCATCAAGCTGACTTGTGATTTGCACAAGTGCATCTTGTTTTTTTTGAGCAGACGCTTGTTCACGACGCAAGCGCTCTTCCTCGATTGCGCGTATCTTTGTCAGTTCATCGGTGAGCCTGGCTGTCTCTTTAAAGACTACGCGCTCCTGCTCGCCGAGCTTGGTAGCCGCACGCTTCAATTCCAAGCGGCGTGCTTTTTCCTCGGGCGTGAGCGTCCTGCGCTTGACCGGGCGGCGGGGGGCCTTTTGGGATTTTTCTGCCATAGCGGTAGAGCCTGCTAATATATAGATGTGCTCCCGTGCGGGGGCACGGGCGGGGGGGTCGCGGGCGCGTCGCTGACAGGGCTGACAACGGCGCTTGTCAGCGCTTCAAGGCTGGTTTCGGGCTGTGATTTAACTAACTCTTTAGGCGATGACGCTAGATTATCCAATGGTTCCAATGGGTTATGATCTATCGTTGGTCCAGCCTGTACCGTAAGTGCCCGCAAAGCCTCTAGCTGTGAGGCTGCATTGCTGACTGTCAGATTTATGTTGGTGGTTTGAGCGGCGGGCCTGCCAAGCGTGTTAGCCATAATGAGCTCAATCGCACGCAATCGGGTTTCGGGCTTGTCAGCCGTCTTAGCTATGACAGCCAATTCGCGAACGCCTTCAACAAGCGAGTTCTCTAAGACTTCCCTTGCTCTTGCGATTGACATTGTGCGTTTGGCGCCGCGTGTCACATTCATAGCTTGCTGTTAATCCTCACAAAACTTAGCTGATTGGCAAACTATCAAATCGCTTGAGAAAAAAACAATGCTATCTGTTGACAAGCTGACAATGCCTTGTGTAAAAGACAATTACAGGCGCCGGTTAAGAGCGCTTCGCCCGTCTTAGAAGGAACTAATCACATGACTTCACACGTAAGGCTTTCGGCAGAACAACGCACTGCGTTGCGCCGCGCTATTACCTCACATGCCAATTGGGAAGCGTACCGCCGCGAGAACAACGGCATGACAAGCGCGGACCTGACAAGCACCAAATGCTTAGAGATTGCCGCGCGTTTCGGGATCAACGTCATGGATGTGATTTCGTCCGTTGAAACGCAAATCGACGCTCCTAAAGACATTGCTGACATTCAAGAGGATAAGCCCGTGATTGCTGAAAAGACCGCACCTGTTGCCGCTGGCGACGCTAAGACCGCCGCCGCGCTTGCCGCCCTGCAATCGCTCTTGTCACCATCTGTTGACATGGCGACGGTCGAAAAGATTGTAACGGAAAAGGTTGCGGCCGCTCTTGAAGGCACGGCGCTCTTGCGTATCGAGCTCAAGCGCGCTGACAACACGGAATATAAGAGCGATGGCACGCAACACCCGCTCTTTGGTGACTTGCTGACAACGCTTTCCGTTCGTCAGGCGAACGGTTCTTATAACAACGTCTGGATTGCAGGCCCGACGGGAAGCGGCAAGACGCACGCAGCGAAGGAATGCGCTAAGGCGTTCGGCGTTCCTTTCTACTTCAACGGCGCGCTTGGAATGTCGCATGAGCTAGTTGGTTTTGTTGATGCGGCTGGCAACTATCACACAACGCCTTTCCGTCAGGCTTATGAGAACGGCGGCGTTTACCTCTTTGATGAGGTAGATGCATCTGACAACGCCGCATTGCTGGCATTGAACGCCGCGCTTGCGAATGGCGAGTGCTCTTTCCCTGACAATCCGTTGCCAGTCGCACGGCATACAGATTTCCGTTGCATCGGCGCCGCTAACACATTCGGGCAGGGCGCAACGGCGGAATTTATCGGCCGCGCTAAGATCGATGCGGCTTTCCTCTCCCGCTTCGCTGTCAAGTTTCATTGGACATATGACGTGGCGCTTGAACAAGCCATTTCGGGCAATGTCGAGTTTACCAAGCGCGTACAGGCGGCACGGGCAAGGGCGCAAGCCGCTGGTGTCAAGATTGTGATTGATCCGCGTCATAGCATGGCAGGCGCCGCGTTGATTTCCGCTGGCATGTCGAGCGATCGCGCGGCGGCGCTGACTTATCTTGCGGGCTTGAATAGCGAGCAAACGCGCATTGTGGAGGGCCGCTAACATGGCCCGCCGTAACGTTGTCAATTCACTCAAAAAGGGCGCAACGCGCCCTGACACGGGCGTTTGCTTTGATAGCTTTGGCGAGTTTGTCGAGCATTGCGCAAAGTTTCCGGTTTCCAGCCGGATAAACGATGGCCGCAACTATGACAGTTGGACGGATAACCTTTCGTACAACGGCGCCGTGGAAATGGCCCGCACTGGCGACTTGTCGCGCGTTGCCGCAAGCGAAAAGCTCATGAGCAAGCTTGAAAACTTGCTCGAATTTGACACGGCGCAAATGCAGACTGTTGACGCTATGACCGGCGGCATTCCGAACGTCGCCGCTTATCTTGCCGGTTCCCCCATGAACATGAGGCGCCGCCAACGTGTCATGTCGCCAGCGGCGCCCTTGAACGTAATCGTTGACTTGACTTCCAGCGCGGGCATTTCGTCAGGAGCGCTTGCGCGGCGTGGCGCGACGTTGCTTGCATTCGTGCGGATTATGTCAGCGCAACGCCCGGTCAATCTTTACGTTGCCGTTGCACACTCTCCGCATAGCGCACAAGAGCACGAATGCGTTGGCGTTGCGGTCCGCGTTGACACGTCGCCTTTGGATTTGGCCCGCGCTTCATATGCTCTTAGCGGCGCCGCTTTCCCACGGCAAATGATGTATTCCGCCGCTATCCATGAAACCAAATGCCGCAACACTGATAGCTTGCCGTTTGCCTATGGCGATATCAATTTCTATCGCGCCAACCTGCACGCCTTTTGGTCGCGTTTCGTGTCAGTCGATACCGAAGAAACGGCAGTGATTGGCCCGCTCTATCTCACAGATGACTTTGCGGACCCTGAAAAATGGTTGCGGGAAATGGTCGGCAAATACGCCCAAAAGGCAGACTAAAACAGAAAGGGCGCCGAAAGGCGCCTTTCCTCTATTTGACTCATAGAGACTCACAGGGCGCCGTTGACAGCTTCCGGCTATGTCGGGCTATCCGAGCCCCTGAAAACGCGCCCTTGACTCGCTCTGGCGGTTTCTGGAGTCCTAACCCTTCGACAAGGCGCCATATAGCGCAATCAATGCAGCTTCCGCGCGGTTATGATCCTTTTCTTTGGGCCAATGCTTGTCCGACCGAAAGAGTTTCGTTGCACGGGCCTTTGCCGCGCTCTTGTCAGCAGGAACAAGCAACGCCCGTTTCCACGCGCTAGGGTGAGTTGCCTTGTAATCTTTCCAACCATGCGCCGTTAGCACGGTATCGAGCACGGCGGCAGTCCAGCCAAGGCTAAAAGCTGTTGTGCTTGTTATGCCCGGCGCGCCTGTCAGGCGTTCAACCACTACCCTGTCAATGCCAAGGCCCGGCGCCAGCAAATCGGCAAAGAGCGCGTCAAGCTTTTCAACGTCCAGCCGCTTCGTGTCACGGCGTGACATGTGGATAGTCCTGACAGGCAAATCACCTAGCTGGACCACCTCGGGCGGGACGCCCTTATTATCAGCGCAACAATCAACCACCGCCCACGCACCCGTGACACCGGGATCAATGCCCAAAACCCTCATCGGGAAACCTCCTATAAAGACCGAAACAATTGGTCGATTAGTTTGTGAATTACACAAGTGGTTTCCTGCATAGCACGCGGCTGTCAGCCAAGCACGGCGCTAGGGCGGAATGTGTGTCAGGGAGAAGGGCTAATAGCCTTGTCAGGTAGCGTGAGGTTGCGGCGCTTTTTCGGGGTCGCTACTCGATAACCCATTGAAGAGACAAGCGTTATTTGACAAAAGTAGCAAGTAGCGTGTCTGAGCAGCTAATCTTTTCTCTATATAAGGCTATATACTCTATATCTTCTTTAATAAACTATTCACTAAGAAAGATGCTACCGCTACTACCTTAATGATTATAGAGGAAATTCAATTCGTTGACAGGTAGCGATGTCAGGTAGCGGTAGCGCTGACCGCGAGCCCTCAGTGCAAAAAAGTGGCTGGCTCTTCGTTTTGTCTCTTGTGTTTGACGCTACCAACTTGTATTTTGAACAAATCGAAACACAAGCCCGGACGGGGAATTATGAGCGCTTATTTCGTAGCAGCAGAAACGATCGCGGACGCGGCCTATGCCATCAAGCACGACGTGCCGGGCGGGCTCAAACCTTACGACGCACTGAGCCCGGTATCATTAGGCCAGGTACTTTGGCAGTTGAACGCGCTCGCCGTGTATGAGGCGAACAACGAAGACTTGGGCGCGCTCATGGGCACGATCGCGACCTATAAGCAGGAAAGCAGACCGGACCCATCGCCGGACGAATGGCAGCGCTACAAATCGTTGCAGTGCCTGATCTACCAGTGCGCCGAAGGCACCGTGCCCGACACCGACCTCTATAAAGCGATGGAAGACGCGGAAACGCGGATTGCCGTGCGCCTGACAGGAGTCAGTGACCCGCAGACGGCCAAAAACGCCGCCAACTCACATAGCTACTACGACAACGCGAGTTGGGGCAGGGGATAAAAACTCTGCGTTGTCTCTTGTGAATGTCGCAAGCCTATTGTATATTAAACGCAAGCGCACGCCCTGACAGAGTTGTCAAGCGCTGACAGAAAGGAACGAAACAATGAACAACCATCACATGAACCGTCTTGGACCTGCACGCGGCTTCCTGATTGGCAGCGCTCTCGCTGGCGCCTTTTGGCTCTGCTTCCTCTTCGCCGTCGCCTACATGATGTCGGGGAATTGATATGGCCGAAACAATCGCTCTCGTATGGCACCGGCTATGGGCGCAAGCGCCTGCCGAACGCCGTGCCGTGGCGCCTTGGAAACTGACAGGGCTCGACGGCTCGCCCGTTTACGGCCGCGTGCAAAAGCAAGACGGCTCTTGGCAAGGGCAGGTAATCGTTAACTCGATCCCTGCCGACTGGCGCAAGAGTCACAAGGGCACGAGTTTTCCGAGCGAGTGGCACAGCAAGCGCGACGATGCGTTTGCATCCGTCGAGAAGTTTCTAGGCGCCCACGCTCGTAGCATTTTCGGGGTGGACGACCTGACAATCCTGACCTGGGATGACAGCGACCCCGATGACAAGCCGCCCGAGCCTGTCAGGCTCCTCCGCGAGCCGACACGTGCGCGTGACATCATCATGGACGAAGTGTTTGACACGCCGCTCATGGACAAACTGAAGACCGAAGCACAGCGGGAAATTTCGCGGCACCATCATCAATTGATGGAGCGGATCGCGAGCGACGTGCTCAAGCCATACCAGAAGGACTTTGCGGAATGGGCGAAAAAGCCGCCGCTGTCTTCTGGCGATCTCGACAAGCTCAAAAAATATTGGGGGTGAAAAAAAGACAAAAAAATTTGAAATAGGACTTGTGTTTAAAACAAGTCTGTATATTGTGGAAGACGCAAACAGTTGACGAAAGATCAACTAGGCAACAACGAACTACCCGTTCAATAGAAGGAACCAGACTATGGAAACCAACACAAACAACGTCATCATCATCGAGCCGCAGCTTGGTCAGATCATCACCGCTGATATCCCGACCGATACGGCAGATAGCAGCTTTGCAGGCTTTGCAGGCGCTCGCGGCGAGTTCCTGAAGGGCAACTGCACCGTGTTCACGCTCCCAAGTGGCGACCGCATCATTGCCGGACCACGTGGCGTAGGCAAGCTCGACAGCAACGGTGACGAGTTCTTGGCCGCTGCCACGCAGCAAGGGGCGTTTGCGCTTTTGTCAACTCCGGTTGATCCGACCAACCCGCAGGTAGAGGAAGGCTTCACCGCGCAAGACGGCATGTTCTTGGCCGAAGTGCTCGGCCCTGCAATCCTCGTTGGCCCGAAGCCTGTTGATGGCCCTGACGACTTCACGCCGACCACGCTGCCGCTCGAAGAAATGCGCAAGCGCATCGCCTTCCAGCGCAATGGCCTGTTGGGCCACGGTCTCGGTGGATTGCTCGCCGCGCTCCTCGCCTCCGCTCCTGACAAGGCCGAAGCTGACAGCGCACAGACCGGCGAATGGGATGAAAGCGTGTTCGATCCCGAACTGGCTGAGTACCGCAAGACCCTGACCGCCGCAGAACTGTCAGAGTGCGGATGCCCAGGCTGCGAGCGGGAGCTTGAAGAGCGTGCGGTCAAGGCTGCTGGCGGCTCTGTCGCCCGCAACTAACAGGCTCCGGCCCGTCGGGGGCTTCGGCCCCTGACATCCCCAAAACAGGAATGACTGACATGACAACAATCCGCGTCATAGGCACCAATCACGAGCGGAAACTTAGAGCAGGGCAGGCACGCAAGCGCCGTGACAACCACTATCTCCTGTCGGTGGCCGTGCTCCTGTCAGCCTATTTCTACGTCTTGTATCTTGTGCTTTTCGCATAATGCTTGCCGAAAACACAACAAATCCGAAAGATCGTCAAATGACCGAACAGAAGAAACTCTCGTTTGCGGAAATGCGCGGCAAGATCAACGCCGACGCCAACAACTCGCACCTGTCAAACCTCGCCTATGCGCTTGACGCTGTCAGCCAGCAGCGCCGCGAGCTCGACAAGATCGAGAAGGAAATCACTGACATGGCCGCAGCGGTCGAAGCTGGTGATTTCCCCGACGGCACTGTGCTGCGCGAGCTCTACGACCGCGCCCACGGCCACACCCCCAAAAAGCGCTTCTAGGATCGAACGACCATGAACGTTGAAATCATTCTTGCAGGCGTAGCCGCTTCAGCCGTGCTCGCTGCCTATTTCGCTGACAAGAAGCACCGCAAGGCCAAGGCTGCGGCCAAGCTCGCAACCAAGTCAACGGTTAAGCCCCCGCGTTGGGTTGACAGCGGCCCCATCCATGCGCCGCGCCCTGCCGCCGCTCCGATCGCGTCCGGCTATGTGCCTTCCGCCCCTTCGGCCTCGGCCGTGGCGACGAGCACCCAAATGAACGATGACAACATGCTGACTCAGATGCTTGTCACGGCGATCGTCATTGACAGCATGACGCCGGACACCCCGGCGGCTAGCTCCAGCCATGACAGCGGCTCCTCCTGGTCGTCATCTGACAGTGGCTCGAGCTCATATGACAGCGGCTCGTCAAGCTCCTCTTACGATAGCGGCTCAAGCTCGTCTTATGACAGCGGTGGCGGCGGAGGCTGGTAATCCCATGATGTTCGCAATCATCAACAATCTGCCCGAGCTCGTGCTTGGGATCGCATGGACCGGCCTCGTGTTCCGGTCTGGCATGACCTTCGCCCGCTGGCGGGCCAAGTAATCCCGAACTGACAGCCGGGAAACGCTGTCAGAAACCAAAACCCAACCCGTTTAAAAGGAAATACGACATGTTTGGACTCAAGACACTCAAGAAGGCAATCGGCGCTGGCGCAAAGGAAGTCGCGGCTGAATACGGCGAGAACAAGGATTTCCTTGAAGCCGTGCTCGCTGCCTCCGCGCTGGTTGCCGCCGCTGACGGGGACATTGAAGAGGCCGAGCGCCGCAAGGTGATTTCGGTTGTCACGAACCACGCGCAGCTTGCCAAGCTCTACCCGCAGAACGTGATCGAGAGCACGGCCGAAACCATGTTCAAGCGTGCGAAGGACGCCAGCGGACGCCAGTCGCTTGCCCGCGAGCTCGATGACGTGAAGACCCGCCCGAACGGCTCGCAGATGGCGGAAGACGTGTATCTGATCGCGCTGGATATCGCCAACTCTGACGGCCAGCTTGAAGACGAGGAACAGGTTGTCCTCAGCAAGATCGCATCGCGCCTCAATATCGATGTCAGCAAGTTCGACTTCTAATCACTGACAACCGTCAGGGGCTCTTTGGTGAGCGCTGGATAAGTGCGCTGCCACGCCGAAACCTACCTTGGCAGAGGTTCCCAATCGGCCCGCATGTACGGGTGCAGGTAGGGCCAGCACTCTCCTAAGAGCCCCTGACACCCTGACAGCATGACAGAAAGAAAAAAGTGACCCAACCCGTTTTAGCCAGGAACCGCAAACATGACGCTTTCACCTTGGAAGTGGCGCAAGCCGACACTCCGCATCCCAACCTTTAACGAATTGTGCCGCCGCTCGCACAAGGGCTTCCACACAGCCTACTTCGCAGCGGCAGCAGTCGAGGGGCATGGGCTTTACGCCCTGACAGCCGGCTCGCTCCTCGCCCTCGCCATTCTTGATTTCTTCCTGCACTTCGAATGATGGAGGGACCGGCGATGCATCATTTATTTTTGAGCCTCCACCGGCACCGCAAGTTCCAACTCATCATCACAAGTGGAACGGTCGTCGCAGCCATAGTGAGCTTTCTTGCACCTGACCGTGCTGAGCTCGTCATAGCCGCTTCGACCCTGACAAACCTGATCTGGATTTGGGAATAACCCGAGCCAAATTAGTAATAATTTATAGTGGGGTGTGTGCTTAATATATCACACACCCCGAAGTGATCACGTCCTGATCACGAAATCGCGATCGGTTAAATGTGGCAATTTTGTGCCGCCGGCAATATGTAAAGGAAAGTGAATAATTGTTCTTGACACAAGCTCTTGATACTGACACAAGCTATTGCCTAATAACCCAGAACAAAGGCACCCCAAGTGAACAAGACTCCCGCATCATTCGATGACCTGCAAGAGCAAGCCCGAGAACTTGGGTTTGACGAAGTGACGTTGATCCTGTCACAATCGAAAGCCTCCAACAAATTTGTCGTGCGATCCAATATCAACCGCCACGCGCGCATGGCACGGGTCATTGAAGCCGTTGAGCATAGCATCATCGAGAAGATGATTAGGAATTTGGGTGCCGATGCGCCGTTTGCGCGTTACCTGCACCGCCGCCACGCGAAGGGCAAATGTCCCCCCTCAGGAGGGGAGAACATCGGTTGACATGATGCCAATGATTTCTTGCGCGGCTTTTACTGAGAAGTCTTTTCTCATCTCTAGCCGCGTAACACCCGGACGCGGGGACGACATGTTCATAGTTCCCAAGGGGATAGCAGGTGTTTCACCGCCGGGTACAGTAGGTTCTACCTCCACCCCGTGCAGTCCCAAGCCCTTAGCGAGTTCTTCCACGGTGATCCCAAGCATCCGCGCAAGAGAGAGGGCTTTGGAAAGCTGCAAGTCCTGCAATTCCTCGCCAGCGATAAATCGGGAGACTGTCGCTTGCTGTGACGCCCAGGCCACCGCAACGTCTTTCTGGCGATAGCCTCGACGCTGCAAACCTTCTCTAACCCATTCGTTCTTGGCTCGGGACATTGCTGATTAACTCCTCATTCATCATGTTTGGGGTTGTGTCCTATAAACAAGACGTTACACATCAATTGAGGCTGACGCAAGATGCAACCCAACGAAATCATTCGCGTTATACAGGAAAAAGCAAGCCTTTATGGCGACCATGAACTTGCGTTTATAGCGCAAGAGCTTGACATGCACACAATATTGCAGACCGTTAACAATCCAGCGCCGGGGCGTATCCCCGGTTTAGTGTCCGTGTACGACGCCGCCAAGCATCTTTCACTGTCAACTGACTATATCTGGAAGCTCATATATTCGGGCGATCTTAAGTCCCTGAAGATCGGCAAGCGCCGCCTCATAAAGACTACTGAGCTTCACGCCTTCGTTAAACGGCGCAGCGAGGAGGGGACCAGTGGTCACTAGGTCAACCCTCCGCACCATCCGGCAGATTGCCGATGCAGCCGGCGCACAAGACTTCGAGATCGTGCGGGAAAATAAGCACGTCATAGTTGACTATTTATTCCCTACACGGACGCCCCCACGAGTGCGGATCACAATGGCCGCAACCCTTTCCGACAACCAACGGGGTTTACGCAACCAGATTGCGGACCTGAAACGTGCAACGAGGAGTAATTAAATGACACAGCAGCATGTAGGCCACCGCGCGAATGATGAAATCGCGCAGCTAAAGGATGACATCACTTTCCTGACAGCCCGCGCCGAAGTTGCCGAGGAAGATGCGCTCGACGCGTGGCACACGCTTGTCAAGGTCCACGCCGAGTTTGCCAAGCGCGGCGGTGACACGCTCTTCAAGGAAAACCGCACTGAGTATCTGGCGAAGCTGGCAGCAGCCGGCCAGCGCATCGCGGCATTGAGCGGCAAATGAGCCCGAACCTTCCTGAGATTTTCAAAGCCATCATCGCCCACGACAACATGAACCCCGCCAATGAAAACGTGGTCCGCATGTCGAACTTCACGGCGTGGCGGAAGCGCAAGCGGGAATTGGTGGACGCAGCCGCCGGCTACGCGAAGCGCCAGAGGAGCGGGAAATGAAAGACAGTTTTTGGGTTTATGGCGGTGTCCCTCCGTTCTCTCGGTTTTCCCTTGGCTGGCATCAGGCCGAAGTCGAAGCCGGCCGGAAGCATGCGACCGTGCGACTGAAGACGAAACGCAAGGTTGTCAAGCTAAAGCTCCCGCAATGGGACGAGCTTGTAACAAAGGGCGGTGTTAAGCATGTCTAGTGTCTTGCGTTTACCACAACTTCCGTTGTGGAAACATCAAGCGGATGAGGTGCCGCTCATGCTGACAGCCCCTTCGCGGTTGCTGGCATGGGAGCCAGGCACGGGCAAAACCCGCGCTGTGCTTGAGGCGTTCTCCCGCTTGTCACCTCGTCAACGCCGTATGCCTGTCATCGTGCCAGCCAACGTCCGCACGCAGTGGGCGTCGGTCGCGACTGAATACGGCTTCGACGTACAGGAGATCACCAAGACCAATCAGGAAGCCAGCCGTGACAGCGAGATCGTGGTTGTCAGCTACGAGGGCGGTATCATCGCGCCGATCGTCTGGAAGAGCATCATGCGCTACGAGTGGGACGCGCTTACGCTGGACGAACTGCACGTTGCGAAGAACCCAAGCGCCAAGCGCACGAAGGCAATCTTCGGCGCCCGTAAGAACACACCGGCCGCTCTCATCAAACGGGCTGAGCATATTTGGGGTCTGTCAGGCACGCCCATGACGAAAGACCCGAGCGACCTTTGGGTGGCTGTCAGCCGGCTCTTCCCCTCAATCCTCGAAGAGGAGGGCATCAAAAACCGGCAAGAATGGATCGCCCGCTGGTGCGAAGGCTATGACACGCCCTACGGCTTCAAGATAACGGGAGCGCGCGACCCTGAACGCCTCCATGAACTCCTGACACCTTTCATGAGTCGTGTCAGGAAACGGGATGTTCTGCCAGACTACCAAGAACCGATCTATGACAGGTTCCGCCTGCCACCACGTAAGATCGAGATCACCGACGCGGTTGACTCGGAGCTTCGCGAGTTCTTGCAGGCTCTCGAAAACCTGTCAAACCCCGACGACAATGACGCGGTTGTCGAGATCGCCGAGGGAATGGACCCTCAAGTCTCGACGCTCCGCCGGGCCATTGGCATGTCAAAGGCCGATGAGATCGCTGACAACATCGCCGACGAACTCAGCCAGACAGGCGAAAAGGCGCTCGTGTTCTTCCTACACACCGACGTAGGGCACGCAATCGCCAAGCGCCTGTCAGAAGCCGGGCTCGAACCCGTGATCTACGATGGCAAGATGACACGCGCGCAGCGTGACAGGAACAAGGATCGCTTCATCCGCGACCCCGAGTGCAAGGTATTCGTCGGGCAAATCCAGTCCGCAGGCACCGGCACCGATGGCCTTCAGATCGCGAGCCGCGTCTTCATCGCCGAGGAGCCGTGGACCCCCGGCTTGCTCGACCAAGTGATTTCCCGCGCTGACAGGGGAGGGCAGGAAGCCCAAGTCTACGCCACGTCTTTTGTCGTGGCAGGCAGTTATGACGAAGCTGTCAGCAAAGCCCTCGAAACTCGCGGAAGGATCGTAAAAGCGATCACCGACGGCGAAGCTTTTATTTGACCTGAAGCTTGTGTTTTACACAACTTCCAACTTGACAGAAAGACAAGTCACCATGTTTGACCTCCGTGCACACCTCGCCCGCCAGCGGAAATTTTCACGCAAGACATTCGGCCCCGGCCCACGCACGGCCGGCGTCCTCGACCACATGCGTAAGGAACTGCTGGAAATCGAGGCGAACCCCGACGATCTTGAAGAGTGGGTGGACGAAATGCTCCTCACCTTCGACGGCGCCCTTCGCCGTGGCTTCTCTCCTGACCAGATCGTGGCCGCGATCGAGGCCAAGCAGACGAAGAACGAAGGCCGCGTATGGCCTAACTGGCGCGCCGCCGACCCTGACAAGGCGATTGAGCACGTGCGGGGGGTCAACGATTAATGGCCCATCGTCACACAAAGCTCTTCGGCTCTACGAGCTATAGGACGCTTGGTTGCCCCGCGCATTTGCAGCGCGGCGCGACCGTCCCCGAGCCGCCGTCATCGCCGGCCGCGATCGAAGGAACGATGCTGCACGAGTTCTCCGAACAAGTGCTCAACGCGCCTGACAAGCAGCCGGCAGATTTCCCGCAGTGGCAGGAGTTTGACGACGACCAGCGCAACATCGTGGAAACCTATGTCGGGCTCATCCGCGAGATCGCGGAGGAGGGCGGCAATCTCTATATCGAGCAGCGCACCGAAAGCCCGCACCTGCATTCCGAGTGGTTTGGCACGGCCGACGCCGTGATTGTCAAGCCGCCGCGCCTGACGATCGGCGACCTGAAATGCGGCCGTGTCCCTGTCAACGTGTTCGAATACGGCAGCGACACCGAGCCAAATCCGCAGGTCGGAAGCTACGCGATTTCGGTTCTCGAAAACCTCAAGCCCGAGGTTGCCGCGACCATTCAGGAAGTCGAGCTCATCATCGTCCAGCCACGTGAAGGCGGCGTCAAGCGTGCTGTCTTCACCCGCCGGCAGCTTGACAACCTGAAGGCTCGTTTGCTGGCAGCGGCCGAGGAAGCCGAGAGCGAAAACCCATCAGCCGAGATCGGCCCGTGGTGTCATTTCTGCAAGGTCAAGCCGGTCTGCCCAACGCAGGAGGCTTTCATCTACGAGGAAGCCAAGCTCGACTTCGCTTTGCAGGGCGGGGAGGCGACCGACCTGGAGCCTGTCGAGCTTCTGTCAGTGCTCAATGTCGCCGACGCGGCGATCGAGTGGGGCAAGGCTGTCAAGACTCACGCCGAACAGCGCCTCAATGACAACGAGGAAATCGAAGGTTGGCAGTTGGTCCCGAAGCGCGCCAAGCGCGACTGGTCTGACAAGCGGGCTGTCGAAGCCCTCCTGCTCAATGCAGGGCTGGAGCTCGAAGACATCGTTGAGGAAGCCCTGAAATCCCCCGCACAGATCGACGCCCTTTTGAAGAAAAAGGGGCTTCGGATCGAGGAGCTTGCCGACCTGACAGAGAGTGTCAGCACCGGCCTGAAAATCGCAAAAATTCGCAAAGGATACGACAATGCAGATGACGAAGATCACGGGTGGGATTGAGCAGCAAAGCGCCCATTACGCCGCAGTGCGCAATAGGCTTAGGCATACCCCGCCTGTCAAAAACCGCTTGAAGGAAGTCCTCGCCGCAGCCGAGCAGCGTGCCGCCAATCTGGCGGCGCAAGCTGACAAGCTGCGTGAGGAACGCGATCGGCTGCGCGCCGAGGCTAAGAGGATCGACCGCAAGGCGCATAGCCCCTACGTCATCGAAGCACATCGGCGCCAGCGCGTGCAGGTCGAAAAGGGCCGCATGAAGTTCCTTGCCAAGCACAAGGAGGAGGCCAAGGATTTCACGAACAAGCTGAAATATTGCCCCTTCACCCTGGAGAAGAGTCCGAGCCTCCTGTCAGCGGTGACAGTCATTCTCGACACCTTCCGCGTGACCTGGCTCGAACTCGTTGGCTCTGGCCGTGCGCCTCACGTCGTGACAGCCCGTGCCACGCTCTACAACCTCTTATCCGAGGTTGGCTTCACTTGGTACGGTATCGCCAAAATCACCGGACATAGCACCGTCAGCTATCCCCTCGCAGCACGCAATCTCGCGGAGAAATTTAAAGAATTATGCCACAACAGCTATTGTTTCTCAAACGCATTAACTTGTGTAAAAGACAACGTTGAAGCAGAATTAGCAGCGTTGGGAGTGAGGAAACACCTCACTTCGTCAGAAACCGAAAAGACCGAAAGCAAGTAAAAATGGCACAAAAATCCACCCCCACGAAGTTCATCATCGGCCCCGGCAAGCTGTCCTTCCCGAAAATCTTTGTCCCGAATGACAAGGAATTTGGCGGCAAGTACGCGAACACCCTTCTCCTGCCGCCCGACTATGACTTCGGCCCGTTGAAGAAGGCTATGCTCGACGTGGCAATTGCCAAGTTCGGCGCTGACAAGTCCAAGTGGCCGCGCAACATGCGTGGGCCGAAGGAAGTCATCCGCCCGTGCGAGGAAAAGGGCCACCTGACCGGCTATCTGCCGGGCTGGCACTTCATCACCGCATCGAGCGCTGATCAGCCGGGCATTGTTGACAGCCTGCTCCAGAAGATCACGGACCCGCGCGAAGCCTACCCCGGCCGTTGGTCGATGATGTCTGTCAACGTCTACGCCTATTCGAACGTGACGCACGGCGTTTCGCTCGGACTCCAGAACATCCAGCTTCGCAAGCATGATGATCCGTTCTCTTCGCGCCAGCGTGCAGAAGACGAGTTCGAAGAAATGATGGATGACGTTGGCGAGTTCGACAAGTCCAGCGTCGAAGGCGACTTCAAGCAGGGCTCTTCGACAAGCGACGAAGATGCGGGAGGTTGGGATGACTAACACCGCAACCGATAAGCCTGCCGAGGCTGACAAGCCGACCACCCTCTACAACGTCACGATCGAGGACAACCTGACGGTCCCCGTAGGGGCTCACAGCCTGACAACCACGGCTGAAGGTTTCCTCTTCTTCTACGTTGCCGGCGAGCTCAGCGATATCTTCGCTCCCGGCCACTGGTCGCGGGTAAAGCGCGCGGTGACGGCATGACAAGCGTCGGCTGGATCATCTGGAACCCCCTGACACGGGAGAAAGTCAAGACCGGCGGCTACGGCAAGCACAACGCCAAGGTCTACGGCTCTGAAGCCAAAGCCAAGGCTTATTGCATTGGCGACGAAGTGCCCAGGGAAGTCTTCATCAGCAACGAAGACCAGCTTCCTCTCCCCCTCTAGGCGCTGCTCTTCTTTAGCGCCTGACAGCGCCGCCCGCGTGTTTTCCTCCTTTCCGCGCGGGCGGCGTCTTGTTTTAAACACAAAATATTAGATGAGAAAAACACAAATGGACGTAACGAACGATCCGGCATGGCGTGTCAACATCGACGTGGAAACCAAGTCTGAAGTTGACCTCCGCAAGACCTCCGCGAAGGTCTACGCCCGCCACCCTTCCACCGATATCATCCTCGTGCGGTACTGCCTTGAGAGCCAGCCTGACAAGGTTGGCGAATGGCTTTGCTACCGTGACCCGATCCCTGCCGATCTGGTCGCCTACATGGAAGATGAGAGCTTCACCCTCGTTGCCCATAACGCCGGCTTCGAAATCGCGATCCTCAATTCCCCGCATCTGCGTGCTCGGTATCGCATCCCTGCCACGGCTATCCAGCGGTGGGATGACACGGCCGCTCGCGCGGCCCGTATGGCAATCCCGCGTTCGCTCGACGGTTCTGCCAAGGCCCTCGAACTTCCTGTCAAGAAGGACTTGGAAGGCTCTCGGATCATGATGCAGCTCTGCAAGCCGCGTGCTTGGACCGAAGACGACGTTGCAGTTTGGTGGACGCCCGAAGACAGCCCTGACAAGTATGAAAAGCTCTCTGACTACTGCGCGACCGACGTGAAGGTTGGCGCACTGCTGTCAGCCACGACCCGGCCGTTGCCATCTTCCGAGCTCGCCATCTGGCGCATGACAGAAGAGATCAACGAGACCGGGCTTTTCGTTGACTGGCGCTTCGCCGAAGCCGCTGCCCGCGTCGCCAAGATTTATCGCAACCTACTCGACAGCCAAATGGCGATCGTGACAGGGGGCCAGGTGCAGGGCGCCGGCAAAGTCACCCAATTGAAACAGTGGTGCGCCGCTCGCGGCTACGTTGTGCAGGACGCCGTTGATGACGAGAAGATCGTGCTCGACAAGGGCGCAATCGCTGCGCTCCTCACCCGCGACGATCTGCCTGAAGACGTTCGCACCGCCCTGACAATTCGCCGCGATGCGGCGAAGTCGTCTGTCGCCAAATACGAAGCCATACTCAACCGCGTCGATCGCGAGACCAGCCGCGTCCGTGACACGATCGTTTATCATGGCGCCAGCACTGGCCGTTGGGCTGGTGCGGGCATCCAGCCGCAGAACTTCCCGCGCAACACTGTCAAGGATTGGGAAGCGACCGCCGAGGACGTTTACAAGCTCGACGCCGGCACGATGGACTTCGAAGAGTTCGAAGCCAAGCACGGTCCCGTCATGGACGTGCTGTCAAAGATGCTCCGTGGCACGATCACCGCACCCGAGGGCTCGGAACTCCTCTTCCCCGACTACGCGGCTATCGAAGCTCGCGGCGTTGCGTGGCTGGCGGGCGCTGACAAGCTGACAGCGCTATTTGCGTCTGGCGGCAAGGTCTACGAAGAGTTCGCGGCCGAGAACCTGTCACCGCCCGGCACCAAGCCGTCGCAAATCCTGAAGGACAGCAAAGAGCGCTTCCTCGGCAAGACCGTTATTCTTGGCGCCGGATATGGCATGGGCTCGAAAAAGTTCGTGTCAACCTGCTCGGCGCAGGGTGCGGATGTCACCGAGGAAGACGGCGTGAAGGCGATCGGCGCCTACCGCTCCGCGTACCCCGAAATTCCTGCCTTGTGGAAGGGGCTGGAGAACGCAGCGATCAACGCTGTCATGAACCCTGGCACCGAGTTCACCTATCAGGGCAACCCGGACGCGCCGAAGGTCACGTATCTCGCCAAGAAGGGTTGGCTCCTCTGCAAGCTGCCTAGCGGCCGGCTGCTCTTTTATAAGAAGCCGCGCGTTGTGCAGATCGCAAGTCCTTTCGGCCCACGCATGGCGCTGGAGTATTCGGCAGTCAACTCGCTCACTAAGAAGTGGGAGCGCGAAACGACATGGGGCGGCAAGCTGACAGAGAACGTCGTGCAGGCCGTTTGCCGCGACCTGATCGCCCTTGCCATGCTCCGCCTTCGCGACGCTGGCTATAAGCTCGTGGGCACCGTCCACGACGAAGTTGTCATCGAAGTCATCGGCACTGGCGAGCAGCACAAAGTCAAAGTCCTCAAAATCATCTGCATGGTGCCGGAATGGGCGAGGGGTTTCCCGATCTCCGCCGAAGCTGGCAGCGGCAAGCGTTACGGGAAGTAGTCACATGGCAGGTAGTAGGCAGCTCAGCTACGAATTTAAGAACAACCATGACAACTCAGGAGCCGTCGAAATGATCGAGCGCGCAGAACAGCAGACACCCCGCAAGAACGCCAAGACCGTAGTGTCTGGCCCTGTAAACCCGGACATTGCGATCATCAATCTCCCCACGACCAAGGAGACGAACCCGAAGGACGCGGTAGGCGTTCGCAAAGTCCCGTTCCATGTCGTGCCGCACCGTGTCATTGCCAATGTCGGCCTCGCGCTTCTGGAGGGCGCTCGCAAATACGGTTCCTATAACTGGCGTGCGGCGGGCGTCCGCGCCTCTGTCTATTTCGACGCTGCCAACCGCCACCTGGCTGATTGGTGGGAAGGCGTAGACATTGATCCTGACAGCGGCCTCTCGCACGTTGACAAGGCAATTGCCTCGCTGACCGTGCTCCGCGACTCCATGATGCAAGGCAATTGGGTAGATGACCGCCCGATCCGCGCTGAACAGGGATGGGTGGAAGCGGCCAACGCGAAGGCGTCGGAAATCATCGAACGCTATCCCGACCCGAAGGCTCCGTTTACGCAAAAGAACGCTTGACGCACGAGCAACGACTTGTGTAAAACACAATCACCGTCTTAGGAGAATGACAAAATGAACGAGAAAACAGAACCGAAAATCTTCCTTGATATGGATGGCGTATTGGCCGACTTTGACAAGGGCGCCGGCCACCTGCTCGGGACCGACGATATCCACAAGTGGGAGTTCGTACACGGCCCCAAGGCATTTTGGGAAAAGCTCGACAGCTACCCGAATTTCTTTGGCTCCCTGCCGCCGATGCCCGACGCCTATCATCTTTGGGGCGAAGTCTATCAGCGGGAGCCTATCATCCTGACCGCGCTGCCGAGGGTAGGGGCCACCGACGTTGACGCGCAGAAGCGCGCTTGGGTGAAGCACCACCTGCCATCCAGTTTCGAAGTCGATGTCATCACGTGCCAGACGCCCGAAAAGCCGGGATACGCCAACGTCGGCGACGTGCTGGTAGACGACCGTGCTGTCAACCGCGCAGCTTGGGAAGCACGGGGCGGGAAGTTCATTCTGCACACGTCGGCCGAAACCACCCTGACCCAACTCAAAGCAATGGGGTATCTCTAATGCCTGACAAGCTGACAGAAATTGAGGACGCGGGCCAGTTCCGCGATCTCGTAGAAGCCCGCCGGCAGGAGGCCAAAATGGGCTTCCGCCCGATCGCCCGCAAGGCTGGTGTAGCGCACGGCACCTATTGGGTGTGGCTGCGGATCGATCCCGGCAAGGTGACGCTGGAAAACGCTCTCGCCTATGCCAAGGCACTCGGGCTCAAGCTCTTCATCGGAAAAGATGACACGGAATAAAAAAAGGCCGGGGTGAAAACCCCGGCTTAATTTCCGTTTTAGAAGAAACCCACACGTGGGTTCTGCCCTTTATTTAGGAAAAGTTACCTATGAAGTCAACACCAAATTTCGGCGCGGTGGTCGCTGATCTGACACGCAGCGGCTTCGCTGCGACCGATCTGTTGCCTCTTATCCCACCCGGCGCCACGCTTTCCGAAAACTCGCACGTTCAACCTTTCCAGATCGGCAAAATCCCCGGCCGCTACTTCGGCGGCAAGTGGTCGGGCCTGACAGGCGCATGGGCTTCGGTCGGTATGAGCGAGCGCGACGTAGACCGTGCGAAGACGTGGCCGACACAAAACGTTGGCCTCCGGGGCGGCTCATATCCTGGCATTGACATTGACACTGACAGCAAAGCCGCCTTCGCTTTGGTGGAAAGGTTGATCGTCGCACGGTTCGGCGACACTGCCCCTGTACGTTACCGTGGCGACGCCCCACGCGCGCTCTATTCCTTCCGTCTCGATCCGTCGAGTGATCCTGTCAGGAAGCATAGGATTGAATGGAAGGACGCCGACGGCCGCGCTCACGCTGTCGAGGTTCTTGGGCTTGGTCAGCAGTACGCCATCGCGGGCATTCACCCCACGGGTGTTGCGTATGAATGGCGCGAGCGGCCGGACGGAAGCGTCGGCGACCTCGCTGCTGTCACGGCTAACGGGCTCCCCAAGCTGTCAGTCGATGACGTGATGGACTTCATGAACGAAGTGAAGGCCGCGATCGAAGCCAGCGGCGGCGAAGTCGGCAAGATCATGGTTCCCCGGTATGGATGGGACGGTGACAGCCGTGCGGTTGATCTCAACAACGCCGAGCCGATCCTTGAGAACGATATCGCGATGGAGGCTTTGAACTCGATCCCGAATACGGTCGAGTCCATGCCTTCGCGTGAGCAGTTCGTCGCCGTGCTGGCAAGTTTCAAGCAGGCTGTCGGCCGCAATGCCGAAGGGCTCCGTGGTGACGCGCTCGTTTGGGCAACCCGCGACGGTTGGGCTGACGAGGAGTATTTTGACAAGGTATGGGAGAGCTTGACAAGTTCCCGCGTGCCCTTCGACCACCTGATTTCGATGGCTCGCAAGTACGGCTGGCGCGGTGACGCGGCACTCGACTTCAAAGACTTGGGGCAGGACAACGGCGAGGTTGAAAAGAAAATCCAGCGGGCCGAGCAGGAAGACCCGCTTTTGAAGCTCGCCACGAAACTCGCCTATGTGGACACCGAGCAGGTTTTCATCGTGAAGGGGAACGGCAATATGTATTCCCCCGAAGCCCTCAACCGTGCGCCGCACCTCGGGGCTCTGATCGAAGCTCCCGGCACCACGGGCAAGCAGTCGCCGGCCAATAGGCTCTGTGCGCCGAACACGACCATGCAGATTGTCAAGGGCGTCGTCTATCTGCCGGGTGAGCAGCAAATCACGCAGTGGGAGCAGAGCGGCCGTTCTGACACCTATTATAATCGCTGGCACGCTCGCGCGTTCCCGCGCTTTGACAACGTGACAGACGCGGATGTCAAGCCGTGGCTCGACCATGTGGCCTACCTCGTGCCTGACAAGAAGGAACGGGAAGAGCTGCTTGATTTCTTTGCCCATCTGCTCCAGAAGCGCGGCACCAAAATTCGTTGGGCTCCGCTGCTGATTGGCAAGCAGGGCACGGGTAAAGACCTGATGATTAAGCCGATCGTCAGCTACCTCGCGCACAACGCCCGTGACATCAAGCCCGAGCAACTGACATCGCGGTTTAACGACTTCCTCGAAAGCGAATTGCTCGTGGTGCAGGAGTTGAAGCGCTCGACCACGCAGGCGAACGGCACCTATAACCGTATCAAGACCCTGATCGCCGGCACGGCCGAAGACGTGAACTACATCGAAAAGAAGTATCAGACGCCCTACGCGGTCCCGAACGTCGTCAACTCGATCTTCTTTTCTAACCACGTCGATGCGATGGAAATCGACGCCGACGACCGGCGTTTCTTCATCATCCTGTCAGAAGCAGAAAAGCGCGACCCGAGCTATTACCAGCGGCTCGCCGTCGATTTCTACCAGAACAATTCTGGTTGGCTGAAGGTCGCAAGCTGGCTCCTCAAGCGTGACATTGAGGATTTCAATGCTTCGCAGCCGCCTATGCAGACAGAAGGCAAGGCGCTCCTGATCGACTCACAGCGCACGCCTGTCGCCCGTGCGATCGAGGAGGCTGTCACGACCGGCGCGTATAAAGACCGCAAGGCCATCCGCGCTGAAGAGATCGTCAACCGCGCAAGCTCCGAATTTAGCTTCATGCCCGGCGTCCAACGGCACGAAGTCCACGGCGCGCAGGTTGTCAACGAGCTACGCAATCTCGGCTGGCGCAACCACGGCAATGTCAAGATCGACGGCAAAGTGCTCCGCTTCTGGACCCGGCCCGGCGCAAACCCTTCAAATGCTGACATCCGCGCTGAGCTTGACACGGCGCAGAGCGAGATTGATTTTTAAACACAAGTGTCTTGCGAACAAGACAAGCCTCTGCTACTTTAATGGAGCAGGGGCTTTTTTAATGCGCCCCGATAGGAGTGACAATCAATGGCTGTATCAGTTTCAGTCTTACAACGCGGCAAAAACTCATACCGTTTGCGTGCGCGTTGGCGCGATCCCGACACTGGAGAAACCCGCGAACACACGCACACCGTTCGGGGAACTAAAGAGTTCGCGGAGGGCCAAAAGCGCGTGCTGCAAGACGCCTTCTCCAATGGCCGTATCGAGAAAGTCTCGAAGGACACAGTGAAGGGCTACCTGCAAAATTGGATCGAAGGCCGGCTTGCTCTCGGCAAAATCCGCATCACGACGGCGGAGACTTATACGAGCACGCTGAAGCAGTTTATCGGCCGCTTTGGGGACGACAACCTCGTAGCCATCAGACATTCCGACCTGTCGGATTGGGTGAAGGATACGATCGGTGTCAAGGGCATCGCCTACACGGCCTATGTCTGCACGGTTCTGAAAAAGGCGTGGCGCGACGCCATCAAGGAAGGGCTGACACCGTTCAACCCCTTCGATCGTGTCGATCTCCCAACCTATGAGTCCGAAGCGAAAGAGCGCACCATCGGCCCGAACGCCATGAAGACCCTTTGGGATGTCGCTGACAACCTCGACGGCGATGACGGCCTTTTGGCCCGTGTGGCCTTGGAAACCGGGATGCGGCGGGGGGAATTGGCCGGGCTACGTTGGTGCGACGTGTCAGCGGCCGGCGTCATCAACATCCGGCAAAACGCCGTCATCATGAAGACAGGCAAGGTGGTAATCCACAAGCCGAAGACGAAGCGCGGCGCGCGTTCGATCGCGATTGGCAAAGCACTGCTGGCGGAGCTAGAGGCGGCGAGGGGAGCGCCGGAACATTACGTCTTTGGTGAGGGTGAAACTCCTCGGCGCCCGCCGGCTATTGCCCGTGCGCTTGTCCGCGCGCTCAAGGCTGCGGGGCTGACAGGCTTCACGGCGCACGACTTCCGCCACGCTCATGCGACGCATTTGCTGCGCTCGGGAAAGATACCGATTACCGCAGTCAGCAAGCGCCTCGGGCACGCTAAGATTACTACCACAATGAGCATCTACGCTCATGCGCTGGAGGAAGACGAAGAGGCGATCGTTGGTGAAATCGACAACATTTTGAGGGGGGCGTGACATGGCCCGTAGAAAGAAAACCGAGACCGTAGAGAAGACCGGCAACGAGACCGAGTTCGACAAGATCATGGCGCTCGATGCGTGGGGACTGCTCGAATACGTGCTCGCAAATCCCGAGTTCCTGACTGATCCCTACTACCGTAGTTTCGGGGACGTAGTTGACGCACGCTACAAGCAGTTGATGTCAGAACAACCGCTCTCACAATGGCTTTGAGCCGTTCGGGGTTCAACCTGCACCCGAACGAGTCAAGATACCCCCAAAGATTTCAACCACTTAGATTGCTATTAACGTTAACAAATGGTTTACGTTGCGCGCTCCGGGTTAAGAAGTCAGGTTGCAGGGCAGTCCAAAATGCTTGGTGTCTGGAACCATGGGAACCAAAATCGCGAGAGCCGCGTTTCTTGTTGCCGCGATCATGTTTTTCGCTGTGCTTGCGCTGGATATTGCTGTGCCCGCGCTGGTTCTAGGTTCCATGGCATTGTCGATATGGCTGGTTTCGTTCGAGGGACCGTCCATTCGCAGAGAACGAGAGACGACCGCATGAAGTGGTTTCTGATCTTCTGGGCCGGTCCCATCGTCTTCCTGGCGGGATGGTATTGGCTTTCTTACTACGACATGAATTTCGGCATCTTCATGCTGAGCCGGCAGGTTCACGACCTCACGTTTGAGATCTACGGAAAGATCCTTGGCATTCCGCCGGAAACCATTCCGCCGCTGGTCGCCCGTGCGATCGTTGTCGACAGCCTTGTCGTGTTCGCCATCATCGCCTTCCGCCGGCGCAAGGCGATCGGTGCTTGGTGGCGTGCTCGTCAGGCGTCCAAGTCGTCCGATGCCGCTCTGGCGAGCAAGGACAGTCTGTCCAGCGCTCCCTGAAGAATGAAGCTTGCCGCAGCCGAGTCGATGCGCTCGGCACGCTTGCTGCGCGATACGTCCATCTCCAGCAGTGCCCGCTCGGCGGCGACCGTCGACAGCCGTTCGTCCCAATAGACGAAGGGCAAATCGGTCTTCTGCTCCATGTTGCGCACGAAGGCGCGCGTTGCCTGGACACGCGGCCCGGCCGATCCATCCATGTTCATCGGCAGGCCGATGACGAAGGCCGCAACCTTCTCCTTTGCAACAAACTTCAGAAGCGTTACCGCATCGATCGTGAATTTTTCGCGCTTGATGACGGGCCTCGGCGTGGCAAACCGTCGGCCAAGATCGGACATCGAAAGCCCGATCGTTTTCGTGCCGAGATCAAGCCCCGCAATCGCCTGTCCCGGCTGCAGCACAGTTGCCAGTTCCTCGATCGTCAGCACTGTCATCGTGGTTTCATCCCGTCAAAAGAAATTGAAGCGGTAACGCTTTTCTTTGCGACCGCATCGGATATGTCCATAACGAGCAAAGCAGGCTTTTGCATCCGATAATAGAAGGAGAAATTTCATGAAGATCACTTGGCTTGGTCATTCCGCATTCCGCATCGAGATCGGAAAGGCTAAAATCCTGCTGGATCCGTTCCTCACCCACAATCCGTCCTTTGCCGGGCAGGATGCAAAGGACGTCGCAAACGGCATCACACATATCCTGCTCACGCATGGTCACGGAGATCATGTCGGCGATACGGTTGCGCTTGCCAAGGCCTCAGGTGCGGTCGTTCTCGCCAACGCCGATCTCGCCGCTTGGCTGGGCTCGAAAGGCTTGTCGAGGATCGAGGCGGGCAATACCGGCGGCACGATTTCGTTCGACGGTTTTTCAGCGACCTTCACCAACGCGCTGCATTCCTCGGCGCAGATCACCGAAGACGGCGTCTCCCATGCGCTCGGCAATGCCAACGGTTTGATGCTGCACTTCGATGAGGAAGCCTCGATTCTCGCCATGGGCGATACCGACATCTTCTCCGACATGGCGCTGATCAACGAGTTGCACCAGCCTGAGATCGCTCTCGTGCCGGTCGGCGATCGCTTCACCATGGGCGGCGCCGTGGCGGCGCTTGCCTGCCAGCGCTACTTCAACTTCAAGACCGCCATGCCCTGCCACTATGGTACCTTCCCGATCATTGACCAGACGCCGGAGAAGTTCGTCTCCGGCATGGAAGGATCGAAGACGGCGGTGAATGCGCCGAGGCCGGGCGAGAGCCTTTCCTTCTAGTCGAGGTCTACTGAAATCGCGTCGATTTCAGAGAGGGAATTCTATGCACTCAAAAGAGCATGCCCGTTGCGCACAGCGGGCATGCTCTTTATAGCGGGTAGGAAAATCCTATCCGGAGAATACCATGTCCGTCGACTTTGCCACCGTTAAGCGCGTAGCGCGCCTTGCCCGTATTGCGGTCTCCGAAGAAGAGGCAAACCGCATGGTGGGCGAGTTGAATGGTATCCTCGGCTTCGTCGAGCAGCTCTCCGAGGTCGACGTCGAAGGCGTCGAGCCGATGACGTCGGTCACGCCGATGGAGATGAAGAAGCGCACGGATGATGTGACTGACGGCAACAAGGCGGCCGACATCGTTTCCAACGCGCCTGTCACCGATCAGAATTTCTTCCTGGTGCCCAAAGTCGTCGAATAAGGCGTCATGCCGCTTTCCGACTCCGTTGCCAATCCAGATTTGAAGCGAAACACCATGAGCGAACTCACCAGCCTGACCATTGCCGAAGCCCGTACGAAGCTGCGCGCCAAGGAGATCAAAGCGACTGAACTGACCGAGGCCTACATCTCGGCAATCGAAGCGGCCAACGACAAGCTCAATGCCTATATTAAGGTCACGCCCGAGAAGGCGTTGCAGATGGCGGAAGCCTCTGACGCACGTCTCGCCGGCGGCAAGGGTGGCGCGCTCGAAGGCATCCCGCTCGGCATCAAGGATCTGTTCGCCACCGAAGGCATTCATACGCAGGCCTGCAGCCACATCCTCGACGGTTTCAAGCCGCACTACGAGTCGACCGTCACCCAGAACCTGTGGGGCGACGGCGCCGTGATGCTCGGCAAGCTCAACATGGACGAGTTCGCGATGGGCTCTTCCAACGAAACCTCCTACTACGGCGCGGTCATCAACCCCTGGCGTTCGGCTGGCTCCAACCAGCAGCTGGTACCGGGAGGCTCCTCCGGCGGCTCCGCAGCGGCTGTTGCGGCCCACCTCTGCGCCGGTGCGACGGCAACCGATACGGGCGGCTCGATCCGCCAGCCGGCCGCCTTCACCGGTACGGTCGGCATCAAGCCGACGTATGGCCGCTGCTCGCGCTGGGGCACGGTGGCTTTCGCCTCGTCGCTTGACCAGGCTGGTCCCATTGCCCGCGACGTGCGCGACGCCGCAATCCTGCTGAGGTCGATGGCGTCAGTCGATTCCAAGGACACGACCTCCGTCGACCTGCCGGTTCCGGACTATGAAGCCGCGCTTGGCCAGTCGCTGAAGGGCATGAAGATCGGCATTCCAAACGAATATCGCGTCGACGGCATGCCGGAGGAGATCGAAACCTTGTGGCAGCAGGGCATTGCCTGGCTGAAGGACGCAGGCGCCGAGATCGTCAACATCTCGCTGCCGCACACCAAGTATGCGCTGCCGGCCTATTATATCGTTGCTCCCGCTGAAGCTTCGTCGAACCTCGCCCGCTATGACGGCGTCCGTTACGGCCTGCGCGTCGACGGCAAGGATATTGTCGACATGTATGAGAAGACGCGCGCCGCCGGTTTCGGCAAGGAAGTCAAGCGCCGCATCATGATCGGCACCTATGTTCTCTCGGCTGGTTACTACGACGCTTACTACATCAAGGCCCAGAAGGTTCGCACACTGATCAAGCGCGACTTCGAACTGGCCTTCAATGCCGGTGTCGATGCGATCCTGACGCCCGCGACACCGTCGTCTGCCTTCGGCGTCGCCGACGAAAACCTCGCCTCCGATCCGGTCAAGATGTACCTGAACGACATCTTCACGGTCACGGTCAACATGGCCGGGCTGCCGGGCATTGCCGTTCCGGCCGGACTTGACCACAAAGGCCTCCCACTCGGCCTGCAGCTGATCGGCAAGCCGTTCGACGAAGAGACATTGTTCAAGACTGCGCATGTGATCGAGCAGGCTGCGGGTAGGTTCACGCCCGCCAAGTGGTGGTAAGTGGACCCGCAATTAGGATGATGGCAGGGGCTGATCATCAAGTGGTCGGCGAGATTGGCTTGCCGCGTGGAAATCCAGCGGTGCAAGGGGAAGCCGGTTTCGACGATCCCGTCGTAATCGAGGCTGCTCAGAAGGATTTCTTCGACTACCGGCAGCGACGAAATGTGACGTCGCGATTGCCGAACTTGGAAGCCCGGCTGGTCGGCTGGGGCGCCCGGGAAAACGAGCCCAATTCCATTTCTGACATCTGGATCGATCCCGCCTGCCAGGGCCGTGGCATCGGTTCGCCTGGTCCGCTATTTCGTTGAAGGCATTGCCGCTGATGGCTTCAAGGTTGCAAAAATCCGCTCCCGCGCTACCAATGGCGGCGCCTTGCGGCTTTACGAGCGGGCCGGCTTCTCGATCGTCTGGCGCGGTGAGAGGTTCGATGCGGAACTCGCCATTCGGCTCGAAAAGGTGCATCTGGAGAAGCGTCTCGGCTAAAGGCGCAATTTCGGGAGGAGGCCTATGTCCAAACAAAATCTTGCGGACATGATCGGAGCATTGGATTGCCTCGCGGCGGCAGGTTTCGCCGTGGGTGCGGAGTGGCAGGCCGTGCATGAAATCTGCCAGGCACATGAGGGCGAGGCGCCTTTCGACTGGGGCCACGCCCTTTGCCATCGTATCGAAGGCGACGACTGGAATGCCGACTACTGGTACCGTCGAGCGGGAAAGCGCCGCGGGAGCGGCACGGTGGCCGAGGAATGGTCGGTGATGAAGGCCGAGCTTGCCGCACATCTTTGAACGATGCCGCGCGCCGAGGCGACGCGCGGCCGAATGTCGGAAAGCTACTTATTGTCCTGTTCCGCTCTCACCAGAATCAATCCCCGTTCGGTGATGCGATAGGGCTTGCCACCTGAGGATTTGATGGCCTTCTTCCGCTTCAGCTTGCGAAAGAGCTCGAGACCGAAGCCGGGATAGACCCAACCGTCGCGCGTGAAGCACTTTGCTGCCTCGATTTTTCTGTTGTCGTCGCGTTCGATTTCAATACGGCCACCCTGAGCCAATAGGTGCAGGATGCGCTGCTCCGTGCGTGAAATATCCATGGAATGTTGATCCGGTCGTAGCGCCTTGAGGAGGCGCGCAAAAACGATCTGGCGTCCGATCGGACGTCAGGGCTTCGTTCTTTCGGGCCCGTGCGCGCAAGGAAAACCTGCGGGCAGGGGCCTCTACCGGGTCTGAGAGGACGAGTTCAACATGAGGCCGTCATATCCTCTGATCGCAGTCTCGTCAAGTTTTGCAACCCATGGGGGGATATTGTCCAGACCCTCGCGCTTGAAACGCAAGGCTTTGATAACGCGGTGATTCGGTGTTTTACTTCGGTGCAAACGCGGGGGTGCTGTTGATCCACATTCGCAATGCCCGCGAGGGCGACGCAAATCTCTTGAGCGAGATCGGAATAAGAGCCTGGCAGAATGCAATGGCGTCCATTGGCGAAGCGGACGCCATGGTGGATGCTGCCCGAAGCGCGTTCTTCAATTTCGTTGCCGGTAGCTGGATCACCGTCACCGTCATCGAATGGAACGGACATGCGGCAGGATGGGCCGCGCGCGAGACGCTCGACGAGAAAATTTCGGATTTCTGGATCGATCCTGCCTTCACCGGTCATGGTCTCGGAACAGCACTCTTGCAGGATATCGAGAAAGACATAGCAGCGCAGGGTTTCGATACGGCCATGATGCAGACGCACTCCGCGAACTCCGAAGCGATCAGCTTCTTCCAGAAGCGTGGATACGCAATTCATTGGCTGTCGATTGCCTACAATCCCAAGCTCGATCGTGATGTGCCGTCAGTCGGTTTGTCAAAGGCTTTGGAGTCCACGGACGACGGCACATACGGCCTTGTCTTAGTCTAGCAGCGGGCCATCCAGCGCGACGTAGCCGAGGGCGCCTGATAAAACAAGCGCGGCCACCATATGAAACATGACGATGGCCCTAAGGATCGATCGGAACGGTTCTTTCTGCGTCTTGTGACGTAGGAGCCTTTGCGCGCAAACCGCGCCCAAGCTGCCACCGACGAATGCGAGCGTCAGCAAGGTTTTCTCGCTGATCCGGCGCCGATGATCGCGAGCAGCCTGCTTGTCGAGGAAATAGATCGAGAACACGAAGGCATTCAGTGCCAGGAAGAGCCCGATGATCTTGAGAATAGCGGTTGCGGTCATCTGCGCCACGCTAGCGACATTGCGTTAACACGCCCCAAACTAGTTGGCTTGCTGCTACAGCACGGCCGAAAGCCTTGCACCGGCAAGCCATTTCCGTTACCTCACCAGTTGAAAAGAACAGCCTCAAAAAGAGCATCTCAATGACCATTGTCGACGTTCGCACGCCCGATCCGAAACGCTTCATTCCCGGCGCCACCGGCGATTGGGAAGTCATCATCGGCATGGAAGTCCATGCACAGGTGCTGTCGAATTCGAAGCTGTTCTCGGGCGCGGCGACGGAGTTCGGCAAGCCGCAGAATTCCAACGTCTCGCTTATCGATGCGGCCATGCCCGGCATGCTGCCCGTCATTAACGAGGAATGCGTCAAGCAAGCTGTCCGCACAGGTCTTGGCCTCAAGGCGCAGATCAACAAGCGCTCGCTCTTCGACCGCAAGAACTATTTCTATCCCGACCTGCCCCAGGGCTATCAGATTTCGCAGTTCAAGGATCCGATCGTCGGCGAGGGCAAGATCACCATCTCGCTCGGACCCGACCGGCAGGGCCAGTTCGAGGATATCGAGATCGGCATCGAGCGCCTGCATCTGGAGCAGGACGCCGGCAAGTCGCTGCACGACCAGCATGCCACCATGTCCTATGTCGATCTCAATCGCTCGGGCGTCGCGCTGATGGAGATTGTCTCCAAGCCTGATATGCGCTCGTCGGATGAAGCCAAGGCTTACATGACGAAGCTGCGTTCGATCGTTCGCTATCTCGGCACCTGCGACGGCAACATGGACGAGGGCTCCATGCGCGCCGACGTCAACGTCTCCGTCCGTCGCCCGGGCGAAGGCTTCGGCACCCGTTGCGAGATCAAGAACGTCAACTCCATCCGCTTCATCGGCCAGGCGATCGAATACGAAGCCCGCCGCCAGATCGCTATTCTGGAGGACGGCGGTACGATCGCACAGGAAACCCGTCTCTTCGACCCGAATAAGGGCGAGACGCGCTCGATGCGCTCCAAGGAAGATGCACACGACTACCGCTACTTCCCGGATCCGGATCTGCTGCCGCTCGAATTCGACGACGCCTTCGTCACGGCGCTCGAAGGTGATCTGCCGGAACTGCCCGACGACAAGAAGGAGCGCTTTGTGCGCGAACTCGGTCTCTCGATCTATGACGCTTCCGTCCTTGTCTCGGAAAAGGCGATCGCCGACTATTTCGAAGCCGTGGCAGAAGGCCGCGACGGCAAGGCAGCCGCCAACTGGGTCATCAACGACCTGCTCGGCGCCTTGAACCGCACAGGCAGAAGCATCGAGGAGACCTCCGTTTCGCCGGCTCAACTTGGTGCGATCATTGACCTCATCAAGGCGGAGACTATTTCCGGAAAGATCGCGAAGGACCTGTTCGAAATCGTGCTGAACGAGGGCGGCGATCCCGCCGAGATCGTCGAAACCCGGGGCATGAAGCAGGTGACCGACACCGGCGCGATCGAACGGGCTGTCGACGAGATTATCGCCGCCAACCCGGATCAGGTTGCAAAGGTCCAGGCCAAGCCGACACTTGCCGGCTGGTTCGTCGGTCAGGTCATGAAGGCGACCGGCGGCAAGGCCAATCCGCAGGCCGTCCAGGCTCTCGTGAAGGCGAAGCTCGGCATTGAGGAGTAAGGCCGTGTATTTCGTGCGCACCGCCAGCGAGGGTGATTTAAGCAAGATGCGCACCTTGCTGGATGAGGGCTTTCGCGCGACCTATGCTGGCCTCTATGGCGAAACGAAGGTCAACGCGCTCATTGCGCATCTGTTTTCGCCAGCGGCGCTGCAGGCGCGGCTGGCGAAAAAGAATGCCGAGTTCCTCGTTGCCGATAACGGCAAGGATATCGGCGGCATCGGTTATGCCGCCATGTCGGATGAGATGACGAAGACCGTCATGCTGCATCTGCTCTATGTCCGCCCGCCGCTGCATCGCCAGGGTATCGGGCGGGAGATCTTTGCCGAGTTGGAAACCTGCTTTCCCGATGCCGAAATCATGCGCCTCGAGGTCGAGCCGCGGAACAAGACGGCGATCGCCTTTTACCATGCCCACGGCTTCGAAGATGTCGGCCGCAATGAAAACGATGGGCCTGGGCAATCCGGAATACCGACGCTGATCCTCGAAAAGCCTCTCGAACAGCGCTAGCCCCAGTATGAGCATGAGCCAAACCATCATTCGCGAGGCGCGCAGCGCCGACGTGGCGGCACTCGTCGCCATCTTTGCTGCCGATGAACTCGGCGGTCACGGGGACACGACTGCGCCCGAGGTCTTCGGTGATTAGTCGATCGTGAAGAACTCGATATCAGACATTGAGCTGCGGTATCGATCGGCTCTGGGACGTGGAGATTAGTGCGGCTACCAGACACAAAAGCTGTCTGAACCATCGCAGCAGGAGGGAGAAGTTGTATCCGGCTGCGGCCAGAACGGCATTGACGGCATCCCCCTGTTCGCCAGCGAGATAATTGCGGTCCATTCTGTGTTCGCTCTTGAGGTGTCCAATGACGGGTTCGACCGCCGATCGTCGTCGCATCTGGCGCTTGATGGCGGGCGTGAGGCGGCGCTTCTGGCCGCTGGTGAAGACCCTCAGCTTGTGACTTTCGGGAGCATTGTGGCCGCGGTATCCAGCGTCGGCCAGAATGCGGGTGACCTCGTTGCCGATCATCTTTTCCATATCCGGAACGACGGTCGCGAGCGTGTGGCCATCGTAGGGATTGCCGGGCAGCGCCGTCGCGTGCAGAGCGAACTGCCCGCCCTTTGAACGGTTCAGTGTTGTGGCCACGGACACCTTCACTCCAAACTCATAGGGCTTGTGCGCCTTGCCTTTACCAATGCACTCGACCTCGTCGGCGTGCAGGCTATAGATCTTGCGGCCACGCTGACGTTGCCGCTGCTCGATGACCGTTTTTGCCTGATAGAGCGACCATTTGAAGATCGCGTCGAGTTGTTCGTCACCGGCGATCTGACGCTCGATGTCGCGAACGATCCGGCCGAGATAGGTCTTCAACTTGCGCAGTGCCTTGCCGGCCCGTTTGAATTGCTTCGCATGAGCGTAGCGTTGGTATTGGATCAGGGCGAATTTACCGACCCGAAGATAGGTCTGGCGCAGATCCAGCCCCATTTTCTTCGCCAGCCGCACCAACCGTTCGCGCGCCCGGTGAATAAGCTTGGCATCCGTCGGGAACATGACGTTCTTCGGTTGAACGGTCGTGTCCACGATCACCTGCCGCGTATCCTGCGGCTTCATCGCGCCTGTCTTGACAGCCACGGCCAGGCTCTCTTGCAAGAGCGCGGCGATCCGCTCCTCGCCCATGCGCTGCCGCCAGCGCGTCATCGAGGAGCGGTCGAACGATAGGTCGTGCCGAAAGAACTCCTCGCCGCACAGGTACTGGAAATAGGGGTTCTCCACCCAGCGCTCGCACAGGGCCTCGTCCGACAGGCTGAACGTGTGCTTAAGAATGGCCAGCCCCGCCATCAGCCGCGTCGGCAATGGCGGCATGCCCGCTCCGTCCGAATACACCGTCCCAAAGCGGGCTTCCAACACAGGCCAGTCGATCGCCTGCGCCAGGCGCACCAGTTCGTGCTTCATGTTGATGATCTGGTCCAGCCGGGATCGGAACAAATCCTGTTCACCCGTTTCGCGCCGTTCGCGTGGTTTACCCATTCCTGGCTCTCCGATTCATCGCGATAACCCAGTGAATCACGCTTCGCCAACCAGGGAAACCTCAAACTGATTTTGCAAGGAAACAGCCTATTCGTCGGCTGTTTCCTGCAATTAGAAGATCTGCAGATTGCTCGATTCTTACGCTAAATCAGCCGCTTGGGAGTTCTTCACGGCCGACTGATTATCTCAGGGCTTTCGAGCGGCTCGCCACATCACGCGACCAGACACTCTACGTGGCGGAGCGCGACGGGAAGGTCGTCGGCACCTTCCAGACGATGATCGTGACGTCGCTGGTCGGTCGCGGCTCGTCATCGATGATCATCGAGGCGGTGCAGACGCGCGGTGACATGCGTGGACAGGGCATCGGTGCCCAGATGATCGAGTTTGCCATAGCGGAGGCAAAGCGTCGCGACCTGCGCCTCGTGCAACTGGCATCGAACGCGAGCCGCACGGATGCGCACCGTTTCTACAAGCGGCTTGGCTTCAAACAGTCGCACCTCGGCTTCAAGATGGCGCTGAAATGAGCCGGTGTGGCGCCGGAATCACTGGACAATGCGTATCGCTGGCGGCATAAGCGAGGGATCAAATTCTGGTCCCGCTCGCCGCTCGGCTAGCTCAAGGAAAAGACATGAAGAATCTCCTCGTGCAAATCTTCACCTGGTGGAACGGTCAGACGATCGGTACGCGCTTTGCGACCTGGCGTTTCGGCAAGCGCGTCGGTGAAGACGAATTGGGCAACGTCTACTACGAAGGCGGCATGTCGTCCTACGGCCTGCCGAAGCGTTGGGTTATCTACAAGGGGTATGCCGAAGCCTCCGCGATTCCGCCGGGCTGGCACGGCTGGATGCATCACCGCACGAACGTTCCCCCGAGCCAGGAAAACTATGTCGCCAAGGAATGGCAGAAGCCACATCGCGCAAACCAGACCGGTTCGCCGCAGGCTTATCGCCCGCCGGGCTCACTGGTCGTTCCTGGCGAACGTCCGCGGGTTACGGGCGACTACGACGCGTGGACACCTGGCAACTGAGCAGGGCAGCCGGCCCCGCTTTTGGCCACAATTGACCATTACCCGCAGAATGGCCGCAGCGATTGCGGCCTTCGATTTTAAGATGCTGTGGAGACGGGTAGATATGAAGCTTTTCACGCGGAAAAATCTCCTGCGTGCCGTCGGTGTCTCCCTGGCACTTGGCTCGTCCTTTCTGCCGCAGGCTGCCGCCGCTGCCCGCATCGAGAACTCCGTCGCCGTATTCTCCGGCCTCGACAAGATCACCGGCCGCATCACGACCTTCGATGTCTATGTCAATGAGACCGTGCAGTTCGGCGCGCTGCAGGTCACGCCGAAGGCCTGCTATTCCCGCGATCAGACCGAAGCGCAGAAGATCGATGGCTTCGTGGAAGTGGACGAGATCACGCTCGACCGCAAGATTCGCCGTATCTTCACTGGCTGGATGTTTGCTGACAGCCCCGGCCTCAATGCCGTTGAGCACCCGATCTACGACGTCTGGCTGAAGGATTGCAAGCAGAACTCGAACGTTCCCGCTCCGGATAAAGCGGCCAAGTAATTCTCAGAATTCAAGATGTGGTGAAGCCATCGCCGCCGCTAGCATGTGGGTATACTCGTCCTTCGGAACATCTATGGCTCCGAAAGTCTTTAGGTGTTCGGTCGTAAACTGTGTGTCGAGCAGGGTAAAACCCTTGGCTCGCAGCCGTTCCACGAGATGAACGAGACAGATCTTCGAAGCGTCTGTCCGGCGTGAGAACATGCTTTCGCCGAAGAACGCCGAGCCCAGCGACACTCCGTATAATCCGCCGACAAGTTCGTCGCCGTCCCACGCCTCGACCGAGTGCGCATGGCCGATGCGATGCAGCGTCGAATAAAGCGTCCTGATCGTCTGATTGATCCAGGTGCTCGGCCTGTCCCCGGTCTCTGCTGCACAGGCTGCGATTACCGCATCGAAATCGTGGTTGAAGCGGATGTCGAACGGCTTGCGTCGGATCGCCTTGGCGAGGCTTTTCGAAACGTGGAATTCGTCGAGCGGCAGGACGCCGCGAAGATCGGGCTCGACCCAGAATATTTCCGGGTCGTCGGCCGACTCGGCCATAGGAAAGAGGCCGATAGAATAGGCGCGCAGGAGGATTTCCGGTGTAATGCCTGGAGACTTCCTGCGCGATCCTGCCATTCGTTGTTACGCCGGTTTCTTGGCCAGATAGTTTTCCAGCCAATGGATGTCGTAATCGCCGTTGGCGATGTCCTGGTTGTCGACCAGATCCTGGAACAACGGCAGCGTCGTCTTGATACCGTCGACGACGAACTCGTCGAGCGCGCGGCGCAGACGCATCATGCATTCGACGCGTGTGCGGCCGAACACGATGAGCTTGCCGATGAGGCTGTCGTAGTATGGCGGGATCTTGTAGCCCTGATAGGCGCCGCTATCGACGCGCACGCCAAGGCCACCCGGCGCATGGAAGTGCGTGATCGTGCCGGGAGAGGGCACGAAGGTACGTGCGTCCTCGGCGTTGATGCGGCACTCGATCGCATGGCCGTGGAAGTTGATCTCTTCCTGCTTGACGGAGAGTCCGCCGCCGGAGGCGACGCGGATCTGCTCGTGAACCAGGTCGATGCCAGTGATCGCCTCGGTGATCGGATGCTCAACCTGCAGGCGGGTGTTCATTTCGATGAAATAGAACTCGCCGTTCTCGTACAGGAACTCGATCGTGCCGGCGCCGCGATACTTCAGCTTGCGCATGGCATCGGCGCAGACTTCGCCGATCTTCATGCGCTGCTCGACATTCAATGCAGGAGAATTGGCTTCTTCCCAGACCTTCTGGTGGCGGCGCTGTAGCGAGCAATCGCGTTCGCCGAGGTGGATCGCATTGCCTTCGCCGTCGCCGAATACCTGGATTTCAATGTGGCGCGGCTTGCCGAGGTACTTTTCCATGTAGACGGCGTCGTTGCCGAAAGCGGCTGCCGCTTCGGTGCGGGCCGTCGACCAGGCTTCGATCAGGTCGACCTCGGACTTGGCAACCTTCATGCCGCGGCCGCCGCCACCGGCGGTTGCCTTGATCAGCACCGGATAGCCGATTTCGGCGGCAGTCCGCAGCGCGTCTTCCTCGGTCTTCACCTCGCCATCGGAGCCCGGAACGACGGGGATGCCGAGTTCCTGGGCGGTCGTCTTGGCGGTGATCTTGTCGCCCATGAGGCGGATGTGTTCCGCCGTCGGGCCGATGAAGGTGATGCCGTGCGCTTCCAGGATTTCCGCAAACTTGGCGTTTTCGGAGAGGAAACCGTAGCCCGGATGCACCGCGTCGGCGCCGGTGATCTCGCAGGCGGCGACGATCTGATGGATGTTCAGATAGCTTTCGCGCGACGGCGGGGGGCCGATGCAGACGCTCTCGTCAGCCAGGCGCACATGCATGGCATCGGCGTCAGCAGTCGAGTGAACCACGACGCAGGGAATGCCGAGCTCCTTGCATGCGCGCAGCACGCGAAGCGCGATTTCTCCGCGATTGGCGATGAGGATTTTCGAGACCATGACGCTCGCCTTATTCGATGACGACGAGGGCTTGGCCGTATTCGACGGGGCTTCCGTCTTCGACCAGGATTTCTGTGATCTTGCCGGACTTCGGCGAAGGGATCTGGTTCATGGTCTTCATCGCTTCGATGATGATCAGCGTCTGGCCTTCCTTGACCGTGGCGCCGAGTTCGATGAAGGGACGCGCGCCCGGAGCCGGAGCCATGTAGGCCGTGCCGACCATCGGGGCGCTGACGGTGTTGGCAGGGTTGCGCGCGGGGGCCGCAGGCGCCGCTGCGGCTGGAGCTGCAGCGACCGGTGCCGCGGCAAATGCGGGCGCAGCGATCGGAGCCTGGACGTACTGGGTGTTGCCGGCGCGCGAAACGCGAATTCGCAGATCGTCCTGCTCGACTTCGATTTCCGTCAGATCCGTATCGTTGAGGATGTTCGCGAGGTCGCGGATCAGCGCCTGATCGATACCGTTTTTCTTCTCAGCCATGAGTGTTTGCCCTGTGTTCTTCTTATGCCGTGAGATTCTTCAGCGCATGCAGCGCCAGAATATAGCTGTGAGGCCCGAAGCCGCAGATGACGCCTTTCACCGCTGGCGCAATCATCGACTTGTGGCGGAATTCTTCTCGTGCGTGGACGTTGGAGATATGAAGCTCTATCACCGGAATGGAAATAGCGCGAATTGCGTCGTGGAGCGCGACCGACGTATGCGTGTAGGCTCCGGCGTTGATCGCCACACCAACGGCCTTGTCGTTCGCTTCATGGAACCAGTCGACGAGCATACCTTCGTGATTGCTCTGGCGAAAATCGATATCGAAGCCGAGTTCCTGCCCTGCTGCCTTGCAATCTGCCTCGATATCCTGAAGCGTCTTGCCGCCATAGATGCCCGGCTCTCTTTTGCCGAGCATATTCAGGTTGGGCCCGTTCAGGACGAATATCGTTTGCGTCATCGAGTGTTCCATCAAGTGCGAGACGGCAACCTATAGACTCCCAACGGACCTAATGAAAGCCCTTTGGAAGAGGCAGCCGGAATCGCGCCACATTTGTCCACATGGCTGAAACGCGTCGATTTTGGCGATTTGATGGGCGCCGTCTCAACAACTCGTCTTGCCGCAGGCGCGCATGTTCTTGACCTTGGCTTCGAGGTCATCGAAACCGACTGCGCCCTGAACCAGTTCGTTGCCAATCACGTAGGACGGCGTGCCTGTAATGCCGAGGCTCTGGGCAAGTTGATAGGTCTCCTTCACGGAGGCGTCGCTGGAGCTCTTGGCCATCTCGTCACGGATTTGCTTTTCGCTGACACCAAGTGAGGCGGCGACTTCAATTGCACTCGCTTCGTCGGCGCGGCCATCACTGCTGAGAAGAGCGACATGGAACGCGCTATACTTCTCCGGCGCCAGCTTGCGGAATGCATCGGAGACCTTGTGCGCGGCAACCGATTCCGGGCCGAGGATGGGAAATTCCTTGAGCACGAAGCGGACGTTCTTGTCCTTTTCGAGCATCGTCTGCATGTCGGAAAGTGCGTGGCGGCAATAGCCGCAATTGTAGTCGAAGAATTCGACGATCGTGATGTCACCCTTCGGATTGCCGATCGTCACGTCGTACTGCGAATCGAAGATCGTCGACTTGTTGTCAGCAATCACCGCGTTGGCTTTGACGAGGCGCGTCTGCTCCTGCTTCTTCTGCAGGGCATCCTGAACATCCAGCATGATCTCCGGGTTTTCGATCAGATACTGCTTGATGAACTCGCCGAACTCCTTCTTCTGCGCCTCATCGAGCGCTGCCGCCGGGTAGGCCGTTGCCACAGAGGCAGTCAGCGCCAGCGCGGTGAAGATTTTCGGAAGTATGGCCATTATATCCTCGTCTTTCGCAGTTCGTATGCATCGTTCTAGGCACCGGATAACACTGCCCGGTTAACGGCGGCACTCCGATGCCGCCAAATTAAGGTGCGTCCGGTCGTCTTCAAACAGGAAATTTCGCATCCGCAGTTCAATCGCGGGATTGTGATGATCCGATTATTGCGGCAATTGTCTGGCCGCAAGCAAAGTTAGAGAGAAGCGATCTTGTTTTCCATTTCCCAACGCAGCGACGTCGAGCCTTTTCATGCCATGGATGTTCTGGCCGAAGCGACGAAGCGGCGAGCGAGCGGTCACCCGGTCATTTCCATGGCTGTCGGGCAGCCCTCGCATCCGGCGCCACGCGCCGCTCTGGAGGCTGCGCAGGCCGCACTCGTCGAGGGCAAGATCGGCTATACGGACGCGCTCGGCACGACGAGGCTGAAGCATGCACTGGCCTGGCACTATCGCGACCGGCATGGGCTGGAAATCGATCCTGCGCGCATCGCGATAACCACCGGTTCTTCCGCCGGTTTCAACCTTGCCTTTCTCTCGCTGTTTGATGCCGGTGACGCGGTCGCCATCGCCCTGCCGGGCTATCCTGCCTATCGCAACATTCTCGGGGCGCTTGGGCTCAGGGTGATCGAGGTGCCGGTCACTGCCGACACGCATTTCACGTTGACGCCCGAGAGCCTTGAGGCTGCACAAGCGGCACACAACGTCAGGCTGAAGGGTGTTCTGCTGGCGAGCCCTGCCAACCCGACAGGCACTGTGACCGGCCGCCAGGGGCTGACAGCGCTGGCCGACTATTGTGCGGCCAATTCGATCGCGTTCATTTCAGACGAAATCTATCACGGGCTGACTTTTGCCGGCGAAGAGACCAGCGCACTGGAATTGACGGACGAGGCGATCGTCATCAACTCCTTCTCCAAATATTATTGCATGACCGGCTGGCGCATCGGCTGGATGGTGCTACCTGAGCGGCTGGTGCGACCCATCGAGCGTGTCGCGCAAAGCCTCTACATCTCGCCGCCCGAACTCTCGCAGATCGCAGCGACGGCAGCGCTCGGCGCGACTGCGGAACTCGATGTCTACAAGGCGAGCTACGCGGCCAACCGTGAGTTTCTGCTGAAGCGTCTGCCGGAAATCGGTCTTTCCATTGCATCGCCGATGGATGGCGCGTTCTACGCCTATGTCGACGTAACGCGCTTCACCAATGACAGCATGGCGTTCGCCAAGCGGATGCTGGCCGAGATCAACGTCGCCGCGACGCCGGGTCTGGATTTCGATCCGCTGGACGGCAACCGGTCGATGCGCATGTCCTACGCCGGCGCCGAGGCCGAGATCGTTGAAGCAGTCGAACGCATCGCAGCGTGGTTGAAATAAGTCTGTTTCATCAGAGCGGCTTGTGGAGACTTCCTAATTCAATTCATGAGCGTTCTCCCGAGAACGCAGCAAGCCGCTCGACCGCTCGCGCAGTCACTTCGCCGGTCGGCAATTCTCCCGGTCAAGCTGCGACACCAACGCCAGGATCGTTTCGGAAACCGGTGTCGGCGTTGCCGTCAGGCGGCCCAATGAAACGACCATTCCCACCAGCGGCGCAATCTCCAGCGACTTCCCTGCCAGAAGGTCTTGCAGCATAGAGGTGCGAACCGGCCCGATCTGCCGGGCCTGTTCCAGTCGCTGCTCGACGGACATCCCGACATTCGCGCCGAGTGCCTCTCCAACGGCCTTTACCTCCTTCATGACCTTCCCGATCTGGTCGGTGATTGCGGCATCCGCCATCAGATCGGACATCAATGATCGCGTCAGCGCGCTGATCGGGTTGAAGGAGGCGTTGCCCATCAGCTTGCTCCAGATATCGTCGCGGATGCGGCTCGAGAGCTTAACGCCGATATCGGCGCGCTGCAGCAGTGACTCGATGTCGCGCAGATCTGCGCTGATCTCGCCGGAGGCCTCCCCGAGAATGAAGTGGCCTTTGTTGCTGAGCCGGACCTCGCCGGGCTTGCTGACTTCGGCGCCCTGGTGGGCGACGCAGCCGATGACGCGCTGCGGGCCGACAAGGCGCCAAAGCTTGCCGCCCTCATCGAGCTCGTCGAATTGCAGCTCCGCATGCCCGCTGTCCTGATCGCGGTGGAAATACCACCACGGAATGCCGTTGAGGATCATCATGACGCGCGTGCTGTCTTTCAGCAGGTGACCTATTCCCTGCGCGGCAGCGCTGAGCTGATGGCCCTTCAGCCCGGTGATCACGAGATCCTGCGGTGGTAGTTCCCTCGGATCGTCGGTGGCTCTCAGTTTGACGATGAGGGGTGCGTCTGCGCCCGCCTCAAGGAGACGCAATCCGTCGCCTCGGATGGCAGCGAGATGAGCGCCGCGCGCAACGACCGAAACCGTTACCTCTGCGCCGAGCGATAAGGCAAACTTCGAGGCGATGGCGCCGCCGAGTGCACCGGCGCCGAAGATGCAGATATTCTTGAGGGGCATGCGATGATCTTTCCGCGATTGGTGGGTCGCGCTGAACTTAGGTCATCCATTCCTCGAGGCGAATGATATTTTGAAGCCGCCCGACGCTTTTAGTGGCCGGTGCCGGGAAGAAGCTCGTTGCGGCGAAGCTCGTCGATGGCTGCCACCGCATCTTCCGCAGACCAGCCCGCGCGAATGGCAGCGCCGATCATCCGGACCTCGGCCTCCTCTTCGATCTTGAGAAAGAGCGGTTCCAAGGCCTCCTGGGCGGTAAGAATATGCTCGTTTGGAGGGGTAACTGACTGGCGGGTGACTGGCGTAGGCATCTGCACGGTGCTCCTCTCTCTGGCAGGGGATGATTCAAAATAAAGCGCGAGGGCAAAAAAGGTTCCGGATAAAGTTTCAAGAAAGCTTCATCTTGTTCTTTCGCCCCGGCTCTGCCTTGTTGCGCGACTAAGCTGATGCTCGATTCGGTTCCCAAAAGAGGCGGAGCCATGACAAAAACGCACGAAGGAGATTGCGATGACGAACGCCAAGAACGGGATTTCCGAAATGCGACCCAGAATTACAGTAATTGGTGTCGGCGGCGGCGGCGGCAATGCGATCAATAACATGATAGCGGAAAATCTCGAAGGCGTCGATTTCATCGCGGCCAATACGGATGCGCAGGTGCTGGCGACCTCCAAGGCATCCCGCCGGATACAGCTCGGCGCGCATGTAACCGAAGGGCTGGGGGCCGGTTCGCTGCCGGAAGTCGGTCGCGCCGCCGCCGAAGAATCGATCGATGAGATCATGGACCATCTGGCTGGCTCGCATATGTGCTTCGTCACCGCAGGTATGGGGGGCGGCACCGGAACGGGGGCAGCACCTGTTATTGCCCAGGCCGCCCGCAACGCCGGCATCCTGACGGTCGGAGTGGTTACTAAGCCCTTCACCTTCGAAGGCAATCGCCGCATGAAGACAGCCGATGTCGGTATCGAGGCGCTCCGCGAAGCGGCTGATACGGTAATCGTCATCCCGAACCAGAACCTTTTCCGCATCGCCGATGCAAAGACCACGTTCGCGGATGCCTTCATGACCGCCGACCGTGTTCTATATGCCGGTGTGGGCTGCATCACCGACCTGATCGTCAAGGAAGGCCTCATCAACCTCGATTTCGCAGACGTGAAATCCGTCATGCGGGGCATGGGACGGGCGATGATGGGCACCGGCGAGGCTTCGGGTGAGGGGCGTGCGATGAAGGCCGCGGAGGCTGCGATCGCCAACCCGCTGCTCGACGACATTTCGATGAAGGGCGCCAGGGGCGTTTTGATCTCGATCTCCGGCGGCACCGACATGACGCTCTTCGAAGTGGACGAAGCGGCAAGCCGCATCCGCGACGAGGTTCAAGATGAGGCCGACATCGTCGTTGGCGCGATCTTCGACCGCAACCTCGATGGCAAGTTCCGCGTCGCGGTTGTGGCGACGGGCCTCGACGGGGCGACGGCTGGAACGCAGGCCCGTCAGGGCGTAGCGCCTGGCCAAGACATGCACACGCGTACGCTGCAGTAAGCTTCTTGTCGTCTGCGCGTCCGATCGGGCGCGCAGACTTTTCCTGATCGATGTCGTTTAGGCGTAGTCGTGCGCTGGAAATATCAGGCGGCGGCCCTAAATCCGCTCTCGCTCCTTTCGCCCATTCAGGCGTTCCCGACAGCATCAGGAAAATCACATGTCTCAGGACAAGTCTCCCGTCTGGCTCATCACCGGCTGCTCCACTGGCTTCGGCCGTGAGCTTGCGAAACTCACCATTGCCCGCGGCTGGCCGACGGTCGTGACCGCGCGCGATAAGGCCCGCGTTGCCGATCTGGCATCCGCCCATGACGCGAACGCGCTGGCGCTGGATCTCGATGTGACCGATCGCGCTCAGGTCAAGGCGGCGGTCGCGGCTGCCGAGCAGCGCTTCGGCCGCGTGGACGTTCTCGTCAACAATGCCGGCTATGGCTACCAGTCAACGGTCGAGGAGGCGGAAGAGCAGGAAATCCGCGATCAGTTCGAGGCGAACGTCTTCGGCCTGTTTTCGATGACCCGTGCCGTCCTGCCTGGTATGCGGCAGCGCCGGCATGGCCACATCATCAACATCACCTCGGTTGCCGGCTTTATCGGCTTTCCCGGCTCAGGTTTCTATGCGGCGAGCAAGCATGCGGTCGAAGGTTTTTCCGATTCACTCTACGCCGAGGGCAGGCCGCTCGGCATCAAGGTGACCTGCGTCGCCCCCGGTCCGTTCCGCACCGATTGGGCCGGCCGCTCGCTTCGGCAAACGAAGAGCAGAATTGCGGACTATGCCGAAACCGCAGCTTCCCGCATGCGCCAGACATCGGATTACAGCGGCAAGCAGGCCGGAGATCCCGTGCGCGCCGGCGAGGCGATGATCCGGATCACGCAAGTGGAGAATCCGCCGCGGCATCTCGTGCTTGGCGAAATCGGCTACAGCAATGTCACCAACAAGCTGCGCGAACGGTTGGCGCAGATCGAGGAATGGCGCGAAACGAGTCTCGGAGCGGATTTTGCGAAGGAGTAGGGTCGTCGCAGCACGGTGTCACCTTTCGCGATGATCTCGGCGTCTGCGATGGGCGCGCGTGGGGCGTTAGGCAAGCGGTTTGGTGGAGGAATATTGAATGGCGAGGATTGCCTATATTGTCGCCGGCCTGCTCATCCTTATCGGGCTGGTTTGGATGGGGCAGGGCAGTGGCTATTTTCCGTATCCGGCGGAAAGCTTCATGATCGACCAGACACAATGGATCTATTGGGGCGCACTTGCTGCGGTGGTCGGAATTGCCGTGATTGTGGTGACGGGAAACGCGCGGCATCGGTCGAGATAAACATGTCCGATGGCTGGGCATCGCACACACTGTCGATGACGTGCCACAGACAGCTAGGCATGTTTTGCGCGCCGGCCACATGGGGTCGCCTACCGGTGACATCGATTTAAGTGATCGCACGTGGCCCAGCATTGGATTGCGCGGTCGCCCTTAAAACAAGCTCGCCGGCGAAGGAAGCCTGTGTAAGCGTCCGTCGCCGGCGAAGATTGGAATATGTAAACGGCGTGAATTACGCTCGGCGCGAACGAGCATCCATCATATCGGGCCGCGTGCCATCAGGAGCGCGAAGTCCGTAGTGCTTGCTTGCGAACACCCATTCCACATTGCCGGGCTCAAACGGGCGACGCGGATTTCTCAGCGCCATCCGGCGCTCGGAGAGGCTGCGCGGCAGGCTGTCGATCATATCATTGACGAAGGTTTCAACGCTGTCTTTCCAGCGGGGCGAGATCGAAACATCGACGCCGCCATAACGATGGAAGTCGGGATGTTTGCGGGAATAGCATGCGCCGAGCATCCACGCATGCTGCTGCTTGAGAAAACGTTCTTTAATGGTCATTCCTAGTCTTTTTCCTTGGCGTCATCGACGACATCGGCCTCGGGGCGGTCGCCTCCGTTCGACCGTTCCGTTGTCCAGCTGCCGTCTGCACGCTGATATGTAATGTCCGCTCCCTGGCCACCGAGCTGTTGTCGCTCCGCGGCTCGTTTTGCCGCTGCCAGTGCTTCTTCGTGAGTTGGGAAAGTTTCCGACCAGACATCGTCCAGGCGGTAGGCCCAGGCGCCATCATGTTCGGCGACGTGGTAGGTAATCGACATCGATCTTTCCTTCAAGAACTTTTCGCAGGAATTTGCATGGAGGCTCCACCCAGATTGAAAAGCTGGAACGCGCTCGCCCCATGCTTGTTCCCCCCGTGCCTGGCCTGTGTGAGGCTGGATTCAGCGCGACGTGTGATCTTGCGCGAGCGCGTAACGCTTCATAGGCTTGGGGCGTTGATAGATTCGTTCAACGTCTTTCAATAGGAACCCCATGCGCGCTCAGTCGAAGCCGTTCATCGTCGAAATCAAATCCTCCCGCCGCACGGAGCGTCGCCAGTCAGCGTCAATCTGGGGGAACCTCGATCTCGCAACCGTTGCCGAAGAGATTGCGGAAGAACTGCCGCAGCCGGTCGCCGTGCCTGAAGAAGCCGCCGGCGCGCAGTAACCTGCCCGAACCCTACGCCGACACAAACCGGTAGGAAGCATCCTTGCGTTCTGCATAGCCAACGCCCGGGTAGCTCCAGTGATAGCCGAGCATCTTGAGCTTGTCGGTCGCCGCGCGATCGAGCAGCATTTGGCGGGTCTTCAACGCGATCTCAGGTTCCGTGTCGAAGCCGAAATGCCAGGCGGGATTTTCGAAGAAGATCACGTCGTTGGTGCAGGCGTCGCCCGTGATCAGCAGGCCGCCGTCTCCAGCCAGTTCGATCGAGCCATGGCCAGGTGTATGTCCGCGGGTTTGCTGGATCCGCATCCCGGGAATGATCTCGTCATCCGGTCGCAGGAGCGTTAGCCTGTCCTTGACGGCAAACAGGTCCCGCTGCGCACCGCGCGCAAAGTCATGAAGCGCGGATGGCATATGCGTCGCGCAGTCCCTGTCGGTCCAGAAAGCCCATTCTGCTTCGCTGACGAAATACTGCGCGTTCGGATAAAGAACCTTGCCGTCAATCGTCGTCGTTGCGCCGGAGTGATCCGGATGCGCATGGGTGAAAACAACCTTGGTGATCGCCTCCGGCGCGATGCCGAGCGATTGCAGGTTCGCCGCCAGTTTGCCGGCGCTTGCCTGGAAATGGCTGCCGGATCCGGTATCGATGAGGATCAGGTCTTCGCCATGGCGGATCAGAGGGATGTTGGCCTGAACGGGAGCGGTCGCCGCGTTGCCGCCCAGCCGTGGCATGATCGCCTGGCGCTCCTCGGGCGTGATCTCCGCCGGAAGCGTCAGGAACCCGTCGCTGACGACGGTAATGTCGAACGTGCCGTGCTGGAAGCGGTGGAAATCGGCTGCAATCGCGTTGCGTGAAGCCAGCATCACCACCGCTGCTGTGGCAGTCAGCTTCAGCAGGTCGCGTCGGGACAACCCGCTCGGAATGGTATCTCGTGTGGTCACGAGCGTCTCGTTTGATGAGCAAATGTCGGCATGCGGCAGGCGGGCACCCCAGGGACCCGCCTGCGAATGTTCGAACGGTCTTCATCCGTCATACGATTGCCGGGCCGTAGAGGGCCCGGCGGATGATCCGCCACCTCAGTCCAGGAAGAACTCCAGCAGATCGGCGTTGATGACATCAGGATGCGTGGTGCACATGCCGTGCGGGAAGCCGGCATAGGTCTTCAGCGTGCCGTGCTTCAGGAGTTTTACCGAAAGCGGTGCGGAATCGGCATAGGGAACGATTTGATCGTCGTCGCCGTGCATGACCAGCGTCGGCACTGTGATCCGCTGCAGATCCTCGGTGAAATCCGTTTCGGAAAACGCTTTGATGCAATCGTAATGAGCCTTGGCAGCGCCCATCATCCCCTGCCGCCACCAGTTCTCGATGACGCCCTGACTGACCTTGGCGCCGGGGCGGTTGAAGCCGTAGAAGGGGCCTGTCGGCACATCGAGGAAGAACTGAGCACGGTTGGCGACAAGCGCCGCGCGGAAGCCGTCGAAAACCTCGAGTGGCAGGCCGCCGGGGTTCTTGTCCGATTTGACCATGATCGGCGGCACGGCGCCGATCAGCACTGCCTTGGCGACACGGCCGGGCTTGGCGCGCGCGACGTAGTGGGCAACCTCGCCGCCGCCGGTCGAATGGCCGACATGGATCGCATTCTTGAGATTGAGAGCATCGGTAAGCGTCGCAACGTCGGCCGCATAGGTGTCCATCTCATTGCCCTGCCACGTCTGGCTGGAGCGGCCGTGGCCGCGTCGGTCGTGGGCAATCACGCGATAGCCCTTGTCCAGAAAGAACATCATCTGCGCATCCCAGTCGTCGGCGCTGAGCGGCCAGCCGTGATGGAAAACAACGGGCTGGGCATCGAGCGGGCCCCAATCCTTGTAGAAGATTTCGGTTCCGTCCGTGGTCTTGATGAATGGCATGATCAGCTTCCCTCTGTCTGGATGTGATGGCTTTCATGGCGGTAAAGGCACGCGAGCATCCTTCCGGCGCCCATGTCATGGGGCATCCGGGCAGAGCTGACCCGCCCATCTACACTCTACGTCATCACCATGACGCGGCTTTGGTGGCGTTGCGAGCCAAACGCTAATCTGATGCAAATATCGCAGAATGGAAGATGCCGTTTTGAAGAATGGCGGCGGCAGGAGAGAGGGAGGAGAGATGTGCTCTTTCCGATCGGCTGCAGGAGACTGCAGGTCGTCACGTTACATCACGGGATTGGCGGCGCCCAGGAACATCGACGCCAGCGTCGCGACGCCGCTTCGCCCTTGCTCGGCGTTGCCTGGATAGACCACTCAGTCCCTCAACTAACGTTCCAGCCGCCAGCCTATCACGTCGTTCGCATCGAAATGTATTCTTTGAGAACATTCATTGTGTACGCAAAGTACACAATTTATTGACATCGTTTTAGATGCATGCGATGATCCGGGCCTGACGCAGTAACGGCACGGAGAGTGACCCATGGCGAAGACCGTGAAGAGCAACCTGTACGAAGATTTGAAACGTCAAATTCTAACGATGGAGCTCGACCCCGACGCCGATCTCGACGAAGCCAGCCTGAGTGAGCGCTACGGCCTCTCCCGAACACCAGTCCGCGACATCTTTCGTCGCTTGGCGGGCGAGGGTTATGTCGACATTCGCGAAAACCGCGGCGCGCGCGTCATCCCGATGAACCATTCGACGCTGCGTAATTTCTTCCTGGTGGCGCCGATGATCTATGCGGCAATCGGTCGTTTGGCGGTCCAGAATTTCAAAGCAGCACAACTCGTGGACTTGAAGCAGACGCAGGAGCGTTTCCGCGCGGCCAGCGAGAAGGGGGGCGCGCTGGACATGGTCCTCGAGAACAACCGCTTCCACGAGATCTTCGGCGAGATGTCCGCAAACGTCTATCTGCAACCAAGTCTCGGCCGGCTCCTCATCGACCACGCCCGGATCGGTCACACGTTCTTCCGGCCGAGAAACGAGGACATGAAGCGGCGCCTGCAGTTGGCCGTCGAGCATCATGACTGCTTCATCGAAGCGCTGGCGGCGCACGATGAGGACGCGGTCGTCGATCTCGTCTTTGAACATTGGGAATTGTCCCGCGAGAACATGGAGATGTTCATCGCTCCGCAGGGACTAAAAGCGGACGTCCTCATCGGCGGTCCGGCTGCAAAAACACTGGAGAAATCACCGTGAAATTCGAGGGGATCTATACCCCGGCCGTTACTCCGCTCGATGAGAGTGGACAGATCGACCGGAAGGCTTTCGCGGCTGTGCTGGAGTCGCTGATCGAGGCGGGGGTCCACGGCATCATCGTCGGCGGATCGACCGGCGAGTACTATTCTCAGACCAGCCAGGAGCGTTTTGACCTCGCGTCCTACGCCAAGCAGGTAATCGGGAGCCGCTTGCCACTCGTCGTCGGAACGGGCGCAACACGGACCGAGGATTCGGTGGAATACGCGAAGGCCGCCAAGGAGATCGGCGCGGACGCGATCCTGGTTTCGACGCCTCCCTATGCGCTTCCGACCGAGCGGGAAAATGCCGTTCACGCGCTCACAGTCGACCGTGCGGCCAATCTGCCGATCATGCTCTACAACTATCCGGCCCGCATGGGCGTGATGATGGGTAAGGACTATTTTTCACGAGTCGGCAAGTCAAAGAACGTCGTCGCCATTAAGGAAAGTTCCGGCGACATGGGCAACTTGCATCTTCTTGCCAGGACGTTCCCACACATCTCGCTCTCCTGTGGATGGGACGACCAGGCGCTCGAGTTCTTCGCATGGGGCGCGAGAAGCTGGGTGTGCGCCGGATCGAATTTCCTGCCGCGGGAGCACGTCGCTCTCTACGAGGCCTGTGTTCGCGAGAAGAACTTCGACAAGGGCCGCGCGATCATGACCGCGATGTTGCCGCTGATGGATTTCCTCGAATGCGGCAAGTTTGTCCAGTCGATCAAGCACGGCTGCGAAATCATCGGGCTCAAAACCGGATCGGTGCGTGCGCCGCTGCGGTCTCTCAACTCCGAAGAAAAGCGAACACTCCAGACTGTCGTCTCCACATTGAAGCGAACGGTCGGTCAGATCACCTCGGGAGCCAATCGTCATGCATGAACCGTTGACCGCCGCCGAATACAAGGCGATCGCCGCCGAACTGCAGTTTCCGACAAACGCGTTCATCGATGGTGCATTCCGTCCGGCGAATTCCGGCAAGATTTTCAAGTCCAAGAACCCCGCGACGGGAGAGACGCTTGCCAAAATTGCCGCCTGCGACAGCACGGATGTCGACTATGCCGTGCTCAAGGCGAGGGAGGCGTTCGATGACGGTCGCTGGCGGCTGAGGTCCCCCTCCGAGCGCAAGGAGGTTCTCCTGAAGCTCGCCAGACTAATCGAGTGCAATCGCCATGAGCTTGCCGTCATGGAAAGCCTCGATAGTGGCAAGCCGATCCGCGAGTGCCAGACGGTTGACGTCCCCGATACCATCCATACGCTGCGCTGGCATGCCGAGTTGATCGACAAGCTCTATGACAACACGGCGCCGGTCGGACCGAATGCGCTGACGATGATCGTGCGCGAGCCCGTTGGCGTCGTCGGCTGCGTTCTGCCGTGGAACTTCCCGCTGCTCATGCTCGCTTGGAAGATAGGCCCGGCACTTGCCGCGGGATGCTCCGTCGTCGTGAAGCCCGCCGACGACACGACGCTGACGACGCTTCGCGTCGCCGAACTGGCTCATGAGGCAGGCGTCCCTGCCGGCGTCTTCAACGTCGTAACTGGCAGCGGCAAGGAGGTCGGCGAGCCGCTTGGCATGCACATGGACGTCGACATGGTCGCCTTTACGGGCTCGACTCCAACGGGGCGTTGCTTCCTGCGCTATGCGGCGGACTCGAATCTGAAGCGCGTGGTGCTCGAGTGCGGTGGCAAGAACCCGGCGGTGGTTCTCGACGACGCGGAAGACCTCGACCTTGTCGCCGAGCAGGTCGTCAATGGTGCGTTCTGGAACATGGGCGAGAACTGCTCGGCCACGTCGAGGCTCATCGTGCATGCCAAAGTCAAGGACGAGCTGCTAAAGCGGATCGGGGCCTACATGCGCGAATGGAAGACGGGCGACCCGCTCGATCCGGAAAACCGCATCGGCGCACTCGTCAATAAGGCGCATTTCGAGAAGGTTACGTCCTTCCTCGATGACGCCAAGAAAGAGAAGCTTTCGGTCGCTCATGGCGGCGACACGCGCGACGGCATCTTCGTCGAGCCAACGGTTGTCGATGGCGTCACGCCATCGAGCAGGCTGTTCCAGGAGGAGATTTTCGGGCCGGTTCTGTCGGTCACGACCTTCAAGTCCCTAGCCGAGGCGGTAGGCCTTGCCAACGACACGAACTATGGCCTGACGGCGTCCGTCTACACCGGAAGTCTCCGCAACGCGATCAAGCTCTCGCGCGAGATCCGGGCGGGCGTCGTGACGGTCAACTGCTTCGGAGAAGGGGACGCGACTACGCCGTTCGGCGGCTACAAGGAGTCCGGTTTCGGCGGACGCGACAAGTCGATCTTCGCGCACGACAACTATTGCGAACTGAAGACGATTTGGATCGACGTGTCAGATCGTTCAGTAGACGAGACGATCCGATGACACGGCACGTCATCAAGCGCCTGCCAGTCGATACCGGCGTCTCGGGCTGGGAAGCGATCAGCGAACGCGGATTTCCCGTCACGGCGCTTGATGGGGATATCACCGCGGACTGGCTGATCATCGGTGGTGGTTTCGCCGGATTGTCCGCGGCTCGCCGTCTCTCGCAGCATCGCCCGCAGGACAAGATCGTGATCCTGGATGCGCGGGAGTTGGCGAAGGGGCCGGCGGGTCGAAACTCGGGGTTCATGATCGACGTTCCGCATAATCTATCGTCGGGCGAATACTCCGTCGCTGACGAGGGATCTGCGAAGACCGAGATCAGGCATAATCGCCTGGCAATCTCTTTCGCGGCAGGCGTCGCAGCCGAGTTTGGACTTTCCGGAGAGACGTTCGATCCTTCTGGAAAGGTGAACGCAGCGGCCTCCGACAGGGGGTTGGCGCTCAACGACAACTATAGGCGCTCGCTGGAAAAAATCGGAGAAGCGCATCGCGTCCTCGACGCCGGCGAGATGCGGCGCATGACGGGCTCGACATACTATCGCGGCGGGCTGTTCACGCCCGGCGCCGTCATGATCCAGCCTGCCGACTATATCCGCGGCCTAGCCCGTGGACTCCGGGGGAAGGTTTCGATCTACGAGCATTCGCCGGTCCTCGAGCTCTCGCGGGAAGGCCGGAACTGGAAGGCCCGGTCGAACCGCGGCTCGGTATCAGCGCCGAAGGTCATTCTGGGGGTGAACGGCCACATTGAAAGCTTCGGCCATTTCCGCGGCAGGTTGATGCACATCTTCACGTACGCGTCGATGACGGCCGCCTATTCGCACAACGAGTTCGGCGGCGACGTGACGGGCGCAGACCGATGGGCGCTGCTGCCTGCGGATCCGATGGGCGCGACTGTCCGCAAGATCACGTCGAACGGCCGCTCCCGCATCGTCATCAGGACGCGGTTCACCTACAACCCAAGTCTAAAGGTATCCGAGCGGCGTGTCTCTGGCATTGCCGCCGAGCAGCGTCGGTCCTTCGACGCGCGGTTCCCGGGGATGGAAAGCCTGCCACTGGAATATAGCTGGGCAGGCGCGCTCTGCCTTAGCCGCAACCACGTTCCCGCCTTCGGCGAAGTCGAGGAGGGGCTGTTTTCCGCGTGCTGCGAGAACGGTCTTGGGACCGTCAAGAGCACGCTTGCGGGCATGATGGCTGCAGATCTCGCGGCCGGTGTCGGGAGCCCGGAGCTCGATCAGTACAGGAACCAGCCAGAGCCGAGCAGGCTGCCCCCAGAGCCATTTGCATGGTTGGGGGTCAACTCGGTCATTCGATTTCAGGAATTGCGTGCTGGCCGTGAGGGATGAGCCCTCGCCGCGCAATGGTGAAGACTGAGCCTACCGCAAGTCTTCAACGACAATGGGAACGAGAACTAGGAGTAAGAACAATGAAGACTTTGTGGAAAGCGCTCTGTGCCGCTGCGATGGTCGGCATCAGCATGCTTCCGGCCCGCGCGGAGGAGAAGACCATCAACATGGGCACGCTGTCCTGGGAAGACCTGACGCCCATCACCGGCATCACGAAGAAGGTGCTTGAGGATGCTGGTTATACCGTCAAGGTGACGGAATTCTCCGAGTGGGGTATTGCCTACGCGGCTCTGGCCAAGGGGGACATCCAGGTTCTGGCTTCGCAGACCGATTACGTCGCGCAGGACTACTGGGACAAGAACAAGAACCGTCTCGAGAAGATCTCTCCGGTTTCTCACGGCCTCTACCAGGGCATCGCCGTTCCGAAGTACGTTCCGATCGACTCCCTCGAGCAGCTCAACGAAAATAGCGACAAGTTCGGCGGCAAGATTATCGGCATCGAGCCAGGCTCCGGTCTGATGCGTGACTCCTCCAACGCCGTCAAGGACTACGATATAAAGCTGCAGCTCGTCGAAGGTAGCACTGCGGCGATGACGGCCGCCCTCAAATCGGCATACGATCGCAAGGAGTGGATCGCCGTCACGATCTGGGAACCGTCGTGGATGGTCCAGAAGTACGCGGTAAAGTATCTCAAGGATCCGAAGGGCATCTTCCCGCCACCGCAAGGCTACTACTGGGTCGGCCAGAAAGGCTTCTCCGAAGAGAACCCGCATGCTCGTGAGGTCATGGCAAGCGTCTACGTTCCGATCGCCGACATCACCGCCATCAATGGCGAGGTGAAGGATGGCAAGACTATGGACCAGGCCGTCCAGGGCTGGGTCGGCGCCCATGCCGACCTGATCAAGCGCTGGGAAAACATCAAGAAGAACTGATCGCTTCGGCCGTCCGATGCTGTCGGGCGGCCACCTTCAAGCCCAACAAGAGAAGCCAGCACCAATTGGCTCGAGGGGATCGCTATGAAAACCGCAAATGCCGATACCAATGAAGTCCTGATTGACTGCCAATCGCTCTGGAAGGTCTTCGGAGACAAGTCCGCCGCCGCGATGAAATCCATCAACGCGCGGGGACTTGGGAAGAAACAAGTGCTGAAGGAGTACAACTGCGTCGTCGGCGTGGCGAACGCCAGCCTGCAGGTCCGGCGCGGCGAGATATTCTGCATCATGGGCCTGTCGGGTAGCGGAAAGTCGACGCTTATCCGCCTTCTCAACAAGCTGATTACACCGAGTTCCGGAAAGGTGCTCGTAAAGGGCAGGGACATTGCGGCGCTGTCGCCGGTCGAGCTCAGGCAAATGCGCGCCATGAACATCGGCATGGTGTTTCAAAGCGTTGCCTTGCTTCCGCATCGCACCGTGCTCGAGAACGCTGCCTTCGGACTGGAGGTTCAGGGCATCTCCAAGCTTGAGCGAAACAAAACCGCCAAGGCAGCTCTGGAAACGGTAGGCTTGGCGGACTGGGTCGACCGGTACCCGAACGAATTGTCGGGCGGCATGCAGCAACGCGTCGGTCTCGCTCGTGCCCTTGCGTCCGATCCGGAAATCATCCTGATGGACGAGCCGTTCAGTGCGCTCGATCCGCTCATACGCCGCCAGCTTCAGGACGAGTTCCGGCAGCTCACGAAGTCGCTGGGCAAGTCCGCCGTCTTCATCACGCACGATCTCGACGAGGCGATCCGGATCGGCGATCGCATCGCCATCATGAAGGATGGCGCCATCATCCAGACGGGCACGGCCGAGGAGATCATTCTCAATCCGGCGGACGACTATGTCGCCGAGTTCGTGGCGGGCATATCGCGGCTCCATCTGATCAAGGCCCATTCCGTAATGCATAGCGTCACCGAGTTTCAACGCAGTGAGCCCAACTCCGATATCTCTTCGCTGGTGCGCACCACGCCCGACGCTGACATTGACGAACTGATCACCCTCACCATGCAGTCGGACCGCGACGCGATCGCCGTCGTCGACAACGACCAGGTCGTCGGCGTGGTCACGCCCCGCGGCCTCCTCATGGGCGTCAAGGGAACTTCCAACAACGATCGTGCGGCCGCCTGACCGCTGAACGGGAGCTGAGTGACATGGACATTTCAAGCTTCACCGACACCTTCGACGAATGGACCGACGCAGCGCTTGAATGGGTAGGCGACAACGGCGAATCCCTTTTCGACTATGTCAGATGGGTTCTCGAGGGGCTTTACGATGGAATTCTCTGGCTTCTTGAACTCCCGCCGTTCTATGTCGTTGCGATCGTCGTGGCACTGCTTGGATGGCGAGTCGTCAATGCTTGGTTCGCTATCTTGAGCGGCGTCGCACTGATGCTCTGCTTCTCGATGGGCCTCTGGTCAGAGACGATGAGCACCCTCGCGCTTGTCCTAACGGCGACGGTGCTGGCGCTGGCGATCGGTATCCCGATCGGGATCGCGGCAGGTTTCTTCACGGCGCTGGATCGCTTCATGGAACCGGGCCTCGATCTGATCCAGACGCTTCCGCCTTACATCTACCTTCTACCGGCGATCGCCTTGCTCGGATATGGCCCCGCAACTGCCTTGATTGCCACCGTCGTGGTTGCAATGCCGCCGGCGATCCGGTTGACGTCGCTTGGCATTCGCATGACGCCGAAGGCGTTCATCGAATTGGGAGAAGCGAGCGGTATCACGCCAGGCCAGATGTTCTTCAAGATCCGCCTGCCGTTTGCCCTTCCCAGCATCATGGCTGGCATCAACCAGAGCCTGATGATGGCGTTCGGAATGGTTGTCATTGCCGGGATTGTTGGATCAGGCGGTCTTGGAGAGACGATCTATGGCGCGATCCGGACGCTCGACATCGCGACGTCTATCAACGGGGCGATCGCAATCGTCGTCCTGACAATGGTGCTCGACCGCATAACGCAGAGCGCGGCCCGGCTTGGAACAGGGAGGCAGTCATGAATCCTTCGATCTTGCAGTTTTCGCCAGGTGCTCTTCTTGCTCCGGCGGTTGATTGGTTGAACACGAACCTGCATCCACTGTTCTCTGCGATCAGCTATGTAGTGGAGGCCGTCCTGTCGGCGATCGAGGCCGCGCTACTTTCAGTGCCGCCCTATGCCCTTATTGCGATCGTCGTCCTTGCGGCCTTCTTTGCGGTGAATCTTCGAGCGGCAATCCTCGCGGGCCTCTGCCTGGGATTTTGCCTGATCGTCGGGTTGTGGACGGCGTCGATGCAGACGATTGCGCTCGTGACCGTTGGCGTTTTGATCTCCGTCCTGATCGCGTTTCCCATCGGTGTCCTCTGCTCGCGCCACAAGACGCTTGAAGCCGTTGTGCGACCAGTCCTCGACGTTATGCAGACTGTGCCGCCGTGGGTCTACCTGATCCCCGCGGTGATGATCTTCAGCCTCGGGCGCGTCCCGGCGATCATCGCCACGATCGTCTACGGCATTCCCCCGATGCTGCGACTGACAACATTGGCGTTCAACCAGGTGCCGCGCGAGTTCATCGAGCTTGGCAACGCGATCGGCGCCCATCCTCGTTCGGTGCTTTGGAAGATAGAAATCCCGCTGGCCAAGCAAACGCTGATGGTCGGCCTCAATCAATGCATTCTGCTTTCGCTGGCCATGGTCGTTCTGGCAGGTCTGGTAGGGGCGGGTGGACTTGGTGCCGAGGTGACACGTGGTCTGACCCGTATGGAAATGGGCTTGGGCTTGCGCGCGGGGCTCGCAATCGTCGCAGTCGCGCTCCTGCTCGACCGGCTGAGCCGCGGTCTTCTCAATCGCGACGGGGCGCTTCGGACGGCCTGACTTGAGGAGACGTATATGAGAAACAGCTTTTTCTGCATCGACGCGCGCACCTGTGGAAACCCGGTGCGTCTCGTTGCCGGCGGGGCGCCGTTGCTACCGCATGCTCCCATGGGCGAGAGGCGCGAATTTTTTGTCCGCGACCACGACTGGGTCCGAAGGGCCTTGATGTTCGAGCCCAGAGGACATGACATCATGTCGGGAGCAATCATCTACCCTGCCTATCGGGATGACTGCGACTTCGCAGTCCTCTTCGTCGAGGTGAGCGGCTGCCTTCCGATGTGCGGTGCTGGAACGATCGGCGTCGTGACGGCCGCGATCGAGGAGGGCCTGGTGAAGCCCCGCACATCGGGGCGTGTTCCCATCGAAACCCCCGCAGGACGAGTCGATGTGAGCGGGTATGTGGACTCGGTGCGCCTCTATAATGTGCCCAGTTACCTGTACGAAGCGGATGTCGACGTGGATGTGCCTGGAATGGGGCGCGGAGGCAACTACTACGTCGTCGTGGAGCCTCAGGAGAACTGGAGCGGCCTCGACGGTATGACCGCGGCCGAGATTGTCGGCTTCAGCGGGAGGCTCCGGGACGCGCTCGCGGACATCTGCGACCCGGTTCATCCCGACGACGAAAGGATTGGCGGCGTCCATCACGCCATTTGGTGTGATCAACCCGTCAATGGGCGCTCCGATGGACGTTGCGCGGTGTTCTATGGAGACAAGGCGATCGACCGGTCGCCTAGTGGAACCGGCACCTCGGCACGTATGGCCCAACTTCATGGAAAGGGGCGGCTTGCGGTCGGCGCAAGCTACCGGCATGAAAGCCTGATTGGCACGGTCTTCGAAGGTAGGGTCGAAGCGGATGCCGACGTAGGTTCCGATAATGGAATCCTTCCGAGCATTGGCGGCTGGGCGCGAGTCATCGGCCACAACGCGATCTTCGTCGATGACCGGGATCCGCTTGCCCACGGCTTCCAGATCCAAGTGAATATCACGCTCCACCAGACAGGAGACCATCAAGATGAGACCTGAGGATTTTCGATCCGGAGAGGCTGCTGCGACCCCTAAGCAGCTCAGAGTCGGATTCGTCCTGGCACGGTCGTTCACTCTTTCGGCCTTTGCGCTGTTCGTTGACACCCTGCGTCTCGCAAGCGACGAGTTCGATCGATCCGGGCGTGTGCTCGCCGACTGGCAGGTACTCGGCAGCACGCGCCACCTCATCGCATCGAGTTGCGGCGTCCAGGTGGCGCCAACTTCTGACTTCGTTGATCCATCCCGGTTCGACTACATCGTGGTTGTCGGTGGTTTGCTGACGGTTGAACGGCCGGTGGACCTGGAGACGGTCGTGTTCTTGAAACGTGCTTCGTCACAGGGCGTGCCGTTGATCGGAATTTGCACTGGAACCTTTATTCTTGCCGACGCCGGATTGATGGCAAGCCACCAGACCTGCGTGAGCTGGCTTCACGCAAAGGCCTACAAGGAGCGATTTCCCGGCCTTCCGGTGCGATCGGACCGGTTGTTCAATCTCGATCGGCGGCGTGGATCCTGCGCGGGCGGAAGCAGCGCGGCGGACATGGCAGCGCTGCTCGTGCGGCGCTACATCAGCCGGGAGGCCGAGCGTAATGCATTGGAAGTCCTGCAGATTGAAAAGGCTCGGTCGCCCGGAGACGTGCAGCCCCGCAGGCCGCTCCACGAGAATTACGACGACGACCGCGTAAGAGCCGTCATGATCACCATGGAACAAAACATGGAAGACGGCATATCCATACCGGCTCTTGCATCGTCCGTTGGGCTCTCACGGCGGCAGCTCGAACGGGTTTTCTTGGAGAAGGCCGGGATGTCACCGGCTCAAGCCTATAAACGTGTGCGAATGGAGAGAGCGAAAGTCTTGCTTGCCCGCTCGAAGCTTCCGATGATCGAGATCGCCCTCGATGTCGGCTTCGAGAACGCCTCCCACTTCGCGCGCGCCTTCAAGCGGATCTTCGGGGCGACACCCTCGCAGGTGCGCGCGACCTCGGCGCGAGCTCATTAGACATGCGATCGGTAGGAGTGATCAGAGAGCTCTGGCGCTATCCAGTCAGCTCACTAACCGGCGAAATGGTCGACGCAGTCAAGGTGTCCGGTGACGGAATGGACGGCGACCGGCGATATGCACTCGTCGACGTTTCGACGGGCGTCGTTGCCCATCCCGAGCGCGACAAGCGTTGGCAAAAGTCCGTTTATGTGAAGTCACGGACGGCGACGGACGGCACCGTCGAGATACAAGTGCCCGGTCATCAATGGCTCCCCGTCGATGAACCACAGCTCGCGGGCGGCCTAACGGCGTTCTTCGAGTTCGACGTGGCCGTGAGGCCTTATGAGCGCTCTGCGCACGAGAGCGCCGAGACGATCTTCGCGGTCGATAGGTACGAGGTGTCTCCTCTTCACCTGCTGACGAGCGCGTCGGTCGACCATCTGCAGTCGCTTCATCCGGCCGGTAGTCCCGACCGGCGGAGATTTCGCCCGAACATCTTTATGGAAGCGAAGGCCGGTATCAGCGGCTTTGCTGAACTAAGCTGGATCGGCGCGCCGATCCAGCTTGGCGAAATAACCGGAAAAGTGATCGCGCCGACGAAGCGATGCGGGTTCACCATCATTGCTCAGGAAGGACTGGAGAGCGATCCGGAAATCCTTCGAAGTGTGATGAAGTTCGGCAATCGAAACATGGGTGTCTACTGCCGCCCGAGCCAAGAGGGGTTGCTCCGGGTAGGAGATGTCGTGTCGCTCTCAGCGTGACGTCGTCGCAACTGGTTCGATGCCGGCTTCCTTCAAGGCTGCAAGCAGCGCCACAGGCACCTCGATCTCGCCAAGTTGATCGTCGTCGACGTCTTGTCTGGGAACGGTGACACCGGGCAGACCCCGGCGATATTGGGAACCCTTCTATCTCGACCGTGATCAACTGTGCGATTGCCTATGCCGACGCTTAACCGCAAAGCATCGAGGCGAGATCAATCAGGGAGACCACGGAGCGGTGGTCAAGCTTCTTCGTGCCGCGCTTGGCAACGAGCTGCCGAACCGTCAGGAAGCGAATCTCAAGGCGCTTCTGGAGCAGAAGGACGAGCTGCAATACGAATCGCGGGACGATGCCGAGCGTGCTCTCGAGCGGCTGGAGGAGTTCGTCGCCTGGGCTGAAACTCAGCTTCTGAAATAATGTCCGCTGCCCATCGAATAGCGGAAATCTACCAATTAGAGAGGTTGCGGTCAGCTCTCCGAGGGCGACGCAAACCGGAATCGGGTTTGCAGGTTGGGTGAGCGCTCTGCGGGACGCGAGACGCACGGATGCGTCCATATTCCCTGCTTCGATGGACCACAGCATTTACTTCGGTTCTCCCATCTGGCTCTACAGCCCCGCTCCTCCAATTTGGGAATTCATCAAAAGCAACGATCTTTCAGGGAAGAAAGTTGTCCTGTTCAATTTGATGAACAGCAAGTTCGACCAGAAATATATAGACGAACCTGCGGAATTGGTGAGGCAGAAGGGCGGTTCGTCGATCGTGAAGAACTCGCTATCAGACATTGAGCTGCGGTATCGATCGGCTCTGGGACGTGGAGATTAGTGCGGCTACCAGACACAAAAGCTGCCTGAACCATCGCAGCAGGAGGGAAAAGTTGTATCCGGCTGCGGCCAGAACGGCATTGACGGCATCCCCCTGTTCGCCAGCGAGATAATTGCGGTCCATTCTGTGTTCGCTCTTGAGGTGTCCAATGACGGGTTCGACCGCCGATCGTCGTCGCATCTGGCGCTTGATGGCGGGCGTGAGGCGGCGCTTCTGGCCGCTGGTGAAGACCCTCAGCTTGTGACTTTCGGGAGCATTGTGGCCGCGGTATCCAGCGTCGGCCAGAATGCGGGTGACCTCGTTGCCGATCATCTTTTCCATATCCGGAACGACGGTCGCGAGCGTGTGGCCGTCGTACGGATTGCCGGGCAGCGCCGCCGCGTGCAGGGCGAACTGCCCGCCCTTTGAACGGTTCAGTGTTGTGGCCACGGACACCTTCACGCCGAACTCGTAAGGCTTGTGCGCCTTGCCTTTGCCAATGCACTCGACCTCGTCGGCGTGCAGGCTATAGATCTTGCGGCCACGCTGACGTTGCCGCTGCTCGATGACCGTTTTTGCCTGATAGAGCGACCATTTGAAGATCGCGTCGAGTTGTTCGTCACCGGCGATCTGACGCTCGATGTCGCGAACGATCCGGCCGAGATAGGTCTTCAACTTGCGCAGTGCCTTGCCGGCCCGTTTGAATTGCTTCGCATGAGCGTAGCGTTGGTATTGGATCAGGGCGAATTTACCGACCCGAAGATAGGTCTGGCGCAGATCCAGCCCCATTTTCTTCGCCAGCCGCACCAACCGTTCGCGCGCCCGGTGAATAAGCTTGGCATCCGTCGGGAACATGACGTTCTTCGGTTGAACGGTCGTGTCCACGATCACCTGCCGCGTATCCTGCGGCTTCATCGCGCCTGTCTTGACAGCCACGGCCAGGCTCTCTTGCAAGAGCGCGGCGATCCGCTCCTCGCCCATGCGCTGCCGCCAGCGCGTCATCGAGGAGCGGTCGAACGATAGGTCGTGCCGAAAGAACTCCTCGCCGCACAGGTACTGGAAATAGGGGTTCTCCACCCAGCGCTCGCACAGGGCCTCGTCCGACAGGCTGAACGTGTGCTTAAGAATGGCCAGCCCCGCCATCAGCCGCGTCGGCAATGGCGGCATGCCCGCTCCGTCCGAATACACCGTCCCAAAGCGGGCTTCCAACACAGGCCAGTCGATCGCCTGCGCCAGGCGCACCAGTTCGTGCTTCATGTTGATGATCTGGTCCAGCCGGGATCGGAACAAATCCTGTTCACCCGTTTCGCGCCGTTCGCGTGGTTTACCCATTCCTGGCTCTCCGATTCATCGCGATAACCCAGTGAATCACGCTTCGCCAACCAGGGAAACCTCAAACTGATTTTGCAAGGAAACAGCCTGTTCGGCGGCCGTTTCCTGCAATTAGAAAATCTGCAGACCCCTCGATTCTTAGATCAAATCAACGGCTTGCGAGTTCTTCACGGCCGACCGGTTCGCTCGAAGGCCACGATCCGCTCTACGAACTGGTTCTTGTACTTGCCTAGCCTCAACCATCTCCGGATGATCACTATTTGTTCCTGAATGACTTTCCGGGCGTTTTTCACGCCCGGAATTCTTTCGAATAGCTGTTGGCCAGTTTTGGCTTCGAAAATGGCCGGTTTTAGAGGTGTTTGGCCAGACCTAAGTTGGGTTTCTCAGAAAGACGCCGCCACAAGTCAGACGAGCAATCAAGAGCAGCCGCTTGTGCTTCCGCACGTGTCGCACTTCTCGCACGTTCCATTCCGCACCATCGTGAAGTTCTGGCACTCGGAGCACATGTTGCCGGTGTAACCCTGCATGATCGAGCGGGCGCGGCGTTCAGCCTCGACCTTCTTGGCTTCCGTCTTGGCCGAAGCGGCGTCGGCGGCAGCCTTGTCGGAGAAGAGGGCGGTTGCCTGCTGCTGGGTTTCGGTGGCGACCTCTTCGATCACTTCCTCGGCGATCTCTTCGGCCAATTCCCGAGCGCGCTCCTCGTAGTCGCGCTTGAAGGCGACGATTTCGGAGGTGGAGATGCCAACGGTCGGCTCGATCTTGCGGGCGGCTGCACCCGCAAAGGACGTGACCGTGGCACCGGAGGAGGCGCGCGCAGGAGCTGCGGTGGCGGAGCCCTTCGGCTCGCCAGATGTCTGACGCTCGTTGCCGGAGACGAGCGTCGGCTTGTAGCCGCGGGTCCAGCCCGTCGAAACGAGATTGGTCTTACCTTCCTGGATGCCCTTGCCGAGCGCCGTGTTCGAGAAGTCGGATGTGTCGACATGCGCCAGATCGTGACGGCCGAGGTAGGAAACGGCGAGTTCGCGGAACACGTAGTCGAGGATCGACGTGGCGTTCTTGATCGCATCGTTGCCGATGACCACGCCTGCCGGTTCGAATTTGGTGAAGGTGAATGCCTCCACATATTCTTCGAGCGGCACGCCGTACTGCAGGCCAAGCGAGATGGCGATGGCGAAGTTGTTCATCATTGCGCGGAAGGCGGCACCTTCCTTGTGCATGTCGATGAATATCTCGCCGATGCGGCCGTCGCCGAATTCGCCGGTGCGCAGATACACCTTGTGTCCGCCGACGGCAGCCTTCTGGGTATAGCCCTGGCGGCGGTTCGGCAGCTTTTCACGCTCGCGGGTAACGCGCTCGACCACACGCTCGATGATCTTCTCGGTGATGGTGACGGCCTGGGCTGCGACCGGCTGCTGCAGCAGATCCTCCATCGCATCGTCGTCGTTCTCATCTTCGATCAGCGAAGCGTTCAGCGGCTGCGACAGCTTGGACCCGTCGCGATAGAGCGCGTTTGCCTTGAGGCCGAGCTTCCAGGAGAGCATGTAGGCGCTCTTGCAATCGTCGACCGTCGCGTCGTTCGGCATGTTGATCGTCTTGGAGATCGCACCCGAGATGAAAGGTTGCGCGGCAGCCATCATGCGGATGTGACTGTCGACCGAGAGATAACGCTTGCCGATCTTGCCGCACGGATTGGCGCAGTCGAACACGGCGAGGTGCTCGTTCTTGAGGAACGGTGCGCCTTCGAGCGTCATCGCACCGCAAACGTGGATGTTCGCAGCCTCGATGTCCTTCTTCGAGAAGCCGAGGTGGTCGAGCAGGTTGAAGCTCACGTCGGCGAGCTGCTCGTCCGAAACCTTCAGGATGGCCTTCAGGAAATCTGTGCCGAGCGTCCACTGGTTGAAGACGAACTTGATGTCGAAGGCCGACTTCAGCGCGGCGTTGACGGCATCGACCTTCTCGTCGGTGAAGCCCTTGGCCTTCAGCGTCGAGGGGTTGATGGCTGGCGCCTGGTTCAGGTTGCCGTGGCCGACAGCGTAAGCTTCGATCTCGGCGATCTGGCTCTCCGAGTAACCGAGAGTGCGCAGCGCTTCCGGAACGGCGCGGTTGATGATCTTGAAGTAGCCGCCGCCGGCGAGCTTCTTGAACTTCACGAGCGCGAAGTCGGGCTCGATGCCGGTCGTGTCGCAATCCATGACAAGGCCGATCGTGCCAGTCGGCGCAATGACAGTTGCCTGGGCGTTGCGGTAACCGTGCTTTTCGCCGAGTTCAAGCGCCTTGTCCCAGGCGCTCTTGGCATGCGCAGCGAGATCCTGGTCCGGGTTTTCCGGATGGATGAGCGCAACCGGGTTGATCGACAAGCCCTCATAGCCTGATGCCTCGCCGTAAGCGGCGCGGCGATGGTTGCGGATGACGCGCAGCATGTTCTCGCGGTTCGGCTTGAACATCGGGAACGGGCCGAGCTCGGAGGCGATTTCCGCCGAGGTGGCATAGGAAATGCCGGTCATGATCGCCGTCAGCGAGCCTGCGATGGCGCGGGCTTCGTCGCTGTCATAGGGGATGCCCGAGGACATCAGCAGGCCGCCGATGTTGGCGTAGCCGAGGCCGATCGTGCGGTACTCGTAGGAGAGTTCGGCAATGCGGCGCGACGGGAACTGCGCCATCATCACGGAGATTTCGAGCACGACACTCCAGAGACGCACGGCATGCTCGTAGTCTGATATGTTGATGCGCTTGGTGGCCGCATCCTTGAACTGCATGAGGTTAAGCGAGGCAAGGTTGCATGCCGTATCGTCCAGGAACATGTATTCCGAGCACGGGTTGGATGCGCGGATCGGGCCGGCAGCCGGGCTGGTGTGCCAGTCGTTCATCGTCGTGTTGAAGTGCAGGCCCGGGTCAGCCGATGCCCAGGCGGCGTAGGAGATCGACTCCCAGAGATCGCGGGCCTTCAGCGTCTTCATGACCTTGCCGTCCTTGCGGGCGGTCAGGTTCCAGTCGCCATCGTCTTCGACTGCGCGCAGGAAATCGTCCTTGATCGAGACCGAGTTGTTGGAGTTCTGGCCGGATACGGTGAGGTAGGCTTCCGAATCCCAGTCGGTGTCGTAGGTCTTGAACTCGAGGTCCTTGTAGCCCTGGCGAGCGAACTGGATGACGCGGCCGATGTAATTCTCAGGAACCTGGTCCTTCTTGGCAGCGCGGATTTCGCGCTTCAGGGCAGGGTTCTTGTTTGGCTCGAAGCAATCGCCGTCATCGCCGCCGTCGCAGTTGACGCAGGCCTTCATGATCGCCTTGAGATGCTTGGCGACGACCTTGGAACCGGTGACGAGGGCAGCAACCTTCTGCTCTTCCTTCACCTTCCAGTTGATATATTCCTCAATATCCGGATGGTCGATGTCGACCACGACCATCTTGGCCGCACGGCGCGTCGTGCCGCCCGACTTGATGGCGCCCGCTGCACGGTCGCCGATCTTCAGGAAGCTCATCAGGCCGGAGGAACGACCGCCGCCGGAAAGTTTTTCGCCTTCGCCGCGCAGATAGGAGAAGTTGGAGCCGGTACCGGAGCCGTACTTGAACAGACGGGCTTCGCGAACCCAAAGGTCCATGATGCCGCCTTCATTGACGAGATCGTCTTCAACGGACTGAATGAAGCAGGCATGTGGCTGCGGGTGCTCATAAGCGGACTTCGACTTCGTCAGCTTGGCGGTGAACGGATCGACATAGAAGTGGCCTTGGCCGGGGCCGTCGATGCCGTAGGCCCAATGCATGCCGGTGTTGAACCACTGCGGCGAGTTCGGGGCGACGCGCTGCGTGGCGAGCATGTAGGCAAGCTCATCCCGGAAAGCAGAGGCATCTTCCTCGGACGAGAAATAGCCGCCCTTCCAGCCCCAGTAGGTCCAGGTACCGGCAAGGCGGTCGAAGACCTGGCGGGCGTCTGTTTCGGAACCGTATTGCTGATCCTTCGGAACGTCCTTCAGAGCCGCTTCATCGGCAACCGAACGCCACAGGAAGGAAGGAACGTCGTTTTCCTCGACCTTCTTGAGCTTGGCGGGAACGCCAGCCTTGCGGAAATACTTCTGCGCCAGGATGTCGGCAGCCACTTGGGAGAACTGCGCCGGAACATCGATATTCTCGAGGCGGAAAACGATCGAACCGTCCGGGTTCTTGATCTCGCTCGTCGCCTTGCGGAATTCGATATCCGCGTAAGCGCTCTGTCCTGCCTTCGTGAAACGGCGTTCTATGCGCATTTGCCTAACCTCTAGCTTGCGCGCCCCGTCCCCGTTTGACCAAGGCGCAAGTTTCCACCTCCGGCGGCGCCGTGAGGAGCGCAGCCAGTTCTCATTTCCGTATCGTCACAGGAGTGTCATCGGAGATGTCTTTCCTGTATCTTGTGGTGATGGTGGCTGCAAACACTAAATATAGTATTAACAGCTTATTATCGCCAGCCCCCGATGTCACTTTTTGGAAGATAAAAATCGCGCACAAAGCCCCTCTTGGCGGTCGACCTTCATGGACGCAACACCCTGATTCTACGCTCGATTTTTGAAGAGAACCGGCCTCGTTAATTCCGGTCCAACTGCCGCAGCAACATCGGGACCCATTAAGTTGGAAACGCGCGATTCCGTCAAGGGGTTGTTTTTAACGAACCGTTCACCACAAGATGTTGTGGATCGGGCTGTGGAGAACGGGGAAAAGAAAGTCGTATAAGGAATTCAATAGGTTGCACCCGCTTATCCCCAGAGAGCGAAAAAAATCTAAGAAAAGTTGCGACCGTGTTGATTTGGTTGCAGCATTTGGCGCGCAAATGGGCATGGCGATTCGTTGAGGCCAATTTCGATCACAATGCGTCGATCGCGATCGTCACCGTTGCGACACCTATCGGCTTTCCGTTTTCATCCTTGATGACGAAACTAGCCTGCGTTTCCAGTACTTGTGTCTGCTCATCGCGCTCGGCACGGTCGATGAATATCTCGTCGGACTGTCTCGCGAATGTTATCAGGAACTTGTCTTCGTCGCCTTGCCAATAGTCGGTGGTCATCGTGCCCTGGCCGACGTTGAGCCCGTGACGATCGGTTACGAAAAATTCGATGATGGCGCCCTGCGAATCATCCTGCTTGGATTTGAGGTATCGCGACACCGGCTTGGCGAGCAGATGTCTGACCATCTGCCAGCCGCCGGCCTGGATTTCGGAGCGGTAGGTATTGTCCAGCACCTGGATGTCCATGTCGCTGACATTGCCGAACTTGGTGTTCTGCTCCTCGATCGCCTTGCGCACGATCGCGGCATTCACCATCGGCTTGACGACTGTCTCGACGTATTCCCGTACGACGGACACATAGGCCGGTTCCGCCGAAGCGGCCAAAGGCGAGAGACAGAGGCTCAGCCCGAAAGCCACCACCGTCCCGACGTAGCCCCAACGCATCATATTCGTTCCAACGTCGCGCCCTGCGACTATGCCTCTAACGCCAGTCCGCAACGCAACGCCGTTGCCGCGTTGGACTGTGCTTAGAAGAATAAGGTCTGCGTGCGCAGCGCGATAGCGGAATCCGATGTGTTAGTTAAACAAAGATTTGTGCAAATTGAGGTTGCAACCGGTCCGTCGGGTTGCGCGGCGAGGCGCTCTCAGCCGCGGCCAGCCTTGGAGATCGGTTCCTGATAGGTGAACCCCATATCCCAGGGGAAGTAAATCCAGGTGTCCTGACTGACTTCCGTGACAAACGTATCGATCGTCGGCACGCCCTGCGGCTTCGCATAGACACACGCGAAGTGTGCCTTGGGCAGGATCGTGCGAACTTCCGAAGCTGTCTTGCCGGTATCGGTCAGGTCGTCGATGACTAGGACGGATACGCCTTCGTCAGCGGTCAGTTCCGGCGCGATGCCCTTAAGGAGTACCATTTCCCCCTGGTTCACATAGTCGTGGTAGGAGGCGACGCAAACCGTTTCGATCAGCCGGATGTTGAGTTCGCGCGAGATGATTGCCGCCGGCACGAGACCGCCGCGCGTAATGCAGACGATCGCCTTGAAATCGCGCTTGAGGCCGGCGAGACGCCAGGCGAGTGCGCGCGCGTCTCTGTGGAACTGATCCCAGGAAACGGGAAAGGCTTTATCGGGAAGGGACATGGTTTGCTCCGCGGCATGAATGATGAGACGCCGTTTGCCGGCGGCCGGACGAGGCATTCCGCGATCGGCCAAACGCAAATCGCGCAGCCGAGACTGCGCGATAGGAGGACCGAAGCCGGAGCTCGTCATCGGTCGCCGCAATTAACGGATTCCGGAGGCAAAACGCAAGCCCCTCGTGATTCTTATCGCGACAGCAGGGTCAATGCCGTCATCGACTGCAGCAGGCTCTTTGTGGTGCCACCGAAGATCATCTGCCAGAGGCGGGAATGGGTGTAAGCGCCCATGACGAGCAGGTCGATGCTGCTGTCGGAGAGACGGTTTTCGATCACGGCTGACGCCGACTTGTCAGCGCTTTGCGCCGTTGCCAGGGTCACCTTTACACCGTGACGCGCCAGAGTGGCTGCAATCTCCGCGCCGGCCACAGCCGCAGATTGGACCGCGTTGTCGACGGGATCGACCGAGAAAACCTCGACTTCGTCGGCGGCCTGCAGGATCGGCAAGGCATCAAACGCGGCGCGCGCCGCCTCCTTCGAGCCGTTCCAGGCAATGAGGACGCGCTTGATCGGCTTCGGCTGGCGCAGCACAAAGGGGATCATCAAGACCGGACGACCACTTTCAAAGAGGAAGTTGTCGACGTCCACGTGACTGTCCGATGGCTTGGAGGGATCCGCCTGTGAGGCGATCAGCAGGTCAGCGCTACGGGCGCTTTCGATCAGCGGCGCCGTGCCATAACCGGTGGAGGAAGCGAAACGGCGCCATTCAAAGGAGACGCCTTCCACCTCGGCCTTCCTGCGGAAGATGCGCTCGATTTCGATAGTCTCGGAATGCGCCATGTCCTGCAGCGCCTGGACGGCGACCGGATCCGGTATCTCCATCGGCGCGACAAGGGGCACGACAGCGACGGTTTCCGCATGAAGGCCGATAACATGGGCATTGGTCTGTGCGGCAATGGCGAAAGCAAAATCGGCCACGGCGGTGGCGTTGTCGACGGTATCGAGAATGGCAAGTATGGTTTTGTAAGACATAATCACTTCTCCTTACGCAGATGAAATCAGCTTGCCTGGAACGAGAATGCGTCGGGAAGGACGTCGGTTCCTTGATGCAGATCAATGAGCAGACGGCATCGCCTCGTGCTACGCCTCCGCCGAACGGTTTTCAGCAATCTCCTTTGTCTGGCGGATGGTCTCGATCATGGCGCGAACGTCAACTCCTACGGCGTCGACCGCGTCCTCGGAACGGCCCCGCACGACGATTTCGGTGGAGAACGCCTGCCCGATATAGCGGGGATACGAGCCGATGCTCGTCTCGGAATGGGCTTTCTGGATGGCGGCAAGCGGCGTGCCGATGTCGCCTTCGCCATAGGGGCAGGAGATACCGAGCGAGAGCATGCGCATGCCGGTGCGCAATGTCGGGACAACCGCATCGACCATGGCCTGGAAGACCTGCGGGACACCCGCCATGACGTGAACATTGCCGATGACGAAACCCGGCGCGGTCGAGACGGGGTTGGGGATATGGCGTGCACCGCTTGGCATCCGAGCCATCCTCTTTCTGGCGTCGGTGAATTCGAGACCGCGGCGCGCATACATCTCGCCGAGCAGGGTCATTGCGTCAGCATCGTATTCGCAAGGCAGCCCGAACGCCGCAGACACGGCATCGGCCGTAATGTCGTCATGGGTCGGCCCGATGCCTCCCGACGTGAAGATGTAATCGTATTTTGCGCGCAGTGCATTCAGGGCCTCGACGATCGCATCCTCCTCATCGCCGACGATGCGGACCTCTTTGAGATCGATGCCGCAAAGCGTCAGAATATCGGCCAAGTGGCCGATATTCTTGTCTTTGGTGCGGCCGGATAAGAGTTCGTCGCCAATGGCAAGCATGGCGCTGGTGACAATTGTCTCATTGGTCATTGGAAATTTCCGAACATTTGGGTCCCAACATAGGTAGCGCCCTTCGCCGGTCTTGCAAATCGTATCGCTGCCGCTAGCCCACGCAAATGGTTCAAGTATTTTTTCGTCTATGGCCATTGAACAGTGCGTTCTGCCGCGTGGGGCTATGTTCGTTGCGGCGCGCTGCTAAGTTTCCAACCGTTTACGAAATTCAAACGCAAATTCCTTGATGGAGATAAATAAATGGCGAAGGTACTCGTGCTCTACTATTCGGCCTACGGCCACATCGAAACCATGGCATATGCCGTCGCCGAAGGCGCAAAGTCGACTGGCGCCGAGGTTGTTGTCAAGCGCGTTCCGGAACTGGTTCCGGACGAGGTTGCCAAGGCGTCCTACTACAAGATGGACCAGGCTGCGCCGATTGCCACTGTCGATGAACTTGCTGATTATGACGCAATCATCGTTGGTGCCGGTACACGTTTTGGAACGGTTGCCTCGCAGATGCGCAATTTCTGGGATCAGACGGGCGGCCTCTGGTTCGCAGGCAAGCTCGTTGGCAAGGTCGGTTCGGCTTTCACATCCTCGGCGACGCAGCATGGCGGTCAGGAGACCACCATCCTCGGCTTCATCCCCACCTTCCTGCACCAGGGGATGATCGTTGCCGGCCTCCCCTATGCTTTCCAGGGCCAAATGGGCGTTGATGAAATCAAGGGCGGTTCGCCCTATGGTGCATCCACCATCACGGACGGCGACGGATCCCGCCAGCCCTCTGCAATCGAGTTGGAGGCAGCCAAATACCAGGGCGCTCACGTCGCCAAGATCGCTGCCAAGCTGGGCTGATCGGCTCCCTTCACCGGCAGGGGCGGCCATTGGGTCGCGCCTGCTTACAGTGTGCAGAGAAAGTCGCCGACTGTGCGTCAGCCGTAGAGGTCGTGCAGCTTCACTGCGTAGAAAAGAAGCGGTATTCCGAGAACCGCAATCGCGATCATTAATGCCGTTCCCGCCCTGAACAATTTGAGACGTCGCGTCCTCGTGCCATCCCAATCGTAAACCATCGCCTTACTCCCACAAGACAAGCTTACAACTATGCGCAGCCCCAACCGCGGTCCTTCTGGCGCGCGCATACAAGCACATTCGCAAGCGATGATAAAGGGTCGTGGCCGGCTGCCGTGGATGCTGGTGCAGTCTGGCCCGATGGTGCGGACGACGGGGTCGAACCCGTACAGCCTGAGGCCGAGGGATTTTAAGTCTACCGAGGGGAGTTGGTGCGGACGACGGGGCTCGAACCCGTAAGTCATTGAAGACGAGAGATTTTAAGTCTCTTGTGTATACCAGTTCCACCACGTCCGCTTTCCTACATTCGGTGGTGAAACAGTCGGTTTCCTACTTGGTCTCCGACACGCTTTCCTACACGCCTCCTACTCAGTGGCGTTTGTAGGAGAGCCGTTGATTAGCATCAGTTTTGACGCTGCGCCACCCTCCAGAGCCCTCAAATTATCCATGAGGTGATCCGTGGCGAGGTGGGCGTAACCGAGCGTCGTTTGGTAGGATCGATGGCCCATCTCATGACGCGCGTGAGGTCGATGCCCTTGATGACCTGGCAAGAGGCGCATGTGTGACGAGCCGTGTAGACGACCGTGTCTTCAAGCGCGGAGAGGTGCGACCGGATGCTGCGCCAGATGTCGACCATGGCCACTCGGTGATGTCAGCCCACGGGCCTTCAAGGTTCTCCTTGCGCTGCCGCTCGACGGCTTCCCATGCGCGGTTGCCAGCGGGAGCGTCCGGTCGTACATCATCTCGATCATGCCCATAAGGCAACAAAAAGGGGCGCCTTAACGACGCTCCAATAGGTGAAAGGCCAGGGTGATTTACGGGCCTATTCCTTGCCCGTTCCCCGCTGCAGTATTGCCATAACCGAGGTAGTACGCGACCGCGACCGCCACCCCGGCTGTTAAGAGATATAGAACGTCAAGCCAGTTGACGCCTTGGAGAGTGGATTGCCAGAGCCCGCGCTTTGCCTCGCTCGCGTCTTTTGTCGTGCGCGTCATCCGGCGTTAGGTGCTTTGGTCGCTTCAAGGTTTACAGGTGCAGCCGGTCCGACTGGTCTTGAGAGACCGTCGACCGGATTGTGAACGCCATAACCGAAGTAGAGAGCGCTAAAGGCCAAGAGGATAACCACTGCATAGGCCATAACCCCTTGTGTTCGGTCACTATTGAAAAGGCCCTTCATTCAACAACCCCACTGATTTGCTCCCATTACAGGGATAAGCATTAGGGAATGACGATGGAAGCCCTACACGTTCCTTCTATGGTGCATCGCAACGAGAATAGAAGGCGTGTGCCCTATGGGTCACATTATGGGCGTTAAGTAACTAATCAGTCGCCGGGTCATTTTGTGAACATTATATCAGCTAGTGGTTTGATCGAGACAAAAGAGTCCGATTTAGGATTCCAATTTTTGCGCGCATATGCGACGATCTGGCATGCGCACAGGTATCACATTTGAGGTTTCCGCTGACGACCGGGTTCGTCTCAACGCAATCGTTTCGGCGGGCAGTTCGCCGCAAAAGCATGTGTGGCGGGCGAAGTTTATTTTGATGAGCGACGCGGGTCTCGGAACCGTCGCGATCATGGAGGCGACGGGCAAGTCGAAGACCTGCGTCTGGCGTTGGCAGGAGCGCTTTATGACGGAAGGCGTAGACGGCCTTTTGCGCGACAAGAGCCGGCCGCCCGGCACTGCGCCGCTTGAGCTTGACCTTGTCGACCGGGTTGTGGCCCTGACGCAGGAGCCGCCCACGCAGGAAGCCACACACTGGACTGTTCGTGCGATGGCAAAGGCTGTGGGGATTGCGGCATCCTCAGTCGTCAAGATCTGGCACGAGCATGGTCTCGCACCGCATCGGTGGCGCAGCTTCAAACTATCGAACGACAAGGCTTTCGCCGAGAAGCTTCACGATGTGGTCGGTCTCTACGTCTCGCCGCCGGCCCATGCGATTGTCCTTTCCGTCGATGAGAAAAGTCAGATCCAGGCGCTGGATAGGACGCAGCCGGGTCTTCCCATGAAGAAGGGTCGTGCCGGCACGATGACCCATGATTACAAGCGCCACGGCACCACGACACTTTTCGCTGCCCTGAATGTTCTCGACGGCTCCGTCATCGGCCGCAACATGCAGCGCCACCGGCATCAGGAGTTCATCCGCTTCCTCAACACGATTGAGGCTCAGTTGCCGAAGGACAAGGCGGTTCACGTCATCCTGGACAACTACGCCACACACAAACAGCCCAAAGTCCGGGCCTGGTTGGCGCGGCACCCACGCTGGACCTTCCACTTCGTTCCGACATCCTGTTCCTGGTTGAACGCCGTCGAGGGGTTCTTCGCTAAGCTCACCCGGCGACGACTGAAAAACGGTGTCTTCCATTCCGTTGTTGATCTTCAGGCAGCCATCAACCGCTTTATCAAAGAGCACAACGAACAGCCCAAGCCGTTCATCTGGAAGGCAGACCCTGACGACATCATCGCAGCCGTCAGACGAGGGCACCAAGTGTTGGAATCAATCGACTAGAGGGCTCCAATAGGTATCCCTTAGCTGTCCCTATGGTGCGCGTTTAGTTGTCCCTAGCGTCGGACCTATCGCCGGATAGACCAAAAGACACTGATTGAGAGTAAGCGCGATTTTCGATGCGTATTGACGCCTGTTCCACACCGAACGGCGGATAGCATCGGTCGCGGTATCCGGCTCTATTCGGTCGTGGAGGTCTTGGAGAAGTTGAACGGGAGCAGGTCGCCGATGTCGGCATTCTCTTCGCGCTGTGGCAACTCGGTGAGTACGTGGCGCAGCCAGATCAGAGGGTCGACGCCACAGGCGCGGCATGTCAGCATCAGACTGTAAATCACAGCACTGGCCTTGGCTCCGTCAGCAGTGTCGCTGAACAGCCACGATTTTCTTCCGGTCGCAAAAACCCTGATGTCGCGTTCCAGGATGTTGTTATCGATCGGCATCCTGCCGTCGCTGGTGTAGCGCGTCAGATAATCCCATTGGTTCAGGGTGTAGGACACAGCATCGCCGAGCTTGGTATCCGGCACGACCTTCGGCGCGATGTTATCGAGCCACGTCTTGAGGGCGTTCAGGACAGGCAAACTGTGCTGTTGCCGGAAGCGGCGAATGCAGGCGGCCTGCGTTTCACCGGCGTCGGGCTTTATCTCTCGCGCCTGCCTCTCGATCCGGTAGAGCTGCTCGAAGAACCTGAGCGCTTGCTCCGGCGGGCCGCCGCCATTCTTTCTTGCCTTGAGGGCTTCGACGAAGCGCCGCCTGGAGTGAGCCATGCATCCGACATGGGTTGCGCCATGCAATGTGCGCCAGGCTGTGTAGCCATCGCTCACCAATATGCCGCGGTAGTCACCAAGGAAGGTCTGCGGGTGGATCTGGCCGCGCCCGGGCTGATAATCGAGCAGTACGATTGGCTGGTCACTGTCCTCGCCGCTGCGATAGGCCCACATGTACGATGTGCTGGTGGCCTCCTTGTCCTTTTCCTTGAGGACTTGAACCGTCGTCTCATCGCCATGAATGAGAGGCTGCGATCGCAACCGCAGTTTCAGCGCATCATAGATGCGGTGCAGATGCTTCTCGCTTGAGCCGATGACCCAGTGAGCGAGAGCGCCGCGGCTGATCGGAACACCAGCACGCTCGAATGTCTGAGCCACGCGGTAAAGCGGTGTGCCGTCGACGTATTTGTGGACGAGCGCGAAGGCTAACGTCGAGGCGGTAGCGATGCTGCCCGGCAGGGGCTGCGTCGGCATCGGTGCGATCACGACGGGTGTGTTGATCCCGGTGCGGTCGCAATGGCGGCAAGCGTACTTGAACCGCACATTCTGTAGGACCTTTGCCTTGACCTCGATATGGAGCTGCTCGGTAACAGCCTCGCCCATGCGATGCATCTGACCCTGGCAGCAGGGACAAGACTTCTGATCGTCGGGGAGGTCATATTCGACGCGCTCGCGTGGCAGGTCTTCTGGCAGAGGTCTGCGTCCACGCTTCTTTCCCGTTTGACCTTCTACCGCTGGCAGGCCGGTGTCCGGAAGCTCGACAACATCGCCTGCTTCGCTGCCATCCTCGACCGCAGCCTCTTCGGCCTCGTTGAAGAGACGATCAATGTGCTTTTCACTGCGGGGGGCAAAGCGATGGAGTTTTGCCAGTGCAAGCTCTTCTTCCAGCTTGACGACCCGCTGCGAGAGCGCTTCCTTCTCGGCTTTGAGCGCAGCGATTTCGGCAGCATTGGCTGCCAATTGCGCCATCAGTTCTGCAATGCTCGGTTCGCCGGTGCGAGTCATCAGATTCTTGAATCTGAACCGCCCAGCCGCGTCAACTGCTCAATTCGACATCCGTCAGCCGGCAATCTGATATTGCCGCACCGGATGGCGCACCATTGCGTCGATATCGATGCCATCGAGGATCCAGTGAAGCTGTTCTGTCGTCAGCATGACCACCGGCACCTCGCAACGGGGCCATCTGAACCTGTCCTCGGTCAACCGCTTCAGGACCATCACAAAACCGGAACGATCAAAAAACAGCAGCTTCATTCGGTCACGCCGGCGATTGCAGAAGGCAAAAACCGCAGGCGCAAACGGATCCAGCGCCATCGTCTCCTGGACCAGGACCGCCAGGCTGTTGATGCCCGCGCGGAAGTCGATCGGTTCGCGATGCAGGTAAACCTTGAGATCACCGCCCAGTCTGAACATGACCCAGCGCTCCTATGATTGCTTCCAGCACTTCCACACCGGCGCACTCGACGGTCAGGCTGACCCCGTTCGGCAGGAGTGCGCTCACCTTGGATGCGGGAAGGCACTGGCTCAATGGCTTGGTCTTCTTCAGATCGCCAGCAGAACCCGAGTGCATATCCGGAGCAATCTGAACCGGAACGAACGCCGAGGCCAAAGGCAATTGACGCTCCGCTCTGGACTTCTTCATCCACTTCCGGACGAGATTCGCATTGACGCCGTGCTCCAGCGCCAGCCGCGAGACCGAAACGCCGGGTTCTAAGCACGCCGCGACAAGCTGATCTCTCGACGCAGGGTCATATCGACGGCGGCCGTCGCGACCAACAAGCCGTACCTGCAGTTTAGGAGCATCTTCATCCATGATTTGGTGTCCACCTATTTTTTGGTGGACGCTTCATGCCTCACAGCACTCCGCTACAGAAGGCGCACAGAAATTAGCGCTTATGATTGAGAGGGACATGAATGAACATTCCCGCCCTTCATTTCCCATTGGAGCGCCTTTAGCGCCCCTACCCGTGGCCCCGTGCAGCGCCCACATCGGTCAGATAGAGAACTCCATGGAGCATCTTAACGACAGCCCACGAGGTTTCGTCCTTACAACGACCGGAGGGGTCCACGTACATGGCCGTGCCTTCGTAGTCGAGGAAGTCCTTGTCGTGGAAGATCGGGCGATGCCAGCCAGCGGTCACCCGCAAGGCCAACCAATCGGCAGCTTCTCGATGACCTGATCGGGACCGGAGCCCCGGACGATTTCACGAGGAGCCTTCTTCGGGTTCAGGCCCATCACGATCAGATCGCTGAGCTTGAGCGGGAACCTGTCTTTGTCCGACAGGCTGGTGTCCAGCATGAACTGGAGCGAGAAGCGATCGATCGGATCAACCTTGAGCCGCGCAGCGATCTTGTCATGGATTGCTTCATGGCTGGCCTTCGTCCACAGGCGGATGGTCTTGAGGGCGTCCCAGTCGTTCTCCCCGAGCAAGGTCCCGTAGTCCATCCAAGCGTTGTGCATGGGATGTCGCGGTCGCCGCATACGCGACCGGCAGGCCATGCAGGGTGCAGCCTTCCCGTATCAGACCTTCACGCTTGAGTTTGGTCAGGTAATCGTTTCGCCAGGTGAGGACCGCGCACGTCTGTCCTCGCGTAACTGCAGATGTCTGTTAAATTGCTCTGTCGATTACCAATTATGGGCAGTTTACCGCCATATATTGAAATGCTGCTGCATGTACTCGATGCACCGGCGATTGGCCTCAGCACGGTTCGCACCCTCGATGGTGGCGAGGTATAGTGAGGCGACATCGTGTGCAGCGGTCGTCCGTGGTTCTTCCAGCCCGGCAGGAAGCCAGATCGGGATACCTTTCAGCGCGAGCATGCCGGACAACCAAACATCGTCGACTGCCCATATGACATCAGGAATGTCATATGCGATATCATCGAAAAACTCGGGACGCACGACGGCACCACCGAGCCCCTGAAGTACGTCCACATAGCCGCCTTCCGCAACCAAGCTTGGCATCGGTTTCGGCCGATCCAAACGCAACACTATGGAAGCGAACTTATGTCGTATTCGGCGGACGCGGAGCGAAAGATCTATTTTCCGCCTACGCATTGCTTTCGGCACAAAGGCGGAAGGTCTCGCGATATTGGTTGGCACGTCCTTGCCGATCAAGGCTACGCACTCCGCCGGTCGCTCATCCTGTGCCGCGAACAACTGAGCGGCCCAATTAGGCGAGAACACCTTGTCGTCGTCACAAAATAGGATCTGCGCTTTTTTCCCACGCAGATCGCGCGCAGCAAACAGCACCTTAGACGCAGGCCCCATATCTTCTTCGGGCCGAACTATCGTGATCCCGGCGGGTACAGATGGAAGAGACCCGTCGTAGTCGGGAAATCGTCGATATCGTTTGGGAACGTAGAGCCGGATTTCATCCACTGCACCGTTCTGCTTTATGAGGCTGTTAAGCGTCGGCGCAAGCTTAGCGAAACGCGGAGGGATCGTGGAGAGCGAGATGATGCGCAATGTCGTGGGCTCGGCGGAACTATAAAGCATTGACGGGAGGTTGTGCGGCACTGTGCCATTCCGAGTTGAGTTAAGTCAACCAAGACCGAACCAATGAGCGTGAATGGGCGGCAGGCATGCAGCCCACTCCATCTACGACTGCGGCCATTCAGTCAAGAGCAGGCGGCTGTGTCATATCTGCGAGATGCTCGCTGCAGATTTTGCGAACCGGACTTTATTCAGCACGCAGCCTACCAAAACTCCCACGGATGCACCAAGGATTTTGACGAGCGCGTCGTGCAGGCGCGCGTGGCGCGTCGGGGATAAATATTGCAGGTACTCAATTGCCAATGCGCCGAGGAACAAGAGAATGGCGACCGCGAGCCAATGCCGCGGATAGGCGACCGCGAACATGAAGCCGACCAACGAATAGGCCAGCGCGCGGTCGAGATTGACCGAGGTCACGGTATGCGGCCGCAGCCCGATCGGCGACAGCGTGGCGAAAATAATGGCCGCGAGAAGCAGCCAGGCACCTGGCCTTGCAAATTTACTTGAGATCATCGGGGCGATGTAGCTCCGTCGCGAGCGAATTGATAGCGCACAATTGCGTTATCACACCAGCTTTGGAAGCTGGCGGATATGGGCTTTCTCGCTCCGCCCACTTGTGCGATAGCGAAGGTGAAACAGGAATGGACGAACGACCGTGACCAGACAGGATGTCGAGAGCGCCGAGGCGGCCATGCGCAGCCTCTTTCCAGCAACGCCACTGCAGCTGAACGAGCACCTGTCGGCGCGTTATGGCGCCGACATCTGGCTGAAGCGCGAAGATCTTTCGCCCGTGCGCTCCTACAAGATTCGCGGCGCCTTCAATTTCTTCCGCAAGGCGATCGCCGAGGGTGCCGGCGGCAAGACCTTCGTCTGTGCCTCGGCCGGCAATCATGCCCAGGGCTTTGCCTTTGTCTGCCGCTATTTCGGTGTGCCTGGTGTTGTCTTCATGCCGGTGACGACGCCGCAGCAGAAGATCGACAAGACTCGCATTTTCGGTGCGGAGTTCATCACCATCAAGCTGACGGGCGACTTCTTCGATCAATGTTACCAGGCCGCGCGCGATCACGTCGAGGCGATCGACGGTGTGATGGTGCCGCCTTTCGACCATGCGGATATCATCGAAGGCCAGGCGACGGTTGCTGCCGAAATCCTGCAGCAGCTGCCCGAGGGAACGGTACCTGATATGGTCGTCATGCCGGTGGGAGGCGGCGGCCTCGCGGCTGGCATCACCGGCTATCTCGATGGCGTTGTGCCGACGTCCGGGTTCATCTTCACGGAACCGGCCGGAGCGCCGAGCCTGAAGCGAAGCATCGAGGCAGGGCGCCTGGTGACGCTCACCAAGGTTGACAATTTCGTCGACGGCGCGGCCGTGGCGAGGATCGGGGAGCTGAACTTCGCCGCCTTGGAAACATTCCCGACCGAGCAGGTCATGCTGATGCCGGAAAACGCGATTTGCGTGACTATCGGCGAGATGCTGAACGTGGAGGGAGTCGTCCTTGAGCCGGCAGGGGCATTGTCGCTGACCGCGATCGCCGCGATGGATCCGGAAGTGCTGAGAGGCAAGACTGTCATAGCAGTCGTTTCTGGAGGCAACTTCGATTTCGAACGCCTTCCAGACGTCAAGGAGCGCGCCATGCGCTATGCCGGCTTGAAGAAGTACTTCATCCTGCGGATGCCGCAGCGACCGGGGGCTTTGCGCGACTTTCTGAACCTGCTTGGCCCGGACGACGATATCGCACGTTTCGAGTATCTGAAGAAGACGGCTCGCAATTTCGGCTCGGTGCTGATCGGCATCGAATCCAAGGCACCTGAAAATTTCGCGCAACTCGTCGCGAATTTCGAGAATGCTGCCATCGGCTTCGAGGACATCACCGAAAACGAGATCCTCGCAAACCTCATCATTTAACTTTTCCGGTACGAGTTGCCATGATAAAGGCGGAGTATGGCTTCGATCTTCTCCAGCATTTTTTCAATGTTTTCAGGCGTCGGCAAATCTGCTGACGCTCCGGCAGGCGTCTCCTCCGAGCCCCAGCTCTACGGCGACTGCACAATCTACGCCGAGCCGCAGAAGGAAGGTGGCCAATATCGTCTCGCCGGCCGGATCGAGAAGACTGTTGATGGCGAAGTCCTCGTACGCAACTTCATCCGCGCCGATATGTTCGGGTCTTCCGATGATGCGATCGAGTGCACGGTACGCAAGGCGCAGCAGATTATCGATCAGAACGGTCCGTCACTGTTCAGCGATGGCGCAAGAGTTCGTCAGGTCTGATCCGCTTCCGACGCGGTTTTTCGGCATCTGCCGGGGCAACGTTTCTGCTCACGCAATCTTAAAGGATTGCGAAGAATCTTGGTGTCCGAAGTCTTACAGAACAGCCACGTTCCCTGCGCCACACAAAACCGACCGTCATGTTCACCGCCGTTGGTTGTTGGCGTGGACGCAGCGCTCTGGTGTTTACGCGCTGGCTGATGACAGGGGCGCCTGATGCAAGCCATTAACCTGCTGCTCTTTGCCATTGAGGCGGTTGGCTATCTCACCCTGGTGTTTACGACCGCACCCGGATGGAGATGGACGCGCCGGTCATGGTTCGTGAGGCGCTGCGGCAAGGGCACTTCGCCACTGTGATTATCCTGGATGCGGACCATTTCAAGGACGACAACGACCGCTTCGGACGTCTGCAGGGGGATGAGGTGTTGAAGGCGATCACGCTTCGCCTCGGCACCATTCTGCGATCGGCCGATCGTGTTTTCCGCTTCGGCGGTGAAGAATTTGTCGCGGTCTGCCCGGCAACCGGCCATGCTGAGGGAATGCGTCTTGCCGAACGCTTGCGCTGGACGATCGCAAGCAGCGTCAAGACGCCGGACGGAAAGCCGGTTACCGTCAGCATCGGCGTGGCGACAGCCGATACCGACGGCGTGAGCTTCACAACCGTCCTTTCGGCTGCCGACGAGAGGCTCTATCAGGCAAAGAAAGGCGGCCGCCACTGCGTCGTTGGCAAGCCTGGGCTTGTGAAGACTGGCTAGCGATTAACCGGCGCGGAATATCTTGGCGCCGGAGGGCGCGCTTGTCGCGCCGCCGTCGACCACGATCTCGATCCCTGTGACGTTAGCCGAATCGCTTGAGGCGAAATAGAGCGCAGCCTTGGCAATTTCCTCCGCTTCGCTCATTCGTCCGAGCGGACTCATTCCGCCCAGCCGGGCTTCGAGCGCGGACATTGCATCGGCGGTGGACGCCATCGGTTGCCAGATCGGTGTTTTGGTGCCGCCGGGCGTGACCTGATTGACGCGGATGCCGCGCGGCGCAAGCTCGGACGCCATATTTCGGGTCATGGCGCGTACCGCACCCTTCGTGGCGGCATAGGCAGACCAGCCAGGCGCACCAAGCACCGCATGCACGGATCCGTTGAGGATGACAGAGCCGCCATCGTTGAGATGCGGCAGTGCCGACTGGACCGTAAAGAACACGGCGGTGAGGTTCGTGCTGATGATGGCGTTAAATTGCTCCAGCGACGTCCCTCCAAGTGGGGTAGCACCGCCAATGCCGGCATTGGCGAAGAGCACGTCAAATTTGCCGAACTTGGCAGCTGCTTCCGCGAATGCCCGTTCCGTGGCCGCTACATCGGTGACGTCGAGTTTCAGCGTGAGCACGTTGCTACCGAGAGCTTTTTCGGCGGCCGCGAGGGTCTCGGGATTCCGACCGGTAATGATCACCTTGGCCCCTTCATCGAGGAAGATCTTGGCGGTCGCAAGACCGATGCCGCTGTTTCCGCCCGTAATCAGGGCGACCTTGTTCTGCAGACGCATTGCATGACTCCTCTTGGAAATTTGCTCGATCTGGATTACGATCGACATCCATAAGGATTATGAGTATAATCTTTATGAGTCAACCGATCCCCGGAGAGAATTTTCATGGGCCACTCACAGCAGGATAAGCGCAAGACGCACGAGAGGATTGTCGAAATCGCCTCGAAGCGTTTACGCGAGAAGGGGCTGGAAGGCGTAGGCGTCGCGGATCTGATGAAGGAGGCGGGGCTGACGGTCGGCGGCTTCTACAAGCATTTCGCCTCGCGTGACGAACTGGTGGTCGAGGCGATGCAAGCAGCTTTTGGCGCCTGGACCACGAAGGTACGGTCGGAAGGGCGGGCTCCGGAGGATATTCCGTTGCAGGAGTATGCGGCGACCTACCTGAGCGGGGAACACCGGGACGATACCGCTGGGGGATGCCCGTTCGCAGCCCTCACGGCTGATATAGCGCGCGCCGGCGAGAGGTGCCGGTCGCTCGCGACCGATCAGATGAAGATGAACTTACACATCATGCAGGCGCGCATCAACACGACCGATGAAACACAGGCACGCCGCAAGGCGATAATCACGTCCTGTCTCATGACCGGCGCACTTGGTCTCGCACGGATCGCGAAGGATGAAAGCCTCGCCAGCGAGATACTCGATACCGTGAAGGCTTTCGTGAACGAGGTCGGCACAAAATGAAAACGGCCGGTGAGGACCGGCCGTTCCAATATCGGTCTGAACACCGATTAGGCGGCGAGGGCGATTTCCTCGGCGCGAGCCTTGGCAGCGCCAATTGCCTTCTCGGCAGCTTCTGGGCCAAAGGCGAGGCCTTCGACGTAAATCGTTTCGATGTCGGTGATGCCGAGGAAGCCGAGGACCGACTTCAGATACGGAACGGCATGGTTCATGCCGGCTGCTGGGCCCTGCGAGTACACGCCGCCGGAGGCGAGAACGACGTAGACCTTCTTGCCGGTGGCAAGGCCGACCGGGCCGCTTTCGGTATACTTGAAGGTGAGGCCGGCGCGGGCGACGTTGTCGATCCAGGTCTTCAGCGACGAATAGATGTTGAAGTTGATGAGACCGGTGCCGATGACGATCGTATCGGCGGCAAGCAGTTCAGCGGCGAGCTCGTCGGACGTCTTCACAGCCGCGGCTTCGTCAGCGGTGCGGGCATCAGCTGGCTTGCGGATCGCGGCGGTGAAGAGATCGTCGATGTGCGGAAGCGGGTTGGCAGAGAGGTCGCGGCGAACGACAACGCTGCCCGGCTGCTGAGTCTTGATCTTTTCAACGAGGTCAGCCGCGATCGTGGTGGAAAGCGAGTCTACGCGCGGGCTGGAAGTCAGAAGCAGGATGGACGACATGATTGAATTTCCTCTAGAATTGGGTTCCGCGGCTCGTCTTGGGAGCCTCGAGCCGCTTGTTCGGGAAGAAAATAGGACTGGCCGGCTATCGAAAAAACTGTGATAATGTCGATCAAAATCATCGATAGATTGGATGGCAAATGCTTCCGAACCCGACATTGGACCAGCTGCAAGTATTTCTCACTGTTGCGGAGACGGGCAGCTTTTCGGCAGCTTCCCGCACGCTCAACCGCGCTCAGTCGGTCATCAGCTACACGATCGCCAACCTCGAGGCTCAACTGGAAGTGCCGCTCTTCGAGCGTTCCGGCGCGAGGCAGCCGAAGCTGACGGAGGCGGGCAAGGCGCTTCTTGAGGATGCGCGGCGGCTTGTCTCCGATCTCGAGGTGATGCGCGCCCGCGTAAAGGGGCTGAAGGAAGGACTGGAGGCCGAGGTCTCCGCGGCGATCAGCGTCATGGTGCCGTCGCATGCGGTCGTCGACGTGCTACGCGGGTTCCGTGACAAATTCCCGTCCGTGGCGCTCAGTTTGACGGTAGGGGAACTCGGTGTGGTGATGGATCTCGTTTTGAGCGGCAAGGCAACGATAGGCATCGGCGGCGCTCTGCTGAAGCAACACGATGCGCTTGTTGCAGAACAAATCGGACACTCCTTCATGATGCCCGTTGCCGCGCATGATCATCCGCTGGCGAAGATCGGCAGACCGCTGACCCTGGCGGATGTCCGTGAGGAGACGCAGTTGGTGGTGACGGACGCGTCGGGTTTGACAAAAGGCCGGGATTTCAATGTACTTTCCTACAAGACATGGCGGGTCAGTGACATTGCGACGAAACACTCCCTCATTCGCGGTGGGCTTGGTTGGGGCGGCTTGCCCGCCTCGCTTATTCGCAACGATCTGAGAAGCGGCGCTTTGGTCCATCTCGACTTGCCGGCCTTCGAGCAGGGAGAATATCCGATCTACGCCATGAGACGGATCGCCAGCCCGCCAGGTCCGGCGGCAAGCTGGATGATCGATGCGTTTCGGGTGAGGCTCGAGCAATGCCCTAGGCACGCCGATTTTACGGCTCAACTGGCCGAGCTGGCGCCGCCCGATTTTCCGATTGCGGCCGAGTAAGAGGACGCGGGTACCTCGCGCCTCCCATTCCGCTCTGAGCGGACAACCTTCTGAAAGCTCACATCTACAGTATCAACCTGAACTTCGAGAAGCCTTCGGCGCCGTCGCCTGCTTCCTCGATCTTGACGCTTTCCACGTTAGCCAGGAACTGTTTTGCCTTCGGGCTGCTCTGGAAGACTGCCGTTGTTCCCGAGAGTGGCTTGAAGGTCCAGTTGCCGTCGGCCGACGGATTGATCGTGCCCTCTTCGTGGACGAAGCGGACGATGACGTCGCGGTTCGTGTCCGGCGCCTGGAAGATGACCTTGTCGGCGGCAATTTCCGGAAACTTTCCACCGCCGCCGGCGCGGTAATTGTTGGTGACGACCACGAATTTCCGCTTGAGGTCAATAGGTTTGCCATCAAACTGCAGGTTCTGAATGCGGTTTGCGTCGGCATTGATCAGCTTGCCGTCATCATCGAACCTGCGCGGCTGCGACAGGTCGATCTGGTAGGTCACGCCGTCGATCACATCGAAGTTGTAGGATGGGAACGCGTTGTTCAGCAGGTCTGCATCCTTCGATCCGGGTTTGACCTCATTGAACATCGCCGCTGACATCTCCAGCCAGTTCTTCACCTGCTCGCCGCTGATGGCGACCGCCTGAACCGTGTTGGGGTACAGGTAGAGGTCTGCCACGTTCTTGATCGCGATGGCGCCGGCCGGCACATCCGTATAGTAGTCCGCGCCGCCGCGTCCCCCGGCCTTGAAGGGTGCGGCTGCCGAAAGCACCGGCAGGTCCTTGTATTCGGTGTCGGCCAGCATTTGCTTGATATACCAGGTCTGGGCCTGGCTGACGATCTGAACGGACGGGTCGTCGGCAACCAGCGCGAAATAGGAGTAGAGCGGCGCCGAGGTCTTGCCGACGGGGGTACGCACATAAGCGAGCGTCGCCTGGTGCTCGGCCTTCGCAGCCTCAATGACGTCCTTCTGATCGGCCACATCGGCGATAATCTTCTTTTTGTCATCGCGGTGGTAGATCGGCCGCGCTTCCGATGTGAAGTCGACGATCCGCCAGCCTTTGCCATCCTTTTCCAGCAGGAGATCAATCAGGCCAAGATGCGAGCCCCAGAAGCCGGCCATCACCGCGGGTTTGCCGTGCAACGCACCTTTCACTGGATCGGCATTCTGAATGCCGTCCCAAGTCTTCGGACCGGGAAAGACGAGGTGCTGATGCCCGGTGAAGATCGCGTCGATCCCATCGACCGCGGCAAGATGCAGGGATGCATTCTCCATCTTCTCGGATGGGGCCGCACCGTCGATGCCGGAGTGCGAGAGCGCGATGACGATATCCGCGCCTTCCTGCTTCATGACCGGCACCCAGGCTTTGGCAGCTTCAACGATGTCGCGCGTCTGCGCCTTGCCTTCGAGGTTCTTGATGTCCCACAGCATGATCTGCGGCGGTACGAAGCCGATGAAGCCGATCTTGACGGGGCTCTCGTTGCCGGCGCCGTCCTTGATGGCTTTCTCGACGATGACGTACGGCTTGAGGAACAGCTCGTCCTTTGTCGGGTCGGACGCAAGTTGGCCCTTCGTCAGGTTGGCGCAGACGAACGGGAAGTTTGCTCCGCCCAGCACCTTGAACATGAAGTCGAGACCGTAGTTGAATTCATGGTTGCCGAGTGTGCCGACGGTGTACCCCAGCGTGTTCATTGCCTTGATGACGGGATGCACATCGCCGTCCTTCATGCCGAGCTGATAGGCCATGTAGTCACCCATGGGATTGCCCTGCAAGACGTCGCCGTTATCGATCAGCAGAGAATTGGCAGCTTCCGCCCGGATGTTGTCGATGATCGTCGCGGTGCGCGCCAGGCCCATCGTGTCGTTCGGTTTGTCGGCATAGTAGTCGTAGGGGAAGACGTTGACGTGAATATCCGTCGTTTCCATCAGGCGCAGATGAGCCTGATTGGCGCCCGCGCGCGCACTAAAGGGATGAAGCAGGATGAGTGCAGACGTGGCAGCAATGCCACCAAGCAATGAGCGGCGGGTCATTGGCGGCAGATCGAGAATGGAAGACATGAAAACTCCTTCGAAAATCACGCGTCGCCCGGCCCGCAGGCGAGACTAGGGTGATTTGCGAAGGAGTAAACCCTGAAAATGACAGGGCAATTATCGCGTCAGGACCGGTTTCACTTCCTTGTGGAAGAACCGGAAATACGACGACACCTGCGCGCGGGCATTGGAGTTCGGATCGAACTGAATTCCAAGGCGGCCATTGTGGGTCCAGCGGATGATGCCATGAAGGGTGCCGAGATCATCGGCAAGGATCTGCACACGGCTGCCAGATGCCGCATGAATCGGCGCCCGGATTTCGACGGCCATGCCGGTAACCGACATGTCAAGGATGCGCACATCCACTTCCTTGGTGAGATAGCGGACCTTACCGAATATGCGGCAATGTTTGCGCTCGGCCTTGCGAGTGATGATATTCAGATTGTTCTGCATGTTACGCTCCACCAGAAACATGTGGATGAAATCTACTGGGTGAACATTGAGAATGCTTTAATAGCTCGATCTAAAATTACGGAGATGTCGGTTGTGGATGGGATCTGCGTGCAACGACGTGTTCCCGCCATACGGTGAAAATTCCTGCCGCAACGACAATGACAGAGCCGATGATCATACTGAGGCTCAGCCTCTCGTTGTAGATCACGACGCCGATTATCGATGCATAGACAAGCTGCAGATATGTCAGCGGCTGCACGGCGGCGGCATCCAGCATGTCGTACGCACGGATGAGAAAATAATGGCTCGATATGCTGGTCATGCAGACAAGCGCCATCCATCCCCAATCCCACCCCGACATCCATGTCCAATAGAAAGGGCCGACCAGCGTCATGCCGATGCCGCCGACGACGCCCGTGTAGAAAAAACTCGTCATGGCCGAGTCGTCCCGGCTGACAAGCCGCGTCGCGATGACATAGAAGGCAAACAGGAAGCACGAGAAGACGGCAAGCAGCAGCTTGAAGTCGAAGAATCCGCCATCCGGCTTCAGAATCAACAAGACCCCGACCAGACCCGCGGCGATCGCCGTCCAGCGACGCCAGCCGACCCGTTCGCCAAGGATAGGCATTGAAAGCAGCGCAATGAGAATCGGTGTTGCCGAGAAGATCGCTTGCGAGTGGGCAAGACCGATCAGGGCAAAGCAGTTGATGACGACAACCACCTGCGCGGCCAGCAAAAGGCCCCTGATCGCCTGTAGGAACGGCCTCTTTGTCCTGGCCGTCTGTTTCAGGCCACCCCTCATCTTGCAGGCCAGCGCAACGGTGAAGGCGGCAAACGCCCAGTAGCGGATCATGGTGACGAAGACGGGCGGGTAGGCGGATGCCAGATGCTTCGAGATGCCGTCCTGCAGCGAAAAGATGGTGATCGCCAACAGGACGAAAATATAGCCTTGGGTCTTGGATTTCATGCGTGTGTCTTACAGCGGGGGATCAGGCAGGGGATAGCGAGGCGGCAGCTCCGCGCCGGGGACTGTCTGCCGGTTTTGGGGCTCTGTCAAAGCCCGACATTTGGCCTATCGATGACTTCTCGGAGCGCAAAGCTGGAATTGATCTTCACGACGTGCGGAAGCGCCGAGAGCCAGTCGCGATGGATGCGCTCGTAGTCCTCCAGGTCACGGGCGGCGACACGGAGAATGTAGTCATATTCGCCGGACATCAGATAGCACACGAGGACGTTCGGACAGCGCTTAACGGCAGCCTCGAATTCGGAGAGCGTCTTCGCAAACTGGCCCGACAGAGAAATGTGCACCACCGCGATCATCCTGTAGTCGAGCGCCTTGTGCGAGACGTGGGCGTGATAGCCGCTGATGACGCCGCTCTTCTCCAATATGTCGAGCCGCCGCGAACAGGCCGATGCCGACAATCCGACCTTGGCGGCAAGATCGGCATTGGTGATGCGGGCATTGGACTGAAGCGTCTTCAGAATCGCAAGATCGATGGCGTCAAGTTCGGACATTCGAAGAACTTTCGATTATTTGCTCGAATTCGCAATGATCTTCGAAAATCAGCATCAGAGCAAACCTTCTTTGCAAGGACATTTCGCGGCTGTGGTGGTTGGATTTCCCCGTCAAAGACATTCCGCCAAGCGGACATAAAAGAGAGGAACGCCAATGCGTGTCGGTTGCCCGAAGGAAATCAAGAATCATGAATATCGTGTCGGCCTGACACCTGCGTCCGTTCGTGAGTACGTTGCCCATGGCCATGAGGTCCGGGTCGAAACCAAGGCAGGCGCCGGCATTGGCGCCGATGATGCCGCCTATGTGGCCGCTGGCGCAAAGATTGCCGCCTCGGCCAAGGAGATCTTCGAGAAGTGCGACATGATCGTAAAGGTCAAGGAGCCGCAGCCCTCCGAGTGGGCGCAGCTTCGCGATGGCCAGATTCTCTATACCTATCTTCACCTCGCGCCCGATCCGGAACAGACCAAGGGCCTGCTTGCCTCCGGCGTCACCGCTGTTGCCTATGAGACTGTGACGGATGATCGCGGCGGCCTGCCGCTCCTTGCTCCGATGTCCGAGGTCGCCGGACGTCTGTCGATCCAGGCGGGGGCGACCGCATTGCAGAAGGCCAATGGCGGCCTTGGCATCTTGCTCGGAGGCGTGCCTGGCGTGTTGCCGGCCAAGGTCACGGTGATCGGCGGCGGTGTGGTCGGCTTGCACGCGGCCAGGATGGCGGCAGGCCTCGGTGCCGACGTCAGCATCCTCGACAAGTCTCTACCGCGCCTGCGCCAGCTCGATGATATCTTCGGCGGTCGTGTCCATACGCGCTATTCCAGCATTCAGGCCTTGGAAGAGGAGGTATTCTCGGCCGACCTCGTCATCGGCGCTGTGCTCATTCCGGGCGCTGCCGCACCGAAGCTTGTCACCCGTGAAATGCTGTCGGGCATGAAGCGAGGCTCTGTCATCGTCGACGTCGCCATCGACCAAGGTGGCTGCTTTGAGACGTCGCATGCAACGACGCATTCCGAGCCGACCTACGTTGTCGATGACGTGGTGCATTATTGCGTTGCCAACATGCCTGGCGCTGTGCCGGTCACTTCGGCGCATGCCCTGAACAATGCGACGCTCGTTTATGGCCTGGCGCTTGCAGACCGCGGACTGCGCGCGATCGCGGAAGATCGCCACCTGAGGAACGGCCTCAACGTCCATAAGGGCCGCGTCACCAACAAGCCGGTGGCCGAAGCGCTGGGCTATGAATCCTACACTCCGGAAAGCGTACTGAACGTTGCGTAAATTGCTTCACGTTAGGTGATGCAGGCCGGCCGCAGTCTCCTGCGACCGGCGTTCTTGTCATCTGTCGATACGGCACTGATAGCAATTGTTGCGCGCCGAGCGCACATGCACGTAGGCAATCTCCGGCCGCTCGAGGAGTTCGGCGGCATAGGAGCGGATATGGGGTGTCGGCGTCACCGCGCCGGTGCCGTAGACGATGCGGTTTTCGGCATTGTAGCCGCGCACGATGAAATCCGGGCTGGTCAGGACCGGCGGTACGACTTCTTCGGCGGCGTAGCGCTCGCAGCGTTCCTTGTGGAGGAAGACAGGACCGGTTTCGGCATAGGGCTGAAGCTCGGGAAACGACCTATAGGCGAAGACCAGCAGTTCCTCGCCCGCATCGATATTCTTCAGGCAATGGCGGCAGGGATGGCCTGGGCCGTCAGAGACCATCGTCTCGGGCAAGAAACCGTAGGCATCTGTACCGCCGTTCCAGAGATTTTCGGCGTCGGCAGTGGGCATGGCGGAAAAGCGGATGTCGGTCATGGCAGATCTCCTAGCTGATGGCCATGAGATGCGCCTTTGCCGGCACACATACCACCCGATTCCTGCAGGTGCTCTTCGGACTGGTTTGCCTCTGCCGGCTCACCAGTCCCTTTTACTCAACTCCAGAAGTTCCTTGTCGCTGAGAGGCCGGACGATGCCCGAGCCGGTGGAGACCGGGGAAAAACCGAACATCTGGTAGAGCTGCAAGGCGCGCGGGTGATCGAGGTTGTTGGTCGTGGTCGTCACCCGCTTCGGATTGAGCGTCCAGATTGCATAGAGCGCCTGCAGCAGGAACCACTTTCCGATCCCCAGCCCAAGCGCATGCTCGAACAGTCCGAAGTGGCAGAGCTCGATCGTGTCCTCATCCTCGATGAAATATTCATAGAAACCGGCGGGTGCGCCGTTCACGTAGAGCACGCTGATACTGTTGCGCTTGTCGTGCAGCGCCCTGGCCAGATCCTCGTCAACCATCCGCAAACGGTCCACCCACTGCCATCTGGCCCCGACTTGGCGGTAGAGATAGCGGTAGAACGGCAACGGAATGTCGGGAGCCCGCATGATCGCCGTCTGGATGTTGATCGGCACCGGCAGGCTTGCCTTCGGCGGTGACGTCATTTCCAGGCGCGTAATATGGGCTTTCATGGACGAGGGGGCCTTCACCATCGTGTCAGGCTTTGACCGGTTCTGGCGGGCCAGTGACGACGGGCGTGTCGTCCCGGCCACCCCATTCGCTCCAGGAGCCGTCGTAGAGCTTGTTGTCGGTATGGCCGAGCGATTCGAGCGCCAGCGTGACGATCGCAGCTGTGATGCCGGAGCCGCAGGATGTCACCACGGGCTTCGACAGGTCTATGCCCGCGTCCTCGATCGTCTGCTGGAGTTCCGGCAGCGACTTGAAGCGGCCCTGGTTGGCGAAGACGCCCGATGGCAGGTTTCGCGCCCCGGGCATGTGACCGGATCGCATACCAGCGCGCGGCTCGGGCTCGAGCGCTGTAAATCGGCCGGCGCTTCGGGCATCGGCTATCTGCAGGGCGCCGCTCGCAACGATGTCCCGCATTGTGTCGAGATTGACGACCCGCGAGGCGTCATAGGTCGGCCTAAAGACCTTGGGCTCATAGTGCGGCACGTTTGTCTCTAGCGGGCGGCCCTCGGATTTCCATCCGTCCAGGCCGCCGTCGAGCACGTACACATTCCGCGCGCCCATCACGCGAAACAGCCACCAAACACGCGGAGAGGCGAACATCCCGATGCCGTCATAGACGACGATGCGGTCCTTTTCCTCGATACCGAGCTTACCGACCTCGATTGCGAAAAGGTCTGGCGAAGGAATGGTGTGCGGCAGCGGCACGGAGTGATCGGCGATCTTGTCCTGATCGAAACGGATCGCGCCGGGGATATGGCCGGCGGCGTATTCCGCGTCAGCATCGCGTTGCTGCGCCGGCAGATAGAAGGACGCATCCAGGAGCCGCAAATCCGGCTTGCCGAGTTCCGCCTGCAGCCAATCGGCCGAAACGACGAAACGGCTCTTCTTTTCGCTCATTTTGCTCTCCCTAGACCGTCAAGCTTCGTCGCCGGGAGCGCCGAAGCGAATTCGGAAGCGCCGGTTTTCTTTGCCCTTCTTCTCGATCTTGGCAATGTGAATCTGGCCGACTTCCTGAGTTTCGGACACATGTGTGCCGCCGCAAGGTTGGCTGTCAATCGCAGAGTTTTCGCCGATGCAGACAAGGCTGACCCGGCCAAGGCCGATCGGCGGGCGAACATTCTTGGATTTGACGATACCGGGATTGGCCGCAAGTTCCTCGTCGGTAATCCACTGCAGGTAAACCGGATAGTTCTGCCGCACCAGCTCCATGAGTTTTTCGGTCACGTCGTCCTTGTCGATCGTCTCGCTCATGTCGAAGTCAACACGGCTCTCGTCTTCGCCGACGGCGGCACCGGTGATCGGATAGGAGCAGACGACGGAAAGCAGATGGCAGGCCGTGTGCATTCGCATCAGCTTGTAGCGACGCGGCCAGTCGACATGCAGCACCAGCTTTTCGCCAACAGCTGGCTTGGCTTCGCCTTCGAGGGGCACATGCACGACGATGTCTTTTGTCGCTCCATGTTTCGTCTGCCCGAGCGTGATCTTGCTGCCGTCCGTGCGCTCGAGAAAGCCGGTGTCGCCCGGCTGGCCTCCCGATGTCGCATAAAAGCAGGTCTGGTCCAGCTCAATGCCCCCGTCATCGTGAACGGCGGTCACCACCGCCTCGCATGTCGAAAGATAGAAATCGTCACGATAGAGGGCATTGACGGGCATGGGGTCTCACGCTGCTGGTTCGTATGGGATCTGTATGGTTTGCGTCTTGGCGAGCCATGCGGGAACGGGAAGGCCCTTCGACGTCAGGAAGTCCGAATTGAAGAGCTTGGACTGGTAGCGGTTGCCGTAGTCGGCGAGGATCGTCACGACTGTATGGCCGGGACCGAGCTCCCTGGCAAGGCGCACCGCGCCGGCGATGTTGATCGCCGTCGATCCACCCAGGCACAGGCCTTCATGCTCGACGAGATCGAAAAGGTAGGGCAGGGCTTCCGCATCCGAAATGTTGTAGGCGAAATCGGGCGTGAAACCGTCCAGATTTGCCGTGATCCGGCCTTGACCGATTCCTTCGGTGATCGAGGAGCCAGCGGATTTAAGTTCGCCGTTCTTGTAGAATTCGTAGAGCGCGGCTCCGTCGGGATCGGCAAGGCCTATCTTGATGTCCTTGCTGAAGGCTTTGAGGCCGGCTGCGACACCCGCAAGCGTCCCCCCCGAGCCAACGGAGCAGATAAAGCCGTCCACTTTGCCGTTCGTATCGTTCCAGATTTCGCGGGCTGTCGTTTCAATGTGGGCCTGCCGGTTGGCGACGTTGTCGAACTGGTTTGCCCAGATCGCGCCGTTCGGGTCCGTCTTTGCCAGCTGTTCGGCAAGCCTTCCGGACACCTTCACATAGTTGTTCGGGTTCTTGTAGGGAACGGCAGGCACCTCAACGAGTTCTGCGCCGAGCAACCTCAGTGCGTCCTTCTTTTCCTCGCTCTGAGTCTCCGGGATGACGATGACCGTTCGGTAGCCAAGCGCCTTCGCAACGACGGTCAAGCCGATGCCGGTATTGCCGGCCGTCCCCTCGACGATAACGCCGCCCGGCCTCAGCAGGCCCTTCTTCTCTGCATCGCGAATGATGTAGAGCGCAGCGCGATCCTTGACCGACTGGCCGGGATTGAGGAATTCCGCTTTGCCAAGAATCGTGCAGCCGGTCGCTTCCGACGCGCCCTTGAGCTTGATCAGGGGGGTGTTGCCGATTGCTTCCAGAACGGAGGGATAGACGGTCATGGACTCTGCCTCATTTGAACGCTTAGTTTAGGAACGGTCTTTTCCCTTCACAAGGCTAGGTTGGCAAGAAATGCTATTCCATCCCTTTGAGCGCAACGATAAAATTAGACTTCGATGCGTCCAGAGTGGTCGAGACTGAGCGTTCGCCGCCTTAGTGATCCGGAGATTGACTTTCAACGTACGGATGACGACAAAGCAATCTCTAAAAGCGGAAACGACCGAAACCGTCATGGTTCCCGATCATATCGACACGGTCGATGCACTGATGGCGCATTACGTCGCCGGATCCCTTCCTGAGCCGGCGCGCGTGCTGGTGGAATCGCATCTTGAAATGAAGCCGGATCATCGCTTGCTGGTGAGCGATCTCGAATCCATGGCTGGCGAGGCTCTCGAGCAGATACCGGAGGCTGCGATCAGCGATCGCAAGGCGCAGCTCGCTGCCGTCTTCGGCTCCGCGCCGCCGGCCGAAGATCAGGCGCCAGCCGATCTGCAGGCACACGGCGGCTTCTTCCCGAAAGCGATACGCAATCTGGTCGGCTATGATGTGGATACAGTGCCTTGGAAGACGAAGCTTCCAGGCTTCAAGGAATACTCCACCAACATCGATGGCTGTGAAGTCAGCCTGATGTGGATCAAGGCCGGCCGCGCGCTGCCGGCGCACACCCATAAGGGAATGGAACTGACCTTGATCCTGGACGGCGCGTTCAACGATGCTCGCGGTCGTTTCGGACCTGGCGATATCTCGGTAGCAGATGAGAGCGTTGACCACCGGCCGATCGCCGAAAAGGACCGTCCCTGCATCGCGTTTTCGGTTCTCGATGCGCCGGTCAAGCTGACTGGATCTTTCCGTCAGCTCATAGGTGACCTGATCGGCTGAAAGCAGCCACAATGGTGTGATACAGGCCTAAATCCGGGAGATGGCGAGGAACACCCGGACTTTTTTGACGTTCAGAAAGGCGGCCCGGAGGAGATGTACCATGCAAGATTTCTTTGCTCGTCCCGAACATGGGATAGCCTGGATTTCCGGCGCGAGTTCCGGAATTGGGCGAGCGCTGGCACTCAAACTCGCGGGAGATGGATACAAGGTCGCCGTCACCGCCCGCGACCATGAGAAGCTCGCCGAACTGCAGGCCGAGGCCTCCGACCTGTCCGGCAGCATTATCGTGCTCGACGGCGATGTCACGAACGCCGAAGACATGGAGCACGTGCTTGCTTCAATCGAATATGAACATGGTGCGCTCGCACTGGCGATCTTCAACGCCGGCGTCTATCTGCCTGTCCACGCGGAGGAGTTGAAGCTTGCTGATTTCGAGCAGAGTTTCGCGGTCAATCTGCAGGGTGTTGTAAATTGCCTGGTCCCGGCCGTACGGCACATGAAGGCGAAGGGGCACGGACAAATCGCCATCGTTTCGTCCGTTTCGGGCTATGGCGGCCTGCCGACCAGTGCGGCCTACGGCGCCACAAAAGCCGCCTTGATCAACATGGCGGAAAGTCTGAAATTCGATCTAGACAAGATGGGCATCCGCATTCAGCTCATCAATCCGGGCTTCGTCGATACTCCTGGAACGAAGAGGAACGAATTTCCCATGCCCTCTCTGGTCTCGTTCGAGGAGGCAGCCGAGCAGATTTCGGCGGGCCTCAAGTCTCGGCGTTTCGAGATTATCTTCCCGAAGCGTTTCACCTACATGATGAAGCTCGTCAATCTCCTGCCTTATAGTCTCTATTTCTGGTTAGTGAATCGCTCGACCGGCTGGCGGGAGCGGCCGCTTGAAAAGCATGCACGACCGGGTATGGCGCATCCTGCAGAGTAGTGTTCGGCGTCCAAGGCACGGACGAGGCGGATGGCGGCCGGACAGGAGGTCATCTCCCGGATTGGCCGCCATCCGCTCTCGTCAATTCCGCGCAAAGACGACCTGGCGGACGTCTATTTTTCTAGCGCGGAAGCCTGCTTCGCAATACAAAAAATAGAATTCCCAGAGCCGCTCGAAGCGCTCGTCAAAGCCCAATGGGCCAACAAGCTCCCATACCGACCAAAAACGCTCACGCCATTCGGCAAGCGTACGGGCGTAGTCTAACCCGAAAGCAAAGTCCCTGACCAGTGACAAATTCACCTTGCGGCCAAGTTCGGCCAGGTGGTCGCGTGCCGGCAACATGCCGCCGGGGACGACGTAGCGCTGGATGGAATCGGGGTTCGTCCGATATTGGGAAAACGCCTCGGGGCGAATGGCGATGATCTGAAGGCCGGCTTTGCCCCTCGGCTTCAGGCATTGGCGTAATTTGGAGAAGCTGTCATGCGCACGAATGTGTAGGGTCCTTGGCCTCTGCCGCTTTATAAGACCCTACACATCGGACTACAAGAAGGCCATACGCTTTCGCTCTGGCCTTTGCCTATCTGAACAAATGCAAGCTCGCCGTACGCGACTAACTGTTGAGTAGTTGACGGAGATGCATTCAGCGCCGACGCGACTTCCTTAAGCGACAACAACCGCGGCCCTGGGAAAGCTTCCATTCCGGCCAAGAACGCTCGTTGCACGTCCTCGCGCTGCGCTGAACGGCGTGGGGCGACGGCTGATTCTTGAAGATCGGATTTATTCCCACCAAAGACATCAGAGGCATTGCCGCCGGCACGAATCCCGAAGGCATTTCGATGTCTCCTCCGGTATGGTGGTGTCCGCTGTCCTTGGACGGCGAATTTGCAGCTTGGTGGGCCGCGATGAAAAAAGCGAGGCGAGCCGCGTGAGGGCGGTCAAGGAGCTATCAGGGGCGGTCACGTGATCTCGTGACAGCGGCGTGACGTCAATCTGCCACCCGACCCCATTCTTAAGTTAATGGCAGTCGCGCCCGGTCGCAGGGTCTAGCTGATCTTGTCGCAAAGGGCAAAGGCGTCATTCGTCGACTTCCATGAAACCGGAGCAATCGTCATTCTCCGTCAGCGAAGCGCAATGGGTAGAGAAATCTACGGAATAAACCTCCCTAGCGATCACGAACGTCCAAACCGAACCGTTCGAGGCGACGCGCTCGAGCACACTCATTGGCCACGCGGAACCACGCAGTGAGGATCAAGCAGGCAGGACTCCGCGCAACGCTCAGGCGCAAGCAGCGAAACCTCTGCTGCTGCTGCTGCGGGGTGCGGATGGTCCTGACGAACCCTAACAGCAGGATGCCTAACGTGGAAACGCTCGAGCATCTTGATCGGCGATCGGATGGCGGCAGCAACAGGCGGTCGCGCCTGGCGTTGGCGTGTTTCGACTGCAACTTCGGCCGAGGTTCCATGGACTGGCTGATCTACAAGACAATCAAGAGCGGTGAGCTCTTCGACATAATCATGAACAAGTTTTAGACGCGATACTTGCGCGCCGGCCCGCCTCCCTGGCGTGGCCTCTTGTATATACCAATGGCCGGCGCGGTCACCACCTGCGCCTCCACCAGCAGCGCGCCGACCGGTCTACCCCAATAGAATCAGTTGCCTCCGCCCGTTTTCTCATCTCTATTAGGTTAACCTAATGGAGGATTCGCGCATGGAAAGACTGCCGCCAGTTCGATCCGACGAAGTCAGCGCCTACGACAACTACGCTCGCCGCTTGATCGCCCATATGCGCGAGAGTCGCCGTCTGCTGGACTCGTTCACGCTACGGGATGATGGAGCCGGATCAGGGTCTGACGGAAAAATCGGCGGGAAGCATTAAGCACTCAAAATGAAGACCCGGCGCTGGGAGCTTCCGGGCCTTCTTGTGCTGGCGCCTTGAGGGACTGCGGGGGCCAGCGCGCGCAACTACCTGTCAGAGTGATTGCGTTGATAAAACCCGCAAACCTGCGAATGGTTCCGTTGCGCTCTGCTAACGCCCACCAGAAAAAGCGAAAGCCCGACAGGCTAGGGGGCGGCGCTGGCGCTCGCGGCTCAGACATGCTGCGGCGCAAGTTATCCGCAGCCAGCCGCTCGTGGTCGATTTCAAAAGTGGGGAGGGAAAGTGGAGAAGTAAACGCCTGCTTCGGACAACAAAAGCAGGCGCTTACTTTCAAAACTGGCTCCCCGGGCCGGATTCGAACCGGCGACCTGTCGATTAACAGTCGAATGCTCTACCGCTGAGCTACCAGGGATCACCGCTCGCCGCGGTGTGAGTGGCCTAATACAAACGCTTGCCCGATTTGCCAAGCGGTTTTTTCAAAAAAATGACATCCGCTTGTATTCGACCTGCATAACCCCATTTCCTGTGGATGACTGAAGCACATGATACCACTGGAAAATCAAGCGCCAAGCGATTTGGCATCGACCACACCACGGGCCATCTCATTCTGGGTTCCGTAAGCATCCCGCTCCCGCGGTCGCGCTTTGCCCGGATGACAATCGGCGTGCTGCTGATCTTCGGCGGCGTTTTCGGTTTTCTGCCGGTTCTCGGCTTCTGGATGCTTCCGCTGGGGTTCATCCTGTTGTCGCACGATTTGCATCTCGTCCGTCGGATGCGGCGGCGATTCTCCGTCTGGTGGGTGAAGAGGCGTAAATCCAACCCTTGAATCGGTGATCATCCGGCAGCCCAAGCGAAAATGCCGAACGGTGCGCGGCCCGGAACCTCGCACCTAGCTAAGCGTTAATGAGATATGCGCGTAAGTGTACAAGCATGCAGGAAATAAGAAGGTGCTGGAATGAAGAAACTTGCGGTATTGGTGTTGGCAATCGCCACAAGCCTGGCCGGCGTCGGTCCGTCTTTTGCCGAAAATTCAGGCGATGAGCATTCGGCTCAGAGCCGCGGTGGGTTCGGAGATTCCGGTGCGAGAAATAGTCGCGGCTTCGACCGCTGCAGTATTTACCGTTGCGGCGGCTACCGCCATGGCCGTTACGGAGATCGTTACTACGGAAATCATTCCGGAAATCGCTATTATCGCGACGGCTACTACCGCGGCCATAACAGCGATGCGGGTGCGCTGCTCGGCGGTCTTGCAGCCGGCGCCATCATCGGCGGCCTGATTGCTTCGCAGCCGGTGGCTCGACCGGTGGGCAATTCGCACGTCGATTGGTGTTACAGCCGCTACCGGTCGTATCGGGCGTATGACAACACCTACCAGCCTTATTACGGTCCGCGGCGGCAGTGCTACTCTCCCTACTAGTGGTTGACCACAGAAACCGGTGGGATGACGACCTGAAATCCTATCGGTTTTTCAACAACCCCTTGCACTCGATTTCTATTCATTCTAAATGCCCGCCAACGCTTCGGTCATGAAGCGTCGTGAGGCCTCGTGGCGGAGTGGTGACGCAGAGGACTGCAAATCCACAGCATTTCCAATAAAATCAATGCCCGTTCTGAATAAGCGCCCCTACTTCAGGCGTTTTCTTCGTTTTACGACCATTGTTTTCATTCAGTTTTTTCGGCTGTTCAGAATGGCCAAAACGCTTCTTCGTGGCTTCCAAGACGCGCTTTTCCGTCTCCTTCGCATAGCCACGATAGGCCGCCGCAGTCTTGTGCTTTGACAGCACCCGACCCTGTCCTCCGGTGAGCCCGCTTTCTTCCAGTTCCGTCATGCCGCCGTGCCTGCACTTGTCCAGGCTGAAGGATGGCGCGTCGAGCTTTCCTTCGTCTCGGAGCTTGTCCGCCCTCTCGCGAACCTCATGCGCGAGGAACGTGCCGTCTCCGAATAGCTGGCCGTTCTTCTTGCAGACGATCGACGTGCCGTAACGAGGCGTCTTGTTTACGATCTCCTCCGCCTTCTCGTAGAGCTTCACCAGCGAGCCATCCTCGTCGGCGTACTCCAGCGGGTGGAGCGCGAGCTTGTCCGTCTTGCGGCTTCAGGCGGATCTTGTCGGGATGGTCGGAAGCACGGTCCATGGCGCATAGCCGGCACCGATCGAGGAAGCCACGATTTGCACTGGGGGGCATGGTATATCTGATGCTGCGGCAGGTTTACGGGCAGCCCGAGCTAGTGGAGATCTGAGAATGACGCATGACGAAATAGCCGAGCTGTTCATCCACGCTGCGGAAGTGGATCGGCGGCTGCCAAACACGGCGCGGCCAGCAAGGCTGAACGCGCAGGCTCTGCCATACGTTCACGACCATGTCGACCAAGCGGGATGGGCCGGCCAGCGATACGAGGAAGAGCGTCAGGCATTCTGGGATGCTCGGTCTATCCGCCTTCAGGTGAAGGATGTCACCGACTGGGAAAGGGCTAACGACCTGATCGTCCACGTTCAGCGCGAGCGGGATCGCCGCTGCCTCTGGTCATGGGCGAAGTCAAAAGCCGGCGGCATGTCCTTTAGCAAGTGGTGCCGGAGTGTCGAGCACATCCATCGGAATTACGGAAAAGAGTGCTGCGACCGTGCCCCGAAATCGAGCATATTCAGGTCAACATAGACGAACCGCGACACTTCGCCTGGATGGTAGCAGCCGCTGACATCGAGGCCCGGGACTTCTCATGGGGCCGCCGAGCAGAACGAACGTCGCAAGCAGAGAGAAGCTCGCCGAAATCGGCGGCATAGGAATTGAAGGAGTGGCCGGGTCTAGCGGCCACTCCTTCACTGCGTTACATGGCTATGAAGTGCAGAGCTTTGAGTATTAGCATGATGAGCACGGGCGGGATCACGAGCTTGATGGTGAGTTCCCGGTATTCGAGTGTAAGTTTCATCTGATCTCCTTCTGTAGCGAAGGGTCACGACGCCCTTCGACAACATTTAGGCGAAACGGCACTTAAACCAAAGTGCCGGTTGGAATTATTCCATGTAGTGGGGATGGCCCGGACTGATACCTTCAGCATCCCGGCGATCCGAAAGTATTCTCAGCTTTCGTCGCGCATCGTCCATTGCAGAGCCTCAAATTATAGCGCCAGAGAGCCCGTCGCCGGTTTGTCACCCGGTCGGCGGGCGGACACCTCGATACAGCTTGGCATTCCGAGGCGTTCACTCTCCGCGGCAGCCACACGGGTTGCGTCTGAGGCGGTCGGATAAGGTCCGAGCAAAGCTAAACCCCATCTTCTCGGATGGCGACCCAATGGCCCCGTCTGGTCCAGCCAGTCGATACAAAATTGCAATTCCAAAGTTTGCCTTTCATGTTCATCGCGATTGATCTCGCGAATCGAACATGCGGCCTGAATGGTTGTTTTCACCAATCGCCCGCCACCTTCACCGGTCGGCGGGCTTTTCCATGGATCTTATCTCGCTCTGCGGCGTTAGTCGCGGAAAGGAGAAGAATCCCAATGGTAGATGCAGGGCAGATCAAGGAACACGCCGAAGTTATCGGAGCCGATGGTGTCCATGTCGGCACAGTCGACCACGTCGAAGGCCATCGGATCAAGCTCACCAAAAAGGACAGTGGCGAAGGTTCGCATCGCGGACACCACCACTATATCCCTCTGGGGCTGGTGGCCGAAATTGAAGGCGACAAGGTGCGTCTGTCGGCGAATGGCGACGTCGCGGTGACATTCGAGGAGGAAGAAGGCTCGGGTCCGGCGTAATTCTTCGGAGTCAAGCGTCAGATGGCATAGAAGTTTGAGGCTCTGCCAGCTTGACCGGGGGACGCATCCTCACAGCCCGCGCGTCGGCTCGGGCACCGAATTTCAAGGCGCCGGACAAGCCGTGAACGAACAGGCACTTTGCTGCTCAACTACTGTAATTTGGGTGAGCAAACGAACTGAACACCGTCGCCAGCGGGAAGGCGCAAGTCAGGCAACGTAAGTCGCCGCGCATATTCTGAGCGCCATTTTGTAACAGCCCGTCACCACCGGGTGGCGGGTGTTTATTGATCGGGCCAAGTTGCATCCCGATGCTCGAGAACAGCCTCGGCATGCTTCCTTGCGTGCCCGAACACTTTGGACGCGTTCTCTGGCATTAGCCTGATCTGCAACTCTTGTGATCGGTCAATGCTTCCGAGCGTGTAAAAGCGCTCAACAGCATCATTGAAGTCTTCCGCCCAGACGGTCCATGGTGCAGTCCATTCCCCTTCCTCACCGCGGAAACGGGCCAAGAAGAAATGGAGCGGACGAGCTCCCTTGTGTCGTCCCTGTTGACGAATGAGCCAACCGGCATATTTGGCTGCAGCCTCATGCACTGGACGCACGGCGCTCTTGCCTGCTTCGACGTCTTGGTAGCTTCGGAAGGGCATGCCCATAGCCTCCGCCATCTCGTGCTGGGTGAGGTCCAGGCTTGCGCGGAATGCTTTGAGATCGAACATTGAAGGGCTCCTAGACCTCCCGAAGCTGGATTGCTTCGGTAAGATTGTAATGCACGAAAACCGTGTTTTCAACAACATTAAAAGCACGGAAGTCGTGTAAATAGTTGAGGCCGTCTGGAGCGATCGGGCGGCTCAACGCCCGCCACGGTGACCCGTCGGTGGGTTCTTCATTTTCGACGAGCCTCGGTCCCCGTGGTTGCCGGACTGGCGAGCGTGCAGCTTCGACGGACCGCGGCGGCAGTTCCTCTGACACCGAACCAATAGCCACTGCGGATCAGTTCGTTCACATGAGAAAATTGTGATATTATTGGTGCCTGCGAGAACGTGGTTACGACCGGGGTGGGCCATGAACTTCGAACCGCAGAAGTTTTTCATTGGGCTGGTCGACTTCTTCTCGATCATCCTGCCGGGCATGTTTGTCGCGTATCTCGGCGGGGAACTTGTTCCCCATGACTCTACCCTGTTCCCGGACACCAACGAAGTCGGGTGGGGTGTTTTCCTGTTCGTCAGCTATTTCCTCGGCCATTTCATCTTTCTGATCGGCGCGCTGCTGGACGAATGGATCTACGATCCAATGCGGGCGTGGACCGATCTCGGCCAAACGAAAAGGCTATCCAAGGGAAAAGGGCTTTCTCCGGAGCTCTTGCGCAGGCTGGCACCCTCCTACCTGCTGTTCGGCCCCAACCCTGATAGAGCAGTCACGAAGGCAGAACGACTGAAGACAGCGGGCCTGCAGCAGCTCTCTGCCGAGAACACGATCAACGCGTTTCAGTGGTGCAAGGCACGGCTGGCGCTCGAAAGTCCGGAAGGCCTGGCGCAGGTGCAGCGGTTCGAAGCCGACGCGAAGTTCTTCCGCAGCTTCGTGGTCGCGCTTGCCATCTTCGGAGTGATCTACGCTTTCAGGGAAGACTGGCTGCGCGTAGTGATCGCGGCCGTGCTTGGTGGGCTCGCCCTGTACCGCTACGTCGAACAGCGATTCAAAACAACCCAGCAGGCATACTGGCTGGTGATCACGAAAGAGGGACTGAAGAATCCGCCGGCGCCGGCGGCGGCGGCCAGGGCGGACGGATTGACCCATGCCGGGGGCATCGTCTTCAGGAAAAGCAAACAAGGCCTCGAGTATCTGCTGGTAGGGGCGAAGGACGAACCCTCGCAGCTGCTGCTCCCGAAAGGCCACATCGAAGCGGGCGAGCAGACTGAGTTTACGGCCGTCAGGGAGGTACGGGAGGAGACCGGAACGTGGGCGCGAGTGCTGAAGCCGCTCGACACGGTCGAGATGAAATCTCGGACGAGGCCCGATACGCTGGCCCGCGTCTTTCTTATGGAGGCCGTCGAGGAAGGCGACGCCACCGAGGAACGCCCTAAGAGTTGGCTAGACCTGGAGTCCGCGAAGAAGGCGGCGATGCAGGAAACCCAGACTTTGCTCGGCCAGGCCGACAAGGCTGTCAGAGAGATGCGCGATTACGAGATGACGCCGCGCTTCATTAGCTCGATATGTCATCAAGTTTGGCAATTTGGTCGGCGTAGTATTGCGGCGATCTTCTAGCGTGTTCAGAGGTCTCCTCTGGGGGCTCTTTAAGCATTTCTACCAGCCGCCGGGACAGGGGACATAGCGAGCGCTCTAGCGGAAAGCCGATAGGTAACCAAAGTTGCCGTCACAGCGAGGGCAGACATATGGCCGGCCGGATTTATCTGACTGTACGGTCAAAACAAAGCGGCCATCATCCATGCATATCGGGCAGAAAGCAGTTCCGATCGGCTGCTTTTCGGCGTCACAACGATAGCGATAGCCGCTATGCTCGACGGTTTCGTCTTTTCTCTGGAGGGACGATTTAAGAGCCGCTATCTCGGTTTCTTTCTGCCTCAGTTCTTGTTGGGCGTCGATAAGACCAAGCTTTGCTTCCGCAAAGGCGCTGCTAATTTCGGCTATCTTAAGCTTGAAGGAAGCCTCGTCGACCTTCTGGTCGATGTCGTTCAACTGCTTCACGATCGTAAGTGCGGTCGAAATGCCGGTTAGTGCGCTGGTATATCCAGGTGCATATCCTTCTCTGGTTGCAACACCATGAAGTTGGAAACTGCCGATTCCATCAAGGGGACATCGCAAGAATCGCCGATGCTCACAGGCTTTCCTGAGCGCTTTGCTCGTTGTTCGACTTCTCCACAAGTTGAGAAACGATGATCGAGAATTTCCTGATGATGGCGCTTCTGCTACTTGGCGCCCATTGGCTGTGTGATTACCCACTGCAAGGCACTGGTTTGAGATGCGACGTGAGGAAGGTCGGTGCGATTTCGCCCCGGCCTTTTTGTTGCCGATTCCGATCGCTTTAGAGGCCATGCCACTATTAACTCGCATTCGGTCGAAGGCGCCCCATATCAGGGATAGTGGTCAGCAGGACCGGAGCCGTTGGTTTTGATTGATGCTCTCCACCATATGCGTTCAGATGATGGTGAGCGTCCGGCGAACGCATTTTTTGCGTCTACGAGGCGCGGTTTAGGACTTGCGGCTTAGTTCATCTGCCATGACGCGCTCGATCATCTCGGGATCGCATTGTTCATCGACGAGGAACTGGCGGATTCCACCATCCCACGTCCGTATGTCGGCCAGGAGATCTCGAAGGTCGTCAATTCCATTTTCGGTCAGGCCTGTTGTGCCATCTTCACTGCCATCGCGGACATATACCAGTTCGCCCTCGGCGATATTGTCTGAGTTGGCGGTCACCTCCTCGATTAATTCGAGGTTCTCGCCGATCATGCCGGCGACTTCTTTCAGCGTATAGATGAACCTCGAGCGTGCCATCACGCAGCCTCGTATCGGTCTTTTGCAGGCGCCCACTGCCACGGTAGCAATTCCTGGAGCCGATCCTTTGGGTGGCTCTGTATCCGGGTCAGGACGTCTGTGAGATAGACCTCCGGATTGTGGCCATGGAGTTTGGCAGTCTCGATGATGGTCAGGATGTTGGCGATGCGCTCACCGCCCTTGTCTGACCCGGCGAAGAGCCAATTTTTTCTTCCGATTCCAAGCGGACGCATGGCTCGTTCAGCTATGTTGTTATCGATTTCGACACGGCCATCATCGATGTAAACGCTCAACGCTGCCCATCGCGAGAGGGCATATCGCATCGCTTCAGCCAGCTTCTGCTTCTGTGGCAGCGTCGAAAGCGTCTCTTCTATCCAGCTCTTGAGGTCCTCCAGAAGGGGCCTGGCGTGTTGCTGGCGCAGTGTACGCCGCTGGTCAGCCGACATGCCGCGGATACGATCTTCGATATCGTAGAGCGTACCGATGCGCGACAGCGCTTCGTCAGCGATTGGAGATGGCTTCAGCTTGATCACATCGTGGAACTTGCGGCGTACATGCGCCATGCACGCAGCCTCGATGATCTGGTTGCCGTAAAGCTTCTTATAGCCACCATAGCCATCCGCGTGCATCACGCCGCTGAAGGCAGCGAGATGGTCGGCTGGATGCGCGCCCTTGCGGTCGGGGCTATAGTAGTAGGCAATGGCTCTTGGAGTGGGATCTTGATAGCCGCTGCCATCGAAGACATAGACCCAGACCCGCCCGGTTTTTGTCTTTCCTCGCCCAGGGTCGAGAACATCCACCGGGGTATCGTCCGTATGTATTCGATCGACCGCCGCGATATGGGCTCTAATCAGCAAGATGAGAGGAGCCAGCAGAACTGACACGCGGCCGACCCAGTCGGCCATCACGGATCGGGAGATATCTATCCCCAGCCGGTCGTACATCTCGGATAGACGGTAGAGCGGGATGTGATCGTCGAATTTGGCGACCATGATATGGGCCAGCAACCCCGGTCCGGGCTTGCCGCGTTCGATCGGCAGGGTCGGCATTTCGCCTGCCACCGTCGTATCGCAGTCCCTGCAGATCATGCGCTTTTCGACGTGGCGGACAATCTTGACGGACGCCGGCACGTGCTCCATCACCTGGACCACCCTGTCAGCGGCCTTCAGGAACGATGTACCACCACAGGTCGGACAATTGCAGGGTGCCGCATAGACCAGTTCTTCGGTTGGAAGACCATCGGGCAATGGTTTGCGCTTCGGCTTGTCCGGTGCGTCGTCCAACTCCGGCAAAGGAGCTTTCCCGGAGCGAAGCTCGGCCTCGGCACGGGAGGCTTCGATCTCCTCCAGCATCAGCTCGAATTGCTCGATCTTGCGGTCGATCTTTTCCGAAGAAGCGCCATGCTGCCGATGGCGGAGCAAATCCAACTGCGCGCGCAGGAGCCCGATAATGGAGTCTCGCTTGCTGACTTCAGCTTCTTGGCTCTCAAGTTTCGCCGCCTGTTCAGCGACGAGAGCGCGCAAAACAGATAGCTCGTCCTGACTGTCCAGCGGCGTCGTTTCCATACCCGCATACGTAGCCGATTTGCGCCGGAAACGCTAGCATTATGCCTCGGATGTCATTGCAAAATATAGCTTTTAACCCGTTCGACCGGGAGCGGAAGTCCACGCAGGTCGGCGCCAGTCGATCCCCTCAACAAGCATCGACAACTGGGCTTGCGTCAGATGCGCAACCCCTTCTTTCGCCGTCGGCCAGGGAAAGTATCCGCGTTCCAAAATTTTGTAAAATAGGCAGAACCCTTGGCCATCCCACCATAAAAGTTTGATCCGATCAGCACGTTTTCCGCGGAAGCCGAAGATTGCGCCGGAACCTGGCGCCTCCTTGATAACCGTCTCAACGAGCGCCGACAGTCCATCAATGCCACGCCGCATGTCGGTCACTCCGCAGGCCAGATAAACCCGCACATTTCCCGAAGGCCCGATCATGCTGCCTCCACACAAGCGACCAGCGACGATAACACCTGGAGATCCATGTCCGCTGCAATTCTTAGCAAGCGGCCATTCCTCAGAACGATCTCAACGTCTTTACACTTCGACCGAACACCGCTCTTCTTGGTATCGTCGCTGTGGCTCGCCGATGCTCCGATAAGCGAGACCGGAATGAATGCGGTCTCCGGAGATTTCAATTCAGGTGGAAAGAACTTCTTTCGCCAGGCGTATATCTGTTGCGGAAGGACGTCGTGCCGGCGCGCTACGTCGGAAACGCTCCCATCCGCACTAAACGCTTCTTGCAAAATCGAAAGCTTCAATTCTGTGGACCATCGACGTTGTCGCTCCGTACCCGTCAGGATCTCAACCTTGGCCATTCATACCCTGTTACGTCACAAATGATTCATCTGTGTCGTAACTTGCGCCAATTCCCCGCCTGACCAAAATCCCCTCACCGGACGCTCACAGATGATGAACGCATTCCTGAATTGGAAATCCATTATGGACGTCGTTGTAAGAACTTACTCAGCTCGACTTTGTACAAAATCGGTGGTGATTTCGGGGGCATCTGAGCAGCCCTGGGTGAATCAATTCGCCGCAGGGTCCCGGCCTTGCGCCATTCGTTTGATCGGATTCGAACGAATGGATGAGCGAACAACATGATTGTAGCCGTGAGCCGGGAGACGCGGTCCCCCACATCCTTCGCAAATGGCTGTCGCCGTTTCGTTTCTGGTTTACCGCGCCAAGCTGGGAGCATCTGCTGGTCCTGGTGATGGGTGCGCTCCTTTCGCCTGGCAAGCGAACGGTGACGGCCTGCCTGCGCATCACCGGACGCGCGGAGGTAAGTAATTTTGCCGCCTATCATCAACTCCTCAACCGAGCCCGCTGGAACCCTCGCACGTTGGCGGCCCGTCTGCTGTCCATCATTGTTGCCCGGCTCGTGCCCGAGGGCCCTGTCGTGATTGGCATGGATGATACAATCGAACGGCGTTGGGGCCAACGCATCGCCGCGCGTGGAATTTATCGTGACCCGGTGCGCTCCAGCCATGGCCACTTTGTCAAAGCCAGCGGCTTGAGATGGTTGAGCTTCATGGTTCTTTCACCTGTCCCATGGGCAAAATGTATTAAAGCCCTGCCGGTGCTGACGATCCTGTGTCCCTCTGAGCGCCATGATCAGAAGAAGGGCCGAAAGCACAAGCTGCTGACTGATTGGGCAAGGCAAGGCGTCTTGCAGCTTTGCCGCTGGCTGCCGGGCCGCGAAATCATCTTTGTCGGCGATAGCAGCTTTGCCGTTCATACACTGGCTGCGGCTCTTCCCGACACGGCCACTCTCATCACGCGGTTGCGTCTGGATGCCAGTCTCTTTGCTCCACCAGATCAACGGCACGAACATACGCTCGGGCGACCGGCGCAAAAAGGCAGGCCATTGCCGAAACTGAAAACGCTCCTCAAAGACGCAAAGACCGAGTGGCAGCGCATCGTCGCATCGTCCTGGTACGGCAAGCAAACCGACAAAACCCTTGATGTCACATCAGGAACCGGCCTCTGGTATCGGCGTGGAACGCCCCCAAGACCAATTCGCTGGGTTCTCGTTCGCGATCCATCAGGCCGTCGTGAACCCCAGGCGTTCATGAGCACCAACGTCAACCTTGAGCCCGCTCAGATCATTGCCTATTTCGTTCGGCGCTGGCAGATCGAGGTCACCTTCGCCGAAACGCGAGCGCATCTTGGCGTGGAAACCCAACGGCAGTGGAACGACAAAGCCATCATGCGCACGACCCCGTCGCTGCTGGCGCTCTACAGCCTCGTCACACTCTGGGCATGCGATCTGCTCGGTCATGGCGTCCTTCCCTATGCCGCCGCCTGGTACAAGAAAACAGAGTTCACCTTCTCCGATGCCATCGGTGCGGTTCGCATGATCCTGTGGGATCAGGATATTTATCGACAGCACCCGCCAGACCCGGACATTCCTGAAACTCAACCAAGCCGCCTCAAGCGGATGACACAAGCACTTTGCTTCGCTGCATAATGTACAAAGTCGAGCTCAGGTAAGGGCTCGAAAGAGCTGTTCTCATTGCTGGAGATGCATAAGGCAGACGTTGAAAAGCTTATGCGTTCAGTCACGGGATTTGAAAGCTACACTCTAGCACGCAGTAGTGAAAGCGACGGCGGCTTATCGATGACCGTATGCCGGGACAAGGCCGGCACTGAAGAGAGTGTTCGCCTTGCGAAGGAGTGGCTCTCAAAAAATGCAGCAAACATTAGCATGGATGCGCCAAAGGTCTCCTTGGGAACGATAATTATTCAAGCCACTAAGCACTAGTTTTCAATGGTTTCCCGGTCGAGCAACTTGCCGGCCGGGGCTCCGCTCCGCATTTATCACCTGATCGCTCACTCCGGCATACAAGCTGCAGGCGTTGCTGTGGTCACAGGTAATATTTGGCTCGGGTTCCCATTGACGATCGCGCCATCGCGAGGCCACTGGCGTTCCTGCTCAGGGTCTACCACACTGCCGACGAAGCGAGAGCCATAGGGCCGGCCGAGGGTGGTAATCTGTAGTGCGTGCCGCGATACTTTTGCAGAACCCCTGACAACGTTTGAAGCTGACTGTAAGGGACATTTGTAAGCTTCAAACCGCTCATTAGAGGCCGTCGGGCTTGGTTCATCGACATCTTTCCTATCCTACTTTCATAGAGGGTATCCGATTTATGAAGTGAATGGCCACCTCATCAACGCTGACCACGTGCATTTCAATGGCTACGGTTCGCTCTTTGTCGGTCGCCAACTCGTCGGTTGAGGCAGCGAAGCCTCCTTTAGGCGATCGCTCTACATTATCAGCAACAGGCTCGCTTCGGCCGGCCTTTTTCTTTTCCAACATCGATGAATTTGAAGGTAGCTGCGCAGGAGAACTTCGTTGCAGCTTCTGTCGGGCTGTGCCCATCACCAGGCCCCGCAGCCGTGGCTGATCTAAGGGCGGAAGATCTGGCGGCGCCCCTCCAAGACACATCGCCAGATCCTCCTTCTCGCTGCGAAGAAGGGTTCGAACGCAGCGATCCTGTGTGATTGATCCGGGAGCCCCGACAAGGAACGGGTTTGTCGGGGCTGCCCGGGCATATGCGTGATGATCACGCAATACGAATTCTACTGAAAAATCACGGCGCTAGCACGTACCCAATTCGATTTCATCATTCAACAATCGGAGATAGTCCATATGGCCCGGGAGACACTTCCGAAAGCCCTCACGCTCGTATTCGGGTCTGAGGGATGCTACAGCGATGCCCAGACCGACAGCGGTGGTCCAACCAAATATGGGATCACCCATAAGACGCTGGCGGCGCATCTCGGCCTTGCTCACGTACCGCCTGAACGCGTCAAGGCAATGACAATCAACGAGGCCGCCGAGATCTATGAACAGTCGGCGAGGTTGCGAACGTCATCTATGCCGCATTCACGCAATGGCGGATGATCGGCGGTGCGATCGAACCGGCTCGCCTCGGCACAAAGGCGGCGATCGAGGCTGCGGCTTCCGTCGAAGACGCTGAGGCCGCTGCCAACGCGGTAGTCTAGCCCTGACAACAGGAAGCCCGCCGGGGTCCGGGCGGGCTTCCGTACGCATTACAAGAGAAACTGACCGCATCCGGTCGGGTTGATAAAACCACAACCATCCATTGCTCGCACTTCGTCCATTGGGCGTAGATTGCCTACCTTTCGGTGAAAAAAATCGACGCTACGGATGCGTCACTCGCAATTCTTCCTCGCTAATCAAAATGAGAAAGTGTTCTTCATCTAGACGAGTGACGACGTCCCCGTCGTCTGTCAAATAGTCAACTCTTCCCATTCTAAAGTCGCCAAATCTGGATTGATCGGTCCTGATCTGCTCGATGACCGTGCATAGCTTTCCGGCTCGGCTGGCGCATTGGAATCGCCTCGTCTCTTCATATCGTGCCATTGGCCTACTCCCAGTTTGCAGGGGGCGAGATAGTGCGGCGGCTCCGAATCTTCAATTTCGCTAATAGGCGTATTAAAATGGGCGCTTGCGCGGAAAAGAAAGGGGTAAGCGTCCCATTCCAAGCTGGTGGTTGCTCGCGCCCGGCTTGTTCTAACATCGGCTGATGACGGCCGGTTCGTCCGGGAAGCCATTTGCCTAGGGCAAACGCCCACACAACACGAGCGCTAGGAGAGCGCCCTTACGAGTTGCGCCAAAACCGAAGGGCTAAAAATCGCCAGCGCTAGAAGAAGAAACAAAGCGGCCAAGCCGAGTCTTGCGCTGATCATACCGATAGCCCCTGTGGTCAAGACAAGAATCGACGGTCGGTGCATCTCGTAGCCGTTGCGAGGATTAGCAAAAGCGCGATGAAAGCGTAAGCCGCGCCACGAGCGAGTCTGAGAGAGACGCGGCGCATGAAGCCGTAAGCTTGGCCCGTTTCGTCCGGCGGTAGATTTATTTGGTCTGCCATGCCCCCCTCGTAGTCACGGTGCGGTAACTATTGCACTTCAATCGAGAATAGCAAAGTACAATTAGCGCTCGCCTTCGGCAGGCTTTTTCTTTTCCAACAATCTGGAGCGTCCCATGGACCGCAAGGCGTTTTACGACACGCTGCGAGGCAGCGTGCTATTCCCGAATGGCTTCTCGACTGATCAGGTGAAAGGCATAGAGGCGCTTCTAGACGCGGCCAAAAGCCTCGCTGCAGACGAGATGGCGTATGTCTTGGCGACCGCCTATCACGAAACCGCCACCACGATGGAACCCATCGCCGAGTACGGCAAAGGGAAGGGGCGCAAGTACGGCGTGCCTGGTCGCAATGGCGGACAAGTTCCTTACGGTCGTGGCTTCGTCCAGACGACGTGGGACCCGAACTATGAGCGCACCGATCGCGAGCTCGGGCTCGGCGGGCGGCTGATCGCCAGCTACAACCTGCTACTTACCGATATAGCGATAGCCGCTCAGCCTCGAGCTTACAGCCCGCCGATACTTCCTCGAATCCCTCCTGAAGAATGAGCAGGGCTCTAGGTATGCCGGCCGGCGCAAGAACCTCGTATGGGTTCAGCCAACGCTCATTGCGGAGATCGAGTACCGCGCTTGGACCCATGACGGGAACCTGCGCCACTCCTCATACAAAGGGCTGAGAGACGTGCAGGACAACGCTGCGGTTTATGATCTTCCAGGTTGAAGGCTGATGCGGTAAATGCTTCGTTCAATCCGGCAGCCGCCGAAAGGAATTCGAAGACGGAGCCGCCGGTCTCAGGGCATTCAAAAACATGCAAGTCGCGAACACAAATCCGATCATCGCTTGACTCTGACGATGGGTCTGTAACTGGGCGATGCTGACGTATCCGCGAGAATCCATAAAGAGAAGGCACGCACCAAATACCATCAACCAAAGCCAAATCGAGTAGTCGCCAACGAACTTTTCGACAACCTGGGCAACGGTTGAGATTATCCCGCCGTCTTTATCTGCCATCGCTCACGCCAATAGACTAAAAACCGCTCGGAAAGTCCTTTGGCAATGATAGCCAGCAACGTCGATATTAGATGTATATTTTCGACGCGCAGAAAAATAGTGCGCTCCAACGCGCATAGGAATTCTGGACAGATCGAGCGTTCGCCCATCTCATCCAAGCGCCTTACTTTAAGCCTGTGGAAGAACGTTCTGGAAACGCTTATTCAGAATGGAAAAAGGACATTATTCAGAATGGACCCCCTTGCGATTTATCTAGGATGGTTCTAAACGACCGCCACGGTTCGATTTTTCGACCGCGTGAGGCCTCGTGGCGGAGTGGTGACGCAGAGGACTGCAAATCCTTGTACCCCGGTTCAATTCCGGGCGAGGCCTCCAAATCTGTCTAGATATCGACAAGTTATTGATTTTGCGACCGCGTTTCTCCGGGCGCGGGCTGAACGTGGCCTATTCCGCCATGCCTATCCGGCCTGATCCGTTTTCGGGCCGTCGCCGCATCTGGCGTCAGAGCTTCTTGCTGCTTCTATCTGCGAAATTTCCAGCGTGACCTCGCCAACCAACCTACTCCAATCGGATTAGGACCTAGGTCCGTCTAGGCCGGCCCTGATCTCAGCGCTATTGTTTCTCTCGCTGGTCTGCCGAGGACAGTGGGGCTTTGAAGGTCGGACCCACTCCTGAATTAGCGCTTGCCGCCCACGGCAGACAGGGCGGGGGTAGTTTTCAGTCCCGACAATGCTGGAGGGGCCGGCCAAAGTGGCTGGTCCTCTCCCGGCTTCTAGTATCACCATCCCGACTAGGCCTCAGCGGTATGGACAGGACGCTCCTTCCTGCGTCACCAAAGTCAGCTTGCCGTGGCATTTGCTCCATCAACATGGTGAGAATCCATACGGCGCTAGCGTTGATGCATGCTTTTCATAGCCAAATCGTCGAATTGTCGAACTTTCGATAGGTCGCTAAGTTTCAGTTCCAGTTCTTAGGAGCGCCTCCGATGCCGGCGACCCAAATGCCGCAACTGATCTTTGCCTTGAGCGTGGCGCGGGAAATGGCGGAGCGCGAGCTGCACGCGGACATGCTTGTCATCCTGATCGATGAGGCTCTGAAAGAGGCGAAGGAAGAAGCGCTGCGCCACGGCATTCTGGTCGACATAGAAGAAGAAACGGAGCTGCAATAGCCCTCGGCGGCAAACCGGATGTGCCCCGGCCGCGGCTGTTTCGGGCCCCGGCCGGGTTGTCGACCTAAGAGGGGCTGGGGAGGCTCCGAGATCGACGCCGACAGGCTACAGATCTCGTCCGACGGCCGGAATTGGTGTTTAAAGGTATGTTTCGTCGTTTGTTCTTGCCTAAAAAGAACCTCGCGGCGAATGTCGACCCATCGCCGCACCGAAAAGCTAGGACCCGCGAAGCTTGGGACTTGCAGTCGCCACAACGGCAAGACAGGCCTATAATTCAATCGCCTCGTTCGCCGCAATTCGGCGTTCAGTTGATCCGTTGTAGTGACGGCATTGGTGACACGCCGGTTGTCGCGACATTCGGGGCGCCGACGCTCACAAAGGGAATGAGGAGTATGAGGGCCAGCAGCGCGCAGATGAAAAAGCTGCCCAGCACGAGTGGTCTGATTGCCATTTCCCGTCCATCGAATCCCAAGGGAACGACACTATCCGGCGAAAAACTGACAATGGCCTGAAGGCAGGCAGTCAGCTCGTTTCACGATCAAAAAGCCCGCAGCAGAAGATCCCAACCAGCGTAGCGATGATGAAGAAGTCGAACAACGAGAGATATTCGATGATGTTCGGCATGGCCTGCTCCTCCTCAATTCCTCCGGTTGCAATAATATCACAGCACGCTCCTTTGTTCCATGAAGGATTGCGGTGGGGCCGCTTCGGCAGCCTTGGCACCCCGAATTCTTGCCGCAGCCATTCGTGAAGCCTTGAAAGGCCAGTGTGCTAAGATTAAGAGACGTGCAGACAAAGCCGCTTCCACCGGGCGAGAGGACATAATGAATTTCGAATCAGCACGCGCAAACATGGTCGACAACCAGCTCCGTACGACGGACGTCACCTCGCATTCCGTGCTGACGGCCTTCCTCACCGTGCCGCGCGAGGACTTCGTTCCTGAGAAGGCGAAGCCGCTTGCCTATATCGATCGTGACGTCGAAATCTGCCCGGCAGCTTCCGGCAGGCCGGCGCGCTATCTGATGCAGCCGTCGCCGCTTGCAAAGCTGCTTCAGCTTGCGGCGGTCACGAAGGATGACGTCGTGCTGGAGATCGGCGCTGGCAGTGGCTACGTATCGGCTCTTTTTTCGCACCTTGCTGGAACAGTGATCGCGGTCGAAGAGGATGAAACGCTCGCAGCGGAAGCCAAAACCAACCTTGCCGGCTACACAAACGTGTCGGTCGTCACGGGAACGCTCAATGCAGGCAACCCGGCCGGTGCTCCTTATGATCTGATTTTCATCAGTGGCTCGATCGAGGAAGTTCCTGCGGCCTTGCTCGCACAGCTTCGCGACGGTGCCCGTCTGGTCACGGTACAGGGTTATGGCGGCTCCGCACGCGCGAAGGTCTTTGTGAGCGAGCGCGGCACGGTTTCCGAAAACGTCTACTTCAACGCCTCCGTTAAGCCGCTTCCGGGCTTCGCCAAGGCGCGCGAATTCGTCTTCTAATCCTTGGCGTTCGGTCAGTCATTTTCAGCGGGCGCCTATGGCGCCCGTCTTTCTTTCTCGTCATCGAATGGTCACGCCGCGAAACGACGGCAGAAAGCTGTGCACTCCAGCATTCATTTGATTCCCGATGATTTTTTCAATCATCGGCTATCCTAAGCTATGGGTGATTCGGATGCCCATTCCACGCACTCCGGTCGTTTTTCGGAATAACGGGGATAGATATGGCTCAGCCAAGCGTAGCGCGTGAACCGTCCATGGAAGAGATTCTGGCGTCGATCCGCCAGATCATCGAGAGCAATGACCCGGGTGCGGGCAGGGCGCTCTCCGCGTCGCTGCCAGCGGTTTATGGCGCCGACGAGGACGATCGTGATTCGGACATCCATTTGACGGTGGACGAGGCCTACGCTGGCGTGGAATTCCCCGAGACCGCCGCCCAGTTCGATCCGCGTTTTGTCGCTGCCAACTCGGCAGGCTCGGCTCCTCTGCCGGAGGCGCCGCCGCGTGCGATGTCTCTCGCTGATGTCGCCGCGCGCGTCCGTGCGGCGTCGGAGCGGAACGCTGCGCAGTTGCAGCGCGAAGTGCCGCCGGCATTTAGGCAGCCGGAAGCAAGTGGCACGGAACTGAGGACCGAAGCGCCGGAAACTGTTGGCGAGGCGTCGACTCCTGCGCCCGCTTCGCGATCTGCGGACGCCCCTATGGCTCCCATTTCAGCTCCTGCGCCGAAAATCGTCGCCGTGCGCCAGCCCGTGGAAGTACCATTCGAAATGCCTCAGGTCGCTGCCATGGAGCCACGACCGGCTGTTGCTGACGCGGCTGAGGTATCCGTTCCCGCTATCGCCGCACCGACGGCGGAGGAGATGCTGCCAAGCCGCATTGAGGATGAGCAACAGCCAGTATTGCTCTCACATGATGCGGGCCTTCAGGTCGCCCGGTCCTTCGAGGAACTCGCTGCCGCCATCGATGGCGCCGAGCGTCGCTCTCTCGATGAGATCGCGGAAGACATGCTGCGCCCGATGCTGCGCGAATGGCTTGATGATAATCTGCCAACCCTGGTCGAGCGCCTCGTGCGTGAAGAGATCGAACGAGTGGCGCGCGGCCCGCGCCGCTGATCGGAAACGCCTTTCCTCAAAAAGCCGCTCCGGTCTCCGGGGCGGCTTTTTCATTGACTTGCCTGAAGCCATCCTATTTACAACCCGCATCTAAGAACCTCCAGATTTTGGTCCCCAAATGCTCGACAAGACCTACGATTCCGCTGCCGTTGAACCGAAAATCGCTGCAAAATGGGATGAGGCAGACGCCTTCCGCGCGGGCGCCAATGCCAAGCCGGGCGCCGAGACCTTTACCATCGTGATCCCACCGCCGAACGTGACCGGCTCGCTGCATATGGGGCACGCCCTGAACAACACGCTTCAGGACGTCATGGTCCGCTTCGAGCGCATGCGTGGCAAGGATGTGCTCTGGCAGCCCGGCATGGACCATGCCGGCATCGCCACCCAGATGGTCGTCGAGCGCAAGCTGATGGAACAGCAGCTGCCGGGTCGCCGCGACATGGGGCGCGAAGCCTTCATCGAGAAGGTCTGGGAATGGAAGGCGGAATCGGGCGGCCTCATCTTCAACCAGCTGAAGCGCCTTGGTGCCTCCTGCGACTGGTCGCGCGAGCGCTTTACGATGGACGACGGGCTTTCCGCTGCCGTTCTTGAAGTCTTTGTAACCCTTTACAAGGAAGGGCTAATCTATCGCGACAAGCGCCTTGTCAACTGGGATCCGAAGCTTCTGACGGCGATCTCCGACATCGAGGTCGAGCAGCACGAGGTCAACGGAAACCTCTGGTATTTCCGCTATCCGCTGGAGCCCGGCGTTACTTATCAGCATCCCGTTGCCTTCGACGAAGACGGTAAGCCGACGGAGTGGGAAACCCGCGACTACATCGTTGTCGCCACCACTCGCCCGGAGACGATGCTCGGTGACACCGGCGTTGCCGTCAATCCGAAGGATGAGCGCTACAAGCCGCTGGTCGGCAAGCATGTGATCCTTCCGATCGTCGGCCGCCGCATTCCGATCGTCACTGACGACTATCCGGATCCGACGGCCGGCACCGGGGCTGTCAAGATGACGCCGGCGCATGATTTCAACGACTTCGACGTTGGCAAGCGCACCGGATTGCGCGTCGTCAATGTACTCACGGCCGATGCGCGGATCACGATTAAGGACAATGAGGATTTCCTGGAAGGCATTCCTGATGCGGCAGCGCTGCACGGCGCCTGGGAAGAGCTCGAAGGCAAGGATCGTTTCGAGGCCCGCAAGATCATCGTCCGCATCTTTGAAGAGGGGGGTCTGCTCGACAAGGTCGAACCACACAAGCACATGGTTCCGCATGGCGACCGTGGCGGTGTTCCGATCGAGCCGCGCCTGACGGAGCAATGGTACGTCGACGCCAAGACGCTCGCAGCACCGGCGATCGCGTCGGTTCGCGAAGGCCGCACCAAGCTCGTTCCGCGCAGCTGGGACAAGACCTATTACGAGTGGATGGAAAACATCCAGCCCTGGTGCGTCTCGCGCCAGCTCTGGTGGGGCCATCAGATTCCGGCCTGGTACGGTCCGGATGGTCAGGTCTTCGTCGAAAAGACGGAAGAGGAAGCCCTGCAGGCGGCGATCCAGCACTATCTCTCCCACGAAGGCCCGATGAAGGCCTATGTCGAAGACCTGCTTGAGAACTTCAAGCCAGGCGAAATCTTGACGCGTGACGAGGATGTTCTCGACACCTGGTTCTCGTCTGCGCTCTGGCCGTTTTCGACGCTCGGTTGGCCCGACAAGACGCCGGAACTGGAACGCTACTACCCGACCAACGTTCTCGTCACCGGCTTCGACATCATCTTCTTCTGGGTCGCCCGCATGATGATGATGGGCCTGCACTTCATGGAGGATGACGACGGCGTTCCGGTCGAGCCGTTCCACACGGTCTATGTTCACGCGCTGGTTCGCGACAAGAATGGCCAGAAGATGTCGAAGTCCAAGGGCAACGTCATCGATCCCTTGGAACTGATCGACGAGTACGGCGCCGACGCACTGCGCTTCACGTTGGCGATCATGGCAGCCCAGGGTCGCGACGTGAAGCTCGATCCGGCCCGCATCGCCGGCTACCGCAACTTCGGCACCAAGCTCTGGAATGCGACGCGCTTTGCCGAGATGAACGGCGCCAAGAGCGATCCGCATTTCGTGCCCGAAGCCGCCGAGTTGACGATCAACCGCTGGATTCTCACGGAACTTGCCCGTACGGAACGTGACGTAACGGAAGCTCTGGAGTCTTACCGCTTCAACGATGCGGCAGGCGCTCTCTACCGCTTCGTCTGGAACCAGGTCTGCGACTGGTATCTCGAACTGCTGAAGCCGGTCTTCAACGGCACGGATGAGGGCGCCAAGAAGGAAGCGCAGGCTTGCGCCTCCTACATCCTCGAAGAGATCTACAAGCTCCTGCATCCCTTCATGCCTTTCATGACGGAAGAGCTGTGGGCACACACTGCAGGCGAAGGCCTCGAGCGCGACACGCTGGTCTGCCATGCCGAATGGCCGGCGCCGTCCTATGCCGACGACGCCGCAGCAGACGAAATCAATTGGCTGATCGATCTCGTTTCCGGCATCCGCTCGGTTCGCGCCGAAATGAACGTGCCACCATCTGCGGTCGCGCCGCTGGTCGTCGTCGGTGCGAATAGCCTGACGCGTGAGCGCCTTGCTCGCCATGATGCAGCCGTCAAGCGCCTTGCGCGTGTCGACGGCATCTCGCTTGCCGGGGAGGCGCCGAAGGGGGCGGCGCAGATCGTCGTCTCCGAAGCGACTGTCTGCCTTCCGCTCGGCACGCTGATCGACCTTGCCGCGGAGAAAGCGCGCCTCGAGAAGGCGATCGCCAAGGCCGATGGCGAGATCGCGCGCATTAACGGCAAACTCTCGAACGAGAAGTTCGTCGCCAATGCCAATCCTGAGGTGGTCGCCGCCGAGCGCGATCGCCTGGAGGAACTGCAAGGCCAGATCGCTAGCTTGCGGGTTGCACTCTCCCGTGTATCCGAAGCTGCGTAAAATCAACGCTTAGTAGCATGGAATTTTACGACGCCCGATGCCGAATCGGGCGCCGTTTGTTGAAGGTCGACATGAATCTCCGGATTTGGCATCCGGATTTACCGATATTCCTGAGCCCCACCTTGATTCCACACGTTTTCTTGTCGCCGCTGGCGAAAAACATGAGTGTTGTTTCCCTGTTACAGGAGGCAGCTAATGTGGAATGGTCGACCTCAGCAGTATGGGTAATTTTACCATCCATAGAATTTTGTTCTAAATTGCCGAAATATTGACGTGCCCGTCAATTCTTTACGTAAAACATCCGTTAGCCCAGTTTCCAATCACGCCAGATCACAAAGTTGCCATTTATCGGCATCGCCTGCACAGTCCCGCCATTGCAATTGCCTGAGTGGGGGAGACACATTGGCATCTCGTATGATTTCGGCAGGCGTTCTGTCGCTTGCCCTATTTTCGACGCTGGCGCAGCCGTCCTTCGCGGGCGGCCTTGATCGCGGCGGGTACAATATCGATCTGCTGTTTGACCAGTCGCGTTTTTCCGCGCAGTCGGCTGTGATTTATGTCATGCCGCAGCGTGAATTGGAGAATGTAAAGGACAACACTGCTCGCCGCGGAAATCTGAGTGGTCGGCCGAATTCGGCAGATGAGACGGAAAACTATGCCGTGCCCTATGTAGGCTTCAAGGCCGGGTATGAGGCGGTTGATTGCCTGTTCGACTACTCCGAACCATTCGGTGTTCACACCAATCCGGGCGTGAACTGGGCTGGCGCAAACAGCAACGTTGAGACGAAGGTCGATACTGAGAACTACGCGGCCACATGTTCATACAAGTTTGATGTGGGTCCCGGTCAACTTCGGCTCATCGGGGGCGCTTTTTATCAGCGGCTCGATGGTTTTCAGGAGAAACTCGTAGCTGTTCTCCCGCCGCGGTTCGGCACCGGCATCGGTCGCCTTGACATAGCAGACGAGTCCGGAGGATGGCGTGCTGGCGTCGCTTATGAGATTCCGGAATATGGCGTGCGCGCAAGCCTGGTGTACAACAGCAGGGTGAAATACGACGACTTGACGGGCACGTTGAACCTTTCGCAGGTCGCAGGCGGTGCCATCATTCCAGTTGCCGGCTCTGCCGAGGCGCCTGACTCACTTGAGCTGAAACTTCAGTCCGGTATTGCACCCGATTGGTTGGCTTTTGGATCTGTGAAGTGGACGAACTGGAGCTTGCTGCAGTCGATCCCTTTTTGCCCGACGAACGGGCTTGCCTGTCCGGCTGGAGGGATAACGTCTCTCGATCTAGCCTATCGTGATGGATGGACAGTTGTGGGAGGCGTTGGCCATAAGTTCAATGACCAATGGACGGCTGCGCTTAGCCTTACATGGGATCGTGGTACGAGCGATGGCTATGGCTCACAAACGGACACATGGCTGGTTGGCGCAGGTGCGGCGTACAATCCGACTGAGAATGTCGAATGGCGCGTTGCTGGAAGCCTCGGCGTCATGACCAGCGGTGAGTCAGGAACTTTCACGAGGGATGGCGTCACCTACGGAAATGATGCCACTTACACCTTCGGCAATGATCTTGTGGCTGCCGTATCGACCAGCATCAAGGTGAAATTCTAAGTTACAAAGATGAGCCTCAGGAAAGCCCGGCAAAATTGTCGGGCTTTTCTTTATGTACGGGTCGTTAAGCATGCCGTTTCCACGTCTCATTTTGTGACGATTCAGCAACAGTTTTTTACCAGCATTTGAGTAAGATGATCCCACGGTGAAATTGTCCATTTCCCGCCACAAACTAGGCGCAGCGCTATAGGCAGGCGAGGGAATGACAGGCGTAGGGTGCGCGTAAAAGAGTACGATGAGCGAGTTCGTAACGGGTACAGTCAAGATGGGTGAAGCGTACGGCGAAGATGCCGCTGCCGACGCCATTTTCCTTTTCCCGCAAGGCGATGCCGCCCCAGAACTTCGCTCTGACGTTGCGCTTCCGAACCTCTCTTTCTTCTCGTTTTCAAACCGATCGGCATTATCGGAATCGGCTTCCGGTAACATCGACACAGGTTTGGTCACAATTGGTGATTACCCTTTCTTTGACGGCGGAAAGGCGCATAGCCGGGCCGCGGGAGTGAGGCAGATGGCATCGCGCCGGACAGCGGGCGGAGAGTGTCGATGCGCTGGGAATTGAGGCTCTCGCGGGAGGGCGAAAGGCTAGATGCGACGCGGGCAAGCGGGCCCTTGAGCCCACCGCGGGATCGCTCGCCGGGAGGAATGCATCCGCGGATAGAAAGTCCGCACGGGTGGAAGCGAAAGAAACCGAGTGAAATGCTGACGTCCGAGTTCAGACCTTTCAGACGAATGCTCATGGGGCTTTCCATTGCCTGTTGCGCGGCAATTGCATCGCCCGCGAGCGCATTCGACATCAAGTCAGGCGTTTCGAAGGAGTCCGGTCCCTTCGATCTCTTCAAGTTCGGCTTCAAGGCTTATAAGAACGGTCAGAAAGAAGAAGCGGTCGAGGCTTACAAATATGCCGCCGAGAAGGGCCATACGGGCTCGCGATGGGCACTTGCCAACATGTATGCCGATGGCGATGGCGTCGCGCAGGATGACTTCGAAGCCTTCAAGATCTATAGCGAGATTGCCCAGCAAGGGGTGGAGCCCGGCTCTGAAGACACTGGCTTCTTCGTCAACGCGCTGCTGTCGCTTGCCAACTATTACAAGCGCGGTATTCCTGGCAGCCCTGTTAAGACCGATCTCAACCAGGCGCGTCAGCTTTATTTCCAGGCTGCTTCCACCTTCGGTGTGCCCGAGGCGCAGTTCCAACTGGCACAGATGATGCTAGCGGGCGAAGGCGGCAGCACCAGCACGCAGCAGGCAAAGAAGTGGCTCAACCAGGCTCGCAAGAGCGGCCATCCAGGTGCCATGGCCGTCTTCGGCAATATCCTCTTCCAGGAGGGGCAGGCAGCCAATGGGCTGGCGCTGATGACCGCCGCTCTCGATCGCTGCAAGCCGAAGGACTGTGGCTGGATGGAGTCCCTGCAGGAGCAGGCCTTCTCCGTCGCGACCGAAAGCGACCGCCGCTCGGCCGTCGCACTTTCTCACAAGATCGCCGTCAACGGCGCCGACTAGAGAATGCCTCCCGAAAATTGGGAGCCGGCGACAAGCAATCCGAAGGATCGCGACGCGCTCTAGGCGCCGGTTGTGAAATCGAAATACGCAACGACAGGCACGTGGTCCGACGGCTTCTCCCAGGCACGGACATGCTTTTCAATCGCAGATGATGTCATGCGGTCTGCAGCCTCGGGCGAAAGCATCAGGTGGTCGATGCGAATGCCGTTGTTCTTCTGCCAAGCGCCCGCCTGATAATCCCAGAACGAGTAGAGTTGAACGGCATCCGTCGTCGCGCGCACGGCATCGGTCAATCCAAGGCCTTCAAGTCGGCGGAATGCCTGCCGTGTCTGCGGCAGGAACAACGCGTCGTTCTCCCAGACCTTGGGTTCGAAGCAGTCGTGCGGCTCCTGGATGACGTTGTAGTCGCCGGCAAGGATCAGGATTTCCTCGTAAGCCAAGCGCTCGGCTGCGAATGTGCGCAGCCGCTCCATCCATGCGAGCTTGTAGGTATATTTCTCGGTCTCGACCGGATTGCCGTTTGGCAGGTAGAGGCAGCAGACGCGCGCGACGCGATTGCCGGGCAGCGAAAACACGGCTTCGAGGAAGCGGGCCTGCTCGTCAAGCGGATCGCCTGGCAGCCCGCGGCTCACCTCGTCGGGCTTGGTTTTCGAAAGAATCGCCACACCGTTGAAGCCTTTCTGGCCGTGCGTCTCGACATGATAGCCCATCGCTTCGATTTCGAGCCTGGGAAAACCCTCGTCGATCGTCTTGATCTCCTGCAGGCAGACGATATCGGGATCCGAGTCCTTCAGCCATTGCGTCAGGTTATCGATGCGCGCCTTGACGCCGTTGATGTTCCAGGTCGCGATCTTCATGGGGTGTCCTGTTCCGCTTCGTCGGTCTCTTGTATCGTGCTCCGTCGAGCGCGGACAAGACTATAAACCGGCCGCAAGGGATTCTTCGGCCGGTTCAATGTGGATACCTGGAGAAGGATCAGATCGAGAAGCTTGTGCCGCAGCCGCAGCTTGCAACCGCGTTCGGATTCTTGATCTGGAAGGACTGTCCGAGCAGGCTGTCGACGAAATCGATCTCGGATCCCGCCATATAGACTAGGGAGAGGCTGTCGATTAGCACCTTGGCGTCGTTCTTTTCGACAACGGTATCGTCGTCCTGCGCGTCATCGGCAAGGTCGAACTTGTAGGAAAAGCCCGAACAGCCGCCGCCTTCCACGGAAACACGCAACGCGCTCTTTCCGGGTTCGGTGCCGACGATCGCCGCGATTCGTTTTGCCGCGGCATCGGAAAGGGTTACACTTGCGTCCGTCATGTTTGCTCCTGCCGGGGTCAAGAACCGGAGAGAATAACTGTTAGCCGCTAGTTTCAAGCGACTGATTTCAAAGCTACTTACGCTTCATACCACGAAAGCGCATGTTTGGCTAAAGTGGCAGCGAAAGCGGCGCTTTGCCGTTTATGCTCTCTATAGGTATGAAGAGCGCAAGGCGGCGTCAATGGGCGGCTGCATATCGAGTAACGGTGACAAATGACGATCGACAGGCATGCTTTGGGATATGGCAATAGCGACAGGGCGGTTTATGCGGCCGATCCCTGGGCGACGCGCGGGAGGCTCTATCCCGAGGACCTTAGCCCCACCCGTTCCGATTTTCAGCGCGACCGCGACCGCATTGTCCACACGACGGCATTTCGCCGGCTGAAGCACAAGACGCAGGTGTTTATCGCTCAGGATGGCGATCACTATCGCACCCGGTTGACGCACACGATCGAGGTTGCGCAGGTGGCCCGCGCGCTTGCCAGGGCACTGAAGCTCGACGAGGACCTCGCCGAAGGCGTGGCGCTCGTCCATGATTTCGGCCACACGCCCTTCGGCCATACGGGCGAGGATGCGCTGCACGAAATGCTGCTGCCATACGGAGGCTTCGACCACAACGCCCAGTCGCTGCGCATTGTAACCAAGCTGGAGCGCCGCTACGCCGATTTCGATGGCATCAATCTGACGTGGGAAAGCCTGGAAGGGCTCGTCAAGCACAACGGCCCACTCCTGACCAAGGAGGGTGCTGGCACGCGTGGGCCGGTTCCGCAGCCGATCCTGGACTATTGCGAGATCCACGACTTGGAACTGGATACCTATGCAAGCCTCGAGGCGCAGGTCGCCGCGATCGCAGATGATATCGCCTATAACACGCACGACATCGACGATGGGCTTCGCTCCGGCTATCTGACCTTCGACATGCTGGAGGAGATTCCGTTTCTGGCTGGTCTGATGGCGGAGGTGCGGGAACGCTACCCAAACCTCGAGTCCAGCCGCTTTACCCACGAGATCATGCGGCGCCAGATCACCCGTATGGTCGAGGACGTCATTTCCGTCGCGCAACAGGGCCTTGCGGAGATCGAGCCGAAGAACGCAACGGATATTCGCCAGGCCAATCGCGTGATTGCGACATTTTCCGACGACATGTTTGAAACCGACCGGCAGATTAAGGCGATGCTTTTCAAGCGCATCTACCGTCATCCGGACATCATGCGCATCCGCGCCGGCGCAGCGCAGATCGTGACCGATCTCTTCGGGGCCTATATGGCCAATCCGAAGGAGATGCAGAGCCACTATTGGGTGGATCACATCGCCGGCCTTGCCGAAGCCGCGAGGGCGCGCCATGTCGGCGACTATCTGGCGGGGATGACCGACACCTACGCGATCAGCGCCCACAGGCGATTGTTTGACCACACTCCGGATTTGCGATAGGCAGCGGTCGCCCGGCGGGACCGGACAAATGCCTTGTGGCAGAGCCTATGCATGGAAGAGTGCGATGAACCTTTTTACCGATTTCGACGCCAGGATTAAAACCGCCCTTGAACAGATCGATCTGGTCAAGGAGAAGCGATCCGAGGTGGATTTCGGCCGCATCGCGATCGAGCCGCCGCGCGACCCGAGCCACGGTGACGTTGCGACCAACGCAGCGATGGTGCTGGCAAAGCCGCTCGGCACCAATCCGCGCGCTCTGGCAGAGATCATTACGGCGAAGTTGAAGGAAGACGCCGACGTCGCGGACGTCTCGGTAGCTGGCCCCGGCTTCATCAACATCAAGCTTTCCGTCGGCTACTGGCAGCGCCTGCTTGCCTCGATGATCGACGCTGGCACGGACTACGGCCGCTCGGCGCTTGGCGCCGGCAAGCGCGTCAACGTCGAGTATGTGTCGGCGAACCCGACCGGTCCCATGCATGTCGGCCATTGCCGTGGCGCCGTGGTCGGCGACGCGCTCGCCAACCTGCTTTCCTTTGCCGGCTTCGATGTCGTCAAGGAGTACTACATCAACGACGCCGGCTCGCAGATCGACGTGCTGGCGCGGTCGGTTTTCCTGCGTTATCGCGAAGCTCTCGGCGAGAAGATCGGAGAGATTCCGCCAGGACTTTATCCGGGCGACTATCTCATTCCTGTCGGTCAGTCACTGGCCCGTGACTACGGCGTCAGGCTGCACAACATGACCGAAGATCAGTGGATGCCGATCGTCAAGGATCGCACGATCGATGCGATGATGGCGATGATCCGCGAGGATCTGGACGCGTTGAACGTGCATCATGACGTGTTTTTCTCTGAGCGCACGCTGCACGCCCATGGCGCTGCCGCGATCCGCACCGCGATCAACGATCTGACGTTCAATGGGCATGTCTATAAGGGCACGCTGCCGCCACCGAAGGGCCAGTTGCCCGAGGACTGGGAGGACCGTGAGCAGACGCTGTTCCGCTCAACGGAAGTCGGCGACGATATGGATCGGCCGCTGATCAAGTCGGACGGCTCCTACACCTATTTTGCTGCCGACGTTGCCTACTTCAAGAACAAATTCGACCGTGGCTTCAACGAGATGATCTATGTTCTCGGCGCCGACCACGGCGGCTACGTCAAGCGCCTTGAGGCGGTCGCCCGCGGTGTTTCCGAAGGTAAGGCGAAGCTGACGGTCCTCCTTTGCCAACTCGTGAAGCTGTTCCGTAATGGCGAGCCGGTGAAGATGTCGAAGCGCTCGGGCGACTTCGTCACCCTCCGCGAAGTTGTCGAGGAGGTCGGCCGCGATTCGGTGCGCTTCATGATGCTATATCGCAAGAGTTCGGAGCCGTTGGACTTCGATTTCGCCAAAGTAACGGAGCAATCGAAGGACAATCCAGTCTTCTACGTACAGTATGCGCACGCGCGCTGCATGTCGGTTTTCCGGCAGGCGAAGGAGGTGTTTCCGGACCTTGACGTGACGCTTGGCGAGCTTGCGAAAGCGGCAGCGCGGATCGCGGATCCCGCGGAATTGCAGCTGGTTGCGAAGGCAGCAGAATTTCCCCGGTTGGTCGAGTCTGCGGCACAGTCACAGGAGCCGCACCGCGTCGTATTTTACCTCTATGACCTGGCAAGTTCTTTCCATGCGCACTGGAATAAAGGCAAGGATCAAGTAGACTTACGATTTATTAACGATAAGAACCGAGAATCGAGTATAGCCAGATTAGGGCTGGTGTACGCCGTTGCGTCGGTTTTGAAGTCGGGACTTGCCATTGCGGGTACCGCTGCGCCGGATGAGATGCGGTAGCGTCACCATTTACCCACAATGCTCTGGCATAAACCTTAGCAGTTGCGAGTGGGATGAGTATGGCAGACAAACAGCGGGCGTATGACACGCGTAAGAATACGGACCACTTTGCCGACGATGACCCTTTGGCGGAACTTGCCCGTATCGTTGGCTTTGAACCGCGGGTAGCAGCCAATACCGTTGAAGATGCACCCCGACAGGAACCAGCATTCAATCTCGAAGATGAGTTGCTGCGCGAGTTCGAGCGCTACGACGAGCCTCAGTCCGCAGCTTCCTTCGATCGGCTGCCTGAGCCCGTGTTCGAGCAGCCGACTGCCTATGAGGCTTCCGCCGATGAAGCTGGTGTCGCGCCCGCTGCCGAGGCCGAACCTGATTTTGTCATCGAGCCCGAAGGTTCCCCCGAAGTTGCCGTTGAGCCGGAGGTTCTTCAGCCGCCGGAAGTGGCTTCCAACCTGACCGCCGCCGCTTGGGCGTCAAGCGCCCTGCGTGAGGGTGAACCAATCTCCGGTGGCGCTCGTGATCTGATCGAAGAACTCGAGATGTCGATCGGCGCATCGCCCGCTTCGGCTGCGCCCGTCGTGCCGGTGGCGTCTGCCAAGGCTCCGCAGTGGTCTGCGGCCAGCATCCGGCTGCCGATCGCCAACTTCCATCCGGCGCGCCGCGATGAGCCTTTTGCCCCGGTCGTTCCCGTGGCTGTTTCTGCGCCTGAACCGGCTGCTGCGTCGGAGGGCATTGCCGCTTTTGAAGTGCCTGTTGCCGCGGGCTTCCCCGCTGAAATCGATCGTCACGAAGAGCCCGAGGTGGTCCACGATGAGCGTGAGGTGCTTCCAGAAGCGCCGGTCGTTGAACCTCTCATCGATCACCGCGCCTTCGATCTGGCTGCTGCCGCGAAGGATGATGGTGCCGTTCAGGCCGATGCTGCGCTGACGGAAGCAGCGCCGACTGAGATCGACGATATTGCCTTCGATATCGATGCACTCCTCGCCGACGTGTCGCATTACCCCGTTCCGGAGCGCCAGATCACGCCTGCGACAGACGTCGCCGAGATGCCGCGCTCGCCGGAGCCGGTCCGCGTAGCGGCACCTGTCGTGGCTCCGATGCCGAAACCGGTCGAGCCGCCTGTGCTCGCCTCCACTGCCAAGGCTGAACCGGAAGGTGATGATCCTTTCGCCGGCCATGACTTCGAACTCGATCTTGAAGGTATCGAGCTGGAATTGGCCGATTTTGACTTTGCTGAGCCAGTGAAGGTGCAGCCGCACGCGGCCGAACCACCGAGAGTTCAGACACCGCATGTCGAGGCCGTTGGACTGCAGCCGGTCGCCCCAGTGCCCGCTTTCCAGTCGGCGCCCGCTCCGGTTGTTGCCGCCGCGCCGATCCGTCAGGCCCCGGTAGAGGCAGCTTTCGTCGAAAAGGCGCCCGCTACGCCCGTATTCTCGGCCGATGCCGGAGACGACCTCCCGTTCGATCCGTCGATGATCTCGGATGCGGAGTATCATCCGGAAGCCGTCGAAGAAATGCACGTGCCCGTGCTGCCGCCCGTCGAGCAGCGGGAACCGGTGGTGACGACCTCAGACTTCGATTTCGACGTCGACGCCGAGATCGCCAACCTGCTTGCGCCGGCCAAGCCGGTGGAAACGCCTGCGAAGCCAGTCGTCGAGGAATGGCGGACCCGTGCGCCGATCTCTGTCGCGCCGAGCGCAGCGCCAGCCGTGTCTGTCGCCAAGCAGGCTCCGTTACAGAGCTTGGACGAGTTCGAACGCGCCCTTGAAGAAGACTTCCGACGGAGCGTCAACGAGCCGGTCCAACGCCGCGAGAACGTTTCCCAGGTGCAAATCCAGTCGGCAGGTGAAGCCGAGGATATGAGCCGTGCACGCTCGATGAAACGGATGCTGGCTGCCGCTGCAGCGATCGTCGTGTTCGGCGGCGTCGCCTATGCAGGCTATACGTTCCTAGCCCGTGATGGAGGCCTTGGTATTGCCTCCGGCGAGCCGCGCGTGATCACTGCAGACAAGGACCCGGTTAAGGTCGTACCGGAAAATCCGGGCGGAAAGACCGTGCCGAACCAGGACAAGGCTGTTTACGACAGCGTCGGCGGTGCCGCGGCCGAAGCGCCGAAGCAGAAAGCACTGGTGTCGAGCGACGAGCAGCCGGTCGACGTCGTTCAGCGCACGCTGACGCCGGAGACGCTGCCCGAGGACAACGACAGCGACATCGCAACGCCACCAATGGCGACACCGGTCGGTGACACCCAGGATCCGCGCCTGCTGCCCAGCCAGGATACGGCCGCTGTCGACGAAGCTGACAATGCAAACCAGGCTCCGTCGGTTTCCGCCCGCAAGGTCCGCACCATGATCGTCCGGCCGGACGGTACTTTGGTTGCCCGCGACGAGCCGGCTCCGGAAGCAGCCCCGACGCTGCCGAAGGCAACTCCCGTTCAGACGCAGAAGATCACCGCTGGCTCAAAGCCGGCTGGCGGCACTGCTGCGAATTTCCCGGCATCGGGGCAGGTCGCCGCCGCCGACATTCGGTCGACCCCGGTTGAAGAAACCAAGCCGACAGCCGCGCAGGCTCCCTCGGAAAATGCGCTGGCCAAGGCGGCGGCCGCCTCTCCGGCGAACGTCGACCCGCCGGTGCGCGCGGTGAAGAGTTCCACGGTGAGTGACACCGCGCCGGCTCCGGCAGCGCGTCCGGCTAGGACTGAAGCGAGGAAGGCAACTACCGAGGCGCCCGCGGCACCTGCAGCACAGAAGCCGAAGGAAGTTGCCGCTGTTTCGCCGGCTGCAACCCAGGCCCAACCTGCTACGGCCGCTGGTGGCTACGGCGTCCAGATCGCATCGCTTCCTTCCGAGGAAGAGGCGAAGAAGTCCTACGCGAGCCTTTCGAAGAAGTTTGCAAGCGTGCTTAGCGGCCGCAGCTACGAGATTCGCAAGGCCGAGATTGCAGGGAAGGGCACGTTCTACCGCGTTCGTATCCCTGCGGGCTCCAAGGACGAAGCCGCGGCTATCTGCGAAAAGTACCGTGCCGCAGGCGGCAGCTGCCTTATCTCGAAGTAAGCTATCGGCAAGCATTCAATCGAAGCGGCGGGTCTCTGGTCCGCCGCTTTTTTTGTGAATGCCGGTTGACGCGGCTCGTATTTTTGCCGGGCACCTCTATGATTCGGGTATGACCGAATCAAAAGCAATGATCCTTGGCTGTAGCGGCCTTTCTCTTACTCCCGAAGAAAAGGCGTTCTTCAGCGCGGAGCGTCCTTGGGGCTTCATTCTGTTTGGACGCAATATTTCGGAGCCGCAACAGATCAGCGATCTCGTCGCGGAGATGCGAGAAGCAGTCGGTTGGCACGCGCCGGTTCTGATCGACCAGGAAGGTGGACGCGTCCAGCGCATCCGACCGCCGATCTTCCAGCACTATCCCACGGGGCAACAGCTTGGCGATATCTATCGGCAGAACAGAGAAAAAGGCCTCCGCGCCGCCTGGCTGATGTCGCGGCTGCACGCCTTCGATCTTTCGAGCCTTGGGATCAATGTGGACTGCCTCCCGGTGCTGGACGTTCCCGTGGAGGGCAGCAGCAACGTGATCGGCAACCGCGCTTACGGTGGCGATCCGATGACAGTCACGGCCATGGGACGTGCCGCAGCCGAGGGTTTGAAAGCGGGCGGTCTTCTCCCTGTCATGAAACATATGCCGGGCCACGGTCGCGGCTTTGCGGATTCCCATCACGAGCTGCCGGTCGTCGCGGTTTCGCGTGCAGAACTCCAGGTGCATGATTTCCCTCCGTTCATTGCCATGAAGGACGAATTGATGGCGATGACGTGCCATGTGGTCTTTGCAGCCGTCGATTCCGAGCACCCGGCAACCACCTCGCGCAAGGTCATCGCCGGTATTATTCGCGAGTACATCGGCTTCAAGGGTCTGTTGCTTTCCGATGATACATCGATGAACGCCCTTGCCGGCACGATCGGAGAGCGCGCCGCCAACATCATCGCGGGCGGATGTGATATCGTGCTTCATTGCAACGGCCACATGGACGAGATGCAGCAGGTTGTCGAAAATGTGCCGGTCTTGCAGGGCCAGTCGCTCTTGCGCGCACAAGCAGTGCTGAAGGGCTTCCCGAGCGCTGACAAGGCCGAGCAGGCTTCGATCCGCGCCGAATTCGATGAGATGTTTGCGACTGTCTGATCGCAGAAGGGACAGGGCAGGGTGGATACGGTCAAAGGCACGGAACGGCTGCTGACGGCGACGCCGATGGACAAGTTGTGGCAGGAGAACGGCGCCGAGCGCGCGAGCTCCGATCCCGCGCTGCTGATCGATGTTGCCGGCTTCGAAGGCCCGCTCGACCTTTTGCTCTATCTCGCCCGCAATCAGAAGGTCGATTTGTCCCGCATCTCCGTTCTTGCGCTGGCGGAGCAATATCTGCAGTTCATCGAAAGCGCGAGGCGGATCCGGATCGAGCTGGCAGCCGATTATCTCGTCATGGCCGCCTGGCTTGCCTACCTGAAATCGCGCCTGCTGATCCCGCAGCAGGCCAAGGACGACGGCCCTTCCGGCGAGGAAATGGCGGCAACGCTCGCCTTCCGCCTGAAGCGTCTCGAAGCGATGCGCGAGGCTGCGAGCGGTCTCGTCAACCGGAACCGCCTGGGCCGCGATATCTTTGCTCGTGGTGCGCCGGAGCACATCCCGGACAGGCATCCGTCGGCGTACACTGCCAGCCTCTACGATCTGCTGACGGCTTATGCGTCGCTCCGTCAGCGTCAGGCGGTAACGCAGGTGACGATCGCACGTCGCACTGTCTGGTCGCTGACCGACGCCCGCGAGCTTCTGACCCGCATCATCGGCGAGATCAGCGACTGGACAGCATTGGAATCCTACCTCCTGCGTTACATGGCGTCGCCGGAAGACAGGGTGACAGCAATTGCCAGTGCGTTCGCAGCTTCCCTCGAGCTCGTTCGCGAAGGTAAGCTCGAGATCCGTCAGGATGGAGCTTTCCAGCCGCTCTATATGAGACGAGGCCCTAAACATGGAACGCTGCAGGTCGTCGAACAGGAGCGACCGGCGTGACCGATCTGGAAGACGAACACATCGATAGTGCAATGGTGGAAGAGACAGAGGACGACGTTCGTGCAGAGACTGAGGCGGAGCGCATTGCCGAGGCATTGGTCTTCGCATCTGCGCAGCCCGTCTCCGAAGGGTTCATTGCCGATCGCCTGCCGCGTCCGTTCAACGTCCGTGGGATCATGCTGCGCCTGAAGGAGCAGTATGCCCATCGCGGCGTCAATCTCGTGCAGGTGGATGATGCTTGGGCCTTCCGTACGGCGGCAGACCTCTCCTTCGTCATCCGGCGCGACGAGAACGAAGCCAAGAAGCTGTCGCGAGCGGCCTTGGAGGTACTGGCGATCATTGCATATCACCAGCCGGTGACGCGCGCCGAAATCGAGGATATCAGAGGCGTCCAGACCTCCCGCGGCACACTCGACGTCCTGATGGAGGCAGGCTGGGTTCGGTTTCGCGGTCGCAGGCGTACGCCGGGTCGTCCCGTTACGCTGGGCACGACGCGCGATTTCCTTGATCATTTCGGCCTGGAAGAACTGCGCGATCTGCCAGGACTTGAAGAATTGAAGGGCGCAGGGCTGCTCTCCGGTCGCATCCCGGCCAACTTCAATATACCATCGCCGACAATGAACGACGAGTTGACCGAAGACGAAGATCCGATCACGCAGCTCGATCTCGAGGAACTCGGCCTGCTTGCGCCCGGCGGCGCGTCCGAAGACTAATCGGATTTGTCTTGGTTCCGCCACGCATCGCGAAAACAATGCCGATCACAGTTTTTCGAATGTGTCTTCTCTTGTCACAGAGGGCGATACCGTGACATTAAGCGACAATCCAAGGGGAACTTTGATGTTGGAATTGGTGTAGGAAGCTCTTACATCTGGAAACATCGCAACAGGGAGTTAGCGTAATGGGTTCATTTAGCATGTGGCACTGGCTGATCGTTCTGGCCATCGTGCTTCTGTTGTTCGGTCGCGGCAAGATTCCGGAACTGATGGGCGACGTTGCCAAGGGCATCAAGAGCTTCAAGAAGGGCATGAACGACGAAGACACCACGCCCGAGTCCACGACTGCCAAGACCGTCGATCACAAGGCCGACGAAACGAAGTAATCACCTCCGGGCAAACGTAGCCCCCACGTTTCCCGCTCAGGAGCCTTGAATGTTCGATATTGGCTGGACCGAGCTGCTTGTCATCGCGGTCGTACTGATCGTGGTGGTTGGTCCCAAGGACTTGCCGCCGATGCTGCGTGCGTTCGGCAAGATGACACAGCGTGCCCGCAAGGTTGCGGGCGAGTTTCGCGCCCAGTTCGACGAAGCATTGCGTGAAGCCGATCTGGACGAAGTACGCCAGACGCTGACGGACGCGCAGAAGCTGAACCCCGTCAACAGCTTGCGTGAGGCAATGAACCCGCTTCGCCAGATGGGCAACGAAATCAAGGCCGACCTGCAGAAGGCGACGACGGTCGAGAACAAGACCGAGGTTCCGTCCGCTGCGGTATCGGTGCCTGACCCGTCGATGAGCCTACCTGAGACGCCCCCGGTCATGCCGCCGCCTTCGCCTCAAGCCGCCGTAGCCGCTGAAATGCCTGGAGCCGCTGTTACCGAGAAGCCAAAGGCCGTGCGCAAGCCACGCGCCAAGGCTGCGGATAAGGCTGATGCCGCAGCGGCCATCGCCGTTGTTCCGGCCGAAAAGACGAAGCGCGCGCCTGCCAAGGCCGCGGCACCAAGCACGGCCACCGCAGCAAAGAAGCCGACGGTCGCCGCCGTTGAGGCCACAGCCGCTCCGAAGAAGACGGCAGCGAAAAAGAAGAAGGACGACGCATGAGCGGTGACATCGAGGACAAGCCACAGCCGCTGATCGAACACCTGATGGAGCTGCGCACGCGGCTCATGTGGTCGATTGGCGCGTTCTTCGTCGCTTTCATCGTGTGCTTCATCTTTGCCAAGCATCTCTTCAATGCCCTTGTCTATCCCTACAAGTGGGCCGTTATCTGGGCGCATCTCGATGTGTCCAAGGCACAGCTCATCTACACGGCGCCCCAGGAGTTCTTCTTCACACAGGTGAAGGTCGCCATGTTCGGCGGTCTGGTGATCGCCTTCCCGATTATAGCGGCGCAGATCTACAAGTTCGTGGCGCCCGGTCTTTACAAGAACGAGCGCGCTGCCTTTCTTCCGTTCCTGATTGCCTCGCCGGTTCTGTTCCTCATGGGCGCATCGCTGGTCTACTTCTTCTTCACGCCGATGGTCATGTGGTTCTTCCTGACCATGCAACAGGCGCCGGGTGAGGGCGATGTCGCGATCTCGCTGCTTCCAAAGGTCTCTGAATACCTCAGCTTGATCATGACGCTGGTGTTCTCGTTCGGCCTTGTCTTCCAGCTTCCCGTCGTTACCACGCTACTGGCGCGCGTCGGCCTGCTGACGTCGGACTGGCTTCGGGAGAAGCGCAAGTTCGCGATCGTGCTCGCCTTTATCGTCGCAGCGGTGCTGACGCCGCCAGATCCGATGTCCCAGATCGGCCTTGCACTGCCGACCATCCTTCTCTACGAGATTTCCATCTACGCGGCGCGACTCGTGGAGCGCCAGCGTGCCCGCGAGGCGGTCGAAGAGGCTGAAGGAACCACGGACGTTGCCAAGTCGGACAACGTCTGACCGATCTGCTTCAATGAGCGCTTCCAAGCATCCGGTCGAGGCCCAGCCGGGCTTTGGCCGGCTTATCTTTTTACAACGACCCTGGAACGACGATGCTCGATATCAAATGGATCCGTGAGAATCCCGAAGCGCTCGACGCGGCACTCGCCAAGCGTGGTGCCGAGCCTTTGTCCGAAAGCCTGATTGCGGTCGACGAAAAGCGCCGTTCGGCCATTCAGAAGGTCCAGGACATGCTGTCCCGCCGCAACGCCGCCTCCAAGGAGATCGGCGCTGCGATGGCGCAGAAGAACAGCGAACTTGCCGAAAAGCTCAAGCTCGAGGTGGCCGACCTGAAGGTGCTGCTTCCGGCCGAGGAAGAGGGCGAGCGTCAGGCGACGGACGAACTGAATGATGCACTGTCGCGCATTCCGAACGTCCCGCATGACGACGTGCCGGTCGGCAAGGACGAGCACGACAATGTCGTTGCCCGCGTCGTCGGCGAGAAACCGCGCTGGAACCATACGCCGAAGGAACACTTCGAAATCGGCGAAGCGCTTGGCTACATGGACTTCGAGCGGGCCGCAAAGCTCTCCGGATCGCGCTTCACCGTGCTGACCGGTCCGCTTGCGCGGCTGGAGCGCGCGCTCGGCCAGTTCATGATTGACCTCCATACGGGCGAGCATGGCTACACCGAAGTCAGCTCGCCGCTGATGGTGCGTGACGAGGCGGTGTTCGGAACAGCGCAGCTGCCGAAATTCGCGGACGATCTCTTCAAGACGACGGACGGCCGATGGCTGATCCCGACCGCCGAGGTGACACTCACCAATCTTGTCTCCGGTGAAATCCTCGACCAGGAGAAGCTGCCGCTTCGTTTCACCGCGCTGACGCCGTCCTTCCGTTCGGAAGCCGGCTCAGCTGGGCGCGACACGCGTGGCATGCTGCGCCAGCATCAATTCTGGAAGTGCGAGCTCGTCTCGATCACCGATGCCGAGAGCTCGCTTGCCGAGCACGAGCGCATGACCGCCTGCGCGGAAGAGGTGTTAAAGCGCCTCGGCCTGCATTTCCGCACGATGACGCTCTGCACCGGCGATATGGGCTTCGGTTCGCGCAAGACCTACGACCTCGAGGTCTGGTTGCCGGGCCAGAACACCTACCGCGAGATCTCGTCCTGCTCCGTCTGCGGCGATTTCCAGGCGCGGCGCATGAACGCGCGCTATCGCGGTAAGGAGGACAAGGCAACGAAGTTCGTTCACACACTGAACGGCTCCGGCACCGCCGTTGGCCGCTGCCTGATCGCCGTTCTGGAGAATTACCTGAACGAGGATGGTACGGTGACTGTTCCGGACGTTCTGCTGCCATATATGGGCGGTTTGAAGAAGATAGAACGGGCGGCCTGAGCCGATGCGCATCCTGCTCACCAACGACGACGGCATTCACGCAGAAGGCCTCGCGGCGCTGGAGCGGATTGCGCGCACGCTGTCTGACGATGTCTGGATTGTTGCGCCGGAGACTGACCAGAGCGGCCTTGCGCATTCGTTGAGCCTTTCTGAACCGCTGCGGCTGCGCAAGATCTCTGACAAGCATTTCGCGCTGCGCGGAACCCCGACCGATTGTGTCATCATGGGCATCAAGCAGGTCATGGACGTCAAGCCGGACCTCGTGCTTTCCGGCGTCAACTCGGGCTCGAACGTCGCCGACGACGTCACCTATTCGGGCACCATCGCAGGCGCTATCGAAGGCACGATGCAGGGCGTTCGCTCGTTTGCGTTGAGCCAGGCCTATTTCCACCAGGATGGAGCAAGGACTGTCCCCTGGGAGGTCTGCGAGGCGCATGCGCCGGCACTTCTCGAGAAGCTGATGTCACTCGAATTGCCCGAGGGCACATTCCTGAACCTCAACTTTCCGAATTGCCGACCCGAAGAGGTCGAGGGCGTGGACGTGACGGCGCAGGGCAAGCTTGCCTTCAACCTGCAGGTCGATGCCCGCGCCGACGGACGTGGCTTTCCCTATTACTGGCTCAGGTTTGGGGAGCGTGCCGGCGCCTTCGTCGAGGGCACCGATATCCACGCCCTGAAGCATCGCAAGATTTCGGTAACTCCTTTGAAACTGGATCTGACTGATTATTCCGTACGGGACCGCGTGGCGCGGGCGCTTTCGAGTACGGAGTAGATTGTTTTGACGGCACGGCTGGTCGAGAAGGAAGGGTTTGCGGCGCTCGTCTTGAGGCTGCGGGCCGAAGGCGTTTCCGATCTGGATCTTTTGACCGCGGTCGAGCAGACGCCGCGCTCTTTGTTCGTGCCGCCGCAGTTTGCGGAGCACGCCTATTCGAGCCGCACGATCCCGATCGAATGCGGCTCATTTCTCGAGGGCGTCGATCTGGCGGTCAGGATCCTTCACCACCTGAAGATCAAGCCGGGCCAGCGTGTGCTTGAGGTCGGCACGGGCAGCGGCTTCATGTCGGCCGTCATGGCCCGCATGGCCGAACGCGTGCTGACGATCGACCGTTACAAGACACTGACGACGAATGCGCAGCGCCGCATCGACTCGCTCGGGCTCCGAAACGTCATCATCCGCCAGGCTGACGGCAGCGCCGGCCTGCAGGGCGAGGGAACCTTCGACCGTATCGTGGTCACCGCTGCGTTCAATTCGATGCCGCGGTTCTACACCGACCAACTGGTCTCAGGCGGCTCGATGATCGCGCCGCTGATGATCTCAGAGAATGAATGTCGCCTCGTGCGGCTCACGAAGACGGGCAGCCGCTTCGAGCGCGAAGAACTGTTCGATACGCCCTATCTTCCCATTGTCCCGCGCCTGGCGTCTCAACTCTGAGGCGAGGCGGTGGCGTAGGCTGCTATGGTTAGCATTCTCTCAAAAAAATCTCGCAGATTTCGGTACCTTAACCGCGTGGTAATACTAACGCGCTTTAATAAACCCACAAATGGTTGCGTTCATCAGTGGGTCGAGTCATGCGTTTCAGTCTTTCGCCAAGAGTAGGCAAGTCTGCCGGTAATGTCCTGATAGCGGCTTTGCTGGCGAGTGCCGCAACGGGTTGCAGTTCCGATGTGACACGTTTCGGTGGTCTTTTCTCGTCATCCGGTCAGGATCAGATGACGACCAACTCAATCCCTCGCAGAAATATGCAGGCCGATCCGGTGCCGCAGGCGGATTTGGAGCAGGGCGGGTACTCGGCAAGCAATCAAGCGATGAACCAGCCGTATCCGGCACAGTCCACTTATGGCGCCTCCAGTGCTCGCATGGCCTCGGCACCGGTCTCTGTTCAGCGTTCCGACCTTGCTGCACCTTCGGCAGTGGCGCCTGCAGCGCCGTCCCGCGAAAAGCAGGTGGCTCTCGCGCAGCCCTTCCCAGCAGCCGCTGCTCCGAAGAAATCGGCGCCCATTCTCGCTCCGCCAAAGATGGCAACCGACTCGATCGTCACGGGCACGACCCCGAAGGTGTCCGGTTGGTCGGCAACCAACGCGCCATCTGTCACGCTTCGTCCGGGCGAGACCATCGCGACACTTGCCAATCGCTATGGTGTGCCGGAGAAGGAAATCCTTCGTGCCAACGGCTTCAAGACGGCGGCAGCCGCGAAGCCTGGCCAGATCATCCTGATCCCGACCTTCAACGGCGGCAATGCGGCCAAGGCATCCGCTCAGACGACCAACCTTTCCAAGGGCGGACACTTGCCTCAGCCGGGCAAGCAGCAAGAGCAGAACGTTGCCGTCGTTCCGGGCGCGAACTCCGCTCGCGACAAGTCGGTTGCAAGCGCAGATCCGGCGGGCAAGCTTGCGGCTGGTGCAGGCAAGGGGCCCAAAGGCGCTGGCGGCACCTATGTCGTCAAGCCTGGCGACTCGCTTGCCAAGATCGCCAAGGCGACAGGCAACAGCATCGACGACCTGAAGGCTGCCAACAACCTCTCTGCTGGTTCGATCCGCATCGGTCAGGAGCTCAATCTCCCGGGCGGTTCGCAGGATGGAATGAAGACAGCCTCCATTCCGGCAAAGGCAGAGCCGAAGCCGGTCGCTCAGCCCGCCGCCGCAACGACGACTGCCGCCGCGCAGCCGGCAACCTACAAGGCTCCGGTCGCGACCGAGACTGTGGACGAGGCTGCGAAGAAGGAAGTGGCTTCGGCGGCACCCGAGGCGACCGGCATCGGCAAGTATCGCTGGCCGGTTCGTGGTGCGGTGATTGCTGCCTACGGCGCCAACGTCAACGGCAGTCGTAACGATGGTATCGACATCTCCGTGCCGCAGGGGACGCCGATTAAGGCCGCCGAAAACGGCGTGGTCATCTACGCCGGCAATGGGCTGAAGGAACTCGGCAATACGGTTCTCGTCCGCCACGACGACGGTACGGTCACCGTCTACGGCAACGCTGATACCTTGAGTGTCAGCCGCGGCCAGAAGATCCAGCGCGGCCAGACCGTCGCCGTTTCCGGCATGAGCGGCAATGTCAAGCAGCCGCAGGTTCACTTTGAAGTCCGAAAGGATGCGACCCCGGTCAACCCGGTTACTTTCCTCGAGTAGGTTATGCGTTTGAGGATGCTCGAAAGCCCGGCCCAAAGCCGGGCTTTTGTCATTCGGCACGGTCGAGGGCGATGCGCATACGGCCAGCCAGATCCTGAATGTACTGCCAGGCAACGCGGCCAGAACGCGCGCCGCGCGTGGTGGCCCATTCCAGCGCCTCCGCATGCATCTTCTGGCGATCGACGGGTAGCTTGAAGTGGTCGGCATAGCCGTCGATCATCGTCAGATAGTCGTCCTGGCTGCATTTGTGGAAGCCGAGCCAAAGGCCAAACCGGTCGGACAGTGAAACCTTTTCCTCGACGGCTTCGGAGGGATTGATTGCCGTCGACTGCTCATTCTCCATCATGTGGCGTGGCAGCAGGTGACGCCGGTTCGAGGTTGCATAGAAGAGCACGTTGTCCGGCCGCCCCTCGACGCCGCCGTCAAGGGCTGCCTTGAGCGATTTGTATGCCGTGTCATCGTGGTCGAATGAAAGGTCGTCGCAGAAGACAATGACGCGATGGGGCGTATCCTTGAGAAGATCGAGCAGCGTCGGGAGGCTCGCAATGTCTTCGCGATGCACTTCCACCAGCTTCAGCGATACTCCGCTCTCACGCCGCACATCTTCGTGAACAGCCTTGACCAGCGACGACTTGCCCATGCCGCGCGCGCCCCAAAGGAGAACGTTGTTTGCCGGGTAGCCGTCGGAAAAGCGCACCGTGTTTTCGTGGAGGATGTCACGCACGTGGTCCACGCCTCGGATTAGCTTCAGGGCCACGCGGTTCGGTCGTGCAACGGGCTGAAGGTGCTGACGGGCAGGGGACCAGACGAAGCAATCGGCCGCGTTCCAGTCGTTGATCGCAGGCGCCGGGCCAGCCAACCGGTCGATCGCATCCGTCAGTCGGCGCAACTCCGCCAGAATGGTGTTGTTGAAGTCTTCGGCCATGGGCCTTCCTCCTGAATTCTGGTTGCAACCAGCGTACTGTGTCTTTTGCCTGCGGCCTAGCATGGCCTTTTGCGAGCGGAAAGGTTATGAGGCAGCGGAATCGGTACGGTTTCCGGCTGTTTCTGTTGCATTCGCAAGGACCATAATTATAGTCCGGCCACCCGAGAAAAGGCGGAGTTCCGCCCACGGAAAGTTTTGAGGAGTTTAGCATGTTCATCACCCCGGCATTTGCCCAGGCTGCCACCGATAGCGCGGCGTCGCCGTTCGGCTCCGGCTTCGAAATGATTATCCTGTTCGTGCCGCTGATGGTCGTCTGGTATTTCCTGTTGATCCGTCCGCAGCGCGCCCAGGCCAAGAAGCGCGAAGAAACGCTGAAGGCGATCCGTCGCGGCGATCAGATCGTCACTGGTGGCGGCCTTGTCGGCAAGGTCACCAAGGTTGTTGACGACAAGGAGCTCGAAGTGGAGATTGCAGACGGAGTGCGCGTTCGCATCGTCCGCACCGGCATCTCGGAAATTCGCGTCAAGGGTGAGCCGGTAAAGGCAGACGCTGCGTAGTATTGCGAACCCAGTTGTGAACCGGGCTGGGCCGGGTCGGAAATAGTCGAGAGAAAATGCATCGTTTTTCCCGCTTGAAGGCTGTTCTGATCTGGGTTTTGGTGGTGGCGGCCGTGGTAGTCGCGGCCCCAAATTTATTGTCAGACGGGCAGCGTTCTAAGCTGCCCGCATGGCTGGCTCACAGCCATGTTGCCCTCGGCCCGGATGTGCAGGGCGGTTCCCATCTGCTTTTCCAGATCGAACGCGCCGATATCGTCAAGGAACGGCTTGAACGCACCGTCGCGGATATTCGTGGCAAGTTGCGCGAATCTAACATTCGCTACACCGGCCTGACCGGCAACGACCAGGACGTCACCGTCAAGATTACCGATGCCGGCCAGGTGGACGCTGCAATCAATGCCTTGAGCGCGCTGACAGCGAGCAGGAAGAGCGGCTGGTTCGGCGGCTCGATCCAGAACTTGACCCTGGAGAGGGGCAACGTCGGACAGCTCACGCTGCGAATTTCCAAGGATAGTATCGACGAAGGCATCGCGGCTGCCCAGGCGCAGTCTCTGGAGGTTGTCGAGCGTCGCATTGCCGGCCTCGGGATCAAGGATTATTCTGTTCGCGCAGATGGCCGCGACCGCATCGACGTCAAAGCCCTGGGCTCGATCGACGTTGAGCGGCTGAAAAATATTCTGAACGAACCCGCTCAGCTTTCCGTCCGGATGATCGACGACAGCATGTCGGGTCAGCAGGCCCTTGCCGGTCGCTGGCCAGCGACCTCCGAGGTGCTCTATTCGCTGGACGATCCGCCCGTTCCTTACCTCGTCGATCGCACGGATTTCATAACAGGCAAGAATCTCGTCGATGTTCAGGCCGTCGTCGATGCGCAGACGAAAGCGGTTGCTATTAGCTACAAGCTGGATTCTGAGGGAGCCGAACGCCTCGCACAGAAGACGCGCCAGAACATCGGCCGACACCTTGCCATCCTCTTCGATGATCAGGTCATGGCGGCGCCGATGATCAATGCCCCGATCGTGGATGGCATGGGCACGGTACCGGTCAGCTTCAGCGAGGACGGCGCCCACGATCTTGCGCTGATGTTGCGAGCCGGCGCTCTGCCGGCGACGTTGACGACCGTGGAGGAGCGCACCGTCAGTACTGCCCTCGGCGCGGAATCGAAGCGCGCCGGTTTGGTGGCCGGCTTCGTCGCTGCGGTCCTTGTCATCGGTTTGATGTTTGCGTTCTATCGCAAACTGGGCATCATCACCGGCATCTCGCTTGTCTTGAGCCTCGTCCTCATTCTCGCCGTGCTGAGCGCAATCGGTGCGACCCTGACGCTGCCCGGCATCGCTGGCATTGTCTTGATCATAGGCATGGCTGTGGACGCCAACGTGCTCGTCTACGAGCGGATTCGCGAAGAGGCAAAAGCAGGTCACTCCTTCGCGGACGCGATCGACAACGGCTTTTCCCGCGCCTTTTTGACAATCCTTGATGCCAACGTCACGATCATCATTGCGGCCGTCATTCTCTACTATCTCGGCAGCGACACCGTTCGCGGTTTTGCTGTGACGCTTGCGGCCGGAATCCTGACGACGGTTTTCACGACGTTCACGCTGACCCGCTGGATCGTCGTCACCTGGCTTCACCGCAAGCATCCGCGGCATCTGCCGAGGGATGTTCAGACAGGCATTTTCGACCGTGCGAACATCCGTTTCATGGGCATCCGAAGGTACACCTTCACGGTGTCGGCCGCACTTTCGATCTTGGCTATGGTCGGCTTCGCGACCGTTGGCGCGAATCTTGGGGTCGACTTTGCCGGTGGTTCGCACGTGGAGGTCAAGGCGAAGCAGGGCTCTGCCGATCCGAATGATATCCGCGCGCGTCTTAGCGATCTGAACATCGGGGATATCGAGGCTCGTCGCCTTGCCGACGCCTCGACGGCATTGGTTCGCATTCAGGCGCAAGGTGGCGGCGAGAATGCCGAGCAGTCTGCAATGACCTTGCTGCGTGATGAACTGGCGGACGACTATGAGATCCGAAGCGTGGAGGTTGTCGGTCCTGCCGTGTCGGGCGAACTGACGAGGGCCGCGACGTTGGGCTTACTCGGCTCGCTCGCTGTCATCCTGCTTTACATCTGGCTGCGTTTCGAATGGCAGTTTGCGATCGGTGCGATCATCGCGACACTGCACGATATCATCCTGACGCTTGGCCTCTTCGTGCTGACAGGCATGGAATTCAATCTGACGAGCGTTGCGGCCATCCTAACGATCGTCGGCTATTCGCTCAACGACACGGTCGTCGTCTACGATCGCATGCGCGAAAACCTGAAGCGCTACCGAAAAATGCCGCTGCCGATCCTCATCGACGCCTCGATCAATCAGACGCTGTCACGCACAGTTCTGACGGCCGCGACGACGTTGCTGGCACTGCTGGCGCTCTGCCTGTTCGGTGGTGAAGTGATCCGCCCGTTCGCCTTTGTGATGCTGTTCGGCGTTGCCGTTGGCACCTTTTCCTCCATCTACATAGCTGCTCCCGTGCTGATCGCTTTCAAGCTCCGCCCGGACGCGGTCGATAGCGATCAAAACAAGAAAGTGGCCGAGCCGGGTACGAACTCCGGCAATCCGGCAGTGTGAGAATATGGCAAGAGGCATAGAAATCCGCGAGGCGCATTTCCCTGGACGCGCGCCCATCGATACCTACGGCAATGGCGGTTTCCGTTTCGCCGACATGTCCCATCGCGGATCGATCCTTTGCCTGCCGTCCGGCATCTATGGCTGGGACATGGATATGTCGAAGCCGCTGGCCGTCGAGAATTTTCAGAAGGTGCTCGATGAGGCAGCCGAGATCGAGGTCCTGCTGATCGGTACTGGCAACGACATGCGACCAATCCCGGCTGATTTGAAGGCTGCCTTGAAGGCAGCCGGCATTTCATCCGATCCGATGAATACGGGTGCTGCGGTTCGCACCTTCAATATCATGCTGATGGAATCGCGCGCCGTTGCCGCGGCACTGATAGCGGTCTGACAATGGCCGATCAGTCTTTGACGAACCAGGACATTTGCCTGGCGACGCTACGCGACAATGACCGCGACCGATACCTTGCCTGTCTGCTGTCGCCGGATGACAAACGCGGCGCCCTGGCAGCGCTTTACGCCTTCAGCGCCGAGCTCGCACGGATTCGCGATCTGGTGCATGAGCCGCTTCCCGGAGAGGTTCGCATGCAGTACTGGCGTGACCTGCTGGAAGGAAGTGCGCACGGCTCCACCCAGGCGAACCCGATTGCCGCCGCCTTGCTGTCGGCGATCGAAGCCCACCATTTGCCACAACAGACGCTCGTGAACATGATCGATGCTCGCATCTTCGATCTCTACGACGATCCGATGGAGACGCGCCTTTCGCTCGAAGGCTATGCCGGCGAGACGGCGTCTGCCCTCATTCAATTGGCCAGCCTGGTGCTTGCGCCGGAGGAGGCGGCAAGATCCGCCGAGGCTGCCGGCCACGCAGGCGTTGCGCAGGCGATTGCTGGCCTGCTGCTTTTGATGCCGCTGCATCGTCATCGCGGACAGCTCTACATTCCCGTCGAAATCCTATCCGCGACGGGACTTGATCGCGATGCGTTTCTTTCGGGCGAGGACAGGCCGCGCATCTCTGCGGCGATCGAAGCCTTTTCCGGACTCGGCCGCGACCATCTCGCCAAGGCGAGAAGTGTCGCGATATCACCAACCGTATTTCCGGCCTTTCTGCCTGTCGCTCTGGCGGAGCCGGTTCTCGTCAGTGCCCAGAGGGCTGGCGCAGGATTGTTCGAGCGTCAGCTGCAGCGCTCGCAGTTGCGACGCCAGGCGGTTATGTTGCTAGCGTTGATGCGCAAGAAAATCTGATCCTGTTTAAACTCGCGCAAGGCTCGTGCGGTATAAGGGCGCCGTTGCAGCTTTGATCGGAGAGCGATGTGAGCATTATCGTCTGGTGCGTTATTTTCGCAATCGTCATCTTCATCGCCTTTATGTCGACGCGCATGGCCGCGCAGAACAAGGAAGATGGCCTCCACGATACAGGACTGGCCATCATCGAGTTCAACCGTGCTTTCCCGAATGAAGCAATCCGCCAGTTGCAGGCGACCGCCAACGGCCAAGCGATGTTCGTGCGCCTGCATGACAACAAGGCGGGCTTCATGCGCAACATGCAGAGACATTATTCATGCCACATCATCGAGCCGGGCAGAGTGCGTGTCCTGAGTTCTGAAACTGGCAGCGGCCTCAGCATCGAGTTCCTTGATGCTCCGCATCAGAACGGCACGTTCGAATTCGCCTCCGCCAAGGAGGCATCAGAGGTCTCCCTCTGGCTGCTCGGCAACTACGTGGCGGAACCTGACAAGGCATTGCCGCCGCACAATTCCACGGCCGCACACGGCCAGTAGCGGAGCCCCTGGCGAACCGGCATATCCTTTCGCCGCGGCCATTCCGCATTCACGATCATCCTTATCGGCGTTGCCTCTCGCGGGACGCATGGCTACGGCCGTTTTGCCGTTGCCTGCCGGCCGAAATAGGCGCAAGATTTGCGCTCATCCGGCAAATGTTTGAGTTTGTGTTCACAAACGCGATGGAGGTGCGTGATGCTTGCGATCAATGATACCGCTCCGGATTTCGAAGCCCAGACGACCGAAGGCAAGATCAGTTTTCACCAGTGGATCGGCAATTCCTGGGCGGTGCTGTTTTCGCACCCCAAGGATTTTACCCCCGTATGCACGACCGAACTCGGTTACATGGCGCGGATCAAACCTGAATTCGACAAGCGTGGTGTGAAGATTATCGGCCTTTCTGTCGATCCGCTCGAACGCCACACCAGCTGGATGAAGGACATCGAGGAAACGCAGGGCTACCGTCCGAACTATCCGATGATCGCGGATGTCGATTACGCGGTATCGAAGCGCTACAACATGCTGCCTGCCCTGGTGTCCGGCGATCCGACGGACCGCACCCCAGCCGATAACCAGACCGTCCGCAACATTTTCGTGATTGGGCCCGACAAGAAGATCAAACTGGTTATGGTCTATCCAATGACGACAGGTCGTAACTTCGATGAGGTGCTGCGGGTGATCGATTCCCTCCAGCTTACCGCCAAGCACAAGGTCGCTACGCCGGTGAACTGGAAGAATGGGGAGGACGTGATCATCGCCGGCTCAGTCTCCGACGACGAGGCAAAGAAGCAGTATCCGCAGGGTTGGCGCGCACCGAAGCCCTATATCAGGATCGTGCCGCAGCCGCACGGATAGTCGATCGCAAACTGTGCCGCCACGCAGGAGGTAGGGATGATCTTCCGGCAGCTGTTCGATCCAGTATCGAGTACTTATTCCTATTTGCTGGCAAGCCGGAAGGGCGGCGAGGCGCTGATCATCGATCCGGTGTTGGAAAGGGTCGATCGCTACCTCCAACTCATCCATGAACTCGACCTGAAGCTGGTCAAGGCCGTAGACACGCATCTCCACGCCGATCACATCACAGGACTTGGCGCTCTGCGCGACAAAACCCATTGCATCACAGTGATGGGGGAGCAGACAAAAGCCGATGTCGTCTCGATGCGGCTTTGCGACAACGACAAGCTGACCATCGAGGGGCTTTCCCTGGACGTGATCTATACGCCAGGCCACACGGACGATTCCTACAGTTTCGTGCTGCCCGACCGCGTGTTCACCGGCGACACGCTGCTCATCCGCGGCACCGGCCGGACCGATTTTCAGAACGGTGACCCGAGAGCACAGTTCGAGTCGATATTCGGTCGGCTTCTAAAGCTTCCGGATTCAACGCTGGTTTTCCCGGCGCACGATTACAAGGGGGATACGGTCTCTACCATTGGCGAGGAGAGGGCCTTTAACCCGCGCCTGCAGGTGACGTCTGCCGATGAATATGCCGACCTGATGAACAATCTGAAGCTCTCGAATCCGAAGATGATGGATGTTGCCGTCCCCGCCAACATGAACGTCGGGATGAACCAGGCTAACGTCATGCGCCACGGCTGGGCACTGACGGCGCAACAGGCACTGAGTGTCGTCGGCCTCGGCGATGTCGCTTTGATCGATCTGCGCGAGAACGCCGAGCGGCAGCGAAACGGTACGATTCCGGGATCGCTGCACGTGCCGTATCCCTCGCTCGAGGAAAGCATAGGCGCGGGCGGAATGCTGCATGAACTGGCAAGCTCAACCCGCAAGAGGCTTCTCTTCTATTGCGCGTTCGGTGAGCGATCGGCAATGGCCGTGCAGGCAGCGCACGATGCCGGCCTTCCCCTGGCCTTTCACATTGAAGGCGGCATCGACGCCTGGAAGAAGGCGGAAGGACCGATCGGGCATTAGCGGGCAGCCTAGGTGAGCCATGCAATGGTGAAGCGGCGATCAATTCTGACCTGTCCCATCTGCTACCGATCGGCAGAGACGATGCCGTTAATGCCTGCGTTTGGTTCCACGAATGCCGAGGCTGCGGCGCGACGCTCAACGGTTCGCTGTCCACCGGTTCAGGCCGGGAACCCTCGCCGTATTGTCACGCGACTTGAAACACAGCCGCGTAGTGGTAGGGCGGGAGATCGACGATCCGCAGCATGGTAAGGCCGGCCGGCTCAACAACGGTGCGGACGGCTTCGATTGGCATGCGCGTCTCGGTTCGCGGTCCGCGCGGCTGACCAAGCACAACCGTTTCTTCCCGCGGCCGCGGATGCCAATTCACGATGCAGAATAACCCATCTGGCCGCAGAGCTGCCCGGACGGAACGCGCAAGGCCAGTCTGGTCAGGAACGCCGTGGAATGTGTTGGCGATCAGGACATAATCGACCGGCTCATCCAGGCGTTCGGCCAGGGAGGTGGCGTCCGCGCAGATCCACAGGCGAACGGACGCGTGCCTTCGTTCAACTTCGGCCTTCGCCAACTCGATCATATCAGGGTCAAGATCAAGCGCCGCAAGGCGTCCGTCGACCAACTCAGCGAGCGGGCCGGTGAAGTAGCCGTCGCCGCAGCAAAGGTCGAGCACGCTCATGCCGTGCCGAATGCCGACCTGCTGAAGCAGCCCTTCCGGATCGGGCCAGAGCGCGGACCACCAGTCCCGGTCCGGCATGGATGTGCCTTGAAACAATGCTGCCATCAGCGCACTCTTTTCGAGGACGTTACGCCGCACAACATCTTCGATTCTGACAACCGCCGACCGATGGCAGCATCGAGAATACTGATACGCGCGGCCCGATCATGCACTCTGCGCGAGTTTAATGTCGAGCCCAAGCCAGTTCGCACAATCAGCAAGGGCGCGCCTCGCGATAAGCTGCCGCTTCATGATGGTCTTATCCTTGCCGCGGAAGCGCTTCACGCCCTCGGGCTTGACGATCGAACCGGGCTCGAGTTCGGGGAAAAGGCCGAAGTTGATGTTCATCGGCTGAAACGACCGCTTGCCAGGCTCCTCGTCATTGACGATGTGACCGCCTGTGATGTGGGCGAGCAGTGAGCCCAGCGCCGTGGTTGCGGGCGGCAGCGATACCGTTTCTCCCTTCCGCTCGGCAGCGGCAAACCGGCCTGCCATAAGCCCGACACTGGCGCTTTCGACGTAGCCTTCACAGCCGGTGATTTGTCCGGCAAAGCGCAGGCCCGGGCGTGACTTGAGCGTCAGAGACGGGTCGAGCAGCGTCGGTGAATTGATGTACGTATTGCGGTGAAGGCCGCCGAGGCGGGCGAATTCGGCATTTTGAAGTCCCGGAATCATGCGAAAGATCTCTGCCTGGGCGCCGTATTTCAGCTTCGTCTGGAAGCCGACCATGTTGTAGAGCGTACCGAGCGCATTGTCCTGCCGCAACTGCACGACAGCGTAGGCCTTAACCGCCGGGTTGTGCGCATTGGTCAGGCCCATCGGCTTCATGGGGCCGTGACGCAGCGTTTCGCGACCGCGCTCTGCCATCACCTCGATCGGAAGGCAGCCATCGAAGTAGGGTGTCCCTTCCCATTCCTTGAACCCGACCGTATCACCGGCAATCAGGGCATCCACGAAGGCATTGTACTGCTCTTCGGTCATCGGACAGTTGATATAGTCCTTGCCGGTGCCGCCCGGGCCGACCTTGTCGTAGCGAGACTGGTACCAACAGGTATCCATGTCGATGCTGTCGCGATGAACGATCGGCGCAATCGCATCGAAGAAGGCCAGCGCATCCGCCCCCGTCTCGGCCTGGATGGCGCTCGCAAGGGAAGGCGCAGTCAGGGGGCCGGTCGCAACGATTGCAAGATCCCATTCCTTCGGCGGCAGACCGGTCACTTCTTCACGAACGACTGTGATCAACGGATGCCCGTGGATCGTCTTGGTGACGGCTTCGGAAAATCCGTCGCGGTCGACAGCCAATGCGCCGCCGGCCGGGACCTGGTGCTTGTCCGCACAGGCCATGATCAGCGATCCCGCCAAGCGCATCTCGGCATGGATGACGCCGACCGCGTTGCTGGTCGCGTCATCGGACCGGAAGGAATTGGAGCAAACGAGCTCGGCCAGATCGTCGGTCTTGTGAGCGTCGGTGCCTCGCACGCCACGCATCTCGTGCAGGATCACGGGCACGCCGGCGTTTGCGATCTGCCAGGCCGCCTCTGAGCCAGCGAGCCCGCCGCCGACCACGTGGATGGGAGAATGGGAAGAGGTTTTGTTCATGCGCGGCTGATTACCACGCTGGAGCGGCACAGGAAACCGAAGAATTGACGACCGTTCGATGCACGCGCCGACGCTCTTAGATATCCAGTTCCAGCCGAGCGCCTGTGTCGCTCGCTGCCGGCACGGCGCAGCAGATCAGAGCTTCCTCATCGGCGGCGTCGGCGGTCGGCTCCTTGAGATAGGCGACAGCGCCGGAGAAGATCTTCGTCCTGCAGCTCCCGCAATTACCGAGGCGACAGTTGAAATCAGGCGCCAAGCCATATGTTTCGGTAAGCTCCAGCAAAGTGCCTGATCCTGGCTCCCAGCGCGCTTCCTTGCCTGAGCGCATGAAATACACTGGCTGCGGTTCGCCAGCGGCGGCGCGCGCTGTCGGCCGCTTGGCTTCATCGCCCGATCGCTGGATAGACGCCGATCCAAACGCTTCGGCGTGGATGCGGTTATCGGCAATATTCAACCCACGCAGGCCGTCGTGCACGGACTGCATGAAGCCTGCTGGACCGCACAGATAAAAATCATAGTCGTTGAACGGCAATACTGTGCTCAGCAGGTTCATGTCGACGCGCCCCTGCTGTTCGTAGTCTTCGCCAGCGACGGTATCGGAGGTATCGCTGAGCAGGCGGACCAGCCTGACGACGCCACCGGATGCCGCGGCGAGTGCCTGCAGCTCGGTATCGAATGCGCGCTCCGACTTGCTATGTGCGGAGTAGACCAGCCACGTCGGTCGTATCCGGCGGGTGCGCAGGCCTTCGTAGACGACATGCCGGAGCATGGCGAGCAATGGCGTTATTCCAATGCCGGCGGCCAGCAGAACGGCAGGACGTCTCTCTGTGGCGTTGATCGTGAACGCGCCGACAGGGGCGCGGGCCTCGATGATGTCACCTTCTCGGATGGCGTCGTGAAGACGCGTCGAGACAAGTCCCTCGCGCTTGACGCTGATGCGATACGGACCATCGGAGGGCGCCGAGGAGATCGTATAGGTGCGCACGGCGGGTACCTGCGATCCCTCCACATTGATGCGGACAGGCAGATGCTGCCCGGAGACATAGGGAATGATCCCGCCTGCATCTGTCGGTTCGAGATAGAACGAGCGCACGCTCGCGCTCTCCTGGACGATCCGGGCGACGCGGAAGGGCCGCCAGCTCTTGGCGATGGCTGTCGCGCGAAGCCGCGCGGCGGCCTCATTCCAGCTGCCGGTCATCAGAGAATTGGGAGATGGACCATCGGTCCGCGAACGCCAGCGAAGCGGCGACGCTTCTTGTCTGTGGACGATCTGCGTCGGGCGAAAGCGCCACAGTCGCTCAGCACCCTGGAAGGCTGCTATCTCCGGCGATTCCAGGATGACCTGCGCGTCGCCCGTCAATTGCAGCAGATCGCCGTTCTCGAAATCCGCAAAGACCAACCCCGCCCGCGGATTGGCGAGGATGTTGCCGAGCGTGTTGAAGAAGAGATTGCCGGCAAAGTCCGGGATCGTCAGAACGCCGTCCTCGCCGATCCGTACGAAACCCGGCCTGCCGCCACGATGCGAAACATCGATCTGGCGCTCGCCATCCTCGCGATCGACGTAGGAGGCGACAAAAAACGTATCGGCCTTAGCAATCATTTCGGCGGGACGCCCATCAAGGCTGTTGAAATGGACAGGGTCGTACCCTGAGCGCTCCATCGGGTCCCGCACGAAGTCGAAATCGCGCAGCTGGATATATTGCGGGCAGTTTCCGTAGGATTGTCCCACGCGCACATCGAAGCCGTCCTGCTCCGTTCTATGGACGGTACCATTCAGGCGGTTGCGGCGGCGCGTGTGGAGTTCGATGCCAAGCATAGCGATGGCCTTGCCGTCGTCGATTCCCGCGTCGGCCGGATCAAGGTGTTCACGCGGAAGGGCGACGCTCAGCATATGGATGTCCGGGCTCTCAAGGAAACCCGGACGATTGGCACGTAGCGTTGCCCATGCATTGCCGTCCGCATCTACCGTTCCCAGGACGATGAAGGGCAACTGCGCATAGAACTGGCGGTGCTGATCGATCAGGTGATCTCGCAGCACGCGCCGGCCCACCTCGTCCATTCGCTTGGCGACGCCGACCTTTTCGTGCAGTGCGATCTCCCCGGCGTGCCAAGGAGAGGACTTGGTGCTTTGTGCCTCGATAGGCATAGCGGGCTCCCTATTGGAGTGTGGTCGGCCGCAGCGCAATGGAACGCCTCAAGCCGCCTCGACAATGCCGACTGGCGATTTCTGGAATGGTTGAAAGCCGGGCAGGGCTTCTATCCGCTCAAGCCATGCCGTCACATTGCGGTAGGCGGACCGGTCGACATTTCCTTCCGGTGCGCGGGCGATGTAGCTGTAAAGGGCGACATCGGCGATGGTCGACCTGTTCGCGGCGATCCACTCGCGATCAACCAGGCGGTCATCGATCAGTTGGAGGATTCGATGCGCTCTCGCGATCACGTCCTCGGAGTCGAACTTCGCTCCGAACAAGGTCACAAGCCTTGCCGCACACGGGCCATAGGCGATCTCGCCGGCAGCGACCGATAGCCAGCGCTGGACCGCCGCTGCAGCTGCCGGTTCCTCCGGGAGCCATCCCTCGGGCGCGTACTTCTTGGCGAGGTAGACGAGGATGGCGTTGGAATCGCTGATGATGACGCCTCCATCTTCCAGCACAGGCAACTGCCCGAACGGATTGAGGGCAAGGAAGCTGGCGCTTTTGTGCTCCCTGGCAGCAAGATCGACCTCTACGACATCGACGTCGACGCCAATAAGCGACAGGAAGAGGCGGGCGCGATGCGAATGGCCCGAGAGAGGATGCGAGTAAAGCTTCATCGGTCTAGTCTCCGTGTTGAGGTGACCAGACAATAATTGTTTCCGCCCGCGTGCTGAATTGCGATATCATGAAAAGAAACTATTTCATTTAGCGGAATATTACGGGTGAGCAGATGGATCGGCTTCAATGCATGAGGGTTCTGGTCAAGGTCGCCGAGACGGCGAGCTTTGCGCAGGCAGCGCGCCAGCTTCACATGAGCCCGCCGGCGGTCACACGCGCGATCGCTTTTCTGGAGGAAGCCACAGGGGCGCGGCTCTTCGTCCGCTCCACGCGCTCAGTAAAGCTGACGCCGTCGGGCAGCCGATATGCCGATGACTGCAGAAGGATCCTCAGTGATATCGACGAGGCGGAAGCCTCGGCTGGCGGATCTCATTCAACTCCATCGGGAACGCTAACCATCACGGCGCCGGTTCTATTCGGTCAGATCTATATCGTCCCGATTATGACGGACTTTCTCAGCATGCACCCGGCCGTCACCGGGCGCGTCCTTCTCTTCGATCGGATGGTCAATCTTGTGGAGGAGGGCATCGACGTGGCAATCCGCATCGGCCACCTGCAGGACTCGGATCAGCAGGCGATAAAGGTCGGCAGCGTGCGCCGCGTCGTGTGTGGAGCGCCGGCCTACTTCGAGCGTCACGGCGAACCGGCAACGCCAGCCGACCTGGCCCAACACGTCACGATCGTCAACACGGGCTCATCGGCGCCATTGGACTGGCACTTCTCGCCCAACCATACGCCCGTCAAGCTTCATCCGCGCATGTACTGCAACACTGTCGATGCATCGATTGCAGCGGCGGTGACTGGATGGGGCCTGTCACGGACCCTGTCCTATCAGGTGGCGGAGCATCTTGCCGCCGGTCGGCTGAGAATAGTGCTCGAGGATTATGAGGAAGAGCCACTGCCAATCCACGTCGTTCATGTGGAGGGCAGGCATGTCTCGGCCAAGACGCGCGCCTTCGTTGATGTCGCGGTTCAGAAGATAAAGACGCTCAGACTGTAACTGCCGGGATCCGATGCCACATTGGTGACATCCACGAAGTTCAAGCCATTGTCCTAGCGGAGGCTTCGTATCGTTTGGACATGAAGCTTATTCGATCGAGATTGTTCAGGATATCGACCATGTCGCATGCTTCGCGCCACGTCATCCGAGCCATCTGCACGTCGTTCAGTTCGGCCGGCTGCTGTGTCGTGGCGTCGACGACGGTCCACAAACCGTCCTCCATGCGAAGATTATATCGGCACATCACGCATGTCTCCCTTAGGCAACGGCGGGATACTTTCACAATGGTTAATATTAGTCCACCCTAAAAGAAAGGCCGAAATCACGGTATCAACAGGCAACCAAGATCGTACCTTGCCGCCGTGCCGCGTTCGCATCGTGCAGCGATTCGGGCCTAGGGATTTGGTTGCGCTTGTCTCGCGTTAACGGGGTGTCGCTCATCGCGAAAGGCCCGGAATCAAAAACGGCGCCCGAGGCGCCGTCTTGGAAGCTTCACGCTCGCCGCTATTAGCGGAACGAGCGGGAAGCGATGTTGCGAATGTCGTAGCGGCTAACGCCAATGTCGGCGAGCGTCTGGTTGGAGAGGTTACCAAGTTCGCTGAGCGTGCGGCGGTAGCTAATCCAGCTCTTTGCAATGCGGATCGGGTTCATGTTCGTCTTCCTCAGAATGATCGTCGAGGGCGGCGCCATCGCCGCCTCGTCGTTGACATTCATATAGGCGTTTCCTGTCGTATTGTGCAGTGCAAAGAAAAGGCATCTGCTATGCAATTGTGCATGCGATGCTCATTCCGGATGCAGTGATTACTCTCTGTGCGCGACAAGAAGGGAGGTCAAAACGACCGCAACCATTGCGGAAGCTGTGAGCCAGATAAAAGAAAACGCCCGTTGCCAAGGGCAGCGGGCGTTTTATCAAGGCGATCTGCTTGGGAGGATAGCGGACCGCTTGGATTAGCGGGCAGAAGCCTCGCGAGCAACGCGATGGATGTCAGAGCGGTCGATGCCGAGGTCGTGCAATTCGCGGTTGGTCATGCGGCCGAGCTCGGTAACGGTCTGACGGTACTTGCGCCAGTTGTTGAAAGAGCGTGAGAAGTTCATTTTAATCCCCTTTCGTAGGGCTTGTGATTTGCCAGCTGCCGCCGATCGGCGCTGACCTCTATTTGATGAGCAGAATATATGTTGCACTGCGAAGTCGCGCCAGACACAAGATTTCAGACCACCTATGCGTTGGATGCAGATCTCACGCCGCTATTTACGCAATGAAGCCGGAATTTGGTCAATCATTAGGCAGAATGGTTTGCCGCCGATCGGCTGGTGCCGGCCTTTTTGCCTCCAGCGACCAATCGACGACGGCCGGTATATGCGGTTGCCTCCCTCAAGGAGGACTCCCGCAGGTTTGGGGCTGTCGGCAGTGGCTGCGAACCGTTGCTGCATCCGGTCACTGCCACCAGGCCATCGGTCGGGCGCTGCATGCGGGGAGAGGCATCGGCGCTGCTGCCTTGAAGGCACTGGAAAACCAGACATGTGATATTTTCGGGTATGGAAAACCAAACGCCCACCGGGGGAGGATCCGGTGGGCGTCATGAGGGTGACTGACAACTGGGAGGAGGAGTGTTGTCAGTCCATCGGAGGGCGCTGGGAGGAGGAGTGCGCTTCTCCGAATTTTGTTACGAAGATCATCTTCGCAGGCTTCCCGAAAAGCGGGGCAGGGGCGCCATCCCCTGTCTTATGTCAAACATATAGGACGCCTGATCGAGATATTGCAGTGCAATATACTCATGTTGCCCATGCGCCGAGTGCATGGCTAGAGCGTTTCCGCATTTTTCTGAATCGGGTCAGATTGAACTAAGCCGCTACCGCGGCAATTGCGGCGGGCTTTGAGAAGAGCCTCCTGGCTGAGAGGATGAGGGTGTTGCAAACCCACCCTTCAGACAGGAGGTCCAGATGGCCGAGATAAGCCCTCTTCGCCGCCGGATGATCGAGGACATGACGGTCCGCAATCTGTCTCCGGCCACCCAACGATCCTATATCAATGCCGTCCAGAAGTTCAGCCGCCATTTCGGCCACTCGCCGGATCGGCTTGGGGCCTATGTCTACGGGCGCAGTCGCAGCGACGGCCGCCTACGGTTGCCCGGAAAGCCTCACAGTGGCCGGCGCATTATTGGCGATCGGCAAAAGTGGATGGTACTGCACCAAAATGCTCTTCCAGCCTATACATTGACTGGAAAACCTACGAGCGAAATCAGGACCAGATGGCGAAAAACCGTGCCCGATATCCAGGCGTCCCAAGAGGTGGTGCGGCGCTGCTCAGCGGACTTGTCTCTTGCGGTGTGTGTGGTCGTAAAATGGTTACGGGCTACAATGACGATGGCCGGGAAGCACGTTACAGCTGCAGCTGGGAGGCGACCACTTATGGAGGTCGTCATTGCCAATCGATCAGTGCTCGTCCCGTGGATGCCCGCGTTAGCGCGCTGGTGCTCGAAGCTATATCGCCATCCGCGATCGAAGTCAGCCTTCAGGTTGCCGAGGATATTGAACTCGAACGACAACAGATACACGATGGATGGAAGCAACGCCTGGAGCGGGCGGACTATGAGATCGCACTCGCCCGCCGGCGATATGAGGCCGTCGACCCTGATAACCGGCTGGTAGCGCGGACCCTGGAAAAGGACTGGGAGGCTGCCCTGGCGAGGGGGCAAACTCTCGCCGATGACCACCAGCGGACATTGTCGCAACAACCCGAGCGGTTAACGGAGGAGGACAAGAAGATTATCCGTTGTCTGGCAGAAGATGTGCCCTCTCTCTGGAAAGCGACGTCCACCACTGCACGAGACCGACAGACTATCGTCCGCATAATGCTAGATCGCGTCGTCATCCAGGTGTTCGGTGAAACTGAACGCGCCGAGATAAAATGCCACTGGGCGGGCGGGATCATAACAACGCACCCCATAATCCGAACCGTGAGGCGATTTGAACAGCTTGAACATCATGACGAGATTTTAGCCCGGATCACGGCGTTGCGTAACCAGGGTGCAACGGCTCAACAGATCGCTGACGATCTTAACGCTCAGGGCTGGTCACCTGCCAAGAAATCCAGGTTCGATGCGCTGATAGTGCAGAAGCTCCTCGTGCGAAATGGCCTTGGGAAAAAGCGGCCGATCTGGTCGGGTCACATCCCGCGTCGCAATGAGGATGAAGTGACGTTGCAAGAACTTTCCGAAAAGCTCGGCATTCATCGACAGACGGCTTACGGGTGGCTCAGGCGCGGAAAGCTCAAAGGGCGTATCGTTGAAGTAGGAACTCAACGTATCTGGCTTGTCAGCCTATCGCATGCCTCAACAGGAACCCGCACTGGAGAGTCATCATGACAAAGCGATTGAGCAGGCCTTTTCGAAGATCAAACACTGGATGCGGCACGCGCAGCGCCGAACAATTGACGAAACCTGGCGGCACATCGGCAGGCTAGTCGAAACAATCCAGCCCGACGAATGCGCCAACTATCTCGAAAACGCGGGCTATGCTTCTGTCAAAACATGAAATGCTCTAATGAGGAGGCGCTATACATTCGCGATTTGACGTTGTTGATCGGTTAATGAGCACTCCCAAATTCGCCCAGGGAGAATTCGTATGGGAATATTTCCCTCGCGCTAATCAGTGGCTATAAAGCAAAGAGGAAGCGCGTCATCGCGCGTTTGTCGGAGTAGCGCATGTACCGCGGTCGATTGGAGCGAGATCTTTCCGTTTGGGTGGAAAAGGGGCTTTTGCCGGAGGCGACCGCAGGAGCGCTGCTGAGTGAGTATGATGCACGCCCGGCAAGCTTCAGCCTCGGCAGCGTGCTGACGATCCTTGCGGCAATCTTACTTGGGGCGGCGATCCTGCTGGTCGTCGCTTCGAACTGGGAAGCCATTCCACGCCTTGTGCGCGTCGCCGTCATTCTTGTCATCATCTGGGCCGTGCATCTCGGTGCGGCGGTTATGCTGAGGCGCGGTGCGACGGCGGCTGCGGGCGGGCTGCTGGTGATCGGTACCTTGTCTTTTGGCGGAGCGATTTCGCTGGTCGGGCAGATGTATCATCTGTCGGGAGACGAGCTGACGGTGATGTATCTCTGGTTTGCCATGGCTGTGATTTCGGCGGTGCTGTTCGGCTCCGGCGTCGTCGCCGCGGTGGCGGGCTTTCTGTCCTGGGGCAGCTTTGCCGCCTATCTCGATACCTACGACACGCGCTGGGTCGGCCTCGATCCTTGGGTCGTGCCGCTCATGGCGGCAGTGGTCATTGGTCTCGTGCGCTTCACCGGCGCTGATCGTGTCCGTCATCTGGCATATCTGCTGCTCGTCGGCTGGCTCACCTGGCTCTACGCGGTGAACGAGAATTTCTGGCTCGCGCTCGTCTATGCCATTGCTGGCATGTTGGCTTTCGTGCTTGTCAGTCTGCCGCCGCCGCGCCTTTCCACGCTCATCAGAAGTGCCGGTTCCGCTCCTGCCTTCTACACCTTCCTCGTCGCCGTGATTGGCCTGTTCTTCCTGCATGTTGAACTCGAGCATGGCTGGCAGTTCGTAACATTGGCGCTCGTGACGCTGGGGGCCGCGGTCCTTGCGATTGCGCTCCAAGGCCGGAACAATGGCGCGGTGCGCTATTTGGCTTACACGGCGTTTGCCATTGAGATGCTCTACCTTGCATCGGTGACCGTCGGGTCGATTCTTGGCACATCGAGCCTCTTTTTGTTCTCGGGGCTTTTCGTTGCAGCCGTTGCGTGGATCGTCATTCGCCTCAAGCGCCGATTTGCCATTAGAACCCCGGAGGCAAGCCTGTGAGCATTTTTTCAATGCAAGGCTCAGGGCGCCGCTACATTGTCGCTGCAATCATCGTTGCTGCCCTGCAGACCGCCGTTCTTGGCTATGTGATTGAAAGTCGCGCATCGATCCTGCGAAGTGGCGCCGACGCACTCCTAAAAACTGCCCCCGTTGATCCGCGCGACTTTCTCCGGGGCGACTACGTCGTGTTGAACTACGAGATATCCTCGGTCCCGGTCGCGTCGATTATGGGTGGTGTGCCGCAGGATCAGGGCAAGAAGAGCCTTTGGGTGCGGTTGAAGGCTGGTGACGGCGGCTTCTGGGACATTGTCGAATCATCGTTCGAACGTCTGCCGGAGCAGCCGGGCACCGTGGTTCTCCACAGCAGACCTTTCTATAGTTATGGTGCCAATTCCGCCGACCATATCCGCATCGAGTACGGCATCGAACGCTACTACGTTCCGGAAGGCCAGGGCATGGCTTTGGAGAAGGCCCGCCAGGACGGTGACGTCTCTGTTGCCATTCGCGTCGCTACCGATGGGACGCCGCAGATACGCAGCCTGCTCGTGGACGGCAAGCCTGCTTACGACGAGCCTCTTTATTGAGCAGAGGCCGAATGGTGTGGAAGCCCGCCACTGCGGGCGAAATCACTGTCATTTGCCCTTCATTTTTCCTTTGCCTCTACCAAATCGGGTGTTATAGAGACGCCGCGCTCCGGAAGGCCTCATGTGCAGGCATATGCATGCGGTTTTTGAGAACGCGGGTATGGTGAAATTGGTAGACACGCCAGATTTAGGTTCTGGTGCCGCAAGGCGTGGGAGTTCAAGTCTCTCTACCCGCACCAAAAGCTGGCTTGCAGGCGGGGGGATCGGAAAACGGTGTCCCTCGATTACCCGGAAGCAAAGCGCCGTTCCGCCAGGGGCGGAATGAATAAGAATTGAGAACAAGCCACGCTCGGCAATTTCCCGGCGTCGTGCTCATCGAAACGAACGGCGTCTGGGCACGGCCGCCACGAAATGAAGGTAGGAAGACATGCAGGTTATCGAAACGCTCGCTGAAGGGCTGAAGCGCGAAATCAAGGTCGTAATCCCGGCCAAGGACATGGAAGTCAAGATGAATGAGCGTCTTGCCGACGTGAAGGACAAGGTCCGCATCAACGGCTTCCGTCCGGGCAAGGTTCCGGCCGCTCACCTCAAGAAGGTTTACGGCAAGTCCATCATGGCCGACCTCGTCAACGAGATTGTCCGCGAGCAGCCGACCGCCATCCTCGCAGAGCGCGGCGAAAAGTCCGCGACGCAGCCGGAAATCGCGATGACGGAAGACAAGGACGAGGCAGAGCAGATCCTCGCCGCTCAGAAGGATTTCGAGTTCACGCTCTCCTACGAGGTTCTGCCGCCGATCGAGCTGAAGTCCAGCAAGGGCATCAAGATCACCCGCGAAGTCGTCGACATCTCGGAAGACGAAGTCAACGAGCAGGTTCTGAAGGTCGCTGAAAGCGCCCGTTCCTACGAGACCAAGAAGGGCAAGGCCGCCAACGGCGACCGCATCACGATGGACTACGTCGGCAAGGTCGACGGCGTTGCCTTCGATGGCGGCACCGACCAGGGCGCAGAACTCGTTCTCGGCTCCGGCCGCTTCATCCCTGGCTTCGAAGACCAGTTGGTCGGCGCCAAGGCTGGTGACGAAAAGACCATCACCGTCACGTTCCCGGCCGACTACCCGGCCAAGAACCTGGCTGGCCAGGAAGCCACCTTCGACGTCACCGTCAAGGACGTTGCTGCTCCGGCCGAGGTTGAAATCAACGACGAGTTGGCGAAGAAGCTCGGTCTTGAATCGGCTGACCGTCTGAAGGAAATCGTCCGCGGTCAGATCGAGTCGCAGTACGGCTCGATGACCCGCCAGAAGGTCAAGCGTCAGATCCTCGACCAGCTCGACGAAATGTACAAGTTCGATACCCCGGCTTCGCTCGTCGATGCCGAGTACAACGGCATCTGGAACCAGGTCGCCAACGATCTCGCCCAGTCCGGCAAGACCTTCGAAGACGAAGACACGACGGAAGAGGAAGCTCGCGAAGAATACAAGAAGCTCGCTGAGCGTCGCGTTCGCCTCGGCCTCGTTCTCTCCGAAATCGGCGAAAAGGCCGGTGTTGAAGTGAGTGAAGACGAAATGCAGCGCGCCATCTACGAGCAGCTGCGTCAGTATCCGGGCCAGGAAAAGCAGATCCTTGACTTTTTCCGCAGCCAGCCGGGTGCGGCCGCCTCGATCCGCGCTCCGATCTTCGAAGAAAAGGTCATCGACCATTTGCTGACCGAGATCGACGTCACGGACAAGAAGGTGACCAAGGAAGAGCTGCTCGCCGACGAAGAGGGCGAAGCTTCTGACAAGGAAGCCAAGAAGGCCGCTCCGAAGAAGAAGGCTGCTGCCAAGGCAGAAGCCACTGAAGGCGAAGAAGCTGCCGCTCCGAAGAAGAAGGCCGCTCCGAAGAAGAAGGCTTCCGAGGACAGCGCCGAGTAATCTTCGGTTTGCCGAATTCATGAAAGCTCCGCCTCGTGCGGGGCTTAATACATTGCGAGGCCGGAACATTGTTATGATGTTACGGCCTCGTTTGTCATTGAGGTGGTTGCGACACCGCGATGACGGTGCGGCGCGACGGGGCTACGTCGAAAGTGGAGTTGTTACACGAATTAGTTGCGGTTTCGATTAAGCGGACGCAGACTGGAGCATTGCAAGAGGGGGATTTGGCAATGTCTTCCAATGATGACCTTAGGGATCTGGTGCGGCGGATCTATCCTGCGCGGGTGGAGGGCGATCTCGAGAGTTTGATGTCTTTCCTTGATGACGATTGCCTATTCCGAGTGGTCGGGAATCAGCATCTGGCGCCTTTGACGGATCCTGTTGTCGGCGCCGCCGCGCTTCGCGTGACGATGCAATACTTGATCGACAATTGGGATATGAGAGGGATCGATTTTGTGTCCATCCATGTCGACGGCGACGTTGCGTTGATTCACCGTATGGGACGCATGCGTTTTGGCGCGACGGAGTACGATACCGAGATCATGGACAAAATGACCTTCGAGAACGGCAAGCTGAAGGAATGCGTGGAGTTCATCGACACGCTGCAGGCCGCTGCGCTGCTGGACGTCGTGAAATTACCCACGCGAAACTAAGAGCGCCGGTCCGCCAATGGATCTCAACGCGCCCAACCAAAGAGCACGGGCGCGTCAAACTGCCTTGTGGGCATGGGTTAGTTCGGCGACACGGTGGATGTGCGAGACCGCAGCCCGTCCGCCCGCCGTTTTCGTGAAGAGTTCGAGCGTTTCATCCTCGTGGTCACCGACCGGTGTCAGTGCCTGATCCATGTAGTTCGCCGAGTTCTTGTCACGGGCTATGAAAAAGGCGCTCGTTGCGAGGCCGGCGATGGTGGCGCCCAGCGACAAATGCTTGGTGACGGTTTCCCAGATGAACCGTGGCCAGAAGGTAACGGCGCTTTCCTTGGGAAGATCTGGGCGGCGTTCGGATGGATGCTTGAGACGCAGCAGGCCGCTCTGCAGTGGATGCACGTTCTCCAGAGGTACAGTCGTGGCGAACGACACGAGCATCTTGACGAGGCTGGCGAGCGGCACGCCGGTAGCAACAGCCCGGCGCAGCAGCGTCTTCATATGCTCTGGCGAATAGTAGAGCGACCAGGCCTCCTGGTAGATGCTTTCCCACTCCTGCTTGCTCATCTTCGGATGCGCAGTGCAGACGTGCTCGACGTCGTAGATGTTGAGATCGGCGTCCATCTCGACGCCCTTCTTCCACAATGTCTGATGATCTTCCGAGCCCGGCAGCGGCGTCAGCACGAAGAACTCAATGACGTCGAGGGGAAGCTCATGCTGGATGATCGCGATGTCGCGCCGGATCGTCTCCGGCGTGTCTGCCGGGAAACCAAGAATGTAGCCGGCGAGCGTCATGATGCCTTGGGCTTTCCAGGCGAGCAGCATCTTCCGGTATTCGGTGATCTTGTTCTGGTTCTTCTTGGCCGCCGTCAGATTGTCGGGGTTTACATTCTCAAGCCCGATGAAGACGCGAGTGACGCCGGCGCGCTTGGATTTTTCGATGAAGTTCGGGATCTTGTGGCAGAGCGTGTCGACCTGGATCATCAATCCAAGTGGAATACCGTCCTTTTCCCGGAGTTCGATCAACCGGTCGAAGATCGCTTCCCAATCCCTGTTGCGCGCGAAATTGTCGTCGGTGATGAAGAACTTATGGATGCCTTGCGCCCAATTCATCCGCACTAGTTTTTCGACATCATCGGCCGATCGGAACCGCGACTTGCGCCCCTGCACATTGATGATGGTGCAGAAAGAGCATTGATAGGGGCAACCGCGGCCGGCGTCGAAGCTCGTGCTGAGGCCAAGCGTCTGTGCTACATTGGCTTTCGGCAGGAAGGGCACGGCCGCACCTTCGATACTCGGCAGGTCATTCATGAAATTGTAAAGCGGCTCAAGTTTGCCGCTGGCGGCATCCTGCAGGACGCGGTCCAGGCGGCCTTCGGCCTCGCCGGCAAACATCGAAATACCCATCTCGCGACATGCATCCAAGCCGACTGCCTTGCCGTCGAGCATGGCGAGGCAGCCCGACACGTGAAAGCCTCCCATCGAAACCGGCACGCCGGCCTTGCGGAAGGGGCGCGCAATATCCAGTGCCCGTGGATACTGGTTCGACTGAACGCCGACCAACGCGACCATCCCGAAATTGTCATGTTGCGCAAGTCGCTTGAGCAGTGCCGGGATGTTGACCCGCGTGTTTGTCTCGTCGACGACCGTGATCTCGATCCCGACCTCTGCCCCCAATACCTTACGCTCTGCGCAGTCAGACGCGATTCCATAGATTGCAGCCAAGGAGTTGGACGGGATCATCGCCCGCCACCAGCGGATCACATAGCCATCATCGTCATAGTGCGACGGCTTGATCAGAATCAGTTGGAAATTCCGTTCGGCAGTCTTGGACAGGTCTTGCACGGTCGCTCGCTGGTAAGAGGAATCCCCGAAAATGGACGCTACCAGACGCGGTGGATTATACAAGCAAAGCTTTTACCGGTGCTATCCGACACAAATAAGTCGGGTCGCGCAGATTTTGTTCGATTCGTATATCATTGCTTTCGTTAAGAAAACCGTCAGGAGATCGGCGCTGTCACCGTTTGAGGCAACATCAAAGCTCCGACTTGATATCGCCCATCCGGTTCCACGCATCCAGGCCAGCAATCTTATAGGCTTCGGCGAGTGTCGGGTAGTTGAACGTGTTCTCGACGAAATATTCGACGGTGCCTTTGAGGTTCAAAACTGCCTGGCCGATGTGCACCAGCTCGGTCGCCCCTTCACCGACGATATGCACGCCGAGCAGCCGGCGCGTCTTCAAAGAAAAGATCAACTTCAGAAGTCCGGTGTCGAGCCCCATGATGTGTCCGCGCGAGGTCTCCCGGAAACGCGCGATGCCGCACTCGTAGGGAATGCCGCGCTCCTTCATCTCTTCCTCGGTCAGGCCGCAGGTAGAGATCTCCGGCACCGCATAGATGCCGTAGGGGAAGTATTTCGGCGGCTCCTTCGCGACCGCGCCAACGGCAACGCGCGCGGCAATGCGGCCTTGTTCCATCGAGGTGGAGGCAAGGCTCGGAAACCCGACAACGTCGCCAGCAGCGTAGATGTTCGGCACGGATGTCTGGAAGGTTTCCGGGTTGACCTTGAGGCGGCCGCGGTTATCGGCGTCGAGCCCGGCTGCGTCCAGATTGAGCGTGTCGGTCGCGCCCATGCGCCCTGCGGCAAACAGAACCATGTCTGTCACCATGTGGCGGCCATTGTCGAGCTTCAGTTCAACTCTGCCGTTGTCGAGGCGCGTCACTGTGTCGGCCTTGGTGCCGAGCAGGATCTTCATGTTGCGATCACGCAGCTGATAGGTGAAATCTTCGACGATTTCCCGGTCGATGAAATCGAGCATCGTCGGCTTCGGATCGATCACGGTCACTGCGGTATCCAGCGCGCTGAAGATCGTCGCATATTCGATGCCGATGACGCCTGCGCCGATCACGGCCATCGAGCGTGGCAGTTCTTCGATGTCGAGCAATTCGTCGCTGTCGAGTACCGTTTTGCCGTCGAAGGGGATGTAGTCCGGGCGGAACGGCTTGGTGCCGACCGCAAGCAGGATGCTGGCCCCGGTGACCTTGACGACTTCGCCATCGTCCTTGACGACTTCGAGCGTCGACGGGTCGACAAAGCTTGCCTTGCCTCTGATGTGCTGGACGCGGTTTCGGGCGAACTGATGTTCAAGCACCTCGACTTCGTGATCAAGGGTGATCAGCAGGCGGCGCCGAAGGTCATCCGCGCTGATCTCTTCCTTCACGCGATAGGACCGGCCGTAGAAACCACGCTCGCGCCAGCCGGAGAGATTGAGCGCCGTTTCGCGCAGCGTCTTGGAGGGGATGGTACCGGTGTGAACCGAAACGCCGCCGACGCGCTTGCCTTGTTCGATGACCAGAACCTTCTTGCCGAGCTTGGCGGCCTGGATTGCGCCGCGGCGGCCCGCCGGACCGCTACCCACAACAACGAGATCGTACTGGAACATTAAGCTGGCCCCGATTGGAAAGCTGGAATCATTTGTGCGACGCAGTATGTCGCGCGTCCACGGGTAGCAGGTCAATGTTGCAGAATATTTTAAGGGAGAATATCAGGATTCACGGAAGCCAAGCAGGGGTTCCAGCTTCTCGAAGGTGCGGTCCATGGCGAAGGCGCGGCTAATCGGCAGCGCAATATGGCCATAGATGATCGACATTTGCTCCTCCGCGACGTTCTCGTTCGTCTTGCTGATCGCCGCCAGATAGAGGGCCGATGCGAGCCCGGTGCGATCCGAGCCCGAGAGGCAATGGATCAACAGCGGCTTTGGAGCGTCTTTCATGACCTGGATCAATTCCTCCGCGCGTTCTGGAGAAAGCTCCTTGTAAGCAGACATCGGGAAATCGATATGCTCGATTCCAAGCGTCTTCGCTTGCTCGACCTCGCCGTGCCATGCCGAGCTGTTGGTCGGGCCGCGCAGGTTGATGATGGTCTTGATCCCATACCGCTGCGCGAAATCCGCAATAGCTTGCGGGGATGGTTGCGACGAACGGTAGACTTCGCCGGCGACGACCGTGTGGAAGTTGTTCGTGGCTTTCAAATAGAGAGCATAGCTGCCAACGATAAGAAAGAGCGGCGCGAGAAAGCATAGTGCTGCCTTCCTGAAGCGAGGAAATTGGCGAGAAGCAATCGTCGTCGTCATGAAAGTCTCGGAGCAGGATGGTTGCAGCATCGTCGCTTTGCCACCCAAACCTGACGGACACCTGAAGCCGATTTGGCTCCTATATGAGACGCAGCCCCTTGAGGCTCGCGTGACCGTCCTTGCCGATGATGATGTGATCATGAACTGTGATGCCGAGCGGTTTTGCCGTATCGACAATCATCTTTGTCATATCGATATCGGCTTGCGACGGCGTCGGATCGCCCGAGGGGTGGTTGTGCAACACGGGGGAGAATTGGAATTGCGCGCGCTTCTAAACCAAGCGTTGGCATTTGCGGGTCTCGCGGTCGACCCGACGGGCGAACTCAAGATTGCCGAAGTCGCACAAACCCTCCCGGAGGCCAGCGCCGGGCCCGCGAACTCCGGGCAGATCTCGAAGGCCGCGGCGTTCATCCCGACGTGCTCAGGTTCTGCCGAGCGGAGCTGCTTGCCGACAACTATTTTCACGCAGTACAGGAGGCGGTAAAGAGCGTTGCGGACAAGATGCGGACGCGAACCGGCCTTATGGACGACGGAGCAGCCTTGGTGGATCGCGCTCTCGGGGGCGAGTTTCCCGTGTTGGCCATCAATCCGCGCAGCACCGTCAGCGACGCAGTGAGCAGAGCGGCTTTGCCAACCTCGTTCGAGGCACATTCGGGATGTTCCGTAATCCGACCGCTCACGACGCTCGAATCCATTGGACTATGTCGAAGGAGGATGCTGAGGACCTCTTGACCATTGTCTCGCTCATTCATCGTCGTCTCGACAAGGCGCACATGCCGCCCCGCGTCTAGGTAAGGCCAAGACAAGTCAAAAAATTAGGTAGAAGGGAAGTCACTATTGGGTTTCATCATGCCGACGACGTGGCGCTTCCGCTCAAATGGCGCAATGCCACTGGCCGCTGTGAACGCCTTCAATTCACTTGTTCGCAGGATCTCCGGTCAGTCGGACTCGTCATGTTCAATTTTTGAAACCCAAGACAAAGTTCAGTGGTGGTTATTAGCAGCAGATGACTGGCGCGACTATGCTGAGCCGCGCCAGAGAGATGTCGTCGAAGCCGGTTGGATCGACGGACTATTTCGGAGCCCAACTCGTCAGCGCCCCAAAGAACGCTTCCGTCTCGACGTAGGGGGTGTCGTCGCCCGGTGGGAAATAGCTAAGCTTGACCATGACGGTTTGCGTGTCAGGGTCTACGTAGACGTATTGTCCTTGCAGACCTACGGCTTTGTAGGCCTCCGATCCCTCGCGAGTCCAGAATTGAAAGCCGTATCCGCCGTCGACGCCCGCTTCGGAACCCAAGGGCGTGCGCGCCGTTCTGATCCACTCAGCGTCAACAACCCGACGCCCTTCAACAGTCCCTTCATTCAGCAGCATTTGTCCGAACCGGGCCCAGTCGCGCAATGTCGCGTTGAAACCGGCGCCACTGAATTCACGGCCAACTCCGGGCTTTCCGTCCATGATGTAGAAGCCATCCGCCTCAGCGCCCATTGGCTCCCACAGTTTTCCGGTGGTATAGGCTGCAACGGTTCCGCCAGTGACGCGCTCGATCAGCCAACCAAGAATGGCAGTGTCAATGGTTTTATAGGCGAATACCTCCCCCGGCTTGGCGGCAGTGCCAATATCGAGCCCAGCATCGGCAAATCGCGCCACGTTTTTAACAAGCGCATTGATGTGGTTGCTGGCGGCGATGCCCGGATTCGCAAAGTCGTAGCGCTCCTCATAATCCACACCCGACCGCATTTCCAAAATCTGTCGAATCGTCACATCGCGATATCCGCCATTTTTCAATTCCGGCAGGTATTTTACGATGGGATCATCGATGGATTCGATGGATCGATCGGCCACCGCGGCTCCAACCAGTATGGAAGTGATGGATTTCGTCATGGACCAGCCCATGAAGCGAGTACTTGCATCGCTATTATTGCGATAGATTTCCGTGACGATCTTGCCGTTTTTCATCACCAGAAATGCGTTGGTATAATTGCGTTCTAGAAAATCTTCGGCGTTGAAAGTCCGCCCGTTGAATTCATAGGAGAAATCCATCCTATGATCCTCACGCGGGAGGATCCATGCAGTGCCGGAATGAGGCACGGTGCGAATGCTGAAAAGTTCGTCCATATTGCGGAAAGCAAACGCGTTGACGTCGCCGTCATTCATATGCCAGCGCATTATCTGCGTCGCGATCGGAACGTCTGAAGGTTTACCTTTCGCAATTTCGTCGGGCAGTGCCTGCTGTGCCCCGGCCGTATTGATGTTCAGCATGACGACAGTCATGGCGGCACCCAGCTTGATCAATTTCTTCATTTTTCCTCCCATTTGTCTGTTGCGTCGAGCGCGAACGCATGCCCGCCCGACTGTCCCTTCGAAATCGCGGACGCTGGCCAATTACGCTCTCCATGGATCGGCATTCGAGCAGATGAATCGATGTGCTGATAATCCGCTATCCAGCATAGCGGGTTGGTTGCCTATATAGCCATTTCAACGTGGAAAATGGCGAGTGAGAAAGCCGGGCGCGCCTGGGCGCCCGGCTTTCTCAGGAAATCGACGTCGCGCGCTTGCGGCGAGTCAGAAACCAGGTCGCAATGCCGCCAAGCACAGCGATTGGCAAGATACCCGTCAGCACTTCGGAGGCACTCTGACCCGCGGCAACCAGTGCTCCGGCAAGCAGCGGTCCTGCCACCGAGCCGAAACGACCCACCGCCACGGCAAGGCCGACCCCCTGACCGCGCACCTCTGCCGGATAGCACTGCGGGGCGATGCCGTAGAGCACTGCTTGCACCGAGATGATTGCGGCACCCAGTATCGCCCCCACCACGAGCGTCACGAAGATATTTGCGGGCGCCACGGCCAATAGCGCAAGCGCTACGACGAGTCCGCCAAAGGAACCGGCAACCCAGAATGAGCGGTTTCGCGCATCGAGGGCCACGCCCCCTAGGAGACTGCCAGCAGCTCCTGCCAGATTGAAGGCAAGTTGGACCATCCCCGCCTCGGCACGCCCGAAGCCGCGCGAGACCATAAGCGCCGGAAGCCAGTTGAGCAGCAGATAAAGCACCAGCAGCGAAAAGAAGAAACCAGCCCAAAGCAATAGCGTCGGCGCAAGGTTACCGCTGCCAAGAACCGTACCGATCCCTGTCACATCGCGCCCCTTGGGTGCCACGCGCAGTTCGGGCAGGGTCATGACCAGGGGCACGATCATCAGGGGAAGCAGACCGCCGATCACAAACAGCACCCGCCAACCATCGCCCAGACCGGCGATGGAGATCAGGCTGACCGCGGCACCACCCAGGGGAATGCCCGCATACATCAGCGCGACGGCGCGGCCACGGCGCTCCGGTGCCGCTGCCTCCGATGCGATGGCCACGAGATTCGGGAGAGCCCCGCCCAGCCCCACGCCAGTCATGAACCGCATCACCAGAAGGGTCTCGTAATTTCCCGCCAACGCCGTTCCGATGGCAAACAATCCAAACACGGCAAGCGAGATTGCAAGTCCTGCCCGCCGCCCATGCCTGTCTGAAAGCCATCCGCCCGCCAATGCGCCGAAGATCAGCCCGAAAGTTGCTGACGAGAAAAACATCCCCATCTGGGCAGGCGAAAGACCGAGCGCCGGGCCGAGGCGCGGCGCCGCAATGCCGGCAACCTGGATATCGAAACCTTCAACAAGGGCTGCGGCGAAGCATATGAGTATGGCCCGGCTACTGCCGGCACCTGATGTTGAAATTCCCATTGATCCTCCAAAATCAAAATAGTGAGTGGAAGGCGCGTCTCCTCCTGCGACTTCCGTTCGAGCAAGATGTCGTCAGGGCATGCGTTATGTCAAGAAAAAACGCTATGTCATATAGCGATATAAAATAGCAATCTTGCTGTTGTCCATGCAGCGGCGTGTAATCCTGCCACCCGGACAGTCGCTCATTGCTCATCATTCACGATTTCGACCGTAAGCCCGGCATGGTCCGATATGCGCCGGGTCGGCATCGGCGGCAGAATTCGGCGCCCTGCCGACAGAGCGGGCAGGGTGCCGAGCGTCGCCAGCAGTCGGCGTTTCGTTCACGCCGTGAGGAATTCGTCGCGCAGAATGTGTTTCATGACTTTGCCAGAGGCGGTGCGCGGCAAGGCATCGACGGTTACGAAGGTTTTCGGGATCTTGTAGCGAGCGAGGGAGGTTTCGCAATGCTGGGCCAGTTCGTTCACCGCAATCGACTTACCGGGCACCAGCACCACGAAGGCACGGCCAACCTCGCCCCAGCGCGAGTCGGGCACGCCGATAACAGCGACCTCGCGTATGGCTGGATGGGAGGCCATCACGGATTCGATTTCAACCGGATAGACGTTCTCGCCACCCGAGATGAACATGTCCTTTCGCCGGTCTACGATAGTGATGTAGCCGTCAATATCTGCGCGGCCGACATCGCCCGTGCGCAACCAACCATCGGCACCGAGCGCGCTGTCCTCCCGGTCCCAGTAACCCCTGATCACGTTCGGCCCGTGCACAAGGACCTCGCCTTCGGCCCCGTGGGGCACCTCCCGCCCATCTTCGTCCACTAACCTTACGCGAGTAAGAGGGCCTGGCAGGCCGACCGCCCCGGCCTTTTCGCGCACGATCCGGGCCGAGAGAGGCATTCCCAGGATCGTGCCGCATTCGGTCATGCCGTAGCCATCGACCATTGCCACGCCGCGGTCCAACCACCAGTGGATATGAGCGGCCGGATTCGGCGCGCCGCCGGTGAACAGGGCTTTCAGCGCCCATCGATCTGGCGCAAAATTCCGTGCGTGGCGTAGCCCCTCGGCCATTTGAGGCACACAGAAGATGTGTGACACGCAGCTCCGGATCGGCCAACCGCGTATTGGTCAGTTCAGGATCGAATCCGGCTGAGATCATGCATGTCCCGCCGCGCAGAAGCGCGGGCCAGATCTGTGTCACCAAGCCTATGACGTGGAAAATCGGCGTGTCGCAAAGGAAGACGCTGTTGCTGTCCACTTCGCCGAGCACACCGAAATTGACAGCGGTGGCCAGAAGGCAGCTCGCACTCAGCATCGCGCCCTTGGGACTTCCGGACGTGCCGGAAGTATAGAGGATCGTGCAGGTCTCAGACTGCGAACGAGGCGTGCAACGGTCACCCGGAACGGCCAGTTCAACAGCTTCAGCAAAACCCGCCATGTCACGATACAATTCCTTCGGGGCGCAATCGGCCAGAAGGATATCGATCTCGGGCTCTGAAAGCCTCCAGTTCAGCGGAACAAAAATGCCGCCCATGCGGATTAGCGCTTGCTGCATCACGACCTGCCAGCCCGAATTACGAGCCAATACAGCCACGCGGTCGCCTTCCGTCACTCCCTTGGCCCGCAGCACCGCTACGGCACGCTCAATGTCAGCATCCAACGCCGTGTAGGTCCATTTCTTGCCCGTAGCGAGGTCGAGACAGGCAAGAGCATCGGGCCGGAGGCGCGCGTGAAGCGCCACCGGATCGGGGGTTGTAAAGTCCAGCATCACATCTCCTCCCTGAGATCGTCAGCCTGCCTTGCGCGACGTGTCGTAAGCGCCTAGGCCGGGCTTGTAGCTCTTCTCGTCGATAAACTGGCGGATTCCCTCCTTCCGCCCCTCGGCATCGTAGGAGTTGGCGGCCTCCTGCGCGCGGACGAGATAGTCCTCGGCGTCGTCATAGCTCATCGGCCCGACACGGCGAACAGCGTCCTTGGTGGCCTTCAGCGCAACGGGGTTTTTTTCCAGAAGCACCCTCGCGACCTGCGTCACGCGGTCCTTCAACTCTTTCAAGGGCAGGCTCTCGTTCACAAGGCCCCAGTCTGCGGCTGTCTTCCCGTCGATCGGCTCGCCGGTCATTGAGTGGTACATCGCCTTGCGGAAAGGCAGCAGCTCCACCGCAACCTTCGTGGCTCCGCCTCCGGGCAAAATGCCCCAGTTTATCTCGGAAAGGCCGAACTTCGCCTCGTCGGCGGCAAAGGCAAGATCGCAAGCGAAGAGCGGTCCGTAGCCACCGCCGAAGCACCAGCCGTTGACCATAGCGATGGTCGGTTTCTGGTACCAGCGCAGCCGCCGCCACCAGCTATAGCTTTCGCGCTGCGCCTTGCGTGTGCCGGCAAGACCATCAGCCTCGGTCTCGCGGAAGTATTCCTTCAGATCCATGCCCGCGGTCCAGGCGGAGCCTGCGCCGGTCAGCACCAGCACGCCCACGTCGTCGCGAAACTCCAACTGGTCCAGCGCCTCCATCATCGCCCGGTTAAGCGTTGGCGACATAGCGTTGCGCTTGTCGGGGCGGTTAAAGCGCAGCCAGGCGATTCCGTCCGCTATATCCCAAGTCACGGTATCAATGTCGTTTGCCATATGTTCGTCCTTTCAAATTGGAAAATGTCCAGGCTGTGTCTCGACCGTGATCCAGCGCAGCTCCGTGAATTCGGCTATGCCGGCACGACCACCGAAGCGACCGTAGCCAGAGGCACCGGTACCACCGAAGGGCATTTGGGCCTCGTCATGCACAGTGGGTCCGTTGACGTGGCAGATGCCGGACCGTATCTGCCGCGCCACGGCGATCCCGCGCGAGATGTCGCGGGTAAATACCGCCGCCGACAGCCCGTATTCACTGTCGTTGGCAAGCCTTACTGCGTCCTCTTCATTTTCTGCGCGCAGAATGGCGACGACGGGACCAAAACTCTCCTCCGTGTAGATCCGCATGTTCGAGGTGACGCGGTCAACGACCTGCGCGGGCATTAGAACGCCCTCAGCCGAGCCGGCACTGGTCACAGTGGCTCCTTTTGACTGCGCGTCCTCAATTAGCGACTGGACCTTCGTTACCGTGTGGGCGTCCACGACTGCTCCCAAAGGGGCGTTGCCCTGTGCCGGATCGCCCGCCTTCAGCTGCGCCGCGCGGTCGGTGAACTTCTCAACAAATGAATCGGCCACGTCGCTCACGACAATAATGCGTTCGGTGGACATGCAGATCTGGCCTTGGTTGAAGAAGGCTCCGAAGATTGCCGCCTTGACCGCCTCGTCAATGTCGGCGTCCTTCAGCACCAGAAGCGGAGCCTTGCCCCCCAGTTCCAGCAAACAGGGCTTCAACTGCCGCCCGGCACGTTCCGCGATGATCCGGCCCACCTTGGTTGACCCGGTGAAATTGATGCGTCGGATCGCCGGGTGGTCGATCAGCGCTCCGACGATCTCGGCTGCGTCCTCGGGTGCGTTGGTCACGAGGCTGACAAGACCCGGGGGAAGGCCGCCTTCCTCCAGCGCCTCAACGATCAGCGCGTGGGTGCGAGGGCAGATCTCGGAAGCCTTGAACACGACGGCATTGCCGCAGGCGAGGGGCGTGGCCAGCGCGCGCACCCCGAGGATCACTGGCGCGTTCCAGGGCGCGATGCCGAGACATACGCCCGCGGGTTCGCGGATGCCCATCGAAAGGCAGCCCGGTTTGTCCGAAGGGATCACCTCGCCCGAGACCTGCGTGGTCAACGCCGCAGCCTCGCGCAGCATCGAGGCGGCGAGCATCACGTTGAACCGCGCCCAGCCTTCGGTTGCGCCTATCTCGGAAGCCATTGCGATGACGAAGGCCTCACCCTTCGCTGTGATCACGTCGGCGGCCTTAAGCAGTACCGCGCGACGGGCATTAGGACCAAGGGCAGCCCATGCAGGGAATGCATCGGCCGCCACTTCCGCGGCTGCACGGGCGTCTTCGACGCTGGCGGCGGCGGCCTCGCTGGCAAGTGCTCCCGTCACCGGGTTATATCGGCGGAATGTGCGGCTCGCGGCCCGCTCTGCCCCCGCGATGCGAAGATTGACAATGCTCACGACAGTCCTCCAAGAATGCTGCCCGAACCGTCGAGCATATCGTCCGAGGGTAAATTAACGCGAAGATCGCTATCTTGTATAGCGGTTTTTTTGGAAAGGCACATGACGGCACATGATTGACAACGAAAAGAGCGCCTTGCTGAGCCTTGTAGGCTATCATCTTCGCCGTGCATCGGTCTTCGACCTGAACGGAGCAGTGGAAACGCTTGCGCAGGTGGATGCCCGCCCAATCGGCCTGAGCGTGCTATTGTGCATGGTCGAAACGCCTGGGCTGACCTCGGCCGAGATTTGCCGCATCCTCGGGATGCAGCGCGCCAACATTGTGCAGTTCCTGGCCGATCTGGAGGCAAAGGGCCTGTTCACCCGAGAGGCTGAGGCGACCGATCAGCGCGTTCAACGGCTATTCCCGACACAGGCCGGCAAAGACGCCGCCGCCGATTGGCTGCGCCGCCTGAACGAACACGAGGACCGGATGCTGGAAAGGCTTAACGCGGACGAACGCGCCGAGCTTCGCCGCCTGCTAGGGAAAATCTGGATGAACGCGCCCCGGCGCTAGTTGCTCAGTTTCGACGTCTGGTGGATCGGATTGGCGATGAATCTGTCAGTTCTGAACCAACTGCACCCCCGCGTCGAAGCCGGCCGCCACGATGTCAAATGTATCGTCGGTCACCGTCACACCGCTGCGTTCAAGTCGTTCTGCAACATCTGCGCTATGCACTCGCTGCCGCCGAGAAACGCCCGTTTCCGTCAAGCTTCCATTGCGCTGGACTTGCAGGAGCCGACAATCAGTTGATGCATCCGCGTTTTCCAAGACGAGATCGGCTTCACCCTGTTCGAACGCAGCCATGCTGGCGTGCGCTTGACGAAAGCAGATAAGCATTATCTGCGCAACGTCCGCGCAGTTCTCAGATATCTCGATCGCGCTACGGGGAGGCGCTGTCGATAGCGTCGGGACGGAACAAAAGAGTCAGCGACATTCCAATACCCAAAGATAAGGAGCAACATGAAACTGAGCGGCAATACTATCCTCATCACAGGCAGCACAAGCGGCATCACCTTCAGTTCACTCTCGATCGTGCAGGATCATGTAAAGCCACGGTGCGGCACATACGATGTCGAATGAGCGATGGGACGGCACGAGTACTTTTAGTCCAAGAAAGTTGGGGCAAAGGACTGGGGTATGAAGACTAGGGTTGCACTCGCCGTCGGGCGCTTCAGGCTAAAATCTCCCACATCCACCTGCGCCGCAGCATTGTAGACTTCGATGATGCGCCGTCCGCTAGCGTGCGTCACTTGACGGGCTGTGCCGCGGACATTCCTGACGGCTACATGGAACGCTTTCCGTTGTCGGCAGCGCGGGATGTGTAGAGTTCGGCGAACTTGTGCGGACCGCGCGCGCAGTGACGCTCGAGCGCCTGATGGCACGCTTTGGCCGAGGAGAGGAGGGTGGCGAGATTCCGGTGTCGACGGGCACCCATGCGCTGGCCCGGTTCGTACCGACCGTCCAATTCAGCATGTCCATCCTGGCGCGGGTGGTGTCGGACGCGCCCGAGGGTGGAAGCGGTTGCTAGGGTCGCGCTGACGGGCTAGGACGCCCGTACCATGCGGCTTCCCGCCACTGCTACACCATAGTTCAGTCGATCGAAAAAGATTCTGCTCGTGCTTTGCATTAGGAGCGAGCCCACTTGCAGCCATCAGCCGTCGGTCGAGACGGTGACAGACTTCCATTCCGCGATCTCCTGCTGCAGACGCTCCACTCTTTCCGATACAAACTTGAGCGCATCGCTCCCAAGCAGAAGCTGCGGTGGAGGATTGTCAGACTCGATCAGCCGTAGAACGGCCGTTGCCAGTTTGTCGGGGTCACCAAGCTGCTTGCCGCTTTTTTCCTGGCGCGCCTTTCGGATCGGATCGAAGAGTGCGTCATAATCGGCGATGGACCGGTCGGTCCGGGCCATCGACCGTCCAGCCCAGTCCGTCCGGAACGAGCCGGGGCAGAGTGCGGTGACACGCACACCAAACGGAGCCATTTCGGAACGCATGACTTCCGAGATGCCCTGCAGGGCGAACTTACTGCCGCAGTAAAAGGCAATCCCCGGCATGGTGATCATTCCGCCCATGGACGTGACGTTGACGATGAAGCCGCTACGCCTCTCACGGAACAGCGGCATGAAGGCCTTGGCAATCGCAACCGCACCGAAGACGTTGACGTCGAACTGACGCCGCATCTCTTCAAGCGGAGACTCTTCCAGAATCCCCTCGTGGCCGTAACCGGCGTTGTTGATCAGGACGTCAACCGGGCCGTGCTCTTCCTCGACTCGTCGGACGATGTTGGGGATCCGGTCGAATTCGGTCACGTCACACAGGACTGAATGCACCCTCGGCAGGCGTTCCGCAAGGAAGGATCGCGAGGCTCCCGAGCGGACGGTACCGATAACCCTATGGCCCTCACAGTCGGCGGCAGCTGCTATGGCGAGACCGAAGCCGGAATTGGCACCGGTTATGAAGAAGGTCTTCTGTGACATGATGTGTTCTCTGCTTGATAACTCGAATGATTAGACAAATAGTCTCCCTATCGAGGGCTCACGATGCTGAGAACTATGAACTCCTTGCCAAATCCTATTAAGCTGAAGGACGAGAGATTAAAGCGCCAGGAGTTGGTGGAACGGGCCGGGCTTCTTGCGCCTCTTCATGGATACAATGCGACGCAGCTCGACAGCGTTCGCATCCTCAGGACAGAGGCAGTCCTTCACGACGTCCCTGTGCTCTATAGGCCGGGTGCGGTATTCGTGTTGCAGGGGCGCAAGCAAGGCCTGTGTGAGGGGAAGGTCTATCTCTACGACGAGGAGCATTATCTGGCTGTGTCGGTGCCTGTTCCGTTTCGGATGGAATCGGTGGCTAGCCCATCACGCCCTCTGCTGGCGGTCTATGTTGAGTTCGACATGCCGATGGCTGCCGAAATCGCTTCAGAAGTGGAGATGAGACGTTCCGGTCCGGCAGTCGGAGAAGCCAAAAGCCTTGTTTCGAGCAGAATGGAACCGGAGATCGAAGATTGCCTGCTGCGCCTACTGCGGGCGCTCGGCGATCCGCTTGAGACGGCGGTTCTAGGATCGGCCTTGTTGCGCGAGCTGCAATACCGGGTGCTGATCGGACCGCAGGGCGATGCAATAATCTCCGCCTTGCAGCAGAGAGGCACAGCCGGGAGGATTATGCAAAGCCTAGCCCGGCTCAGCGAAACCTATTGCACGCAGATTTCGGTCGCCGCGCTGGCGAGCGAATCGGGCATGAGCGTCCCTTCCTACCACGCCCATTTCAAGTCTCTGACCGGCAGTACGCCGATGCAATACGTGAAGGCGATGCGACTTCACGAGGCGAGGCTCATGATGGCGCGCCGGGACCGAACCATCGCGGAGGTCGCGCTGTCGGTCGGCTATGTCAGCCCCTCCCAATTTAGCCGCGACTTCAAACGCCACTTCCGCCGCACGGCCTCCGAAGAGGTGAAATGGGTCCGCCAACATCTCGGCGAACTCTACACGGACGCCGCCGGATAATGGTGCTTAGCCGTCTCAACATCGATCCTTCGAGAAGGTGGGCATGAGTGCCGATGAATAAGAAGAGCCGGAACCACGCGCAGCCGCGTCGCTCGATCTGCGTCACCGGAGCCGTGGGGAGAATCAAGATCCCATGACCAACGGATCGGCCGACGAAGGGACAAACGTCGTGCCTTGGCGTGGAAGACGCGTTGGCAGAGCCCTTTGAAAAGGACAGGTCATCAAGGCCCTTCCGCAGCAGTTCCTGGTGAGATTCCGAGCCATCAACTGGCAGGAGGGTTAGCCTTCTAATTTTCCATCTGCCCCCATGTCGCTCCAGTTCCCAGCGGTTCACCACAGCGCGATGAATCCGGTAGCCCGTCGACATGCCAGGGTTGGCGAGAACTCTTTGTTCGCCCTGGCAGTCCAGGTGAAACGATCTGAAGATAAGATGTCACCACCGCGACATCGCCCGCAGGTCGATCAGCGGCTGGCCGTAAAAATGTGCAAGGCCGCCGGCAATCGCCTCATCATGCTCGGGACGCTCGATGAAGGCACCTCGGCGCCCGTCGCGCCGTCCAATGAGGGACCACGGTCGAGGCCCAATCCTCCCTTCTCAATGTTCCGATGGGCGCGATTGCGCGACAAAACTGCGCGTTGCTCAACCACCACCCTCGTTACGTCGACGTGCAACAACCGAGCTCGTGGGGTTCAGATCTGGATGAAGGCGGGAGAACTCCCTTGCTGACATCAGCACCGGCATGAGGCCGCGACCAGAATCCGTAAGAGCGTACTCGACATGTGGCGGCTGCTCACCAAAGTCTCGCCTCACGACAAGCCCGTCGTTCTCAAGCTCTCTGAGATGCTGCGTCAGCATTTTCTGCGAGATGTTGGGAATGCCCCGCAACAACTGCGAAGTCCGCATCGAAGATTTTGCGAAAAGGCGGAACAAGATCGGCAGCTTCCATCGTCCGCTGATCATACGAAGCACCCTGTTCACATGCGCGACCGAACCTTCCGGGCCAAGGCAAACATCTCTTTCCTCACGTTCTACAGGCACTTTTAAGTGCGTAATTGCGTCACTCATCGTCCTGTCCTCATAACATCCTGACACTAGCACGGGAGCGACGTAATGGATCTGAAACTCGATGAAAGGGTTGCGCTGGTCACTGGCAGCAGCAAAGGGATTGGCGAAGGGGTGGCTCGCGTGCTTGCCCGCGAGGGTGCGATCGTCATTGTTCATGGCCGCAACAAGATCAAGACTGAAGAAGTCGCTCACGACATAGTCGCTCAAGGTGGACGCGCCCATGTCGTCATCGGCGACCTGACGGACGACGATCAGGTACAACGCCTTGTCGATGATGCGCAGGCTTTTGTTAAGCCCGTTGAGATCGTGATTAATAACGCAGGTGGGTCCGGCGCGACTGAGGACTGGACAACAACGCGGCCCGAGACTTGGGCGGCGGGATATGATCGCAACGTCCTTGCGGCGGTTCGAATTACATCGCGTCTGCTGCCGGCCATGCGGGAGGCGAAGTGGGGAAGGATCGTCAACATTTCCAGCCTCGCGGCAATGATGCCTCCTTTCAAGAGACCTGACTACGCGGCAGCAAAAGCGGCCATGATCGCGATGAGGCATCTCTGGCGAAGGCTGTCGCTATGGATGGTATTACAGTGAATACCGTTTCGCCCGGGACGATCCATAGCGCCAGCCTCGACGTAGCTTTCCGGAAGGTGGCTAGCAACCAGGGAGTTGCGGCCGACGCTCCATGGAGGGAAATCGAAGAATCGGTACTGCCCCTGTTCCCCCAGGTTCCTGTTGGACGAGTGGGAACGCTTGAAGAGATTGCCGACGCGATCTGTTTTCTTGTCAGCCCGCGAGCAAGCTACATCACCGGAGCAAACCTCAGGCTCGATGGCGGAATGTGGCCCGGGCTTTAGCTCTTGCCTGGCGCTTCGGCCCGACATCCATCGAAGGTCTTTCCCGTTTCTGAGCTGCAACGGCAGGTTGATCATCGGCCGGTTGGTTCAGATGCGGCCGGGCGGCCGGAACGCGGCTGCGCACCATGCTTGGAGTTTGGATGCCGGTGAAACATCGACAGGTGCTCACCCTGCGACCTAACGACCGGAATGTGAGACCTTTCGCATCTTTCACTTGACCGTCTTCCTACTGGAAGGTAGATAAACTCCATGAGCAATCTTTTGACAACCTCTGACGAAATCCTGGCCTCCGCCCGATCCCTGATCATGAGCGGAGGATATAACGGCTTCAGTTACGCCGATATCGCTGAAGTGGTCGGGATCCGCAAGGCCAGCATCCACCACCATTTCCCGAGCAAGGTCGAGTTGGTCCGCGTGCTTGTAGCGAGATATCGTGACGATGCCGAGCTGGCCGTGGCGGGTCTGGAACGGAACGTCCAGAACCCCTTCGAGCTCCTCCAAACCTACGCGGGCCACTGGGCCAAATGCATCGAGGACGCGAGCAGGCCTTTTTGCGTGTGCGCTCTGCTTGCGAGCGAACTGCCAGCGCTGCCGCCCGAAGTTGCGGCGGAGGTGAAGGCGTTTTTCCACTTTGCCTCAAAATGGTTGACCTCCGTCATGGAACGCGGCGCCAAGGAGGGATCTTTGAACCTCTCCAGCGAACCCAGCGTTGAGGCCGAGGCGTTCATGGCGTCCGTGCATGGAGCCATGCTCTCAGCGCGAGCTTACGGAACCCCTGAAGTGTTCGCCACCATTCTGGCGCCCACCTTGCAGCGACTGTCCCCGACCGTCGCTCAATAAAGCTGCGGGCGGGATTGCCGCCCGAAGCAACAACTGCGGCAAATAATCCTATCAACTAGTAGGAAGATACACTGATGATCAAGAAGATTCTCCCCGCCCTTGTGTTGGGGCTGTCCAGTATCTCGGCGGCCGTCATCGCGGCGCCTGTCCATGCCGAAGATATGAAGGCCGAACGGGTCAATGTCCGGGGCACCATCGTCAACTATAGTGGGTCCACTCTCAAGGTGAAGACGCGCGAAGGACAGACCCTCGATGTGGCCCTCGCTGACGACTGGAAGGTTTCCAGCGTCGCAAATGCAAAGGTCACGGACATCAAGCCCGGCGACTTCGTCGGCATTGCTTCTCTGCCGAAAGAAGGTGGTGGTGACGGCGCGCTTGAAGTGCTCATCTTCCCGCCGGCTCTCAAGGGTGCCGGTGAGGGCAGCTACGGTTGGGACCTCAAGCCCAACAGCAGCATGACCAACGCGACCGTGGCGGATGCAGTTAAAGGTGTCGACGGCCGGACCGTCACCATGTCCTACCATAGCAAGGAAAGGAAGATTTCTATTCCGGACGGCACGCCCGTCGTGACATTTGCTCCGGCGACCAAGGAGGATCTCATTCCCGGCGCCGTCGTCTTCATCCCGGCCGAAAAGGCTGCGACCGGCACGATCGCCCAGCAGGTGCTTGTCGGAAAAAATGGCGTGGTCCCGCCCATGTGACCACGCGTCGCCGGTCGGCTCGTCCGCCCCACCGGTTCGACCGGCGACTACCAACGAATGCTGCCTGACTTGCAGCCGATCGATGTTATGGACGGAGCCGCGTCATGAACGAGAATGCCAGCAATGACAATGTGCGATATCCTCAAACGATCTTCATCCGCCGCCACTCCCTCGTCACGCGGCTCACGCACGGGCTGAACGCGCTTTGCCTGAGCTTCCTCCTGCTGAGCGGGCTGCAGATCTTTAACGCCCATCCCGAGCTTTATTGGGGCCATTACGGCGCAGACGGTGATCGTGCTGACTTGACGATTGGCTCTGAGGAACGGGGAGGCGAAACGCGCGGTTTTGTGCGTGTCGCGGGCGTCGGATTTGCGACAACGGGCGTCCTCGGAGTCTCGGATGTCGACGGCGGGCGGACGAAACAGGCTTTTCCGGGTTGGGCTACGATACCGTCGATTCAGGATCTCGCCGCTGGACGCCGCTGGCATTTCTTCTTTGCTTGGCTCCTTCTTTTCAATGGCGTCCTTTACCTCGGCTTCAGCCTCCTAAGCGGCCATTTCAGGCGGGATCTCGCACCGACAACCCGCGAGCTGTCGCCGCATCACCTGTGGCACGAAGTCCTTGACCACGCTCGTCTTCGCTTCCCGGAAGGCGAGGAGGCCAAGCACTACAACGCGCTTCAGAAACTGACCTACCTTGCCGTGATTGTTGTTCTGCTGCCGCTGATGGTTTTGACCGGCCTGACCATGTCGCCCGGTATGGACGCTGCCGTTCCCGCGCTGGTTGATGTCTTTGGCGGGCGCCAATCCGCGCGAACCATCCACTTCATCACCGCATCGCTTCTGGTGCTCTTCGTCATCGTTCATATCGCGATGGTCGTGCTGTCGGGGACCTGGAACAATATCCATTCGATGATCACAGGCCGCTACGCGATCCAGGAGAAAGGCATGAAATCATGAGCCATCTTCTCACGCGCCGCCGGTTCCTGATCGGCAGTACACTGGGCGCCAGCGCCATCACCCTGTCCGGCTGCGACCTGTTGGATCAAAACACCGACGTCGCCAATATCCTTCGTCCAGCCGAACAGTTGACAATGAAGGTGCAACGGCTGCTTCAGGGGCGTGATGCCCTGGCCCGTGAATTTACCGAGGCCGACATTTCGCCATCCTTCCGCGTAAACGGCACCAGCGCTCCCGACAGCGACGAATATGCTCAACTGGCGGAGGGCAAGTTCAAGGACTGGAAACTGAAGATCGACGGCCTCGTGGAGCGGCCTCAGGAGATTTCGCTCGCCGACCTCAAGAAGCTCCCGGCCCGTACCCAGATCACCCGCCACGACTGCGTTGAAGGATGGAGCGCCATCGGCAAATGGACCGGCGTTCCAGTCGCGCTCCTGCTCGCTTTGGCGGGTCTAAAGCCCGCAGCGCGCTACGTGGTCTTCCACTGCGCCGATGAGCTCGAAAAGACGCTCGACGGAAGCGGCCGCTACTACGAAAGCATCGATCTTGTCGACGCTTTCCACCCACAGACGATCCTCGCCCATGCGATGAACGGTAACGAGCTCAGCATCGGTGGCGCGCCGTTGCGGCTCAGGGTCGAGCGGCAGCTGGGCTACAAGCAGGCAAAGTACATCATGCGTATCGAGCTCGTCGACAGCTTTACGGGTCTCTGGGGCGGAAACGGCGGTTTCTGGGAAGACCGCGGATACGAGTGGTATGCGGGGATCTGACCCGCGTATGCCAGCTCCGGCGGCTGGCCGGCACGGCTCCTGGTCTAAGTCAACCAACTGCAGGATGATCCCGCTGCGCCTTTGTTTTCAGTAAGCAAAAAGCAGACGCCAGGCGATCAGGAACAGAAGACGCGGAGGGCCCCATGAGCAGACGAAGGGCAGCCTCCGCAGACTCATTGAACCGCATGCCCGCATCGAGGCCGACCGCAACCGCTTGCGCAATCGTAGTGACGCCTTCGAGGATGGAGTTGGTTAAAGCAAAATCAATTGCTTATAACTGAATGCGGAACTGCTCACGTGTCTCGTGCGCCATCGCTGCGTGGCGGTACTGGGTCACCGACGACCAGGACGACAGGACCTGCTTGCCTCGGAGTTCGCTCTTCAGGGTGCGGTGAGCGACCGTCGATACCAGTTCGCTGTCGGCGAAGGGCAGTTCGGCGTCGTTGGAGTGCGAAACAGGACCCTTCGTCATCAAGCGCTCATCGGTTCAGGGACGGAAGGCCTGGTCGGTCGAGGCCGCCGGGCGAAAGCGTGAAGATCTCGCAGCCGCCGGCGGTGACGCCGACCGTGTGTTCGTATTGCGCCGAAAGCGAGCGGTCGCGCGTGACGGCAGTCCAGCCGTCCGCCAGCACTTTCACATGCGGCCGGCCGAGATTGATCATCGGCTCGATGGTGAAGATCATGCCCTCGCGCAGCTCCGGCCCTTCGCTTGCGCGGCCATAATGCAGAATATTCGGGGAGTCGTGGAAGAGCGCGCCTACGCCATGACCACAGAAGTCACGCACGACGGAACAACGCTCGGCTTCGGCATATGTCTGGATGGCTTCTCCGATCGCGCCGGTACGAGCACCGGGACGAACGGCTGTTATACCGCGCAGAAGGGATTCATAGGTCACTTCAAGCAGCCGCTCAGCGGCGCGCTTGATGGTGCCGACCGGGTACATCCGGCTTGAATCGCCGTGCCAGCCATCCACCACGTAGGTGACGTCAATGTTGACAATATCGCCCTCGCGCAGCGGCTTTGCATCCGGAATACCATGGCAGACGACATGGTTGATCGAAGTACAGGTCGATTTCGTGTAGCCGCGATAGTTTAGGGTCGCCGGAATCGCCCCGTTGTCCATGCCGAACTCAAACACGAAGCGATCAATTGCATCGGTCGGCAGGCCGGGCCTGACGACAGCAGCCAACTCATCGAGGCAACGCGCCGTCAGCTGGCAAGCCTTGCGCATCCCCTCGAAAGCTTCAGGACCGTAGAGCCTGATTGCGCCCGTATTCTTCGATGGCGCGGAAGAGGCTTCGATATAATTCACCATTGCATGGCCTTAGCGATTGTCATTCTGGTACATCATGCAGCTATGCCGGGTTCGTGCATCGCGATCAATGGGGTGGATGTCATTTCTACCGTACTAGGGTGTGTTCGATGGCGGCGGGTGGATTTGATGAACCCACATTAAAGCGACGCAAATACTGGTCTAAAGCGCCTCAGATTCACCTAAAGCGAGCCCGATTCAGCCAAAGCGAAGCAGTCGAGGATCAACAATCTCAAGCATTTAGCATACTCGCTTTCGGGTATCGAAAGCAGGACCCGATCTGGCCAAGATGCGTTATTGTGGTGATGCCTGTGGGGCAATCTCTGCCATGCCACCGAGGGAACGCAAAGAGACCGTTACTTCACTTGAGGCGCTTCGACCGAAGAATGTCGGGATAAGTCATTTGCGACGGTAGATCCGATGCGGACGGTTTCTAGCGCCGATCGATCCCGAACAGAGCTATTCGAGCGACAATGTCGAGTTCCATTCGTACTGCCCAATCGACGATCCGCGGCAAAGCCGAAAACGAAAAATCGACCACTAAGAAAGGCCGCTGCGGCCAAACTTCGTTGCCCTTCGGCCCAAGAGAAAAGAGCTCTTGAAATCCGGGAGAGGGACGAGCGCCGACAGAGACTGGTGCGGCGCTCGTGAGCCTGCAAACCGGTGACAACTTCCCTTTACTTGCCAGTTGAGACAGCGAGCTGCCGTTCGATCGCTTGCTTGTCCAGAGCCGACCATACGCGGCGAATCTTCGTCCCCTCGAACTCATAGATCACATTCTCCGCGAAGGATACCGTTCGACCATTCAGGAGCAGGCCAAGGAATTCGCCTTTCGGCGAGCAGTTGAATGTCAGGCGCGCCGCGATCATTGGCGGCTCGCTGACGATCGTGTCGGCATTGAAATGAAGGTCAGGAATGTCTTGGTAATCTTTGATCAGCATTGCCCGATAGCCTTCCAAACCAAACGGACGACCGTTATGTTCGGCATCTTCGCAGACGAACTTCCCCAACTCGTTCCATGCCTGCCGATTGAGGCAGCAAAGATACGACTGATAGATGTCACGCAAGGTCGTCGTCATCGTAGGTCCGGCGCTCCATCGGTCAAGCCGGTGGCCCATGCTCGCCGAGTGCCACTTGGCATCGTGCAACCTTTTGCCTGGCCGAAGAACTTTACCCTAGCAGTAGTAGCCATGTCATTCCTCTGAGGCGCTCTGTCGCTCACGTGCCGCCCAATCCGGTGTCCGCAACTGAAATCATCCTCTCGCTTTGCGTTCGGTGCGCTGTCGAACGGGCTACGCATTCTGCCGGCGATGTTGATGACCATGTAGTTTCGGCGCCCAATGGTTCAAACGCTCGCCCGTTTTCGCTCTGAATTCGAACCCGGCAAATTTTCTCACCGTGCGCATTTCTGCGAAACCCCCGAAGGAGCCTGCGTCGTTCTCCATCATCCAGCGCCGGTCCCGTCTCGCCGCAACGCCTTGCGGTGTATCCGAAGATGGAACGAGGAGATGCTAGCATGGCGGCGCGATGCGGGGAAAATCGAGCGCGCGTCGTTTTGCCTACGATCTGATTAGGAGCGCGACGAGAACAGCGAGGCAAAGGTGGACGTCGGCTTGTTCGGCATGCTCGTGACCACCACCAGCTGACGGATCTGGCCGCGTTTGAAGGCAGCGAGAAAACGCCTGTAGTCCTTGAAGGATACGCAGCCATTGGAGTCGCCGCGGGCGCCGAGCATGTAGGTATGCGCAAGCAGGCCAACGCGGTTGTAGATATAGCCCGCCCCACCGACGGGGCTAAGGCGGATGGCCGCAACGCCATGGAACAGGCTTTCGCGCATCGTCAGATTGTAGGTATGAGGCGGGGTTGGTCCGCGGTTCTTGGCATGCACATAGCGCGGGTTGTCACGCATCTTGCCGAGGCCGGAATGGGCCTCCAGGCGTTCGCCGTTCGGAAGGTAGACCATGTTGGCGGAAATGTCGTAGACCGCGACGCCATTGCGGGCGATGGGGCCCGAAAGTCCCTTCTTCAAGGTCGGCATGGCGTCGTCGTCATCATCCGAAGCGCCGGCATCGGGCCGTGCATAGGCCAGCACGGGTTCTGCCGGGGCGTTGCGATCGTCGGGCGCGGCCCGCTTGTTCAGGCCATCGGGCCGGGCCATCGGCAAGGGGATCGACGTGTCGCTGCCGCTCAGCACGAGATCGAACGGCTGGGCCGTCGTGGACGCAGGCTGCTCGGTCGGGGCAGTCGGCGCAAGGCTTGCAATTTCGACCGGACCCGGCTTGGCGGCGGCAGCCGGTGCCTCTGCCTTGGCGTCGGCCAGGGGCACTGCGAGCGCCAGTAGAGCCGGTCCTTCGGCGGCTGCAACCTCTTCCTTCGACGGGATGATGATGCGATCAGCCGAGGCGACAGCGACCGGCGTGGCGGTCACGGCATCGTCCTTGGTCGCGCGGGCCGGCTGGGCAGGTGCTGTTGATGCGACAATCATTGCCGGCGGCTTATTCGGAGAGGCTTCGGAAAGAGTGAGAGGTTCGGACTGCCCGACGAATGCTGCTGCCAGCGCAGCGGACGGAGCGGCCACGTGAGCACCCCTTACCAGTGCTAGCTCTCTTTCCGTGCTCATGCGCAACCGCGAGAATTTCGTGACGTGAACGAGGCGCTGCGTGGGATCGGTCTTGGCGATGGCAGTGGATGCAAGCGCGACATCGGCATGCGGACCGGCGCTCGGATGCGGAGCCGGCGCGGCCATGTGCATGGTAGCGACTGTGGCGACCACCCAAACTGAAGCGGCAAAGCCCGCACCGATAAGAGCTGCACCTGAGAGAAAGCGGAAAGAGCGACGGAAGCGAGAAATGGACGTACCTATGGGCCTGCTATTGCTAAACACATCGACCGCAAACGCCATAACACTTGTCTTTCACAACTCGTTACTAGGCCGGCGGTACTGACAGATTGATATTTTCTTCGCCGGGGCCGGTATAGGAGCATCAGGGCTAAATTGCGGCCCGCTAATATATCCGGTCGCCTGATAGAATGACGAATTATGGTAACCAATTCCTTTACGTGATCGCTCGCCTCGTACGAATTCGAATGCAGGGATTTCAGCGCATCGCCGCGGTCCGATATTGCCGGCCTCCTCCTTTGTCATGAGGTGTCGAAGAGTGCGGGTTCTGCTATGAATGCCTCCCGTCGCGGAACTCCGCGTTGGGAGGAAAAGCCAATGTCTTCGACACATCCAGTGGCGCATGAAGAAATCTCGCCGGCCTTGCTGGTCGATGCGATGTTCGCATTTCGGAAAACGGCCGCGATCAAGGCGGCAATCGAATTCGATCTTTTCACGAAACTTGGCGGGGAAGGCCGCACGGCGACAATCCTCGCGTCGGAATTGGGCTGCGCCGAGCGCGGAGTGCGTATTCTCTGCGACTTTCTGGTGGTTTCGGGATTCTTGACGAAGAGCGGCGAGACTTACGGGCTGACGCCGTCGAGCCAGATCTTTCTCGATCGGCGTTCGCCTGCCTATATGGGAGCAGCAATCGATTTCCTGGCTTCTCCGCAAATGGTGTCGTTGTTCCTAGACGACCCGGCCGCCTATGTTCGTAATGGCGGCTCCGTCGGCTTGGCGAACGTGGCGCCGGATAATCCCATATGGGTCAAGTTTGCCAGAGCCATGGGGGCATTCACCGGCGCAAGCGCGAAGGCCGTGGCATCGGACGTGGCGACATGGTCAAAACCGCCAAGCAAGGTGCTGGACATTGCCGCCGGTCCCGGCGCTTTCGGTATTGAAATCGCGAAAGTATCGCCATCGGCAAGCGTGGTCGCACTCGATTGGAAGCCGGTTCTTGCGGTGACTGAGGAGAATGCGACGAATGCGGGGGTGGTGGCGCGCTTCACCTTCCAGCCCGGCAGCGCTTTCGACGTCGATTGGGGCAGCGGCTATGACCTGATCTTGCTGCCGAACTTCCTCCATCATTTCGACGTCGATGGCTGCGTCACGCTCTTGAAGAAGGCGCGCGCGAGCCTGGTGCCTGGAGGCCGTGTTGCGATTGTCGAGTTCGTTCCGAACGAGGATCGTGTGTCGCCCGAATTTCCGGCTGCTTTTGCCATGGTCATGCTGGCGACGACGCCGAAGGGCGACGCCTACACCGAGCGGGAGCTTGCCGACATGGCCAAGTCAGCCGGTTTTCCTGACGTCGTCACGAAACCGCTGCCACCATCACCAGCGAGCCTGATCTTCCTGGAGTGACGAAGCCGAGCAGGAATATCGCGCTCAGACGCGCTCCATCACATAGCTTCCCGGCGCCTCTTCGATGGCGTTGAGCGCGGCGCCGCCCGGCTTGCGGGCGGGCACGCGCTTGCCGTCCTTCGCCTCGATCCAGGCTTGCCAGTGTGGCCACCATGAGCCGGCATTCTCGGCCGCTTCGGTAAGCCACGTGTCGTAGTCGCCCTTTGCAGCGCCTCCCGTCCAGTATTGGTACTTCTTCTTGTCCGGCGGATTGACGACCCCGGCGATATGACCGGAGCCCGCCAGCACGAAATCGACTTTGCCGCCGAAGAACTGGCTTCCGACAAACACCGACTTGGCCGGCGCGATGTGATCTTCGCGGGCGGCGAGATTGTAGATCGGAATCTTGACGTCCTTCAGCGACAGCGTTTGACCGTCGAGGATCATCTCGTTCGCGGTCAGTGCGTTCCTGAGGTAACAATTGCGCAGGTAGAAGGCGTGGTTTGCCGCCGCCATGCGAGTGGAATCGGCGTTCCAGAAGAGAAGGTCGAAGGGCATCGGTTCCTGGCCCTTCAGGTAGTTATTTACGAAATAGGGCCAGATCAGTTCCGAGGCCCGCAGCATGTTGAAGGCGGTCGCCATCTTCGAGCCGTCGAGATAGCCGATCTCGTCCATATGGGCCTCTAGTCGCCCCAACTGCTCCTCGTCGACGAAGACCTTGAGATCGCCGGCATAAGTGAAGTCCACCTGCGTCGTGAAGAGGGTGGCGGTCTTGATCCGCTTGTTCTTCTCCTTGGCGTGCAACGCCAGCGTTGCGGCAAGCAGTGTGCCGCCCACGCAGTAACCAATGGCGTTTGCTTCCTTCTCGCCCGTCGCCTTCTCGATCGTATCGAGGGCAAAGTCGATGCCTTCGCGCGCATAGGCCGCCCAATCCTTCTGAGCATGGCGCGCGTCCGGATTGACCCAGGAGATGACAAAAACGGTTTGCCCCTGATCGACACACCATTTGATGAATGATTTCTGTGGGTTAAGGTCTAGGATGTAGAACTTGTTGATCCACGGCGGGCAGATGAGGAGAGGGCGCTTCAGCACCGTCTCGGTCGTTGGCTCGTACTGGATGATCTGGCAGATTTCGTTCTGCGCGATCACCTTGCCCGCGGTGAGCGCCATGTCGCGTCCGACGGCGAATTTGGTCATGTCGGTCTGGCGAAGCTTAAGGTCGCCATGGCCCTTGACGATGTCCTCGGCGAGCATCTTCATGCCACGCACCAGGTTCTCGCCGCTCGTCGCGATCGTTTCCCGGTAAAGCTGCGGGTTTGTTGCAACGAAATTGGTCGGCGAGAGAGCGGCCGTTATCTGCTTCACATAAAAACCGGCCTTGTGCTTCGTGTGCTCGTCGAGGCCCTCGGTTTCGGCCACGATCTTTTCGGCCCAATCAGCGGTGATCAGGTATACCTGCTTCAGGAATTCGAAGAACGGGTTCTTCTGCCAATCCTCGTCGGCAAAGCGCTTGTCCTTGCTGTCCGGTTCCGGCGCCGGCGTTTCGCCCTGCATCCGTTGCATCGAGCGCATCCAGATGCCGAAGTAGCTGCTCATCAGCTGCGTCTGCGCTTCGAAGGTGCGGCGCGGATCGGAAATCCAGTATTCGGTGACCTTGGAGAGCGTCTTGACCATGTCGGTCACCGGCTCCGCCGCATTTTGTGCAATCTCGCCACGTTCGCGTGGCGCGAGCCAGGCCGTAGCCGCCTTGCCGAGATTCTCGAGCGCGCGGGCGAAATTGATCGCCATGGCCTCGGGATCTTTCAACAGGTAGGGATCCAGGTCCTTTGCATCAAAGCCCTGGCTCTTTGCCTTGTCGCCGTTTTCCTGCTTGCTGTCGGTCACGCGTTTCCTCCGGCGGCAGCATGTTCCTGCAAATCGAGTTGTACATCTGGAAAGATCGATAAAACAAGTTCCGCTGATGCTCGCTCGTGCTATTGCTTTGTGGCGGCGACGAATTTAACAGTCGAAGCACCTCAGGATTTGGGACCTCTGGCACATGACGAAAAACGGCATTCGCACCATCGCAAACGTGACCTGCATCGCGCTCATCGGCGCTGCCGCGGCCATGACGCTTGCCGGATGCATGCAAACGCCTGAGGAAAAGGCCGCCTTCGCGGCCAGGCAAGCGGCGCCGACGCCCGTTGTCATGAACGCGACAAAGGGTGAGGCGCCCACCCAAAGCGGCCTTTCGCATTACAAGGACGGCTACCCGGGATTCGGTGCGCCGCTGACAGCCGCAAACGTTCAGATGAGTGACGACGAGGCCGGCGGGCTTCAGAAAAAGCTGACCGCACTCGGCGCCCAGCGCAACGCCGGCACCATTTCGGAAGCCGAGTATCTGCGTCGTGTTGCGGAATATCGCAAGCTCGCGGCTGAGCACGGCGCCGAAACGCTCTCCGAAATCGCCAATTAGGCCTTGCCTTCGCTGCTATTTGGAAGCAAAGCCTTCCGACAGTAGCGGAAGATCAATTTTTCCTGATAATGCGCGGCCTGCACGGCTTTCCGTCAAACAAATGCCTTGTGACGCAAGTCTGATGAATACGGCGTTGGCGATTCTGAAGTTCGTATCGCGAACAGCCGGGAATTAGGACGAACTTCGAGCGCGGTCGTGGTGGCCGCATTTCCGTGGGGAAAGAAATGGAAGAGTTTCACAAAGTCCGGCGTTTGCCGCCTTACGTTTTCGAACAGGTCAACCGTTTGAAAGCGAGCGCGCGAGCGGGCGGGGCCGATATCATCGATCTCGGCATGGGAAACCCTGACCTTCCGACCCCGAAGGCGATCGTCGACAAGCTCTGCGAAGTTGTCCAGGATCCGCGCACGCATCGCTATTCGTCGTCCAAGGGCATTCCCGGCCTGCGCCGGGCCCAGGCTGCCTACTACGCCCGCCGCTTCGGCGTGAAGCTCAACCCGGACACGCAGGTCGTCGCGACGCTGGGCTCCAAGGAAGGCTTCGCCAATATGGCGCAGGCGATCACCGCACCGGGCGACGTCATCCTCTGCCCGAACCCGACCTATCCGATCCACGCCTTCGGTTTCCTGATGGCTGGCGGCGTCATCCGCTCGATGTCGGTCGAGCCGGACGAAAGCTTCTTCCCGCCGCTGGAACGTGCCGTCCGTCATTCTATTCCGAAACCGCTGGCGCTGATCCTCAACTATCCGTCCAACCCGACGGCGTTTGTGGCAACGCTGGACTTCTACAAGGACGTCATCGCTTTCGCCAAGAAGCACGACATCATCGTGCTTTCCGACCTTGCCTATTCGGAAATCTACTTCGATGGCGAGCCGCCTCCGTCGGTTCTGGAAGTTCCGGGCGCAATGGATGTGACGGTCGAGTTCACCTCGATGTCGAAGACCTTCTCGATGCCGGGCTGGCGCATGGGCTTTGCCGTCGGCAACGAGCGGCTGATCGCGGCCTTGACACGTGTCAAATCCTACCTCGATTATGGCGCGTTCACGCCGATCCAGGTGGCGGCAACGCACGCGCTGAATGGCGACGGTTCGGACATTGCGGAGGTCCGCAACGTTTACAAGCGCCGCCGCGACGTCATGGTGGATACCTTTGGCAAGGCTGGCTTCGAGGTGCCGCCACCGGCGGCGACGATGTTTGCCTGGGCCAAGATCCCGGAAAAGTTCCGGCATCTCGGTTCGCTGGAATTCTCCAAACTGCTGGTCGAGAAAGCCGACGTGGCGGTAGCGCCTGGCATCGGTTTCGGCGAAATGGGCGATGACTATGTCCGTCTCGCACTGGTGGAGAATGAGCATCGCATTCGCCAGGCTGCTCGCAACATCAAGAAGTTCATGTCGACGGCGGATGAGACGATGCACAACGTCATCTCGCTCAACGCACATCGCTGATATAATCCCCCTCAATGGCAGCCGCTCCGGCGGCTGCCTTTCATGACACATTTCAGGATCAATCCATGGCAGATGCCCTCAAAATCGGCATTGCGGGCTTGGGCACCGTTGGTGCTTCGCTTGTCCGTATCATTCAGCAGCGCAGCAATGAGCTTGCCGCAACATGCGGGCGCCCGATCCTGATTACGGGCGTTTCCGCCCGCGACAAGAGCAAGGACCGCGGCATCGACGTCGGCGGCATCGAGTGGTTCGACCGGCCGGAGGACCTGGCGGAGAAGGGCGACATCGATGTCTTCGTCGAACTCATGGGTGGCGTCGACGGTTCGGCAAACACCTCCGTGCGCGCGGCGCTCCAACGTGGTCTCCATGTGGTGACCGCGAACAAGGCGCTGCTTGCCTATCATGGCGTCGAACTGGCAACGCTCGCAGAAGAGAAGGGCGTGCTGCTGAACTTTGAAGCAGCCGTCGCCGGCGGCATTCCCGTCATCAAGGCACTACGCGAATCTCTGACGGGTAACACGATTTCCCGCATCTATGGGATCATGAACGGTACCTGCAATTACATCCTGACGAAGATGGAGAAGGAGGGCCTGTCCTTTGCCGATTGCCTGAAGGAGGCCCAGCGTCTCGGTTATGCCGAAGCCGATCCGGCCTTCGACATCGAGGGCAATGACACGGCCCACAAGCTCTCCATTCTCACCACGCTTGCGTTCGGAAACCAGATCGCAGCCGACGACATCTATCTCGAAGGCATCACCAACATCTCGATCGAGGACATTCACGCTGCTGCCGATCTCGGCTACCGCATCAAGCTGCTCGGCGTTGCACAGCGGACGGATACCGGCATTGAACAGCGCGTGCATCCGACGATGGTGCCCGTCGATTCTGTCATTGCACAGGTCGACGGCGTGACGAATGCCGTTGCGATTGAGTCCGACGTTCTCGGTGAACTGCTGATGGTCGGCCCGGGCGCTGGCGGCAATGCAACGGCTTCGTCGGTGCTCGGCGACATCGCCGACATCGCTAAAAGCCGCCCCGGCGCACAGCGTGTGCCGGTTCTCGGCCATCCCGCCAAATCGCTCGAGCCGTACCGCAAGGCGCAAATGCAGAGCCACGAAGGCGGATATTTCATTCGCCTGACCGTGCTCGATCGCACTGGCGTGTTTGCAAGCGTCGCCACCCACATGGCGGAAAACCATATCTCGCTGGAGTCGATTGTTCAGCGCTCGAAGCAGCATTTGGCGCCGTCGCATCACCAGACAATCATCATGGTCACCCATGCGACGACGGAGGATTCCGTTCGCAAGGCGGTCGCTGCGATCAAGGGCGAGGGGTATCATGTCGGCGAGCCCCAGGTGATCCGCATCGAGCGGCCCAAGGAAGACTGAAAACTCTTCCCTCCGACCACATCGACATTGCCTGAGGCGCGCCGCGGCAGACTTGCCCGTGCGTCCACAGCTAACGTCGCCCGCCTCGTCCAAAACCGTTGTGCGACCGCGCGAAGGCGCATAAGCTGCCGATATCACTCCGGTCCCGGGGTGGTGACAAGCGATGAGGGCAGCAGACCACATGGAACTTCCGGCCGATCCGGTGCAACGCGCATTTCTGGGGGTGGAGAAGTCCGTCTTGGACAACCGCTGGATATCGCGCCTGGATCAAGCCGGTCAGAACCGGGCGCTCGCCATGTCCCAGATGCACGGAATGCCTGAGCTCATTGCGCGCGTTCTCGCTGGACGTGGTGTCACCGTCGATGAGGCGCTGGAGTTTCTTGATCCGACGCTTCGCGGCTTGATGCCCGACCCCTATACGCTGACGGATTGTGAGAAGGCGGCCAAGCGGCTCGCGCAAGCCATTCGCGGTCAGCAGCAGGTCGCGATTTTCGGTGACTACGATGTCGACGGCGCCTCCTCCTCGGCGCTGATGTTCCGTTTTCTCAAGCACTTTGGCGCCAAGGCCGAGATCTACATTCCCGACCGCATTTTCGAGGGCTACGGCCCCAACGCGGCCGCAATCGGCAGCCTGATCGGCAACGGTGCACGGCTGATCGTCACCGTCGATTGCGGGTCTACCAGCCATGATGCTCTGGCTGAGGCTTGCAGGCGCAACACCGACGTCGTGGTGATTGATCATCACCAGGTGACACATGATTTGCCGCCTTGCCATGCGCTGGTCAATCCGAACCGCGAGGACGATCTCTCCGGCCAGGGACATCTCTGCGCCGCGGGCGTCGTATTCCTCGTACTCGTCGCGACATTGCGCCTGCTGCGAGAGGCTGGGGATCCACGCGTGCGATCGATCGACCTGCTGCAATGGCTTGATATTGTCGCGCTTGCGACCGTTTGCGACGTTGTCCCTCTGAAGGGCCTGAACCGTGCCTATGTCGTCAAGGGGCTGATCGCCGCACGCCATCAGGGCAATGCCGGCCTGTCCGCTCTGTTTCGCAAGGCCGGCCTTGCCGGCCCGGTGACACCCTATCACTTTGGCTTCCTGGTTGGCCCGCGCATCAATGCGGGTGGACGCATCGGCGATGCGGCGCTCGGCAGCCGCCTGCTCACCCTGGACGATACGGGCGAGGCCGAGGCTATCGCCCAGAAACTGGATGAGCTCAACCGCGACAGGCAGGCGATGGAAGCGGCAATGCTGCAGGAAGCCGAGGCCGAGGCGCTGGCGGAATACGGGGATGGCGAGGGGGCCTCGGTCATCGTCACTGCGCACGAAAAGTGGCACCCAGGCATCGTCGGCCTGATTGCCGCCCGCCTCAAGGAAAAATTCAAGCGTCCAGCCTTCGCAATTGCTTTCGATCCATCCGGCAAGGGCACCGGCTCGGGCCGCTCGATCAACGGTTTTGACATGGGCAAGATGGTGCGCGCGGCAGTCGATGAGGGCTTGCTGGTCAAAGGCGGTGGCCACGCTATGGCCGCCGGTCTCACCGTCGAGCGCGACAAGCTCGGCCACCTGCGCAGTTTCTTCACCGAGCGTGCCGAAAAGACGGTAGCGGCGCTCGTGGCCAACGAAACCCTGAAAATCGACGGTGCGATTGCTGCCAGCGGTGCAACGATCGATCTGATCGATCGCCTGGAGACCGCCGGGCCTTACGGTTCTGGCCATTCTCAACCGCTCTTCGCGATTCCCGCTCATCGAGTCCGCGATTCCCGTCTGGTTGGCGACAAGCACGTGAAGGTGACGCTCGAAGCCATGGACGGCGCCCGCCTCGACGGGATTGCTTTTCGGGCCGCCGATACGCTGCTCGGCAGCCTGCTCCTGAATTCCAGGGGCGCCAGCCTGCACGTTGCAGGCTCGCTCGGCGCGGACCACTATCAGGGCTCCCGACGCATCCAGTTGCGCGTTCAGGACGCTGCGCCTGCCCGCTGAGCTCGGTGGATGTATAGGCGCAGCGTTTCGTTAGACGGCTGCCGTGCCATAGACGTGAGTTCCGGTCCCTGGCGCGGCGATCGTCGCGTCAGATGAGAATGTGCTGCGTCAAGTCGCTTTCGATGAAGATCATGTTGGGCTTGTAGCCGAGCTCGAGGAACTTCTCGCGGCGTGCCATATCCGCCGCGAAGATTATCGTGCTTTCGACCTCTGCTGAGGCGCTATCGTCTAGGTCTGCGGTGACTTCGATTTCTGGCGCTAGACCGACGTCGCGAAGGAGTTCGGTGATCAACGCCGGATCGGCCATTCCGCTGAGAACCAGCCGGTCAACGCCTGCCGTTGCACTCACCTGGTAGGCGAGGGTCTGCATGGCTACCAGCATCGGGAAGGATTCGCGCAGCGCTGCCACCTCGGGGTGATTGCCCATGCCGCCAAGTGCCATGCGCGTGTAGAGTTCATAGGCCTTGATGAAATCCTTGCGAACGGCCCAGAAGCGCACCGCCACCGCCATTCGGTTGAGGGTGAAGACCTTGCACATTTCTTCGTAGATTGCGCGCGATTCCGGCCCTGTGTTGAGCTTTCCGCGCTTGGCGGCCATGTAGAGGAAGTACTCAAGCCCGCCGCGATATTTATCCCACGCGACCATGACCTCTTCGTTGCCGGTCTGCGAACGGTTGGGCGCCAGCTTCGAGGTGACGACAGAGCGATAGAAAGGCTGCTTGAGGAAGGCCACTCCACCTTGATCGAGAACGTGCGCGAGATAAGCAAAGAAGCAGAAGCAAAAATCGCGCGGAACCCACACGGATCGAAGCGCCGACGATCGGTAGATTGCGATTTCCGGGAAGATGTGGCGTTCAAAAATGAACTGAAACACTTCGACAAAATCATGTCGGCCAAACTTGATATCCTCATCGACCTTATAGAACGTCGTGAGGTCGCGGTCGGCGATCTCGTCATAGAGATACCAGGAAGCGTGGCACGCGGACACGTCCGAATTAGCATCGAGATACGCGACGGCCGCCTTAACGCCATCTGGCATCAGGAAGTCGTCGTCGGCGAGATAGATCGAATACTCGCCAACGGCGTGGCGGAACGTGCTCGCGATATTCTTGTATGGCCCGCCGTTGACCGCACGGCGGTGAAAGCGAATGGGAAGGCCCTTGGCGACGAACTCTTCGACCACCTGCGCTGTATTGTCGGTCGAGGCATTGTCCGAGATCACGATTTCGTATGAGAAGTCGAAGTCATAGGTTTCGCAATGCTCGAGTGCATTGCGGAGATAGGCCTCCCGATTGTAGGTCGGGATACATATGCTGAGTTTGATGCCGCTCAATTGAATTGTCTCCGGGGCAGGGGCCTGTCGCCTTCATGGCATTGGTCGAAGGGCGCGGGGCGCCCGAAATTGTGCGGATCATGATGTCAGAGTAAGGCGTGCGCCCGCGGGACGGCAAAGAAGGTGCCGCCTCTTCTCCATGGGGAACTGCTCCCCAGCGCGCATCATGACTTCCACCAAGATCGCCTCCGCGATGGCGATATCTGCGCGGCTCGCTTGCCGGCAAAGATCTAGCAATGACTATCTATGGGGCAGAGTTGGAGCGAGGCTGGTGTTCGCGGCCGCGGAGGAAGCGGCAATGGTCGGTGCGAAAGAAAATCGGAGCGAGGCGCCAGCATCCCACGATATCAGGGGCACCACGTCAGCGATACCCTTTTGCCCAGCCCACCAGAGGGACAGCGTATGATGCTGATTTTTATTATGAAAATGGCACGCCCTAGGGGAATCGAACCCCTCTTTACAGAATGAGAATCTGTTGTCCTAACCGATAGACGAAGGGCGCATCAGGCAAGGAAATAGGAACAGACAAGCCTCTCGGCAAGATGCTCAAGCTTTGTAGAAAAAGAGAAATGGCACGCGCCAGGGTGAAAAGACGACGCTTTTTTCGGGTGCACATGGGGCCGCGTGCCCATTTGCGCCCAGTATTTAATGCGGGTGCAAGGGCAGGGGCATGTTCAGAACTCTTATGGAGGTCTGCTCGTGCCGTTTTCGTAGACTACGGTTGCGACGGTGCGCGTTCATGACAGTTCTTAGCTAGGTGCGAGTCGGCGGAATAAGAATCTTGTTTGAGAAAGTCTCACCGCTGCACGCAGAGACCGGCGGCTTCTTGGTCTTCCTCGGCCGGGCGCGAATCGGCGCCCTCAGCTTAGCCCACTGAACGGATGTCTTGCGCGACGTCGCTCATATCATTGTTGAGCTGATGATCCCTACGTTCAAACGTGCGGACCACGGCGTGCGGAATCGCTTTCGCATAGAGATGAACATGGGCAGGGGGCACGATGGCGTCGTCAGCGCCATGATAGAGATAGACGGGAACGCCGGGCGGAAGGCGTTCTGAGAAGTCCTTGCAATCGTGGATGTCATCGCTCGGCCATCCACCTTCACCGATGAAGGGCGCCGCGATGATAAATAGGCCGCCGAGCCTTAGTTCCGGCGACTGCTCGGCAAGCGCATGGATCAAAATGGTGCCACCGACTGAGTGGCCGACGAGAATCGCCCCGGCCTCCAGTGAGACGAATTCTCCCATCAGCGCTGCCTTCCAGGCCGAGTAGCTAGGATCGTCCTCGCCGGGCATTCGGGGGTAGCGCACAGCATAGCTTTCGCCGAGTTCTCGCGCGAGGCTCGCCACGAGCTTGTTGTCCCAGCGATCGTGGACGCCTTCGCCGGCTCCTTGAACGAAGAGGACCTGCTTAGCCATGGCGCCATCTTATTCGACGAACGCTGACCGACGCAAGGCTGGGCTATCCGCTGCGTGGATTACGCAGAACCTTTGCTGTCGCGCCCCCTAAACGGGAGTCGATGTGCGGGCGCCTATCTTCGCGGGACGGCGCTAGAGGCCGTCTTCCTTTTCGATTTTGGTGGCATTGGGTGATAAACGAGGGAACAGGCGAACAGATCTTGGTTCATATGCACAACATTCGATTTGGCGAGATCAGTCCATTCCGTGGAGCTATGGGTAGGTCCGAAGAGAGTGCCCGTGTAGCGTAGCTTTCCGGTTGGGCTCGATCCTGGAGTAGGTCACAAGAATGGATGCCTTGAGTTCGATACAGAAAGCCGCATCCGTATCAAGCTCTAGTTCGACCTCGTAAAGGTCCTTCTCGCTGAACCAAAACCTGCTTTCGAACCTATATTTTTCAGCACTTAATTGCCGGTTAGATAGGGCCCGTCGGTGGCCGATTTGGGAGGCGCAGCAGCGATGACTTGCTCGGGGGCATGCCTCATTTGGTATATTGCCAATCAGCTTGTGCCGATGGAGCGGCACAGGGAAGGGTCATAGATATAGCCAAACAACCGATAGTCCTCATTTTCCCCTCCTGCATTTTTTGCAACCAGGCGAAAACGAAAATCTGCTAAGAGGGTAGCGGCTTTAGCAGCTGCCCGTAAGATACTGAAAACATTTAAGGAGGAGAATGAAGTGGCACGCCCTAGGGGAGTCGAACCCCTCTTCCCAGAATGAAAATCTGGTGTCCTAACCGATAGACGAAGGGCGCTTCCTTCGTGGTGGCGCCCTTATAGTCAGGCACTTTGAATCCCGCAAGCGGCAAATTCGATTTTTCTCAAAATAATGACAGGATTTTTTTGCGAGCGCGAAACGCCGTTTATTGCAGCCGAATCAAAACACTACTGGTCGGTGCTCGCAATTCATCGGGCAAGCTTACGCTGCGTTATGAAAGCCTGAATGAGACGTCACAGGGCGCGCGCGATGGTCGCCGGAGCCGTCCTGCCGCCGCAACCCCAGTTCCAGTCCCGGCTTTTGCCGGTATCGAGGTGGACGGAGTCCGTATGGCAATAGGTACCGACACCGCCGCGATCCGGCAGTGAGCGTATATAGCTTGCAATATCCCATTTCGACACGCCGTCGATCTGAATGTCGGCAGCGTCGCACGTCTTGTGCATGGATTCCTCGGCGCCGCCGACCATGCGGTTATGGTCCGGGTCGCGATAGCCTGACGTGACCACGACCGACTTGCCGAAATGCGTTTCGACGGCCTTGATCACGTTCAGCAGGTTCGGCTTGAAACAGCCGACGTCCACCCCGTCGTTCTGAAGATGCAGGCCGTTGGGGGCGATCCGCGTCATACCGGGCAAGGAGACCTTTTGCAGCAATCCGGAAAGACTGCCGAGCAGGTTTTGCCTGGGCGCGCTGTAGAGCGCATTCATCGTCTGGCCAGCAAGGGCTCCCGTCGAGGATGAGGCAGTCTGAACCGGCGCTATTTGGGTGCCCGTATTTTGTGAGGACTGCTGCGGCAGCAAGGGTTGACCCTGCTGCGTTTGCTGCGGTTGATCGACCGGGACCTGGCTGCTGTAGACACTCGAGCGCATGGGGCTGACACCGACCGGCGCGTGGGCGTCGCCACCGGCCGGATGCAGTTGGGTCGACGTCGGATTGTTCTGCGGCGTCGCGCGCACCGAGAAGATGCTCATCGCCTGGGCGTTAATACCGGTTGATTGCATTGCAAGGCCGCCGATATTGGCGGGAGCCGAAGCGGTTGATCCAACTGCCATCGGCTGCGCGTTCGGAGCCTGCGCCGGCTGAGCGCCCGATACATTCGCCACCATGGGGTCGCGATAGCCGGGTTGGGCAGGCGTGGCTGCGGCGGCCTGCTGCGCTACTGCTGCTGGTTCGACAGGGGCAACGACGGCTGCGGCATCGGCAGTCTTCTTGTCCGACACGCAGCCGGTGAGCAGCAGCGCCGATGTGGCGATCAGCAGGGCAGGTCCGAAAGGAATCCGCTTTTCAACAGCGAGCACGCGAGCATTCTCCAAGGGACGGCGAAAGCTGCGCCAAAATCGCATCGTTCGCCTTGAGTCGGCCGGAGAGTGCCTGCGCCGCAAGGCTGCGGCAAGCGCGATGCGGACCCGCAGATCCGAAATCGCAAAAGCCGCAAGCCTCGCAAAAGCCTCGGCCTACCAGGCGCCGGTATTTCCCATTGAAGCCCAGGGTTCGGCCGTCGGGAGGCTGCCGCCCTTCTGCAGAATCTCGATCGAGATTCCGTCCGGCGAACGAACAAAAGCCATGTGGCCGTCACGCGGCGGACGGTTGATCGTGATGCCGCTATCCATCAGCTTCCGGCAGATGGCATAGATGTCGTCGACCTCGTAGGCGAGATGACCGAAATTCCGCCCGCCGGTGTAGTCCTCGGCGTCCCAATTGTAGGTCAATTCCAGGCAGGGCGCGCCCTTGGCGCTGGCCTCGGTCTTGTCGCCGGGCGCTGCAAGGAAGACGAGCGTGAAACGGCCCTTCTCGTTCTCCGTGCGCCTTATTTCCTCGAGGCCGAAGAGCGTGGTGTAAAAATGCAGGGAGGCGTCCAGATCTTTCACGCGGACCATGGTGTGGAGATAACGCATTCTATTTCCTCTCTAATGCAGGGCGATGGATTCTTATGTGGTGGAACACCAGTTTCGGGCAAGACAGGGGGGTATGATTGGCAACTGGGAATAATCGAAAAGTAGGACTTGCGCTAATCCGTTACCAACATGTTAATCTTGATCTCAAGAATCAGTTAACCGTAACAGTGTGACGCGTATTGAGGGGCTGGCGATATGGCTGACAGGATTTCATCAAAGGAATTCACTGACCTCGATCAACTCGCGGGGGAAGCGGTCGACCTCATTGAAATCACCGGCGTCGTCAAGTGGTTCGACGTGGCCAAGGGCTTCGGTTTCATCGTCCCTGACAACGGCATGCAGGACGTTCTTCTGCATGTGACCTGCCTGCGTCGCGACGGTTATCAGACAATTCTCGAAGGCACGCGGATCGTCGCGCTGATCCAGCGCCGTGAACGCGGCTATCAGGCATTCAAGATTCTCTCCATGGATCAGTCGACGGCCGTACATCCTTCGATGCTGCCGCCGGTTCGCACGCATGTGCAAGTGACGGCAACGAGCGGGCTTGAGCGCGCACTGGTCAAGTGGTTTAACCGCACGAAGGGCTTCGGCTTCCTGACGCGTGGCGAAGGCACGGAAGATATTTTCGTCCACATGGAAACGCTGCGTCGGTTCGGTCTCACCGAGTTGCGCCCCGGCCAGGTCGTGCTCGTGCGCTACGGCGATGGTGACAAGGGCTTGATGGCTGCCGAGATCCATCCCGACGTGCCGAGCCCGGTGAGCCGCGCACACTGATGCGTAGGTCCGCAGCCCATTGGATCAGAAGCGCCCTTGCGGCGCTTTTTTTCATCGTCACCCTTCCGGCTCTTTCCCAACAGCCGATGACGTTCGACAAGGAACCGCTGATCATTCAGACGGCGTCCGGCAAGCGGCTGAATTTCACCGTCGAGATCGCCGACACGAACGAGCAGCGCCAGCGCGGCCTCATGTATCGCAAGGAAATGGCCGATGATGCCGGCATGATCTTCGACTTCGGCGTTTCGCGGCGGGTGCAGATGTGGATGGAAAACACCATCCTGCCGCTCGACATGCTGTTCGTCGATTCGACCGGCACCATCCGCAGCATCAAGCAGAACACTGTGCCGTACTCCCAGGACATCATCGATTCGATGACGGAGGTGAAATACGTGATCGAACTCAATGCCGGCGTGATTGCCAAGCTCGGCATTCAGCCTGGCGACAAGGTGATGAGCGCGACGACCACGAAGAAGAGGTAGCGCCCGCGCCGCGCTGTGTGAATTGCCGGGAGAAGGTGTTCGACTGCACGGATCAGAGCTTTTCGAAAAAAAAGGGTTTCGAAATCCTCGCAAGGAGCCCGGCGAGGGGCAGTCTTCGTGAAGCGCCGCCTTGTTTTTGCTAACAGTTCTCGAAGCCTCCCAAGCTGCGTACACCCAGGCAGGCGGCGGGATTGGAAAGGCACGGGACCTTGGCTTGCTCGTCTCGACATAGAAGCCCTCATCCGTTCGCTTTGGACTGGCAATCAATCTTCCGATCATTTGTCACCATCGAGCCTCGCGCGCTTACTGGTCGCGGAATGTCCACATTTTTCGTCATCTATGGTGAGATTTACTGTTTACATTCGTTGTTTACATTTGTTCAAGTCAACCTTGAGCGTTCGAGGAACGCGGCTGACGCTCTGACGTTAGCAAGCAGTAGAGGTCATTCAGTGCGCTCCTAGGCATCCGCATTTCGGTGCGCGAGGTAGCAATGATCGGTGCTGATAAAACGCATACAGCGCCGAGTGTCATCCATTGGCCTCTGGTTAGCGAAGAACAGGAGGAGTGTGTATGGCGGAGCTATCAGTCTATATCGGATGGGATTCTCGTGAAAATATCGCCTACGAAGTGGCGAAAGAAACTTTGCTGGAAAATGCCTCTATCGACGTCGATGTACACCCAATCAAGCTGCAGGATCTGATCGACCGTGGTGTCTACACCCGTGAGGTGGATCCGCTAGCATCAACGGAGTTCACATACTCGCGATTTTTCACTCCCTGGCTCGCTGACTACAAAGGCTGGGCTTTGTTTTGCGATTGCGATTTCCTGTTCTTTGGCGATATCGCTGAACTCATTCAGTTTAAAGACGAAACGAAAGCGGTGTGCTGCGTCCCCCATGATTACGTCCCGAAAGAAGGGGTGAAGATGGATGGCAAGGTGCAAACCACCTATCCGAGAAAAAACTGGTCCTCATTCATGCTCTTCAACTGCGCGCATCCGTCCACCCGGGCGCTGACCCCTGAACTCGTGAACAGGGAAACCGGTGCCTATCTGCATCGGCTGCAATGGGCCGCAGACAGCGAGATCGGGCAGATACCTGAAGAATGGAACTGGCTCGAGGGTTGGAATACCAAGCCTTCAGTCGGCTTCCCAAAGGGCGTGCATTACACGAATGGCGGCCCCTGGTTTCACAATTGGCAGGATGTCGAATACGCGCAGATCTGGCGTGACAAGGCCCTGGCGATCGATCCTCAGTTCATGCCTGTGTGACGCTTGAACCTCGGCTTTCTGGTCAAGCTCCGTTCGTTTCTCTCAGGCGGGTCTTTGAGGATCGGAAAAGAACCGAACATGCGCTATTGGCCACGATTCCGGTACCGGCGCGGCAAGATCGAGATCGGCGACCGGCTTTTTACCCGCTGTGGGGTGATTATCGATGCTCAGAGCGGAGTGATCACAATAGGAAATGATGTCTCCATAAACGACTATTCCATCCTGCTGGGGCATGGAGGCATCCAAATCGGCGATAATGTTCGTATCGCCGCTCATGTGGTCGTGGTCGCATTCGAACACAGGTACAATGATCCCGCGGTACCAATACGGCTGCAACCCGTGAAGAAGGATGGCATCGTTATCGGAGACGACGTTTGGATCGGTGCCGGAGCAAAGGTGCTGGCAGGCTGCCACATCGCTCAAGGTTGCGTCATCGGGGCGAACAGCGTGGTGAAGGGGGCAACGGTGCCGTTTGGCGTCTACGTGGGGGCACCAGCGCGTCTGGTGAAAACACGGACGGCAAAGGCGGTTGAGAATGGAGAGCAATGATCGCGTATTGTGGAAGCGCTCCATCAGCAAGATAACATCAACATGGTTCCAACGATGAGCAGATCTGACACTAGCGATCCCGATACAATGGACGCAACTGAGGAAATCCACACGGAGGACTGGAGGTCGTTCTTTCTCGGCTACAGCGATATCGTCCTGGTCGCAAATAGCGATGAGGTCGACATCGACGAGCTTATGTCCCGCTTTCCTGAGACAACGCTCTTCATCTTTTTCAACAAGGTTTACAAGGTTCTGAGCGAACCGTTCACGCGCAAGGCCCTGCTGGTATCGCGAAGCGGAACGTTGGGTGCCAACCTCGTCAAAAGCGGCAAAGTGTCCAAGGTTCTGCAGTATTTCGACAGAAGCAGCTTCCTCGGGATCGTCAATCTGACCATCGGCAACCGCGAAAAATTCAGCCCAGCTTCTGCATTTGGTGATGTGAAAGTCAGGCATCTGGATCTGACGGACGTGTTCGCTCCGTTTTATCCACCTGCAAGTCTGCCGACCACCGGGTTTGCACTGTGCCTTTGGCTCACCAACCTCCAACTGGGCGTCAAGATCACTCTGGCGGGCTTCTCGTCAAAGCGAAGCGAGCGCTATCAGGTCCTCGACGTCCATGACTGGACGTTCGAGCAGGTCCTTTTGCGGCTCCTGTACCGCAACGGGAAGATCGACATTATTGGTCGCGAGCGGACCAATCCTTATGCCGAGCTTTCCACGCACTTTCCGGAATATTCTCCAGCCGAGATCGCTTTGACGGCAAACGAAGTACTGGCGGAGCGTCTTGTGAATTTGAGCTCATTCGTTGACAAGTTGATGCATGTGACGAGGTTCCTTCGTTTCGTTGATAGAACGTACAAGAGGCTAAAGCCGAAGACGCGGAAGGAACGGCGATGGGAGTCGATGGAGGGCAAGTAGGATCCGTCGCACCTGACCGGCGAAAGTTGAGCCTGGTGCGCTTCCAGTAATCGCAGCCATACAAAGGTTCCGCCAAGCAGAACGCGGTGCCGTACTCCCGGGACATCATCGATTCGATGACGGAGGTGAGGTACGTGACGGAACTCAATGCCGGGATCACCGCCAAGCTCGGCATCAAGCCTGGCGACAAGGTGGATGAGTGCGACAACCGCGAAGAAAAGTGGGCGCGCTCGCTTCAACCCGGTCTGGCGCGTCGGAGACTATCGGCCGTGACGCTAGTTAGTGTCCGTCCACAAACGGTAAACCGCTGAAATTATTGGAGGAATCGCGATATTGCCGCGGGCAAAGCCCGGCGGTTTCAGGTACACTTTAGATCAAGCCATTGATTCTAAAGACAAACCCGCAACCGCCGGAGCCGACAATGCGCCAAGAACGCACCGTCCAATCCAATATATTCGATCTTTTCGCCGAACACGAGATCGGCCGCGAGCTGAAAGCCATGTCGCAATGGCTGGATGAGCATCGTGATCTGCTCGGGCTGGTAGCGCAGGACCTGCGCCGCCACGGCGTCAAGGAGACCGGCCGCGAGGGCCTGCCGGCGGAGGCCGTGCTGCGTTGCGCCCTGCTCAAACAACACCGTCAGTTGAGTTATGAGGAGCTGGCCTTTCATCTGGAAGATTCCGCCTCGTTCCGGGCTTTTGCCCGGCTGCCATGGGGGTGCAGCCCGAAGAAGTCGGTCTTGCACAAGACGATCAGCGCGATCCGGGCCGGGACCTTTGAAGCGATCAATCGCGTGCTGTTGACAAGCGCCCGGCAGGACAAGGTGGAACGCGGCAAGGTCGTGCGCATCGACAGCACCGTCACTTCGGCGCTGATGCACGAACCGAGCGACAGCAGTCTTTTGTGGGACTGCGTGCGGGTGATGGTGCGGCTGTTGCAGCAGGCGGCTTCCTTGGGCAGCGCCATCTTATGGCACGATCACTGCCGCGCGGCGAAGAAGCGATCCCGGGCGATCCAATTTACCCGCGGTCGTCCGAAACGAGTTCAGCACTATCGCGCGCTGCTCAGGATCACGCGCACCACCTTGAGCTATCTCGAACAGGCGGCGGCGCAGCTGCCCTTGGCGGCGGGCCCGGCGGTCGAACGCTGGCAGGCCCAAGTCCGCCACTATAAGCCGCTGATCGAACGGATCATCGCCCAGACCGAGCGGCGGGTCCTGGCCGGCGAGGCGGTGCCGGCTGGCGACAAGCTGGTCAGTTTGTTCGAGCCGCATGCCGACATCATCGTCAAAGGCAGCCGCGACGTCGAGTATGGCCATAAGATCAATTTGACCACCGGCACAAGCGGGCTGATCCTCGACCTCGTCGTCGAAGCCGGCAACCCGGCCGACAGCGAGCGCTTGCTGCCGATGCTGGAGCGTCACATTGGCATCTGGGGCGAGCCGCCACGGCAGGCCGCCGCCGACGGCGGCTATGCCAGCCGCGAAAATCTGAGCGGAGCCAAGGCCTGGGGCGTGCGAGACATGGCCTTCCACAAGAAGTGCGGCCTCAAGATCGAAGACATGGTCAAAAGCCGTTGGGTCTATCGCAAGCTACGCAACTTCCGCGCCGGCATCGAGGCCGGCATCTCCTGCCTCAAACGCGCCTACGGCTTGGGGCGCTGCACCTGGCGTGGGCTCGACCACTTCAAGACTTATGTCTGGTCCTCGGTGGTCGCTTACAATCTCGCCCTCTTCGCCCGCCTCAGATCGAACTGACATCCCATGTCGCCAGCCAAAACCGGACCGGCGGAACGCCGGCAGTTCCCAATGCGCGCATTTCCACCAGAAATCCTGGCCGCCGCAATTAGCACCCATGAGCCACACCGCATGGCTTCAAAGCGGCCACCAAGCGGAACCCAAACGCGCTGCAAGCACAAGAAAACCAGCCGTTTATGGACGGAAACTAGTTAGAATTTCACGCCGATACCCGCCGAGACGGCATGTTGATCAAGATCGACGCCGGTTCCCTGAATTTCTTCGTCGCCATAATCGCTGTAGCGATATTCCGCCCGGCACGACATCATGCGACTTCTCCCGTGGGGCTAAGAAAATGGGATCGAATATAGTGAATAATATCAGACACAACCTTAACAACGGGTTTCTTGGCTCGTTCGCGCGTTAGTGTCGTTGCTTGCTCCGCGGCTAGCCGAAGGACAAGACCTTTTGCGGGAGGGGGTCGGATGGCGCGGCTATTTTCGCGCGGCTGCGGGGCCAAGCCACAATCGTTAGTCATGCCGTTAACTAAGGGGAAGTGGTCGGAGTGGAGAGATTCGAAATCTCATATCATATTGAAAAACAAAGATTATTTTTATAATTTGTAACATTGTGACGACCAGGATTTTGATGTGGAAAAGTAAGTTGCGCCCGCGCCGAGCCCGCCACTTTAGGTTAATTTGCAATGTTGCAAGTTATGGGAGTTTGCTCGATGGGAGCGTTGATTACGCGTGATTGTATTCGCTGCGGGACGGCGAAGGTCCAGCTAACGGCGGTGGGGTGGATCCAACAAGGCTCTGACTGCGAAGTAGCCTTTGTATGCAACAATTGCAGCCAACTCAGTATCTACCAAGCGCAATGCCGCATCGACCTCAAGAACAATCACGTGAACCTAGACAAGAACGCAAACGCTAGTTGTGAACCAAACCCTGTCTTCAACACGGTTCCGCTTGAGCCGCTAAATGACGAAATACCAGGGCGAATAGCTGAAATATTCACACAAGCCGCAAAGGCGCGTCGCCTCCAAATGTTTGACGCATCAGGTGCGATGTTTCGCAAGACGATCGATGTGGCAACTAAACACATATTTGCTACAGACTCGCGCCTCGAGGGCCGAAATCCCGCTGACGCCCTACGGGTGAGAATCAAAGCGCTCGGGGATTTGAAAATTCTAGAGGATGACATCGTCGAATTGGCTGATGTTGTCGCAGTTGATGGCAACGACGCCTCGCACGACATGGATCCCTATACCGGGGAAGAGGCAGAAGCGCTCGAAGATCTGACCCTCGACCTTCTTGATCGCCTTTTCGTTAGGCCGGCACGTGTGGCAAAGGTTCGCGCAAAGCAAATTGCTGCCGGGCAGCGAAAGGAGTAGGTCGAACATCAGCCGACTGCGCTCACGCCAATGACCATTCTGGAAGATCGTGCATGAATACCAAAAAACCAATAGATAAGATTCGTGACGGCGCGGGCCAAATGGACGTAGGCGACGAAGCCGACGGCAGGATCACGAGTGCCACTACAATCAATGATCGACTCTACATTATCAAGGAACGAGCCGTTTACGTCATCGCAATGGCGGATGAGATCGATCCAGATCGCACCAACATTGGCATCCCCAATACTCAGCAACTTGTGTTGAGTATCGGGTCTGACTCGGAAATCATCCAACGGATCCTGCTCACAGCCGCTGAACTTTTCAAGAAGGATCGCCTCCTACCAGAAATTGACTGGAACGCGGCGCTCGTCACTGCATTAGATATCGTTAAGGACCTTGTTGCAGCTCAAGAGATTGCCGAGAGCTACAACGTCGCAAAGTTGAATGCCGAATCGAAAATGCAATCTGCGAAGGGCATGTCCTTCCGGCTACCGGCAATCCCAGATATCCAAGCTCGGACCAAAGATTATATCCAGAAAATGGATCACGCGTTTCAAAACGTTTATCGATTGTGCTCAATCTTTTACGACGAGAAAGATATGAGGGCTGCTGGCGCGTGGCTAGATGGGTTTGTTGTCAATCTACAAACACGCTTGGCAATCGACGATCCTTTCATCCCATTCGCCACGGCGCTCGCTAATTTTGGGAAGCTTGTAAGAAATATCCGACACTGTATCGAGCACCCGAAGTCTTCGCAGCGGCTGGATCTCAGGGATTATCATCTTACGCCGAATCGAGAATTAGTCGCCCCATCGATTGCGGTGGTCCACCCGGCGACACCAATTGATCAAACGCCACTTGAAGAGTTCTTTGCGGTCATTCTTTCGCAATCAGTCGACGGCATTGAAACTCTAATGGCCTTTCTGGCCGCCTCAAACGTTGCTACTTTGGGCAAGTTTCAAATCATGGTAGGAGAAGTGCCTGAGCATCAACGTCGGGACGGAGTGCGTTTTGGCTATCTGGTCGGTGTAGGGGGCGGGTGGAACCGGCTCGGCTGATATCAGAGTAGATTTCCTTGCCTGCCTTCCGATTCCCTTTCTGCCTTCTTGTAGCCCTCGCTATGTCCGAACGGTAATTGGGGACGCCGCTTATCTAAAATCTGAGCGGCAGTCATAATTTGGAGGCGCGGTATTTTTTGCCCGCCGGTTTCGTAGATACCTGCAGCGGCAGCCTCTTTTTCCATCTCGCGAGTAGGCTCATTCAATGAAAGAAAAATGCCTAAGGCGGCTTTTTCTCGCTCCATAGTTCCTTTCAAATCGCGAATATCACCAGATTTTATTCCGCCTCCTTTAACCGAAATAATCGCAAACTGCGGCTTCTTGTCAGCATCACGGAAATGCAAGTAGCCGTCGATACCGCGGTCCATTCCCTTTTTCCCACCTTTATAAGGCTGTCCGCCGATTGACCCCACGATCCATTTTTGGAATTCGTGTTTGTCCCGCAGGGCGAGATCTTGCGCCGCTTGTTTGTCCTTGGGCACGCCAATGACTTCGTAGACAATGCTGGGAAAGCTTTCTTTAAGGCGACGCTCTATCAGACCGATTGCAAGATGCGTGACGTCAATGCCTATCCATTGGCGACCTAGTTTCTGCGCCGCGTGCACGGTTGTCCCGCAGCCGCAGAAGGGGTCGAGCACCACATCACCAGCATTTGATGATGAAGCGACAATGCGCTCAAGAAGCGCAACCGGCTTTTGAGTAGGATAACCAAGACGTTCTTTAGCCTGCGAATTGATTGGAGGAATGTCGTCCCAAAGGGTGTCAACAGTTTCGCCGTCGAGTTCATCGAGATAACGCTTGCGCTGCAATCTCTTCGTTTTGTCTTTTGGGAAGTATACGCGGCCGTCGGCGTCCATCTCCCTCATCCGCTCAATCGATACTGCCCATCCGTTTGCCGGCGGCGCGTAGCCTTTGTATTCATACGTCAGATTTGGGCGGGGCGATGGGCTGGTGAGGTTGTCAAGTCGATATAGGCGCCCATCCCCGTCATCGTGCGTGAATTTCGTGGCGATGTAGTTTTCATTGTTCTGGCGAAATTGGCGATTGAAGCGGGCAGCGCTCGATTTGGCTACGAAAAGTATAACGTCGTGGCTAACACCGAACCTAACGGCGGCGTTGTTCGTCTCACCACGTCCGGCTTTTCGTTTCCAAATGATCTCATTTCGGAAGTTGCTGGCCCCGAAGATGGAATCGAGGATGATCTTGAGGTAATGGCTCGAGGTCGGGTCACAGTGAAGATAAAGTGACCCTGTCGGTTTCAAAACACGATGCAGTTCAATCAAGCGGACTGTCATCATTGTCAGGTAGGCCATCATGTCATTTTCGCCGAGCGCGGAGCGCATCGCTCGGAGCATGATCGCAGCGTCAGAATGCTCGCCTGTCAAAACCTCATCAAAGGCCATTTCTGCGGAATCAGTCCAGTGCCAAGTATCATCGAAAGCTTCAATCTGCGCGGCTGACTGTTCACCTGCCGGACCTCTAAAAAGAACGTTGTAAGACGCGTTCGAGTTAAAGGGCGGGTCGAGATATATGAGGTCAACGGACTCGGATCGGATGCTCTCCCGGAGCACCGAGAGATTGTCTCCATAATAGAGTTTATTTGGCATCCGATCCCACCCCGACTCACGATTTTCAATCGTTATGCAACATTAAATTGCGGTGGGGAAGCCCGGTGATTTCCCTTGGACAACAACGCCTATACTGAGCCCGCCGACTAAGATTGGTGAGCGTCCGTCATTCAGGTTGCTTCTTCCACGTCGCTATCATTGCATTGATTTTCGGCTGCACCCGTCGACGGGCGTCATCGCGATCAACGCCGGCCAAAAGCATCTGATCATAATCGGTCATTGAATGGCGCATCACATTCTGCATCGTGATGCCGACGGCTTTCCCGATTGATGCGCCGTTCCAATCCTTCTTTGTGATCTCGGAGACAAAGAACGCGATAGCGAACTCTGGGCATCCGGGATGCTTGCGCCGAATGTGCTTTTCGACGATTGCAGGTGAGAATTTTGCCATGGAAGGTCCAAAAAGCGAAAGGCCCGCTGTTACGCGGGCCCTCGATCTCCTTTAAAGCGTCGCAGCGATTGCTCTTGCGCGCTCGGCACCATCATCACCAGCGACCAGAGCCGCCACGTAACCAGCGGCAAACGCATAATCATGAAAATGGTCCGGCGACGCGGCACACGCCACTTCTGCGGCTTTGATCAGAACTGCAAGCTGGTGAAGGTCGTCAGGTTCATCTTTGACCACAACATCGGCGAACCGTTTTCGATTTGCATCGATAAGTTCTTGAAGTGCCGGAGAGAAGCGTGACGCTACACTCGGATTGGCTTCGATGCGCTCACCGTGCTCATCAATGATAAGCGTTGCGGCAGTAATCTTAGACATGTATTTTCCACTTCTGGCCTTCGGGCCGCTGAGGACAGGTTGCGCCTGTCACGCTGTTTCCTGCTGGTTGAGAGAGGGTCTCAAGCTGCCCTCAACCAGCAGGACCAGACGACGCTTCTGCGCGGAAAGGCCTACGCCTGCCGCTTCGATATGTCTCAATGTCTGGGATTTCGCATTAGTCACATAGTTAGTTGGGAAACAAGATGGCGAAAGATGGCACGTTCATTTCGCCGCCGGAACGTTCGCGCCATAGCCGCCCGTCACGCTCTCTGGCCAAAGCCCCGCGATTTCACCTAGAGCGATTTTGAAGGGATCGGTGTCTTGAGAGACATAGACGTCGGCTGAGCAAGACAGCAAGGCGTCCATGAGCCGTGCGTAGGTCACACTGTCGAGAATGAATTGAGGCATGTCGGTAGGAGGCTCCTTCTACCTGGTTTCAATTGATACGTGAATCATCACCCAACGCCGGACAAAGGTCAAGCTTCATTGAGAGTAAACCGTTAAGTTTCAATAAGTTAGTAAGTAAATTTTGACTGATAGACTCTCCGATCGAGGCGCTGGGACCGAGGCCTTTTTAGCGCCGCACCTTCCGTTGTTATTGTCGCGGCGCGCGGTGCGCTATACGCTCCTAGATAGAATCGTCTTAGGGGGAATTGATGCTTAGGGTTTTATGCGCTGCGCTGCTTGCGGCTGCGTGTTCGAACGTGGCGAAAGCCGAGGAACTGCCGGACGATACACAAGTCAGAGCAATGACTATTCACCCAAGCGATGACATGACCATTCCGGCAGGGACTGGCACGCTCAAAGAATGCCGGGAAGCGGTAGCGGAGATGATGGAGCAGCTAAAGCAAGAAAATGATCCGCTTTCAGACGGCACTATATACGCGTGCATTCCGGTGGATCTCCCAAGTGATCAACCAACGCTCCTCAAGGCCTCTCGTTTCAAGCGGAACATGTTCAATTAAAGTTCCGGCGACAGCTCGCGTCTTCCGCTGTCTTAGTTACCGAACCAAGGGTGCATCAGATGTTGAAGGCGGTCCTACAAACCTCTTAACCTACAACCTTTCTCTAGGAAGCTGACATAGCTTTACCTAGGGCATGAACAGGATGTAACGCCTATCGGCCAAGCATCCAGTCACATCGCTCTAGGCAAAGCTCTGTCTGGAAAGAAGAAAATTCTTTCTCTGAGGCCACACGACGGCCCATATGGCGGGCCAATCGGGGAGACATACCAAACTTGACAACCTTGTCACAGGGAGGCCGGGGTCAGACTGTCGGCCTTTATGTCAGACTTCCCATACCGTTGCCGGATATGGCTGGCGTAGAGTTATCAAACCAGTTTGGCGATCTGATAACGCTCACGAGTCGCAATCTACCAGCGTTGCTCGTCCTGCCGGATCTGACGTTATTGGGTGGAAATCATCGGCGGCTATGCCAGCCTATTCTACAGCAGATAAGTCAGACCCTGCTTGAGAACATAATAGCAACAATCGTAGCCGGTTGCGCGAAATTTTTCTTCGAAAAGGCAAAAAAACTACACGCAACCGGTGCTTTTGCCGACTATTATATTGGTGATCGCGGCGCAGCGATTGAATGAAAGACCCCGGCGACGTCAGACCCGCCGGGGTCTTTCTGTTTCAAATTGATTATGAAGCGCAAGTCAGAGATAACTTCCGGCGTCTGCTTCTATCGCCCGCGCCCAGGTGAAAGCATATTGCCGGGCCGCATCTGTCGCGCCAGCTCACTACAGACGACGCCGCGCATGGTTGCCTCCATTTGTGCGCCGATCTGCTTCGCGAGATCGGCGTTTTGTTCTGGCGTTCCGCTACCGGACGTATTGACCGTGACCGGCGCGGAAATGCTAATCTGCTGAAGCGGCGAAATGCTGTTTGGCCCGGTCTTGAGGTTCGGTGAGCGGATAGCGGGCGCATTCCCAACGTAGCCACCTTCGGCAAAGCCACCGAGCGCACCACGGTGTAGAGATTCAAGGTTGCCGACACCAATCCGGCTGGTCGCCTTCTTGCTCATGACGTATTCCCCACGATGCACGACGCCTGCCCGTTCATACTTGCCACCATCGCCGGTATAGCCACCCTCGCTAAAGCCGAAGATCGCGCCGAGAATGCCGCTACCCGCACCGCCGAACAAACCGGCTAGCGGGCCTTTCCCAAGCAGCGCGGCCTGAAGCGTCGCGTCAACGAGGTTGTTAAGTAGGCTCTTAAGCGCGCCGTTGAGGTCTTGCGTGCCTGTAAGGAGGCCGGAAAGTGTGCTTGTGAAACTTTCCGCGAAATACTGCTCTGCCGTCTTCAAGCCTTCCGTAGAAGCGGCGACTTCCTTGCTCTTGCCGTCAAGCTGCTGCGTGAGAGTGATCTTCTCGCGAAGCTGCTGAAGTTCGGAGTCGCTAAGCGTGATGCCTGCGCGTTTCGCTTCCTGCTGCGCCTGATACACAGCAAGCTCAATTCGCTGCTGGGATGCCGACATACCGGAAATCGACTGTTCGAACCGGGCAAGGTCAAGACCTTCCTGCACCGTCTGGTTCAGGCTCTTGCGGGCAGCGTCTTGCTGCTTGATGAGTTCGGTCCTCTCCTTCTCGCTATCTGTCGGGGCGAGGGGCTGTGCTGCGGTCGGCGTCCCGGCATAGGCGTTACGAATGGTGCCGTCATCAACGCGGTTAAGCCCGGTCCATTCCTGCCGAAGTGCTGCCGGATCATTGCCCCGACGTCGAAGAAGCGCGCGGGCAAGTTCGTCCTGGGTCTTCTCATCAAAGAGACGATCACCGGAAAGGCCAAGTTCCTTAATAAGCCCTTCAAGGGTTGCGCCCGTGATCTGATATCGGCCAAGGGCCGATGAGCCCCTACCATCGCCATAGAGAGCGCGGTTAGCGGGGTCGGCGAGCATACGGCGCTGAAGATCGCGAACTTGATCGAGTGTCATGCCGACAAGGTTCTGAGCGCCACCGGTCCAGCGGCCATTGTCGAGGGTAGAATTATAGTCCCCGCCGCTTTCGACGGTGGCGATGAGATCAAGAATGTTATCGTGCTTGCCGAACCGAGCGATGCTCTTGGCGCGATTGGCGAGGTCGGTGGCGTTCATGACCTCGCCCATTGTCCGGGCGCTGCCAACGGCCTTCTGATAAGCCGCGTCAATGCCGTCAGTCGTAGCGAGGGTATCGAGTTCGGACTTTAGTTCCGGCACAAGCTTCTTCAGGTCGGCGAGGGCGGTCTTGAAGTTTGCCGCTGCGGTCGTGTTCGCGGCAAAGCCCCTACCGACGTTCACGGTCATGTCGGACAGTTCCTTGAGGGCGTTCTTCAGTTCCTCGCTGCCGCCGCCTAGATCGCTAATCTGTTCGTCAACGGCAGCAAGTGCCGCGCGAAGCTGGCGAAGTTCAACTTCCTTCATGACGTTGAGCGGGTTCGCTTCGGTATCCGCGATCTGGCGTTCGATCTTTGCCCGCTGTTCCTGAAGCCGCTTCAACTGCTGTTCGGGGCTATTAAAGCCTGCAATGGCGCGGTCACGCGCGCCCCCGGAAGGGTCATTGATATAGCCGATGATCTTGGAAGCCACGTTGACGCCTTCGACTGCCGCCTGCTTGGCGTAGATCGTGAAATTGCGCCACATGGTGGAGAACTCGCGATCGATCTTCTTCGCGGACTCAATCTGTTCGTCGGTGAAGGTCGCGGCCTCGCTGCGCATCTTCTGGATTTCGGAGACGGACAGGCCGAGAACCTTGGCGAGGTCTTCCGCTCCCTGTCCCCCGAATACCTCGTCAAGGATACGGGTCTGCGCTGCCGCGTCCAATTTCTGAAGCTTGCCGATAATCTCATCAAGGAAGCGGTTCGGGTCCTTCAGCTTGGCCGCAACGTCGGTTGCGGTATAGCCAAGGCGCTGAAACGCCTCTTCGGCGCTGCCCTTGCCGGTCTTGGCAAACTCGTCGCCGCGAATGTTCAGTTCCTTGAGGGCGTCGGTTACGCCGTCAATGCTCATGCCGGTAGCGGTAGCGACATAGGTCCACTGCTGCCAAACCTTCGAAGAGACGCCAGCCTTGCGGGCTTCGCGGTCAACTTCGGCAACGGTATCGGCGATTTCCTTGAGCGCAATGGCAGCACCGCCCACGCCAGCAACAAGTGCGCCGCCCTTCATGAGTGGGGCAAACATGCCTTCAAGCTTCGCACCGATGGACGCGGAAGCCTTGCCGAGCGTCTTTTCCATGTTCTCAGCCGACTGGCGGGCGCGGCCCTCCATCTTCTTGAAGTTGTCGTTCGTCGCCGTCCGCGCGCGCATCATGTCACGCTCATACTTGTTCAGGCGGGCCTCAAGACTCACGACAAGGCGCTGTGTGTCATCCATTACTAATGTTCCTATGCTGCTTCGGCGCGGAGCCGGTCAAATTCGTCGGGGTCGAGATCGAAAATCGAGCGCTGGTTATCGTTTGCAACGGCACGCGATACAGCCATTGCAGCCGCAACCGCGCCGTCAATCCGGTCGGTTTTCTTGCCCTTGTGCATCCGCACTAGGCCGGTATCGTTGCGGCTGGCAACGACACTATCAAAGTGATGCCGAAGGATCGGGTGCCCGTTGTGCCGGATCATGCGACCGTTAACGGTGCGTTCGAGGTGCCCGATAGCGGGTCCCATCGTGAGCGGTCCCTGTCGCATCTCAACTGCGGGCAAGCCGTCATCATGAAGGCGCTGCATCGTCATCCGGGCAAGGTGCGGGTCAAAGGCGATTTCACGCACGTCGCCATTGTCGGCGCAAATCTCGCGAATGTGTGCTTCGACTACTTCCGGCTCGATCACCGGGCCGTCAATGACAGTGATTAAGCCTTCGTCGCGCCATTGCTCGTAAGGCACGCCGTCACGCTGCGAACGGCCCTTCAGGTCTTCGCCAGGAACGAAGAACCACGGGTGAACCGTGACGCGGCGATCATTGTGACGCCATGCGCCAACAACTGCCGTCAAGTCGCCGTTGACGGACATATCGACGCCAAGGAAGCACGGCAGCCCGGACAGATCGGCAAGATCGAAGTGCGGATCAAGCCCAGCGTCGTAGACTCCCATATCGAACAACGGATCGCGGGAAGCTGCCTGCCAGATATTCAGGTTGAATTGCTGGAACGCGAAACGCTCTGCCGGGCGGTCGGCGGCTTCCTTCGCTGCCGTGCGCAACGCGTTCAAGTTGGGGAAGCCGTGGGCAAGGCCGGGATTGACGCGGTGCCATACGATCTCATCCTGCCAATCGTCGCCGGGCGCTGCTTCGAAAATGATCGGCAGATAGGCCGGGTTTTCAATCTCACCGCGCGCTACCTTGCGGGCATAATCGTATTCGGTGAAGCCAAGATTTTCGGAACCGCGCCCGGCAGTCGTGGCGATCACCATAAGCGTGCCGCTGGTCTTGACCATACCGGATTTGAGCGCTTCCCAAAGGTCGCGGCCCTTCCAAACGTGGATTTCATCGACAAGCACAAAGGCAGGCGTCTTGCCGTGCTGTGCCGCGCCGTCGCTGGAAATCGCCTGAAGTTCGACGCCTTCCGACTTGAGAACAATCTTCTTCGCGCTGTTGTGTGCGTCATAGATGCGGGTCGCGGCGACAAGACGCTTGTCCATGCGGACGATGTTCGCGGCTTCCTTGAAGCCAAGCCCGGCTTGCTCACGGTCGGACGCGGCAAAGATCACCTGTCCGGCAGGAACGCGTTCCGGGCCGATGGTATGAAGAAGGGCGAGGGCAGCGGCGAGGCTGGTCTTTCGATTGCCGCGCGGGATCATCCAAAAGACAGTTTCGACAATGCGCCTGCCGTCTGGGTGCCGGGGTCCATAGATGCGGCGAACAATCCGCTCCTGCCAATCATAGAGCTGAAAGAAGTGGCTTAGCGCCGTGCTGTTCGGATGCCTGAGCAAGCGAAGGAAATTCACGGCACGTTCGCCATAACCGAACGGGTCATCAATCGGACTGCCGTCAAAAATCCACGAAGGATAGGTGCTCGCCATCAATGCACCTTCAGCGGATTGTCGCTGTCGTCATCGTCGGTCGCTGCGTTGCCGACACGGGCGCGCGAGACCGGCGAGAGGCCGTATTCAGCGGCAAGCTGCCGGGCGGTTTGCATAGCCTTGTCCTGAAGGCGGCAAAGCTTCATGTCGATTTCGCCAGAACTGCGAAGGCCGTCTTCAATCTCGCGAACAAGGCCACGGGCGCGGCAGTAGTCTTCGACGCCACCAAGGTCGCCGCGCGTGATAATACCGCGCTCAATGAGGCCGGGCATAATCCGCTTCCATTCGGCGCGCGCAAAAGCCGAAAGCTGCTTCGGCGCTGCCGGTGCCTTTGTTAATGCGCTGCTGTCCGGTGAAATAGCGGGCTTGATGCCGCGAAGGTGGGTCACTTCAGGGCCTCGCCGCGAAGCTCAAGGGCGTCACGCCTGCCGAGTTCCTTAACTTCTTTGAGGCCGTAAGCGGTGCCGTCATAGGTCACGCGGTCGGCGGTCGTGATGCCAGGGCGAAAACGGACACGAAAAATCATGGTGCCGGTCTCTGCCTCGCCGTAGCCGGTGAAGAATTCGCTGGCCGTCTGCTGAAGGACTTCCGCCCATACGGTTGCAACGGGCGTCCACGCCTTCACAACGCTGCCCGACGGCTTAACAGTCTCCGTCTCGCGTTCGATCGTGACGCGCCGGTCCATGTTTCCGATATTCAGCACGTCAGATGATCCACCGAGCAAGAGCTTCGACGGACAGGACACCATGACCATAAGCGGGGTCAGGGTCACGCGGGAACCGGGCAGCCGTCACGCGGAAATGGTCACAATAGCCGCCGTCAATGGGCAGGCTTCTCTTGTCGAGAGCAGCCATAGCAGCGCCAGCAATCTCCTTCGCCACGTCCTGTCCGGCGTCCAACGTCCAAATATGGAGGTCCAGATAGACCCAGGCCGTGCGCTGGCTGGCGTAGTCGTGGCCGTGCAAGCTGGTGTTGCCGTCGCTCATGATGATGGCGGGCGTCTTGTCCGGCCGGGTGCTACCGGCGCGAATGTGGTTTGCCGGAACAAGGTCGGTGACGCTCTGCGTATTGACGAGAGCGGTGCGGATTGCAGTTTGAAGGGCCAAAGTAGGTTCAATCATGCTCATTCCATGCGTCTTTCACGGCCTTCTTCGCGGCGCGATTGATCCGGTTCTGAAGGCGTTTGCGGAGAAGTCGAAGGGCGGGCCAAAAGAAGGGCTGAGCTTCGGTGTCATTGGTGCCGTATTCAACGAGGTGCGCGTAACGAACGTCTGCGTTTCCAGCGGTGACGATGACTTCCGTCTCACCGGCAAGGCGTGCGCCGCCCGGCTGCGAATAGGCAGGCGTCGATTGTCCCGGCATGGTGACATGAATGCTGTCGATCAGTGCGCCCGTGTCGCGGGACGTTTCGGCAAGCGCCTTCTGATGGTGCGCAAGCTCTTCGCCGGACTTTAGCAACGCGGGAAGCACTGCCTCACGCGGCGCGCGCCTGATCCGGTCGAAAGCTGCCAGGGTTTCGGCTAGGCCGTTGCCGCTCTTATTCGCCATCGCCGAACCACGTTTCACGGTAGGAATCGAGGATCGAGGTAACGCCGAGCGGTGCAAGCTGCGCAGAAACGCCAAAAGTCGCGATGTTTCGGCACTCGAAATAGAAAGAAACGAGCCGCAAGAGTGCGATTTTGACGTCTGCCGGAAGTGGGTCCAGGTCGGCGAGGGGCCTGCCGATGTAATTGCCGATCCACGTTTCTGCGCCGTCGATATAGAGCGAAACAAGCTCATCTTCGGCGTTTCCGTCGACCTTCATGTGTGCCTTGGCGAGTTCAAGACTGACTGGGGACATGCTGAATTTAGGCCTTCTCTGAAAAAGTTATTTTCGGTGTCTCTTGTGCGGTGCTCCCCGCGCCGGTCCCCTCGAACGCGGGTAAGTTAGAGACCACCCCCGCCCGTCGCTGCTTGGGTGTCGGGCTGCCCAAGGCTTGTTCCATCGTCCATCCAAGGCGAATACGTGCATGGATCGTGCATGCGGGAATGCCGGTGATCTCGGAAAGCTCTTTGAGAAGCCATCGCTGGCCGCGAAAAGTGTAGAGGCGCATTCCCATGCTAAGGCTGCCTTTCTTGGCGTTGCTTGAATGAGTTGTGGCAAGGTGCGCAAAGCGGTTGCCAGTTGGCGCGATGCCAAAAGAGATTCTTGTCGCCGCGATGTGGGATGATGTGATCGACCACGCTTGCAAGGCGGGTGATGCCGGACTTACTGCATTCGCGGCAGTGTGGATGCGAGGCGAGATATTCGAGGCGGGCCTTGCGCCATTCGTAGTTATAGCCACGGTCGCGGGCAGACGGTCGGCGAGCGTCATGACGCGCGTTGCGTTCGCGCCGGGCGTTGCTCTGGCAGGCGCAGAGCGCGCCATGCGGAACGATGTTGCCGCAACTGCAAAGGCGAGGTGGCTTGCTCATAGCTTCCCCCGCTTTGCATTGGCCTTCAGCTTGGAGAGCCCGTTGCGGGCCTCTTCGTCAGAGACTTCCTCACGCGGATCGTGCGCGGGCTTGTCTTGCTCAGCGCTGCCGTGAATGGCCTTCAGCTTGGCGATATAGCCTGAATAGGCGCGGTCGATTTCGGTCGGCGTGGCGTTCCATGTCGTTTCCGGCGTCCAGCCAAGCCAGCCGGTCGCCTTTTCATAGAGGTCTCTATAGAATTCGGCCCATGCCACGGCTTTGCCCGGATTGGTGGTCTTCGCCTTCGGATCGGTTGCGGGCTGCAACATGGACACGAATTCGGCGAGCGGCCCGACGACTGCGGGGAAAAGGGATGAAAGCGGCCTTCGAAAGTTCCCGCCCAAGAAGGCCGCTGCATCCTGCCGTTTGATGGAAGCCGTCAGGATGATTTCAGAGATGATTGTGAAGTTGCCTTCGTCTAGCGCCCGGAAGAGGGCCGCAAAGCCAAAGCGTGCTTCAAGAGTGGCAGCGGCCCGCAAAGAAGGGCGAAGCGTCACGGTGTCGCCACCGTGCGCAATCGTCACTTCTTCAAATGCGGGCCGCTGATAGATCATGGATTAGGCCGCGACCTTCAGCTTCGTGAGGGCCTCGCCCATGACGACACGGCCACCGACACGACGGCGAGCATGAAGCTTCACGATGCCGTTGCCAGCGCCGGTCAGGTCGTCGCGGATGATTTCGAACCCGACACGATCAGCAACGGCGTAGCCCGTAGCAAAATCGCCGAACACAATCGGGGTTGCGTCTGCGGCAACGTCGGGCATGTCCACGCCTTCGTAGACCGGGCGACCGAGAAGCAAGGCGGGCTGGCCTGCCGCAATCGAGCGTTCCCAAAGGTAGCTGCCATCCGTATCCTTCAATTTGCGGACTGCGGCCATCGTCTTGCGGTTCATAAGCCACGAACCGTTTGCCGAATAGGCAGTTTTAATGCTGTAAAACAGGTCAATCAGGTCGTCGGCAGCAATCTCGCCTTCGAACTCCTGCACGTCGTCAGACGTAAGGACGCCTTCGGCCTGAGTCGTGCCATTGCCGCTGACGAACCAAGCGGCCTCTTTCTGACCGAACCGGCGCGCAACGTGGTTGCCCAGGTAGCTCGAAAGATCGATCTGCGCGTCTTCCAGCAGGATGCGCGTGACCGGAACCACGACGGCCATTTCAAACGGCTTCAAGTCGATCTGATCGAACGACGGTTCACTTTCCGGGCGCGGCGCGGTCTCGGCGACTTCACCAACGGTGATTTCCTCGACAAGGCGCGGAAGCTGAAGCAACGGGCCGGACATGCTGATCGTCTGGGCAAGGCCGCGAACCGGGGAAAACTCTGCGACCTTTTCGAGGATCGAAGTCGAGACAGCTTCCGGTGCCAAAATACCGCCTGTGGACGGCGAACCATAGCCGAGCGACTTCACTTCGCTGGCATCACCGTTGCGGATGAAATCAGCAAAAGCCTTCTTCTCGCTGTTGTCGTTCTCGCCTGCCGGGTGGTTGTTATTTGCGGAAAGCGGGCGGTGAGCCTTGGCTTCCAGCTTATCCATGCGGGCCTTGATGGCCTTCAGTTCGTCGGCAGACACAACCGGATCGCTCTTCGTTTCCAGTGCGTTCTGTGTATTTTCGTTTTCCATACTATTTTCCTCAAGATCGGATTTAACGACGGTGACGTGCGCGCCGGGATGAACCGGGCGACGGCAAAGACTGATTTCGTTGACGGTGATGGACTTGAAGACGCGGCCACCTGCGGGACGCGGATCAAAACCGGTGTGACGGAAGCCGATGGACAATCCGCCGATCTTACCGGCCTTAAGCTGCCGGTGAGCATCGCGAGCGGGTCCAATGCCTTCCACGAACAAGCGGCCGTTAACTTCAAGGCCCTTGTCGGTCTCGGCGTAGGTTTCCCACACACCGACAACCTTCTGCTGATCATGTTCCATGACCATAGGCACGCTATTCGCAAAAGCGATGGTGCCCTTTTCGATGACGTCGCCGACACTATCCGGCGAGCCGAAAGGCCACGCGATGCCGGTCACGATGCCAGTATCATCAATCGAGACTTCGGCCTTGATTTCGAGGTTTTCAGCTTCGATCACAGGCCGGACTCCGCAAGTGCTTCGTTGATAGCTGCCGAGAGGTCGCCGGTTGCTGCGGCCTTTCCGATTTCGTCCAGGGCGATTGCCGGGACTTCCGGCTTGCCGTTCCAACGGGCGTCAAGAATGTCGAAGGCGAGGGGAAGAACTTCCATGATCGGGCGCGGCTTGGCGTAGGTATCAACAAGCGTCTGAGCTTCAGCCGGGGACGTTCCACCGCCAATCAGGCCCGTGCGGACGATTTCAACCATGTCGGCGAAATGGAAATCCTGCCGCATGAAGCGGGCGTAAAGGGCTGCAATGCCGACGCCGGTCTTGCGTTCCAATTCGAGAATCATTTCGGAGGTGAGGGCGAAGGTCTTTTCGCCGTCACCAAAAAAGGCGATGTGCTGCATTATTCGGCTGTTTCCTTCGGCTGCTGGCGTTCTGCCGGGCCGCTCGCGGTTGTGTAGGGGTTTGCCAGTTCGTCGCCGCCCGCCAATGCCGGAAGGTTCATTGCGGCGCGGACTTCGTTCGGGGTCATGGCGCGCATGGCGACAAGCTTGCCAAAGATTTCGGCCCGGCCTGCCGCGTCGGCGCGCTGAAGGTCGTCAATGACGAATTCGAAATAATGGCTGTCGCGCTCATCATCGGAGAGAAGCACGGTCGCGTAGGCGTCCTGCCATTTGTCTAGCCAGGGCCGAAGGCAAAGCTGAAGGAAGCTTGCGGCCATCTGTTCGGCATTGCTCCACGTCGCGCGCTCAAGCTGATAGAGCATGTGCGGCGGCACGCCGAATATACGAGCGACTTCGTTGATCTGCTCCAGCCGGTTTTCGATGAACTGAGCATCGGTGCTTGCCATGGTCGGCTGTTCGAACTTCCAACCGGCGTCCATAACGAGCGGATCACCGTTGGCGCTGGCGCGCCACTTGCGCCACGACTTCAGAATATTGGCTATCGCTGTGCTTCCGGCTTCGCCGCCCTGAAGCTTTTCATTGGTGATGATGCCGCTAGGGCGAGCGCCGGAACTAAAGAACTGAGATGCATGGCGCTCAAGAACTGCCGCAACGCCGATAGCCTCGCGGCCAAGCTTGACCGGCGAAACGCCAGCGAAGGCCGGGATATAGAGAACATCACGATAGGAAAGCCGAACCTGTCCGCGTTCCGTAGAAACGAGATAGAATGGTTCGCCGTCATCCTCGAAGCGCTGTTGCACCTTCGAAGGGTCTAGCCGGTGAAGCTCAAGGGGGCGATCGTCTGACGCGCGGACAACTTGAGCATAGCCAGCTCCGCGAAGCAGGGCGTCAATCGTGAGATCAACGCGAAGCTGCCCGGCGCTGGTCCAGTCATTCGCGCGACTATGGGTGATCTTGTGGCCGGTGTTATCCTTGGCAGCTTCCTTGCTGCCATCGCTGTCGCGATAGAGCTTGCAAGGAAGTGAGCCAATCGTTTCGGAGATCAGGCGGACGGCTTGAAGAACAGCCGGAACGCGCATCGCGGAATATCCAGTAATGGACACGCCTGACGCAGTAGGGACAACGCCGAAAAGCTCATTGATGGCGGGATCGCTAAGGGAATACGCCTTCTGTTCTTGGCGAAGGCCAAGTGCGGTTGCAGCTTTCGTAACTACAGAGGCGATTTTCATTTAAGCTCCCAAAAACAATCTGGGAACTATTGTCTCATGGTCGGAATCCCCTGTGAATCCCAAAAATGAAAATATTCCTATTATAGGATAAAAATACTAAAATGGGGCAAGCTGTTCTGTTCCCTTGGCTGCGTCCGAATGTGTGCTAGACCTGTTCGCAGGGTTTGGGGGATCACATGGATCGAACAATATTTATAGCTTTGTTGTTGTTATTGGCTGGGTGTTCAGATCCAGGGGTGCGAAACCTCGACTACTTTAAGATTGGAAAGTTCGACACGCGGGAAGGAAGGCAGGCGCTTCTTTCAAAGCTGACATCCACGGACGAGACGGTGGATGTATTCGATCCAAAGTTTCGCGTAGCCACTGGAAATGACGCTGATGGGAATGCTGTTACAGCGGTTTTCTACGAGGAGAAGGCTGTCAAATTCAGCATTCAATTGAAATACGAAATTAGAACGCAAACTTCTAACGAATTCAAAGCCGTTGAGGTGAAGTATGAGTTAGATAAGCTGCGACGAGACAGCCTTGGGGAGTGCCAGGTCGATAAATGCGTGATTGCGGACTACAACTGCGACTATACCATCATTGATAATGCTGAATGCTCAGTTGTCGTCCACTCGCACGACAACGGAGACGGTTGGTTCACTGATATCCGTTGGTCAGATCAAGCTTTTTGGAGGGCGCGGACGAACGATTACTTGAGTTCCGTCAGCAAAAAATTGCCTGACTAACTCGGCTACAGAAAATGCCGCACGTTTCTCATTTGATTCGCTAGCTCTAGTAGCTTGACATCACTCCCGCCGTAGTCGTCTGCGGAGGAGCCCGAAGAGCGGCCCGTAATATAGAGCGCGGCCTTGTTGCTTACGCCGCCGAAAAGCGCGTCCTCGAAAAGGTGCCGAAATCCATGGTTAGGCGGTGGGGCGTTGTCGACGTCTTTTAGCGGTCCTTCTTTGATCCACTCGCGAAGCCGCTGATCTTGGAAGGTCCCTGGAAACAACTTACCGGCAGGACGTTCTTTGATCCATTCGATAAAGCCTTCGGCAACGAGAGCTTGATGAATCGGAACCTTACGGCCCTTGCGGGTCTTCGTCGTCCGGCCATCGCCGACGCGAATGTGCATGAACCAGTTCCCCTCAAGCTCAACGACGTCTGCCCTTTCGAGCTGAAGTGCCTCACCAACTCTCATCCCACTATGAGCGAGCAGCCAAGGTATCCAACGGAAGTTAGGACGCGCGACCTCTGCGCGCGCTGCCTCGAGGACCTTGCGAGCTTGCTCAAGCGTGTAGGTGCGGTCAGCGCTATCCTTCACTTCGGCGACCGGAAGTTCTAGGTAGTCAAACGGAGTTCCCTTAGGTATTGCCGGAAATAGCTTTCCTCTGCACTGTTCCTGTCCCCATGTCAGGATAGCGCGTATCGCGGCGAGTTTGTCTCGAATCGTCTTTCTCGAAAGCTTGCCTGCTTCAAGCATGGCATTACGCCAAGCCTCGCCTTCCTCAAGCGTAACGCTCGCGACTTTTTTGCTACGGCGATGATGCTCGAAATCATGGACAGTCTGGCGATACTTCTCCAATGTCGAGGCGGATTTCTCGTTGCCGCCTAAACCCATCCCGGTCAGCCGCTCTTTTTCTTGAATGACGGCCTCAAAAGTTAGGTTGTTGAATTCGGCTTCCGATACATCAGCGGCAATTTCGTCAACCTCAACGGCCTTCGCTAGCATCGGGTTTTCGGGCTTTCCGGCGAAATCCCCTTCATCGCGTTCGGCGACACGGGCAAGGGCCTCCAATTCCGACATGCACAAAGCACGCGCCAAGGTGCGCCATTCATCGCTGCCATTCACAACGGTCGTGTTGCCTAGGCTGCGATATCGGTCGATCCTTTCACCGACCAACCGTTCAAGAGCAGCGTCGTTAAGCTTGCCTGCGATACCGTCGCGCAAAAGCGCGACGTGCAAATCGTCAATGCCGACGCTGGTCCACCGGGGACCGGAGTTTCGCAACAAATCATCAAAAGAAAGGCGTTCATTGTAATTGCGAAGCGCGATCTGATCGACCGGAAGCGGGTAGCGGCCCGGCGTGATCCGCTCGCCCCTCGCAATCTTGGCCTTACGTTCGGCGACTGCTATTTGAGCCTGGAGGCCTGCGAGTGCCGTTGCGTGCCGGGCGAGCGCAGCGCGCCGGTCAGGGCCAAGAGCCTCGCGGAGCTCCGTTTTGTTGTCGAGAAATGGCCGTAGCTCCCTCGGGACCACAATCCGAGAAAAATAGCGCCCGTCGCGATTGAGAAGGTTCTTCACCTTACCGGCCATTTCAAATCACCCGTTTTGTAACGAACTTTGTAACGGACGATTGGAAAATCCCGTTGGGATCTCAGTAACCTAATTGATTTTAAAGGGAAATAGGTGGTCGGAGTGGAGAGATTCGAACTCCCGACCCTCTGGTCCCAAACCAGATGCGCTACCAGACTGCGCTACACTCCGTGCCGACGAGGGAGGGCAATACACGGTTCGCCTCGCGTCCGCAATATCTAAATCGCCTAACCCCCAGCTTGGTGTAGGCGCTCTTTTCGTTCAGGTCGGCGTGAGGAATGTTTGACGTCAGCGCGAATTGTGGGAAGGCACGGCTGCCGGAAATGGCCGAACATCCAGCTCCCGCCGCCGCGGCTTTTTTCTTGAAAAGAAAGGGATTCGCCGCTAAGCAAAATTCATCTCTTCGTGCGACGGTTTGGATGAAGAGCCCCGACCGTGGGATCGAATGAAGTTTCAAGTGCGAAAGCCGCTAATTCGGAGGCGCTGCAGCAATGTCTGCCAAGATCTATCGTCCAGCCAAGACCGCGATGCAGTCCGGCAAGGCAAAGACAAATATTTGGGTTCTTGAGTTCGATCAGGAGACGCCGCGCACCATCGATCCGATCATGGGCTACACGTCGTCTTCGGATATGCGCCAGCAGCTAAAGCTGACCTTCGAAACGCAGGAACTCGCCGAGGCTTACGCAAAGCGCAACGGCATCGAGTACCGGGTCATTGCCCCGAAAGATCCGCAGCGCCAGATCGTGGCCTATCCCGACAATTTCCGCTATACGCGGACGCAACCCTGGACGCACTGATCCGCGTTCAACAAGACGGATTTGACCGGGACATGTTTCCCGGTCACGCGGCCCCTTAGCTCAGCTGGATAGAGCACCTGCCTTCTAAGCAGGTTGTCGCAGGTTCGATTCCTGCAGGGGTCGCCACTCAATTTGCAAGCTATTGATTATGCTTGATCTTTTGCCTTTGTTCCCCTCACTGAATTCAAGTGAGGGGTTAGGCTGTTCTCGTTCAGTTTCTCCGCGCCCGCAATTGCAAGCTTCCGCTTGTTGGCGTTTCGCGTGTAAAGGCTGGCCATTGCATCGCTTCTCCAGCCAAACCGAGCCTTAAGCTCGCTGTTGCTGTTTCCTGCTTCAGCCAGGATCGTTGCCAACGTCTTGCGCAGCCCATGCGCTCTTCCATCGACGTTCGCTTCATCGCAAACATCCCCGAACCAATTACCGAATGCCGCCGCGCTCTTGAAGGGCCGGCCATGAACTGGCGTCACCAAATATGCCATGTGCGTTGTCTGGTGGTTCTCAAGGATCTCCCTGAGCGTGGTGTGGACTGGGCTATACGTCATTTCCTCATTCTTCGACGCCCTGTATTCAATTACGCCATCCCTGATGTGCTGGGGGCCGATCCTGTAAATGTCTGATCGACGCAGACCGGTGAACAGCAGCATATCCATGGCAAGGCGCGCTTGGCTGCCTTCCTTGTGCTTTTCGTAGAACCGCTCTAGGTCAGCCATCGTCCACGGCTTGTGACCTTCGGTCTTTGCTTTGGGTTTCTTCACCCCTCGGGCCGGATTGTCCGACATAAAGCCAGAATCGACAGCCCATTCAAAGAGGTATCCCATAACCTTGAGATAGGTTATCGCAGCGAATGGCGTGTCTGCTCGCCTGTCCCGGCCGGCGGCAATCATCTTGCGGTCGATTTGGGAGAGAATGACCTTCCCGCCTGTCTTGCAGACGACCTTAAGGATGTTATGACGAGCGCTCTGCGTCGATTCTCTGAGGCCCTTGAAGGCCGCGCTCTGCACGTACTTATCCACAAGCCATTGGAGAGTGTGCTTAGTAGGAGCCGTCGGGGCTTCCTCGTTTGCCATGCACTTTCGCCATGCGGCGGAAAATTCTTTTGAGCCCCATTCGCCGGGGAGGCGTGTCCGCTTTCCCTTGCCGACGCGAAAATACCAGCGGACATTCCCGAACCGGTCAACTTCTCTCAGGGTGTTGGGATATTTGTTGCGGGGCATGTCCTCCATCAGAAGTAACCTGCCGCACTTTCGTCAAGTTGTTTCTTGGAAAACCCGTCGCTTTCGCCGTTGATAACGACGGAACCGTCCGGCTCGACGCGAACAGTCTTCACATCAACGCCAGCCTTTTTCACGGCGCGGATGGCGCGAGAAACGGAATCCTCGGTAAAGGATACGGCGCGGCGCCCCATGTCACATGCTCCTCGTCTTCTGAAAACCTTCAGGCCATGACTTTCCCTGTCTGACCAAGGATACCAATTGAGGAGTGACCTTGAATTTACGAGCTAGGGCTACGCCAGTAAGGCTGTGCGGATTATCCCGTATTTCTGCGACTGCCTCATTAGTGAGCTTCGCTCTGCCGTTTCGCTCACCCCTGCTATCAGTGGGTTTCTTCAAGCCAGTGTCGAAAGCGTGCTTGTTGTTTTGGCCGTAAGTTACCCACTCAAGATTTTCAGCGTGATTGTTGGTTTTATCGCCGTCGATGTGGTTTACCACCCTTCCGTCTGGTTGTCCGTGGAAGGCAATGCAAACTAGACGGTGGATAGTAACGCTGGTGACTTTTGATGCCTTACTGAGACTGACGTAGTCGTATCCGGTGTTCAGGCGCCTAGTCATCAAGACACTTTTCCCAACGCGCCGCACTTTGCCAGACCGGCAGACTTCGTAGAGGTCATTTTGCTCTACAATTCTCCATTCATCGTCACTCATGTCCGCTTTCCCAACGAGATCTGTTTTCATCGGAGAACAACCTTTCCACTCAGAGTTCGCTTCCACTTTGAGTTCTTGCCGCCGGGGAAATGCGTTGGTGGGACGGCCTGTATGTGTTTGGCGCGAATTCTGTCCGCCTTTCGGATATCGGCCACATCGTCGGCTGTTTTTACCTTGTGGCAGGTTTTATGGGCTGGCCGGATATTGCTGTCGCTGTCGTCGCGCGTCAGTTCCCACGGAACGAGATGTTCTATGTCCCAAGCTTCGCCAACCTGTATTTTCTGGCAGCAGATATGGCATCGACCGCCTGAGAGGTCGAAGATCCGCACCCTGTCCGTTCTTGAAAAATGCTTACGAGGCATCTGTCGCCTCCTTGCGGTATTCGGAGAGGGCCGCGCGCGCGATTGCTGCGCAACGATATGGTCGAATGTCGAGATCGCAGATTTGCTCCAGCGCTTCCGTTAGGATGACGTACTGCGCCTGAAAATCATTGGCGATGGCTCGAAGTCGTTTTGCTTCCTCCATTGCGGCGTCCCTGTCTACTTCCAAAGAGAGGGCTATGGCCGCCTCAAGGTCACGAGATGCTTCAGCCTCACGACGGAGACGCCAGTGTTCGGCCCGCTCCGCTTCCGCCTTCTCGGCTCTGGCGCGGAGGGCTTCGATCTCGTTAGCTTGGAAGACGATAGTTGCTGCGGCCTTCTCCGCCGTTTCAATGTCAACCTCGATAAAGGTCTCGCCTCGGACGCGGGCGCGACCGGCCCACGTCGCCAGATCATTATGAACGCTCCCCATCTACGCCTCCGCCTTGTTGGATTGGCGGAAGGACGCTTCTGCGCTGTCTCTGCGGTAAAGCCCATTGTATTCGAACCCGCTGTTTTGCGCGGCGATTTCTGAACGGGTCAGATATGTCCCATTCTCTTGGTCAAGAACTTCGAATGCTGCTGGCAGTTTATCCAACAGGGGTGCCGCCTCGTGGCTTCGGATGACCGCATAGATTTCTTCTATGACTGAGGCGTCTTCGATAGCTCCATCGAAGACCTCGTCCACAATTCTTCCCATGAGTGCGCGGCTGATACCCGCCTTCTCATGCCCGCTATCTTCCTTGGGGGCTGGTGTGGCGCTATCGGTCTGTTCCGGCTTTGCGGTGAGGGCGGCGAGACGGCCAACAGCTTTGTTGAAAAGTTGGCGCTGCACCAACATGACGGCATCACCACCCGACTGGTTGTCAACCAAGTCTCGCAAACGAGCGATCAGCGCTTTATCGTCTTGCCGCCAGTCACCCTTCTCATGCGCCCCGCCTTCCGTTGCATCTGGGTTAGCGCTTGCTAAAGCGGCAAGAGCAGCCTTTCGGGCATCGTAATAGAGACGAGCGTCGTAGCATTGGCTTCCTTCGCCTCCGTCATTGTCCAAGACGTTCTTGAGCAGATAGCGGAAGTTTTCGACTGGCGCGTAGTTGTCGTGCAAAGCGGCCATGATATCGCTGATGTCGTATTCGTCTCTCTGATCCATCATTTCGTGCTTTACGAAGAAGCCGACTATCTGGCTGAACCAGTCGTCCGTTGCCTCTGGCTTTGGCGGATGGGCGTAGAGAGGCACGCTAGGACGAGTAAGCTTCAGTTGCTCATGCCCATCCTTGTCCCAAATCAGGCCGGTGCCGTACTGGGAAACGCTTTCGATTTCCTTCGTGTCGGTCCACGCTACCGGCTCCGCCTCTGGCTTTGGAGTGGCGATGAGGGCTGAGAGGATGCGGCGCTCGTGGTCGGCTTGTGCCGCTTCCTGCGCGGATGGCAGGTCATCGCCATCGTAGAGGATTTCCCCATCGTATCGGACAGTGGTGAAGTAGTAGCTGTCAGAACCGAAGGTCTGATTTATGTGGTAGATGACGCCGCAATAATCCTTGACGACATAGGTCATCATCTGCCGCTCGCGGTATTCCCACTGCAAAGCCTTCACACTCACCGGCATCTCTGCCCCGCGCTTCTGTTCCGGGTATTCGGCGTTGAGGTAATCTCGCACGGCTCTGCTGATGTCGCCCGCTCGCACGTTCCCAATAATCCGAGCATCTGGAACCCATGATTCCGCGCACTCAAGGACCGCCAGCAGGACAACGCGAGGATTTGCGTCGTCAGAATAGGATTTCCGTTCCGTCATGGCGTTACTCCTGCTTTGGAGAGAGCGGCTCCAGCCACGTCAACGGCATGGCACGGGCGCTGCCAAGCCTCGTAATCCTTCACATCAGCCAGCAAGAGCCGTAGGGCTTCCCGTAGCTGACTGATCGTTTCAGACTGGCGCTCGACTTGGCCCTTCCACATTTCGCGGTTCCGTTCGATCCGGTCGCGGTCTGCGGCGAGGGTGGCAATGTCCTTCTTTGCGTCGTCAATGAAATACATCACCTGAGCCAGTGAGCCTTCGGCAATGGCCTTCGCGCTGCAAGCGGCGTAGCGTTCAAGGGTTCGGACACGTTTCATCTCACTCATGGCGTTACCAGCCTTCTCGTGGGGGGAGGTCATGGGGTCGTGTCTCCGTAAAAGCGAGGATCGACGAACTTCACGACGGGCAGCGGCGTGCTGCACCAAAGCTCAACGAGGGCCTTACCAAGGTCGCTGGTGGTGAGGTGTTCGCCGGAGTGAACGAGGATGCCGCTATCGATCAGATCCCCGATGGTGGGCTGGTAGAGCGGCGCTGAATGGTTCGGATACATCGCGTGGCTGGTGTGATGATGCAGGATCACGTCGATGATGTATGGGGTCCACATTATCGAGCCTCCCCGCGAAGTGCTGCCGTCATCACGTCCGTCCGCAGCTTGCGGATATCGCTCACACGGCGATGGCGCTCTCTGGCTTCACGCTCTGCCTCGTCGAGGACACGGAGGCCGGGAAGTGCTCGGTACAAGCGGCGGCGTGTCTGCCAGGATTGCCAGGATGAAACAGCGCGGCGGATTAGTCTGTCGAAGCGGGTCATGCTGCACCTGCCTTGGCTATTGCGCTCCTGCGCAAAACGTGAACCTTTTCGATCTCTTCGGCCGGCGTGAAGAGTATGCCTTCCTGATAAAGCTTCTCCGCTGCCACTAACGCCTCCAATAGCTCAGGAGCGGCGGAGATCAGGCGGGCGTTGGCTATCTCGACATCGCGAGGATACCGTTGCGGCTCGGTCCCTTCCTGCCCTTCCGGTGCAGGTTCGTGTCCGGGCTGGCATATAGCTCTGCCATCGCCTTCTGGTCCGTAGATAACGCCGCGATATCCGCATGAGCATTGATCTCCGTCTCGGAGATGGGCGCACAGTGTCCAAGGGCCCGGTGTGTGCTTACTCTCGCTCATGCTGCTTTCTCCACATCTTCCGGAACGATTCCGTATTCTCTCGCGATGAAGGCCAACGCCTCTTGCAGGAAGGCGCTGAACTCAGTTTCGTCCATGGCTTCGAAGGCCACGCTTGCGGGAATTTTCACCTTGAAGCCGCGAAAGATGACCTCTTCCGTGAAGCCGGTTTCCATCTTGATGAGCGAGTGAAACGCCTTGTCCGTGGGTGCGCAGCCGGTGGCGATCCTCACCTCGCGAATGAACGACCAATAGAACCGCAACCTTTTCGGCACTCTCCCGGTGCGCACGTCAACGCGGACGCGCTCACCTTCCTTGATTTCGGCTATGCGCTCACGGTCGGCTGCCATCTCTCCAACGAGGTTGGAACCGTATCTGACAACGTAAATCGAAGGCGATTCTGAGGATTTCTTGCTCATCCGCGCCTCACGCATTCAACGGGTGCTGGAGGGCTTCGCCGTCCGTCACCATCTTCGGGAGGGCCGAACGCTTGGCAGCGAACCGGCGCCGTGCCTCGTTCCAATACTCGGTTGACCAGCCGTCGCGCTCGGCGATGTTTGCCCAGATGTCGACAAGGCGCTTCACGTCCACTTCGGAGTGAGCATCCATAAGATCGTTGTCTATCTCTGCCAGTTGGCGCTTCTGCTCGGCCGCGCTGATAGGCTTGGGCTCGTCCTTTGCCTTGGCGCCGCCCTTCTTCTCGTCTTCGAACTCCTTGGCGACGGTGTTGACGTATTTGCTATCGTCAAACATCCCCATGTGAACGTCAGCGCCGACGCCGATCATTTTCAGGGCATTGGTAACGGCGTCGGTGTAGGCTTTCTTGAACGCCTCGTCGTCGTTCTCCCAGCGCTCTGGACGCTTGTATTGGTCATTGGCCTTGATGTGGGTAACGATCTTGTCGCCGCCGACGCCGTAGACGGTCTTGCTGGCGCTCTCGTACCAGACGGAAACGGTGCAATAGACCAGAACTTCCTTGTTATCGCCGGGGACAACCTGGAATGAAGGCTCGTTGATGCCCCAGCCTTCGCCGCAGGAGCCGAACTCTTCCGTCATGCGACGGTAGGACCACATCGGCTTGATCGCCGTTCCTGAGAAGCCTCCGCCGCGCTTGAACTGCTTTGTGTGGGCCGGGTCGGTCTTGCCGAGCTTGTCCCAAAGAGCTGTTTTGTCAGACATTACGCTGCCTCCCCATATGCTACGAGCATCCGGCGATGAATGGCTCGGGTGCGTTCGATGTCGGCTCGGCAGTAGGAGTCGATCCGTTCGAACTCGCCACGCGCCCACATGTCACCAACCATGGAGCCGTCCACGTCGTCCTTGCCTTGAAGGCCAAGAGCAGAGCAGAGATTGTCCATGCTGATCGTGTCGCGAGCGCCGGCCCACGCTGCCATTGTGTCGAAAACTTCGATGCCCCACGGCTTAGGATCGCGAGGGAACCAACCGGGCATCTTCACGCCCAGAACCATGGCGCGCTGCCACATGAACCGGATATCGAAACCAGCGACGTTGTGGCCGATGATAACCGGCGATCGATTGTAAGATTCCATCGCTTCCGAGAACGCGACCAGCAGCTCACGTTCGCCGCTGTAGTCGAGCGGCCACGAAAGGGAGGTTGGACGGTTTTCGTCTAGGGCGTACCCGATGCAGCAGATATGGCCGAACGCGCCATTAAGACCGCTTCTGGAGATTGCCTCCTCGACGGCGGCGGGTCTCTGGTCCTTCTCCCAAGCGGCGATGCTATCAGCCTTCTTGAGGTTGCCTGGAGGCTTTACCGACGCGGAAATCCTCTGCTTGGCCGCGTCCGTCTGGGCCGGGATGGTTTCGATGTCGAGATACAGATAGGTCATTTCTTCACCTTCCATTGCCTTGCCTGCAGAAGCGGGAGGCGGGTTTCCTGCATGATGAGGCGGTGCATGAAGCGGTCGCCTCTGCGGAGGTATCGGAGAGCGTCACGGCGCAAGGAAAGCGCTTGATCGACGCGGGTACGGAGCATCACTTTTTCCATGACGACACCTGTTCCTGATTGATGCGATCCTGAATGGCGAACTGTCTTTCGGCTTCCGAAACCGCCCAGAACGTCGCGACCGTGATGACGATGGCAGCCCCGAAGAACATGGCGAAGTCCTTCCAGACGGCATGAATGTATGGAGCCGGAATGGCTACGACCTGCTGGCAGGTGCCGGTGCAGTCGCATTCCCGATGGTCGCGGAGATGGCATATGTCACGCATTGGATTTCTCCGCAGCCTTGCTGTAGGCTCGCGCTTCGCAGTCGCTTTCACAGACAGCCAGATAGAACCAGCCGCCTTCCTTGTTCGCGCCTCGGTTCTCGTCGTCGGCCAACTTGGCCTCACAGAACATCTGTGCATCGCGCATGTACTGGAACTTGGCGATCAGTTCGGACGAGCCATCGAAGCGCCAAATCATCATGACGAGGGCGCCACTGGTGAAATTCTTCATTCTGCAGCCTCCCGGTATTCGAGACGCGCACGAACGCTGTGACCGGTAAACCTCGGGCTTTCGGAAGCATTGATGCTGGCGTTGTAGCCTTGGCTTTCGAGATATTCGTAATCCTCGGTCGCCTCGTCGAGGTCGGTGTATTCAAGGCAGTCGTCGCGGTTGGACGACAAGACGCCAGTGCCGCAGAGGTACAGGGCGTTGCCGCCTTCGAGGACTTCGATGAACCAGAATTTCATTTCCATCATCCTCAACCAGAGTAAGATTCTGCTTCCGCGCGGGTGATGAAGAAGTGGATGCCGGAAGAGCACTCCACGACCCAATTTTCATCGAATTTGTCAGGTGTTACGCGCTGGCCTACTTCGTACTTCGTCTTGCCGTCGTGCAGAGAGACACCGACTTCAGCGCCGTGGACTTCGATCACATCGGCGTATTCAGCGCGGCACTTTCGGCCGAATGCATGGGAGCGTTTTGCCTCTGCAGGTATGCGAAGTTTGATAATCACGTCGCTCCTGCACTTCTTCCAGCCGATCAAATCGCCTTCAGGAAGAATGCGCGTCATGGCGATAGCCATATCAGCATTATTGGCGGAGCTCAGGTCGGCGGAGCGCAGGTCGGCGTAGCTCAGGTTGGCGGAGCTCAGGTTGGCGTAGCTCAGGTTGGCGTAGCTCAGGTCGGCGGAGCTCAGGTTGGCGTAGCTCAGGTCGGCGGAGCTCAGGTTGGCGTAGCTCAGGTTGGCGGAGCTCAGGTCGGCGGAGCGCAGGTTGGCGGAGCTCAGGTCGGCGGAGCGCAGGTCGGCGTAGCTCAGGTTGGCGGAGCTCAGGTTGGCGTAGCTCAGGTCGGCGGAGCTCAGGTCGGCGGAGCTCAGGTTGGCGGAGCTCAGGTCGGCGGAGCGCAGGTTGGCGGAGCTCAGGTCGGCGGAGCTCAGGTTGGCGTAGCTCAGGTTGGCGGAGCTCAGGTTGGCGTAGCTCAGGTCGGCGGAGCTCAGGTCGGCGGAGCGCAGGTTGGCGGAGCTCAGGTTGGCGGAGCTCAGGTCGGCGGAGCTCAGGTCGGCGGAGCTCAGGTTGGCGTAGCTCAGGTCGGCCTTTTCCTTGATTGCCCACTTCACAGCCAGTCCAAGCTTCAGAGAAGGCAGCGCGTCATCGGCGCATTCGATCTCTGCCGTGAACTTCACTTCGCCTGTGAACCTGTTGAGTACGTCGAATTTCATGATTGCCCCGTCCTCTCTTCTGATGCCGATCCCGTTTCTCGCGTCCCGTTTGGGAGGTCATTCGTCGTCGGCTGTCTATGAGGATCAACGTACGATCTGTACGAAATCAAGTCAAGTACATTTTGTACGATTTTGCTTGAGACTCGTACTTTTTGTCCGTATGTTCGTCCGCATGGAACAAACTATCGGTACAGATGCGGGCAGATGGCTGAAACGACGAGACGCATGGATGCGTCAGATCGTCAGCGACAGCTTTGTAAGCAGGAACGGGAAACTGGCCGGCGTCTATGTGGCGCTGCGTCTGAGCTCGAAACGGCCATTCACTTATCCAGCCATGAGGACAATGGCCAAGGATCTTGGGATATCGCTACGGCAGGTAGCCAGAGCGCTAAAAGAGCTTGAGGATGAGGAATTCATTCTGGTGAAGCGCAATCTAGGTCGATCGAGCGTCTACAGCCTCAACCTATGACATGGCTGGCATATCCACCTATGACATGGTTGGCAGACGAAATACGGAAAGCTGAAATACGGAAAGGGTTATTTGTTTTAGAAGGTTCTTGCTCTGAGAGGAGTAATTGGAAGGGTGAGAACCACGAAAACACTGATATTCACAAGCATGCTATGCAATTGGTTCACGCAGGACCGAACTGTCCCAAAACCGTGATATCAGCGCTGGCTCAGTATCTCCGTAGCTTTAGCGAGCAGATCGAAAGCCTCTTTTTGGTCCGAAGCTTTCAAATCGGCGATAGTTTTCAGGAGATTCTCTATCTCGCGCTTAGTATCCGGCGCGAACGATGCTTCCAGCCGAGCCAATATCTCAGCGTTCATCGATCGGCCGTTATCGACAGCCGAGTGCGCAATCTTTCGCTTTAGTTCGAGCGGCAAACGCAAGTTGTGTCTAGGGTCATCGATCTGAGGCATGATCGCCTTATGGCCGAAAACCTACTCTGTGAAAATGGTGCAAGTATGGTGCGGATGTGCCGTGGGTGTGCCATTGTATATTCGGTAGGCGAAATCTATCAATTGACGGCGTTAGGATTTGGTTCCTATTATGTTCTCGTCTGACGGGAGAAATCAAACAAGGTGGCGCGGCTGAAATGAGTTCTGAATACGTGGGTGGACTAAGTCGTAGGTCAGTGATTCTCGGGGCTGTAGCAACGGCGGTGGTGGTAACTGCAGATGACTGTTCTGAGGCTGCAGAGGATCCGCTTGAAGCGGTCGAGAGAAACGCTCGACTGGTCGCCGATTGCATGAAGGCTATTCACGGTGGTTCATGGAACGTGAATGTAAGCCATAGCCTGGGAATGGTATCGATCAGCAAGCAGGTCACGTAGGCTTGTTGAGCTGTTCCAATTCGAATGTGATGAAATTGATAATGCGCTCCTTGATTATCGGAGGAGCGTCAGACGCCGACAGAACGGCATCTTGTAGCCGCTTATCAACGGTTGTTGCGACTTCGCCACCAAAAAGCAGCCAGCCAGGATCGACCCCAAATACCCTGCCATACTTCTCGGCGGCTTTGCGAGAGATCGGCCGCGTACCATTTTCGTTGCTGATCAGAGTATTTATATTCAGGTCACGCGGATGCGAACGAGCTGCATCTGTTGGGTTCTTAAACCCAGCAGCAGCGCGCGCTTGCTTAAGTCTATCCTTTGGACTCTCCATTCGTACGTTATGACTTAATTTTATCGTGCAAGGTGTACGATTTTCGCTTGCTTTTCTTTCGTACGTTTTGTACGTTATGTTCATGAGCAACGCACCCACATCAATTTCCGCCCTCATCGAGCAGTGGCCCACGATCACGGAATTCGCAGCCGAGGTTGGTTGCGGATACGAAGCGGCGCGTCAGATGCGTCGTCGTCAAAGCATCGCTCCTGAGCATTGGGCAAAAGTCGTCGAGGTGGCAAAAGCCAAATCGATCGATGGCGTCACGTTTGAATGGTTGGCGAAGCAGCGTGTGTCGGAGACGGCAGCATGAACGCGTCCATCTATTTCATAGCCGTGAAGGGAAGGGACATGAGCCCCATCAAGATCGGGACATCCAAGAACCCCGATCAACGGCTTTCCCTTCTCCAAGCTGGATCGCCGGATGAGCTTTACACCATCGGTGTAACTGCTGGCTCTTACAAGGATGAGGCCCTGATACATCGGGCATTCTCCGGGCTTCACATGCGGAACGAGTGGTTCCGATACGACGCAGAATTGGAGTTCTTCGCTCATGAAATTATCCGGCGAGGGGTCAATGCCGTCCGTGTGGAATTGCAAGATCGCGCGCAGTCCGGTCGAGGCATCCGCGTAAAAAGTATCGGCGGCATCGAACGTATCCGCCTCGGGGTCGCTCGTAGAAGTGAGGTTGCAGCATGATCACCCTCCCTGCCTACCTAATCGACGCCATCACCAACTACGACAAGATGACCGAACAACTCGACACCCGTCCATCTGTCGATGATCTCCAATCCTCCCAAGCAGAATATGCCGCCGCGTTCGAACGAATGAAGGCAGCGATGAGCAAGGCATTCGTCGAGATCGAGTTGAGGGCAGGTGAAGCATGAGCAACTTCCGTGTTGGGCAGAAGGTAGTTTGTGTGGTGGACGAATGGCCATTCGGCAAATCACCGCTTCGCAAAGGCTCAGTCTACACGATCACGCAGATCACTGAGCCGCGCGTCACTCTCAGTTTTAACGGCTTTGGCCGCAGGCCTGATTTGAAGCTGGCGGAAACCAAAAATCCGGACAGCAAGGACGGCGGGTTCAATCCTGAACGCTTCCGTCCCGTCGACACCCGTAAGGCTGACATATCCATCTTCAAAGCCATGCTGAATTCTTCCAAGCAGAGGGCAGACGCATGAGCGACACGGTTTACATCCTACTCCTGATCGTCGGCGTCCCTGCCATCTTCATCGCTGGCCTTTGCCTCGCGATCTGCGTCACCTCTGGACGGTGCAGCCGCAGGGAAGAGGCAGCAATCGACGCTGCAGCTCTGGAAGGCGACCTAACACACTACATCCGCGCCCTGAACAAAGGCGAGGTGGCGTGATGGGCGAGTGGCAACCAATCGAGACTGCCCCAAAGGACGGTACGTCCATCTTAGGCTCGAATGGTAAGTGGCTGCACGTCATTTACTGGTCAGACGGCTGGGATGAATTCGTAATCGCGCCTCAGCTTATAGCGAGAAACGCAACACACTGGATGCCACTCCCGGCCCCACCAACACCAATCCTCAATCCTGGTCCTCCCCCGGTAGATTGAGGCGCCGGTCCCGGCTCTCCTCCTCATATCCGGCCGGGACCGGCAACATTTGCATTCTAGGCAGCGTAAATCGCGCCATGACACGAACGGCTACGGAGCCCAACTGCTCAAACCCCAAGTCGGGCTCCGTAGCATCACCAAACCCATCCGAGGCGGCGGCGGAAGATGGGCGGTGAACTAGAATTACGGGTTTCCGAGTTGCCTCGGCGGGCCTGGACATAGGGGCATCAACCTCGCCAAAGACCTTGGCCCCTATGTCGTCTGTATGAGTGATCCGGTGGGACATCTCGCGGCTCCTTTGCACGAGTTGAGATAACCACAGGAGTTTTCGGAAATGTCCGAATATCAATCGGAGAAGTCAGAAATGTCTACTGTCGAATTTTGTCAGAGAGCTTTGAGAGACGAAATCGCTCCCCGCAATATCGGGGACGTTCAGACGCGAATCCGTCAGGCAGCGCGCGCACTCGGCTGGTCTTACACCCGAACCAAGGACACTTGGTATGCTGATCCACGAATTTCCATCAAGCCTGAAGAGCTGTTCCGTATCGAGGCGGTCAGCGGGCTTGTCTACGCACGAGAGGAGATGCGGAAGAATGAACAAGCAATCGAACGAGCAACGGCTCTCCTTGGCGGCGAGGATGCGCATCTCATTCGCTCGATGGTTACTGCGGTCTTCGCGGCGCTTGGCCTATCGCATAGCTCCCGAGCTTAGGGAAGACGGTGATGGCTAAGGCCTCGCGCCAAGTGAAAAAGGCAGGGAAGAACCCGCCTTACAGAATTCAACCCATTCCAAACCAGGACCCAAAAAATGGCAATGATCGAAAAGGGAAGTCCAGACCGGCAGTATTCAACTGCAGGAGGCCTTCAAGGGCAGGTTAACAGAAACGTGCCAGTCCGGAAAGAATCGCCAGTGAATACCGTTCGTGACGCCCTGAAGCAGTCACGAGAGCTTTCTGGATACGTTCATTCGCTCGTCAACCGGCTTTGCGGCGCGCAACCGGAAGTCTCCGGGGTTGGCACAGACTCCGAGCCATCCAACGGCATTCTCTTCGATATCGAGAGCGATGCAAACGACGCTTTGCATATGATGTCGAACGCGATGCAAGCCCTTCGCCGGCTCGAAAGCCATCTCCCCTAACCCTTCCCCCTGCGGCTCCCTCCAAGCCGCACACCTAAGCCGCGAATGGCTTTCTTTCTTTTCGATGAGGCGATGCGAAGTGAATGTGGCTCTACGTTCCCAACCTCTCAACATCCTCTCCATCTGCACAGGTGGAGGAGGCCTCGATCTCGGCGTCGAGCTGGCAATTCCAAGCGCTAGAAGCGTCTGCATGGTCGAGAGGGAAGCCTTCGCGATCGCGCAACTGGTATCAGCTATGGAAGCGGGCCTCATGGCTCCAGCGCCTATATGGAGCGATGCCAGAACCCTCGACGGCCGCGCATGGCGTGGCGCAGTGGACGGCTTCATTGGGGGCATCCCGTGTCAGCCTCATAGCCTTGCCGGCAGGAAGCAAGGCAGCCTCGACCAGCGAGACCTTTGGTCAACAGCCCGCCGCATCATTGTCCAGTCGCGGGCATGGTTCGTCCTCATCGAGAACGTCGCCGGCATGCTCTCGGCGGGGGATGACGAAATCGCTGGCGCAGAGCGGGTTCACCGAGACCTTCGCAAGCTTGGCTTCCAGGTGGAGGGAGGACTGTTCACGGCGTCAGAAGTCGGCGCGAGCCACCAGCGCGAGCGAGTCTTCATCCTCGGCATCTCAGGCGAACGATTGGAAGGGCAGCGGACCGACGTTGCTTCGCTCAGACGGACAGATGCGGGGCGATCGGCTGGATTATGCGGCCGAGCAGCTTTGGTCGACCCCGAGAGCGTCCGATGCGGAAAAGGGAGGCCCGAACCAGAGCTTCGGAGCGGGCGGAATGCCTTTGCCGGCTCAAGCAAGCCAGTGGTCGACTCCTTCAGTTGCGGACACGACTGGCGGACGGATGAGCCGCTCGGGACAACGATCGAACGAGTTGCTCCTGAAGGGGCAGGCTTTCGATGTGAGCGAGAAGATGTGGTCGACACCGCGGGTTTCCTCGGAACGAACGTCATCGATCGCCATGGATCGGCCGGACAGCGTGTCGTCGCTATCGATCGCCCAGCAGGCGGAGATGGTGATGGGCGAGGTACCGCGCGAAATTTATCTCGTCAGCGAGAAGACGCAACGCCGGCTAGGCTTCGACCCCTCTTTGCTCCGGGACCGGCTGACCTATCCAGTTGGAGCGACACTCTCGCATCCGCGCCGGAGTTTGAACCCGCTTTTCGTCGAGTGGCTGATGGGCTGGCCTCCCGCATGGACGTTGGTCGCGTGGACCGACTTCGCATGCTCGGAAACGGAGTTGTCCCACTTCAAGCAGCGTATGCGGTCCGCACTCTTGTCACTCGGCTTGCCGCAAGAGGCTCCTTTGGCGCAGCTAAGCTTGTTCGGATGATGGAGATCGCAGCATGACACAGAAGCTCCTCTCCCTCTTCCGAGAGCCCCACAACATGGACACGGCGCAGATTGCCAGACATCTCGGCAAGTCAGAGGCATGGGTCTACGCCGCCATCCATCGCGAGCGTTGCCTTGAGAAGGGCGACACGGCCCACGAGGACGCCAAAGAACAGCAGCGCTCTGCGGCACAGAAGGAACGCGAGCGCCGCCGTCAGGAATACCTCAAGAACCGCGACCGCCGCGAAGAGTACGTCCGCACCAAGAAGCGCACTCTGAAGCCGCTGATCATGCCGGCAGGCGTCACGCGTCAAGTATGGGTGGAGCAATGACCGATCCCCAAGAGATGTTGGATTGGCTCGACAAGCGCATCGCCAGCGCCATGACCTGGCTCGACGACCACGGCCGGGAATCTCGCAAGCCCCGCCCAGATCACGAGATCGAAACCAAGGAATACGACATCTCCATGTTTGAGGAGATCAAGGTGGCTTATGTCAAGGCTCTCAATCGGAAATTGGCGAACGAGGCAGCGGCATGACGGCAATCCTCTCCCGCGAAGAAGGTCGCAAGCTCCTCTCGGCCCCGAAGAAGAAATCCAAGTACGGCAACACCCGCGTTCAGGTCGATGGCATCTGGTTCGACTCGAAGCGCGAGGCAGCCTTCTACGGCGAACTGAAGCAGCGCGAAAAGGCTGGCGAGGTGTCCGGCGTCGATCTTCAGCGCTCGTTCGCCCTTCTCGGCCCGCAAGGGATGCTGATGGCAACCTACCGATGCGACTTCGCCTTCATCGACCACAGCCAGGATCACCGCCTGCGCGTCGTCGATGTGAAAGGAGTCGAAACGAAAGAATTCAAGATCAAGCGCCGGATGATGAAAGCGCTGTTGGGCATAGACGTGGAGGTGATCAAGTGAATGAGCTTATGGAAATCCTCTCTCCCATCCTCGGGGATGAACTGGCGAAAGACATTATTGCCCATCGCCGCGGCAAGAAATGCCCGCTAACGCCTCGTGGAGCGAAAGCATTGCTCCGAGAGTATCAGGCGACCGGCAACCCTATCAACGCGGCAGAGGAGCACCTGAACCGTGGCTGGCAGGGCTTCAAAGCCGAGTGGGTCATGAAGGGCAAAGGCTTCCACGATCCGCACAATCCCATGCCCCGCCAGGAGACGCGCGAAGAATACCTCGCCCGCGCCATCCAGAAGAACCAAGACGATTGGGAAGGCAACTCCCGCGCCCATCAGGTACGCCAGCTTATGGCACAGGCGGTGAAGCAATGACGGGATGGTACATCTACCGCGTTGCTGATCTCCTCGCGCCTTTCGGCAATGAAGTCGGCATGGAAGGCAAGTGGTATCGAGCGGTTCCATTACCGTTTTATCCCGGCCCCATAGGTCGCCTCAAAGCAGCATTCCTCGTCTTCACCGGCAAAGCCCACGCCGTTCAATGGCCTGAGCCTGGAGACTTCGAGAAGGCTTGGCGACGGGGGATGGGTCAATGATCGACCATTGCCAACGTCAACGCGACATCATCGCCCGAGAACGCCTCCAGTTCGTCGGGGAGAACGTCTCCCAAGAGGCCTTCGTCATGGGCGTCAACCGCCGCGCTTGGCCGATTGGGGCCCGATATTTCTTTGCATTGCAACAGGTTTGGGCGCCACGCAGCGCCGTCATGCCGAAGGAAGCCGCAGAATGAACATGAGACCCGAATTCGACATAGATACAGCCTCGAAGATGTGGAACGACGGTTTCTCTGCGGGCATGATCGCAAACGCCCTCGGTGTGTCCCGCAACGTCGTCATCGGGAAGGCCAACAGAAACCGGGAGCTTTTTCCAAACAAAGCAAAGACAGGCATCAGGGGAGGCCATCGGGTAGGTATACCTCGCGCCGAGCTAACCGAAGAAGAACGCGAGCGCCGCAGAAACGCTCAGAACGCCAAGCGCAGGACTGAACGTGGGTTTACGAGGCGGACCAAGGCAGAGTCGGTAGAGCAGCGCCGCGAGGAGCGCGAGGACAAGGCAGCACAGCGCCGCCAGCGCGGATTTACCGCGTCGATCGACATTCTCCGCCAGCCAACCGCCAAGCCGCTATACGACCTTCGTGCATGTGACTGCCATTGGCCTTGCAGTGACGGCCCCGCGTATCTCTTTTGCGCCGCCGAAACGACCGAGGGGTCTGCCTACTGCGCCGAACACCTCGAGCGCTCCCTGCCGTCTCTGGCCGAACGGAGGGTAACAGCATGATCGTCCAAGCCCGAGATTACACGTCAGCCGACGAGATGCGCGCCAGCGCCCACGCGCTTCATCAAAAGCTCATGAACACGCGGCCAGCAAAGAAGGTAGCCGTAGTAATTGCCCCGAAGGTCATTGCCCTTCGCCCTTCATGGCGGCGTGCTGTTCAGCCCTTCGATGCGCATGTGAAGGACTGGCAGTTGTGGTGCCTTGAGCGCATGTCTCCCTGCAAGGCCCATATGCGCCGCCGCTGCGAAGATTTCGGCATCACCATGGAAGAGCTAACCGGCCGTAGCCGACGCCATCCGATCGTCGAATATCGCCAACTCGTGATGTGGGAGATCAAGACAATCATCAAGCCAGAGATCAGTTACCCGGAAATCGGCAGGCTTTTCGGCGGCAAAGACCATACGACGGCACTTTGGGCAGTACGCAGAGTGGCGGCAATGAAGGCGGCTCAGTAATCGAGGAACAGGCGGCAATGGCATCACAGGCGGAAAAACTACGGCGCAAGCGAGCGGCACAAGGCGCAGGGCGTCCACGCAAGCAGGGCGTCGACAGATATCCGAGCGGCAAGATCAAGCCGGCAGAGACCGAGAAGGAAACGCAGAGCGTGGCAATCCAGGCAAGAAAGCGCGTCAACGGCTGGAGCGATGAGACACCGGACAAGAAGGCGCTTGACCCCCGCGCAGGGTACACGCTCGGCCTCATATGCATCGATGGCAAGATCACCGAAGAGCAGATGGAGATAGGGAACGAGTACGCCCTAGCCATCGCTCGTTATCACCGCCTCGTCGGCATCCCGTTCCCTTCGGCGCGGGCTCAGTCGCTATTCAGCATCAAAGGCCATGACGGGGAAGTCACCGACGAGCACGCAGCTCGGGCTCGATCGGCAAGCAATCTGATGATGAGGCTTCAAGGCATCCTGCTTCAGTGTGTGGACGGACCACAGGTGCGGCAGACGGTAAACTCTGTTTCGGTTATGGATCTCCAGCACCTCCGCGACATGCCTCCACAGCAATTGTTGTGGCTTCGCAGGGGATTGACGGCTCTCATCAATAGCGGGGCATTGCCAAATCATAACCGAAATGCTACCGATATTACACGCTTCGAAGTTCGTGCTTCGGCGTGATCCCATTTCCAGAGTTGCAGTTAGCTCCAGAGAACCCGCTGCCGAACTTTCCAACCGGTCGGCGGGTTTCTCGATTTCAGGGATTGAGATGAGCGACACAGACGCATTCCCCCCTCTCGAAGCCCACTGCTACGTACGCCAAGCGGAAACTGAGGACGGCCGTCAAGGATGGGCCCTCATAGACAGTGACGGAGAGGTGGAGCTTTTCTCCGAGAACCGCAGCGACGTGTTCTTCTACGCCGCAGCGCATGAGATCCGCATCGTCCAGACTAATTGAGGGCCACCGATGCGCGTTCTGATCTGCGGTGGGCGTGATTACAACGATTACAACAAGTTCGGTTCTGTCATGGAGCCAATCGCCAGAAAGCAGTGGAATAGCGTCAAAGGTGCGTTCGATCTCACCATTATCTCCGGTGGAGCGCGTGGCGCCGACACGATGGCGATAGAATGGGCCGATGAGTTCGCCGCCAACCTCATGAAGTTCAACGCAGATTGGCAGAAGCACGGGCGCGCCGCTGGCCCGATCAGAAATCAAGAGATGATCGATATAGGCCAGCCTGATTTGGTGATCGCGTTCCCCGGCGGGAAGGGTACTGCTGACATGGTCAAGAGGGCAAAGCAGGCCGGAATTGACGTCATGGAAATCGCATCATGACCCCCACCATTCGCTCCACTCTCATCCTCATAGCCATACTAGCAGGGGCGATAGCAATATCGTGGCTGGCAGGGTGTGCTCACCAGCCGCCATGCTCTGATTGCTGGAAGGCGCTGTAATGGAAGGCAATGTCCTGAAGCAGGCCAAAGAGGCTAGCATCTCAGCGGTTGTCACCCGCGCTGACGGAACGGTCGAGCACCTTGGCATCATCAGCTACTGGCATAAGAACCCACTCCGCAGGATGGCGTGGCACGTCAAACAGGACTTGAAGGATTTGCTGCAATGGTCTCACGAGTCCAAAACGCGGGTCTAGCCCGCATCACGTCCTTGCTCGCCGCCGCATCCTGGTGGCTGCAGTGGGGGACGGGTTCGGCAGCAGCAGCGGCGGCGAACGTAGTCACGACCACGACGACGACCGAAGCGCGGGTTTCCGCGACGCCTGCACAGGGCACAACCACCGTCACCAACGACAAGATCACCTTCACTGGCACCGTTACTGCTGCCGGCACGCGTGCGATTACTGAGGTCGGTGTGTTCGATGCCGTTGGGTCCGGTTCACCCCCAACGGGCGGGAACATGGACGTCTATGGCGATTTCACCGCAATCAACCTTGCGTCCGGAGACTCGATCGCTTTCACGGTAAACGTCACCTTCTCGTAAGGTACTGCCATGGCTATAGCGTTTCGGTCGATTTCGAGCACGACATACGCGAGCCGCGCCAACACTGCCGTCACGGCACCCGCTGGTATCGTCAACGGCGACATACTGATTGCCATCATCTTCTTGGGCCAGTCTGGCGGGACAGCGCCCACGGCGCCCACGGCGCCAAGCGGTTTTACACAGATCGGCACAGGGACCAGCGTTACCGAGAGCGGCAACAGTTTCAGCGCCCTGTTCGGTGTCTATTGGAAGCGGGCAGCCAGCGAAAGCGGCTCCTATACGTTCACGCACTCGACCGCTTCGTCGCAGGCCGCGATTGCCGTGTATAGCGGCGCGCTTTCTTCCGGTTCGCCTGTTGATGTGTTGTCTCAGAATTCAGGGACGCTGAGCCCAGGCACCACGGCAACGGCAACGGGCGTCACAACGACTGCCGCCAACGATTTAGTTATTTATGCCGGTCACAATTGGGACGCGACCGGGACGCTATCGCCGCCGACAGGCATGACCGAACGCGTTGACAGTCTCGTCTACATCGCCGACGTGGCGCAGCCTTCCGCGGGGGCTAGCGGAAACAAGACGCAAACGCTTGCTTCGAATAATCCTTGGGCTGCGTTCCTTGTCGCGATTAAGGAAGCTGCCGGTGGAAGCTCGACGCCGCAGTCTGTCACGACAAGCTCAACCACTTCTGCAACGTGCAGCAAACGAGCTGGGAAGGTTTCGTCGGCGACTTCTGCTAGCTCGGTGACACTGCGAAAGGTGGCCTCCAAGATCATAGCTGCGACGGTTGCTGATACCGTAGTCATCAGGAAAGCGGCCGGTCGTATCATCGCCGTCGCGTCATCCTCCGCGGTGAGCTCAAGCAAGAGAGCGGGCAAGGCATTCAGCGCAACGTCTTCGGCAATAGCCTCGATCGTTGCTCATGCGGCAGTGACATTCACCAAGACCGTGGGTGTGTCATGCACCGCGGCAGCGTCGGTCACGAAGTCGATCGCCAAGCGCATAAGTGCAACACTATCAATCGGCGCCCTCGTAGATGCCATCGCGCGCATCCTGGCGCCATCGCCGATCGATTTAAGACGCAAGAGCGCCACAGCAGCGGCAGAGGGCCGAACAGTCTCCACGCCGCCCGAGACAAGATCGGCACTGACAATTCTGGAGCATCGCACGGTTCCAGCGCCTGAAGAGCACAGAGCAGTCTCTGTGCAGGAACCGTCAAGAGCAATAACGCCATCCGCCACAAGGCGTCGAGACAACGTCTAGGAGACACCATGGCGCTAGAATGGCCCTTCAAAGACCCCGACGAGGTTCTTGACTATCAACTCGATTGGTCCGGTCGCCTCGGTGAAGACCAGATAGCAACCAGCACATGGACCGTGCCCACCGGCATCGTGAAGAACAGCGATACCAACACGACCACGGTGTCTACCATTTGGCTTTCATCCGGCACGCTCAATTCCGCATACGAACTGGTCAACCGCATCACAACGACAGGCGGGCGCACAATGGACCAGACAGTCCGCATCCGTATCAGGGCGAAGTAAAGCAATGGCCGGTGTATCAACATACACAGAGGAGATGGCAGACATCATCTGCGAGCGCATCGCAAACGGTGAGAGTCTGAAGGGCATTTGCGAAGACGAGGCCATGCCGTCAAAGGCGACCGTGTTCAAATGGCTTGGTGAAAACGCCTCGTTCTCTGACAAGTACGCGCGCGCACGCGAAACCCAGGCGGACGCTATTTTCGATGAAATCCTGTCGATCGCCGACGATGGCCGGAACGATTGGATGCAGAAGAATTTCGGCGAGGAATCTCGTTGGGTTGAGAACGGAGAGGCGCTTCGTCGCTCACAGCTGCGCATCGATGCACGTAAGTGGATGGCAGGAAAGCTCCGCCCGAAGAAATACGGCGAGAAGCTAGAGATAGACCAGAAGACAACGCATGAGGTCGGGAACTCGGTTTCTGCGCTCATGGAAGCGATCGATGGCCGCACCCGCACTAAGTGAGGCTCTCGTAGAGCAATGGGCTGACCGCAAGTGGCGGCTCAATCACCTTTATTACATTCAGGACAAGCGCGGAAACGTGGTGCTGTTCGAGCTGAATGAAGCTCAACAGACGCTGCTCGATGATCTACATTATCTGAACATCATCCTCAAAGCCCGCCAGATGGGCTTCTCGACATTCATTCTTATCCTGGCGCTGGATTGCTGCCTGTTCAATAGCAACCTCGCCGCCGGCCTCGTCGCAGACACGATCGACAACGCCAAGGGCCTGCTGAAGCGCATCAAGTTCGCATACGAGCATTTGCCGGAGGAGATAAGGGCTGTTGTCCCGATCAAGACGGATAATGCATACGAGATTGAGTTCGGCAACGGCTCTGGTGTCGAAGTCGGTGTTTCGCTGCGTTCTGGTACGAAGAACTTCGTGCACATCTCGGAATACGGGAAGATCTGCGCAAAGCAGCCAGACAAGGCCAAGGAAATAAAGTCGGGCACGCTCAACACGATTGCGCCGCGGCAGTTGGTGTTCATCGAGAGCACGGCAGAGGGCAGGGCGGGCGACTTCTACGACAAGACGCAGCAGGCCCGGTCGCTGATCGACGCTCGCAAGGATCTCGGTGAGCTGGATTACCGGTTTCACTTCTTCCCATGGTGGAAGGATGCCACGTACCAAGTCGAGCACGAGCACCTGATCACAGATGAGGACGCCAAATACTTCGCAGAACTGCAGGCAGAGCACGGAATCGTTCTCACTGAGCCACAGCAATGGTGGTACGCGGCCAAGAAGGTCGAACAGGGCGAGGATATGTGGAAGGAATACCCATCCACACCCGACGAAGCCTTCAAGGCAGCAAAAGACGGAGCCTACTTCGCCAAGGAAATGCGGTCGCTTCGCCAGATGGGAAAGATCGGCGCATTCCCGTTTGTGCCTAAGATTGCCGTCGATACCATGTGGGACTTCGGACTCGGCGACACGCAGACCATCTGGCTTCATCAGCTCGTGGCCGGCGAGAACCGGTTCGTTGGCTACTTCGAAGACAGCGGCATGGGCCTCGGTCACTACTTCAACTGGCTTGAGAAGTGGCGGGCCCAGCGCAACGCGACATGGGGCAAGCACCTCGCACCGCATGACGTTGACCATCGCAGGCAGACAGCGACCAGCGGGCAGGCAGAGACAATCAAGACGATGGCCGCGGGGCTTGGCTACACATTCACGACGGTCGAGAGAAATCCCGACAAGATCAACTCAATCCAGAGCATTCGTTCGAAACTTCCCGGTTGCTGCTTCGACGAGTCGGGTTGTTCAGCCGGCATTGTGCATCTCGAAAATTACAGCCGCGATTGGGATGAGAAGCTCGGCGTCTGGCGCAGTCATCCACGACATGACGAACACAGTCACGGTGCTGATGCGTTCATGGTGTTTTCGGATGGCTATACACCGCCAATCAAGACGGGCGAATGGAATTTCAAGGCTCGAAAGGTCGTATAAATGGCAGAAATGACCGACGAGCGCCTTGCCGCCATTGTCTCCGCGCTGGTCAAGGACAGCGAGACCTATCGCACCGATCTGTCGACAGACCGCGAAAAGGCGATGGAATACTACGACGGCGTCATGAAGGACGTTCCGGTCGAGGACAATCGCTCGAAGGTTGTCTCGCGCGACGTTCGCTCTGCCATCAAGAAGGTCCTGCCGTCTGTTATGCGCACGATCCTCGGCAATGACCAGGTCGTCGAGTATGAGCCGGTAGGCGAGGGCGACGAAGAGGCTGCAGAGCAGGCAAGCGATTACATCAACTATATCGTCTTCCCGGAAAGCGACGGATACGAGGCTGTTCAGGACGCGATCAATGATAGCCTGAAGCTTCGCAACGGTATCATTCGCTGGTGGTACGACAAGCGCATCAAGGTCAGCGTGTCGACGCACACCGGGCTGGATGAAGCTGCACTTGTCCAACTGGTCAAGGACGATGACGTAGAGGTTCTGGAGCAAAACCAGACCGTCCAGCAGATCGACACACCGGAAGGCCCGGTCGAGCAGACGATTTACGACGTGAAGATCCGTCGCAAGGCGCCGTATGGCTGCACCAAGCTTGCCGCGGTGCCACCGGAAGAGTTCTTGATCCATCCTGACGCACTCGACATTGAGGAAAGCCCGCTCACAGGTATCAACCCGCGCCTCCGCCGGTCTGATCTCGTCGCCATGGGCTATGACCGCGCCAAGATCGATTCGTTGCCGGCCGCTGGCAGCGATATTGACAAGGACACGGAGGAAGACACCCGCCGCCGTGAGATAGACGACAATCTCGACCAGACAGCGCGGGAACTGCATGAAATCGAGTACTACGAGCTCTACGTCAGGGTCGACGCTGACGACGACGGCATTGCCGAGCTTCGCAGGCTGGTCTTTGCCGGTGGCACTGGCGTTAACAATCTGCTCGAAAACGAGGAATGGGACGAGGTCCCGTTTGCAGACATCATCTCGGAGCGCCGCCCGCATCAGCGCGAGGGCAATTCCATCTCCGACGACACGATGGACATTCAGCGCATCAAGACCGTCCTGCTGCGCCAGACCCTGGATAACCTCTACTGGCAGAACATGCCGCAGCCGGTTGTGCAGGAAGGCGTGATCGTCAATCCAAGCTCGGTCCTGAGCCCAAAATTTGGCGAACCGATCCGAGTATCGCAGGGGACGGACGCGAATACTGCTGTTGGCTACAATAGGGTGCCATTCGTCGCCAAAGACTCGTTCTCCATGCTGGAATATATGGACAATGAGGCCACAGACAGGACGGGCGTCTCTGACGCATCGAGCGGCCTCGCCCCTGACGCGTTGCAGAACATGACGGCCAAGGCGTCGGCCATGATCGAGCAGGCCGGCATCGGGCAGACAGAATTGATGGTTCGCACCATCGCGCATGGTCTCAAGCGGGTTTTCCGTGGCCTCCTGCGCATGGTCATCAAGCATCAGGACCAGCCGCGCACGGTTCGCCTCCGCGGCAAGTGGGTGACGTTCGATCCGCGCGAATGGAATGCGGAGATGGACGCCACGGTCAACACCGGCCTTGGTGCAGGCACCCGCGAACGCGACATGATCATGATGCAGCAGGTCATCAATCTGCAGAAGGACTTACTGCTCTCGCTCGGGCCAGACAACCCGTTCGTGAAGCCGGATAATCTCTACAACTCGATTTCCAAGTTTGCGGAATCGGCCGGCGCGAAGTCTCCGGAGCTGTATTTCACCAAGCCTGATCCGGCTGAAATCCAGGCGAAGATGGACGCGGCAAAGAACCAGCCGAATCCCGATGTGGTGAAGGTTCAGGCTCAGGCAGAAGCAAAGAAGCAGAAGGCAGCGCTAGACGCACAGATCCAGCAGCAGCAGAACCAGACCGATGCAGAGTTGGAAATGGAGAGGCTGAACCGCGAATTTGCTCTGAAGCAGGAGCAGTTGAACCGTGAGCTTGATCTGAAGCGCGAACAGTTGGTTGCCGAACTCGACCTGAAGCGCCAGCAGAGCGCCGCACAGATCGCCATGAACGCGCAGGTGACGAACGCTCAGACGTCGCAGGTTGAAATCGGAGGGCAGCCAGGCTGATGGGTAGTGTTCATCACATTGACGGCGACGAGATCGTCCCGAATGCCGGCGGCAACCAAGAGTGCATTGAATGCCTCGAACGACTGCTGGAGAAGGCCCGAAACGGTGAGGTCGTCGGAGTGGCGATCGCCGCACAATATGCCGACGGTTCGACCTCTGGCCCAGCCGGCGGGTTCCTCTACAACTCAAGGATCGTCGGAGAACTGATGATCCGCGTCACTCGCTTAAGTTTGGGGCAATAATGACCGAAGCTGAAAAGGTCGCACAGGCCCGCTCCCTACTCGATACGCCGCTCTTCCACGTCCTCTGGGATGAAATGGAGAAGGCAGCGATCGACGCTTGCATATTCGCAGACCCAAAGGATGACGAGAAGCGCCACGCCTACGCGGCAGAGGCGCGCGCCATCAAGAATTTCCGCAGTAAGCTGAAGGCTCTCGTGAGCGAAGCCAATACCCAGCGGAAAGGCGCTCCTGCATAGGGCAGGCGGCCGCAACCCGTAAGGAAAACCCATGACTATAGGCGAAAGTGCCAACCTGCCATCTGGCGGGAGCAAAACCGCTGACCCCTCGACTGATCTCAACAACCCGGAAAACCTGAACTTCCTGGATTCTAGCGACGAAGACGAGCAGAACAACCAGGCCGAAGGCGACGAAGGGATTGAAAGCGAGACGGATGAGGCCTCTGAAGATGGCCAAGAGTCCGACGATGCCGAACAGCAGGACGACCAGGACGCAGAATCCGAAGGCGATGAGCCCGAGGAGGAAGGCGAAAAGGAAGAGCCGGTTGTTGTTACCCTGAAAGGTGGCGAACAGGTTCCTCTTGAGGAACTGAAGCTTGGGTATATGCGGGATCGTGACTACCGCCACAAGACGCAAGAGACGGCGAACAAGGCCAAGTCTCTGGACGAAATGACAACGCGCGTCACACGCACCGTGGACGCCATCGCAACCCATCTCGCCGGCATGTTGCCGGAAGAGCCGCAGCACACGTTGGCCATCCAGGACCCGAACGAGTACACGCGCCGAAAGGCGATCTACGATTCGGCACTGGCCCAGGTCAACGCGATCATCAACCTCGCCAACGAGCCCAAGGAAGTGGCGAACAAGCTCACCAAGCAGCAAGAAGACGAGTCCATCGCCTTCAACGACGCCAAGCTTGCTGAAGCATTCCCACAAACCCGGAAATCTGCCGAAGAACGCAGGAAATTCTTCGAACAGACATTCCAGACGGCTCGTGATCTCGGTTTTACCGACGAGGAACTGAAGGGGCAGATCGACCACCGTTATTTCAAGCTCGCGCACTACGCCCGTATCGGCCTCGAAGCTGAACAGGCGAAGGGCAAGGCCTTGGCGAAGGTGCAGAATGCTCCCCCGGCAGCGGTCAAGGTCAAGCAACGGGCCGCGGTCAATGCGGACGTGCAGAAGAGCAGGGACGCGATGAAGAAGTTGTCGAAAACCGGTTCGATCCAGGACGCGCTCCGGATCGACTTCGACTAACCCCATCTTCAAAGGAACAGAACCATGGCAGCACTTGCCAATACCTTCCTCACGAGCGCCGCCAAGGGCAACCGTGAGCAGCTTTCGGACGTTGTCTCCCGTATTACGCCCGAAGACACACCGGTCCTTACGGAAATCGGCTCCGAAAGCGTCATGGGCTCCCACCCGGAGTGGGAAACCATCGACCTTGCCGCACCCGCCGCGAACGTCCAGGCTGAAGGCGACGAATATTCGTTCAACGCCTCTACCCCCGCCGTCCGCGTCGGCAACTACACCCAGATCATGCGAAAGACCGGCATCGTCTCGGGCACGCAGGATGCGGTGGACAACGCTGGCCGCGCTGAGCAACTGAAGTATCAGAAGCTGATGCGCGGTCTCGAACTCAAAAAGGACGTCGAGTTCTCGATCGTCTCCAACGTCGCATCGGTCGGTGGCACAAGCCGTGTTTCCGGTGGCCTGCCATCGTGGGCAACCACGAACGTTTCCCGCGGCGCGACTGGCGCCAACGGCGGCTACAGCTCGGGCACGGGTCTGACGGTCGCAGCAACGGATGGCACCCAGCGTGCCTTCACGCAGGCGCTTCTTGATACCACCATGGGTCTCGGGTTCAACAGCGGCGCAAACTTCAAGATTGCGTCTGTTTCGCCATACGTGAAGTCCGTGTTCGTTACGTTCATGTCTAACTCCAACGTCGCGACATTCCGCTACGCAGTGGATAGCGGCAAGAACAACACGGTGGTTTCGAACGCCGACTACTACGAGGGTCCGTTTGGCCGCATCAAGGTCATGCCGAACCGCGTACAGGCCGTCAGTGCAGGCGTTGCGAGGAATGCGTTCCTCCTGGATTCGGAGATGTTGTCGTGGCTCTGGCTGCGCAAGATCAGCTCCGACCCGGATGTCGCGAAGACCGGCGATGCTGAGAAGTTCGTTCTGATCGGCGAAGGCTGCCTCAAGGTGAAGAACGAGAAGGGTATCGGCGTCGTTGCCGACCTCTTCGGCCTGACAGCTTCCACGTAATCGGCGACCTGCATGTCAATCTAATGGGCTGCTTCGGTGGCCCATTTCTTTATCCAAACGAAAGGAAACGGCCATGGCCGAAACAGCTAAACCACAGATGGTAGACGTCGAAATCCTGCGTGACTTCTGGGACTCGGAATGCGTTCGGCACCCTGCCGGGACGATCATCTCTGTTCCTGTCGAAGCCGCTCTCGATGGCATCGAGAAGGGCGCCATTCGCCGTGCAAAGAAGGACGGTAAATGATCAAGGACGGCGACTGGACTTTGATCGACTGGGAACCAGTATCCGGTCGCTCCGTCTGGCACTATTTCGACGGCGAGAAAACGCATATCCGGACGGACTATCCGGTAACCGCGACGATTGCCGAGAATACAGCATTCCGCAACGAGGCTGGAACTGCGTGGAAGGGCGACTGGCACCGCGTGGCTTCGGTCCCCCTGAATATCTACTACGACCAGCTTCATGAGGCTGAACGACAGGGCGACGAGAAGTTCGTCAGCCGTTGGCTGAACAATGGCGATAATCGCGCCTGGCGCACGAAAGACGGGACACTATAGATGGCCGTTTTCGCAGGATACGTCGATCTCCGAATTGCTGTGGCTGATCACGTCGGCAATCGCAACATTTCGGATGTGATGAGCCGTCTCACGCAGGCCGCTGAAGCTTGGCTGAACCAGAAACTGCGCGCTCGTGAGCAGATCACCATGGACACGGTGACTTTCACCAGCGGTGTTGGGGCTCTCCCCGCCGACTATCTGGAAATGATCGCCCTCTATGACACCAGCGGACGCTATCCTCTGACGCAGGGAACATTGCAGGAGGTCAAGCGGGTTAATTCTCCCTATTGGCGATATGCGATCGACGGGTCGAGCGTCTATCTGTACGGCGTGACCGGAAGCCGCAATATTGAATATTACGCCTCGCTGCCGACGATTTCGGCCAGCGCGACCGGCTCCAACTGGCTCCTGCAGAAATACCCGAACGTCTACCTCTACGCCGTCGGTCTCGAAGCCGCGAAGTTCCTTCGTGATGCCGAACTGACACAGGCAACCGCTGCGCTCCTACAGGGCGCGATGAACGACCTCAAGATCGACGACGAACGCGCCCAATGGGGCAATGGTGCCGTCCGTCTGCAGATGCAAACGCCATGATGACCATTCTCGAAATCATCCAAGCCGTTTCCAAGAACGTCGGCCTTGATGTCCCGTCGCTGGCTGTCGCCAACACCAAGCGAGAAATCGTCGAGCTTATCCAGTTCGCGACGGAAACAGCTACCGAAGTGGCCCGCCGTGCCGATTGGAGCGCATTGCGCGCGACCGCGACCATTACAGGGACGGGGACCAACGATAATTTTGCGCTGCCGGCCGGTTTCGCAAGGCTGACGATGGGAAGCGCAGTCACGACGGGCGGGAACCCCGTCCGTGGCGGCATCAGCCAGGATGAATGGCTGTCTCTCACCTCTATTTCGGGAACGCCTCGCTATTTTCGCATCAACGGCACGTCCTCGATCTCGTTCTATCCGTATCCAGCTCTCGCAGCGACCGCGACCGTTTCCTACCTGTCGAAGAATTGGGCATCGAACGGCACAGCCGCTTGGGTCAATGATGCAGACACGCCGCTCGTGCCTGATGTTCTCGTCACTCAGGGCACGATCTGGCGCTTCAAGCGCAAGTCAGGCCAGGATTACAGCGACTATCTGGCCGAATTCGAAGCCACATTGGCGGACCTCGCCGCAACTGACATGCGGGAACGCCTGCCGTGACGGTGAAGCCAGGAAGGGCGCAAGTCAGGCCCACAGCAAAGGCAAACCCGCAAGCGCCGCGCATGCAGCACAAGGCATTCCCGGCGCCGACGAGGGGATGGATTGCCAACGAGAACCTTGCACTGTCGCAGCCAGCCGGCGCGCTGATGCTGGAAAACTGGATTCCGACGTCGACGGGCATCCGGTCTCGGGGTGGTTCGCTGAAGCATGCGACCATCTCAACCGGTCCCGTTCTTCGCATGTGGACCTACAAGAGCGGCGACGTTGAGGAATTCTTCGCTTCTGATGCGACGAAGATTTTCAACATCACGACGGTTGCGGACGCTGACGTCATTCCTACGCCGGTCGTTACCGGACAGACGAGCGGATACTACTCAACGGCTCAGTTCGGCACGGCCGGTGGCGATTATCTCTATGCTGTCAATGGCACCGATAGCCCCAGGCTTTACGATGGATCAACGTTTACCGCGATAACCGGTGTATCAACGCCCGCTATAACCGGCGTGACGACTTCGATCCTGTCATTTGTTTGGTCCTTTGCCAACCGGCTTTTCTTCATCGAAAAGAACTCGATGAACGTCTGGTATCTGCCGGTTGATAGCATCGGCGGCGCAGCACAGTCTTTTAGCCTCGCGGGCATATTCCAGGATGGCGGATCTCTCCTTTGCGGCGGCAAATGGTCGATGGATTCTGGTGATGGCCTTGATGACAAGTGGGTTGTCATCTCGACCGCTGGCGAGGTCGCCGTCTATCAGGGAACAAACCCCGGAAGCGCTGCAGATTGGCAGAAAGTCGGCGTCTACCAGATCACAGGCCCAATGGGGCCGAATGCGACCATGCAGGCTGGAGGCGATCTTCTGATCGGGACGAAAGACGGGATTGTCCCGATCTCGGCTGCCGTCGACAAGGATATCGCTGCGCTGTCTTTGGCGGCAGTCACGGCGAGCATCGAGCCTGAGTGGAAGGCGGAAGTCGTCGCCCGCGGCTCGCTGCCGTGGGAAATCATCAAGTGGCCGACAAACAACCTTATGGTCGTGTCTCTCCCGGTTCCGAACGACACGATTGCCCCATATTGCTTCGCAGCCAATCTGGAGACTGGCGCATGGGCTGGCCGGATTACCGGATGGAATACTCGCTGCATCGCGCTTTTTGCCGATCAGGGCTATTTCGGGACAAACACCGGCACCATCCATGCAATGGAAGTGGGCGGCTCCGATGATGGCGAGAACTACACCTGCAAATACGTCGGGCTTCCGGACCATCTGGACGCACCGGGCGTCACAAAGACCATTCACCAGGCGCGGTCGATCTTCAAGTCCACATGCCCATTCGATGCCCAGATAAGCGCCTCTGTCGACTATACCGTAGATCTTCCGGGTATTCCGTCCTCCACCGCAGATTTCATCCAGGATGTGTGGGACGTCGGGCTCTGGGATGTGGCCATATGGGATGCGGGCACGGCCTCGACGATCAGCACGCAGTGGGTATCAGTCGGCAAGACCGGGTTCGTGTTCATGCCGCAAGTGCAGATCACGTTCGGCGTCACGCCGAAGCCGGTGACTGAGCTTGTCGCGTTCGATGTGCTCTACGAGAACGGCGGGGTAATGACGTGAGGTTCACATGGGCCTTCACGAACCCTGCCGACACCGCAATCCTGTCCCACCTCGTTGCCGATCGCATCTGGCCGACGAAGGGCCGCAACTTCGGAGAGTGCAGGGGGATTGCCGTTATGGAAGGCGGGAATCTCGCGGCCGGCCTGATCTATCACAACTACGACCCCGACGCCCATGTCATCGAGATATCCGGGGCTGCGTGGGTCAAAGGGTGGCTCACCAAGGATGTCCTCAAGGCCATGTACGGCTATCCGTTCATTGACTGCGGCTGTCAGGCAGTCGTTCAGCGGGTTTCCGATGACGACACGGCGCAGCACCGGATGCTGAAAGTCTACGGCGCAGAGCGCTACCGCATCCCCAGACTCCGCGGCATTGATGCCGCTGAAAACATCTTCATTACGACGCGCGAGGCATGGGCTTCGAACAAGTTTAATCGTTCGGCCAAGGAAGGATAGAATTGTGGGGAAACCGAAGGCGCCAGCCGCTCCAGATCCAGCGAAAACCGCCGCAGCGCAGACCGGCACGAACGTCACCACTGCGCTTGCTAACGCGCAACTCGGCAACGTCAACCAATACGGCCCTGACGGCAGCGTAACCTATTCGCAGAATGGCGGAACGACGTTCACGGACCCGACGTCTGGCGCTAAGTATTTCATCCCGCAGTATACGCAGACGACGTCATTATCTCCGCAGCAGCAGGCGATCAAGAACCAGTCTGACGCGGCAAGCCTGAACCTCGGATCGATCGCCAACCAGCAGTCCAACTTCCTGAAGGACTATCTGGCGAAGCCGGTCAACCTCGATACGCAGGCCACTGAAGCGCGAACGATGGATCTGGCCAATCAGCGCCTCGCGCCTCTGATCGCAAAACGGGATGAGGATCTGCGCACACGTCTCGCCAATCAAGGTATTAAGGCCGGTTCTGACGCCTACAAGAACGAACTGAACACTTTCAACCAGGGCACCAACGACGCGTACAACTCACTAATCCTCAATGGCCACCAGCAGGCGGTTCAGGACATCCTGACGCAGCGCAACCAGCCACTCAACGAGATTTCCGCACTCATGTCTGGCTCGCAGGTTGGCATGCCGCAGTTCGGTGCCGGCACGAACCAGCCGAGCCTTCCGACCGTCGATTATTCCGGCCTCGTTGAGCAGAACTACCAGAACCAGTTGGGCGCCTACAACACGCAGATGCAGCAGCGTAATGGCATCCTCGGGGGTCTGTTTGGCCTCGGCGGCAAGCTTATCGGCCTGTCTGACAAACGCTCAAAGGAAGACATTCACGAGGTAGGCGAGATGGCTGGGCATAAATTATACTCCTTCAAATACAAGAAGGGCAAAGGCGACGGCAAGCATCACGTCGGCGTCATGGCCCAAGAGGTCGAGAAGAAGCGCCCGGATGCGGTCTCTCGCCGCCCTGATGGCATGAAACAGGTCGATTACGGCAAGCTATTCGGAGCATCCAAATAATGGCTGTACCTTCTTTCCTGTTCGGCGGGTCGACCAACGAAACGCCGCAGTCGATCAAGCAGAAACGCGATCTCGTCCGCGCGATCATGGGTGCATCCAGCGCCCCTAGGAACATCGGCGAGGGCCTGAACGCCCTGGGTGATGGCATCGTGGCAAACGTCCTAGATCGCCGCGCCAACAAGGCTGAGGAAGCAGGGCAGAGCGCCGCAAACAGCCTGTTCAACAGCATCCTTGGCGGCTCTTCCGCGCCAACCCCTGGCGGTTCGGCCATGCCTGCGGTATCGTCCAGCTCAGCAGGTGGCCCGTCGTCGTATCGTGATGCCATTGCTTCGATCGAGAGCGCCGGCAGCGGTGACTATTCTGCAGTCGGGCCAACCAGCCCGAAGCTTGGGCGAGCACTCGGGCGGTATCAGGTCATGGAGGCCAACATCGGCCCATGGTCGAAGGAAGCGCTTGGCCGTGAAGTGACTCCTGACGAATTCCTTGCCAATCCCCAGCTTCAGGACGCCATCTTTGACAAGAAGTTCGGCGGCTACGTCCAGCAGTATGGACCACAAGGCGCTGCTCAGGCGTGGTTTGCCGGTCCCGGTGGTGTGGGCAAGCTTGATCGCAAGGATTCTCTTGGAACGAGCGTTGCAGCATATGGCGACAAGTTCAACCGTGCAGTTGGTGGGGACCAGGTCGCAAGCCTCGATCCGTCCGTAGGGATGCCGCAGCAGCCGGCCCAGAAGCCCTACGTCGACCCGCAGGTAACGACGGCCTATGCGCAGCCCGCGCCTGTAGCCAACACGCCGGCCGCGCAAGCTATTCAGCAGCAGGCGCCCGCTCTTGCGCCACCAACGACGGTTGCGACTCCTCCGTCGCCTCCGCAGCAATCCATGCAGCCCCAAGCGCCGCAGCCGGTCCAGGTCGCTCAAAACAGCCCGTTCGGTGGGGTTGACCCACGTCTATTGCAGGCCATTCAGAACCCTTGGCTGAACGAAGGCCAGAAGGCGGCGGTTCAGTTGCTCATCCAGCAGCAGCAGCGACAGGCGGAGCAGTCCGCAGAGCAAGAGACATGGAAGGCCCGCGAGGATTACAAACTCAACTCTCAGCGCGCCGATCCTGCCTATAAACTTGAGCAGGATTACAAGCAGGCCCAGCTTGACGCCCTCAAAGCCAAGACAGGGAAGCGTGCGAACGTCACCAATCTTGGCGATGGCTGGCTATACGACAACGATAAGGGCGAAGCTTTCAGGCCGCAGGACGAGGTTGATAGACCAGGCGGAGGCTTCCGCTTCGGCGGCAATTCCGTCGAGGCACAAGCTCTTAACGGTCTCATCGACAGCCGGCAGATCACCGCAGATCAGGCGCAGCAGCTAGGTGCGGGCAAGACAATCACCGATCCGAGCACTGGCGCAATGATGTTCCTCACGCCGCAGGGCATATTCAAGCAACAGGGGCAGCAACAGCCAGCGCCCCAGCAGCAGAGCGTGGATCTGTTCGGTGAAAACGCACAGCAGCCCCCTCAAGGTGTGGACTTGTTCGGGCCAAGCTCAGGCGCACCTTCAGCACAGACGCCTCCAGTCGCACCAACCGCCCAGCAGCAGTCTCCTGCTCCGCAGGCAACGGACGCTGTTTCTTCGAACAACGCTGGCATCATCCCACTGACAGGCGGGAAGCCTCAGAAGCTTCTCTCAGAGGCAGAGCGTAAAAATCAGTCTCTCTTCTCTGTCATCAAGCCCGAATTGAAGACGGTTGAAGACAACTACGACGCTCTGTCCGAACTCGGGAACCAAGCTTATTCGAAGCTCCCCTTTAGCGAATTCGCGACGACGCCCGAATATCAAAAGGCGGCAAATTCTCTTCAGACGATAGTGTCGTCCTACCTGTATAGCGTTTCTGGCGCGACGGCCACGCCCGAAGAGGTGCGGAAACAGACGGATATTCTGACGCCTCGGCCCGGGGAATCGAAAGAGTCGATCGATAATAAGAAGCGACGGGTTCGGACGATGGTCAATGCGGTGGCGCAGGCAGGCTCATTGCCTCCTCTGGATGAACCGCAAGCTGTTGCACCGGTAGCGGCTCAGACCGAAAATCCTCTCCCCCCAACTCCTAAGCCTCAAGGTCAGCGCCCGCGCGCGATGAACCCGAAAACAGGCGAAACCATTGAGTTTGACGGCACGAATTGGGTCCCCGTACAATGAGCGAACTTCCTCCGCTGCCCCCGGGTTTTGTCCTGCAAGGATCGTCAGGAAATGGGTCGCCCCCGACTCCTCCAGATGGCTTCGTTGTGGCCCCGCCGGTTGACCAGTCATATACTGGACAGTTTCTGCCATTCAGCGTTGACGCCCAAGGGAACAAAAGCTTCGACAGCAACGCGGGTATCCTCGGATTTGCCAAGGATATTCTTGGTTCTGCAAAGAGCGCGTTCATGCTCCCCGGCGACGTCTACACAGGCAAGGAACAGGTCATGGGCGCGGACGGCAACGTCAGGCCCGAGGTGCTTGGCCGATCGCTGGAGTTCGCCGGTACGTTCTCGCCGTCAACCCCTGGGCTTCGCACCGGTACCGGTATCGTCCCCGGGGAGAAGCAGCAACTTCGTCAGAGTGTGCCTAATGTCCCGTCTGCAGATGATCTTTTTGCTGAAGCAGGCCGGAATTTCGACGCCATGCGCGAAAGCGGCGTTGATTATGCGTCAACTGCGGTTAAAGATGCGGCGCAGGCGGCAAAGGCAAGATTAGAGGAACAAGGCTTTGACGCACAAGTTGCCGGGAAAACACATAGTATCCTCGACAAGCTATCCAACCCGCCAGAAAACAGCGTTGCCAGCATCAAAGGGCTCCACTCCGCCCGCAAAACCTTTGGCAAAATCGCTCAGAACTTCACCGACCCAACCGACCAAGCGGCGGCAACGCAAGCGATTCGAGGGCTGGATGAGTTCATTGGTTCTGACAATCCGGCAAGTGTTGTGGCTGGAACCGCTAGCGATGCAGCCAGTGCGCTCAAAGCCGGTAACGCCAACTACGCCGCAGCCAGCCGCTCGGACGCCCTTACCGGTGTCGAAAGAGCCGCAGATCTTCGCGCCGCGGCATCCAATTCCGGCACAAATACCGGAAATGCGATCCGTCAACGAATTGCCGCCGCTATCCTCAAGCCAAAAGAAATCTCTGGTTATTCTCCCGAAGAACTAGTCTCTCTTGAGAGAATCGTGACGGGTACACCAGCGCAGAATGCCACGCGATATGTTGGCAATCTCCTCGGCGGGGGCGGTGGCCTTGGGCAGATGCTCACTGCCGCTGCCGGTGCTGGTGCTGGTGGTGCAGCGGGTGGTAGCGCAGGTGCAGCCATCGGTGCAGCTCTGCCTCTCGGCGTCGGGGCAGCAAGCAAGGCGATATCGAACGCTTTGACCAGAGGCGCGCTTCGATCAGCCGATGAAGCCGTCCGCACTCGATCCCCGCTTTACGAGAGAATGAAAGCAGATGCCCCGCTTGAAGTTGTCCGCCAAGCGAGGACGGAAGCGCTAATCAGGGCACTGCTCATGGGAAGGCCGCGCCAGCTAGATCCAAACGAGACCTAGAAGCACACCACGCTGTTTCCGTAACCCTGGCAATAGGTCGACGAGTTGGCTGCAGCCTGGAGGCGGGCGTTTCGGTTGTGACGAAGAGCGGCCTCGCGGTTCATTTCATGCGTCACGCACATCTTCATTTCGTTCGTCCCCGGCTTGATGCCTTGGGCGGCGCATTCCTTGTTCTTCTGGATGGCTAGGTCTTTCGTCTGGGAATAGCTCATCTCCGAGACTTCTTGCGACTGGCAACCGGCTAGCAGAAGCGCCAGCCCAATAATCAAAACCCTCATTCGGTTCTCCAACATAAGCCGCCAACACAATCTTAGCGGGTTTGTGGGCGCGTGCCTAGATATGGAAGTGGAAACGTAAATGCCTCGCAACGGCGCAAACGTGTACAGCCCGCCAGCAGGAACGCTCGCGACAACTCTCACGACCATCAAATCGCCTGAGTACAACGCATTTGTGAACGATCTCACGGCAGATGCTAATTTGGCTCGCCCGATCGTTGCAGGCGGCACAGGAGCTACGTCTGTAGCCGGCGCGCAGACATCCCTTTCTGTCGTGGGGTTCAACAGCCAGACATTGACGGCTGCCCAGCAGGCGCAAGCAAGGGCGAACGTATCCGCAGCCCTATTCGGCCATCTCTACGGCTTGACGCTTTCGAACAACGCGACCGACGCCACCAACGATATCGACATTGCAGCAGGCGAAGCCGCCAGCACTGAAGCAAGCCCAGTGCTCATGGTGCTCGCCTCGGCCCTAACAAAGCGACTAGATGCCGCCTGGGCTGTCGGCAGCGGTAACGGTGGCCTGGACACCGGCTCGATCGCCAACACGACCTATCACGTCTGGCTTATCCAGAGATCGGATACGGGCGTTGTAGACGCTCTGTTCTCGGCCTCTGCCACGGCCCCAACAATGCCGACGAACTACGACCGCAAGCGGCGCATCGGCTCAATAATCAGGAAATCAGCAGCAATCATCGCTTTCAGCCAAAGAGGTGACCAGTTTCTTTTTTCTACCGTTCAGGAAGATATCTCGCAGGCAAACCCTGGGGTGGTAGCACTAACGCCCACACTGACGGTCCCGAGCGGAATCGTGGTGGAAGCATTGCTGCACACCAGAGCCGTCAATACAGCGGATCTGGTAACGTTCGCTGTATATTTTTCGTCCTTGTCGCAAACCAGCGAAAGCGTTGTCGCATCAAAGATGCAATTGATCGCGCGAGCTGGGTCCAACTATTCGAGAGAAACCGCACAGGATGTCTCCATAAGAACAGACACCAGCAGCCGGATAAGGGCGCTCGCCAGCGCTTCCGACGCTAACTGTACTCTTATTGTTGGGACTTATGGGTGGCTCGATGAGCGGGGCCGCGTGTAGGCCATGGGAAATGTGAGCCCTCAAGAGTACGGAGCCATCGGAGACGGGATCGTTGATGATACCGCTGCGATCGATCTCTGGTTGTCTGAGATTTTAACGCAAAAGCATTCCGGGCTACTGGATGGGTGGTATCGTTACCGCCCTACGTGTCCATGGAATTTAGGCGGTAAAAATTTCGGTGTGACGATAGAAGGGAAGCGGAGAAACTATGATGGGTTCATTCTGGACCCAGGATATTCTCTTAGTATCCACGCTGAAGGCGACGTCTTCTATCCTCTTTTTTCAAATTTCAGAGTGGGTGGCCATGTTGCCGGGCCTCTCGTTCGTATCGGAAATGACAATCTGTCTGGCGCCATAAATTCAATGATCGTTGACGGGCTTGTAATTCAAAACGGCTTGCAGTCTCCGAGCAACATTGGGCTTCTGTGTAACCATGTCTGTAACTCATTCTTTCGCGGCATAACCGTAAACTCCGGTGGGTCTGGTAGGCCTGCAGCCGTCACCGGGATGGCGAACAACCCTTGCGCTCCGGGGTATGGGAATGCCCTAAGATTGAGACAAACACAGTTCTCGAGTTTTAGCGGCTCCTTTTCCAATGCAAACATCGGGATATTGTTGACTGATGGGTACAGCTTCTCAAACTCTTTTGAAAATCTGGACATCGAAGAAGTAAATACCTGCATATATATAAACAGCCCGTATGCGAACAAAAACGATTTCAGGAATGGCCAGATTCTCGGGAAAATATCGTTCGATTGCCCATCAGGCAGGAATTTATTTAATTCTAAGTCTTGCAATATCCAGACGTACGCCAGCCCAGAGTCTTCGATAGGCAACACGTACGGTATAAACTTCTACTAACTACCGATGAATGGAGCCCGTAGAGATGCGGGATCGCTTCATCCGGAATTCCTCACCGCGCAGCAATTCAGAATAAAGCATGCCTAGTGTTAGGTCGTTTCTGCCCTCCCAATGCTTAACGTCCGCGTCCCCAGGCCCTCGGTTAAGGACGCGATTGAACGCCAGGTTTATGCCCTCTCGGGAGGCTGATCGGTTCCGTTCCTCTTCAAGCAAGTCCCACGTCATCACCTGATAAAGCCGCTCATCCGTCTCAGTTGATGCTGCATTGAACAGGCGCTTAGCAAAATTGATGGACCATGCATGGTCTGGGTGTCTGTTATCATGCAGAGGGTGTCCGAACGAGTGAAAGACGGTGGCGCCGTCAAATGGATTAATCGGCGTTTGAAAGTGGACGCAAAGGTCACTTCTTTCTCGCGCAACGTACCATTTGTTCACACCGTCAAAAAATACACTGATGTAATCTGCATTGAGCAGATCGTCTTCCCATGCGACCCATGTCGGGGAGTGGTCGGATGCGTCCACGGCCTCTATTAGTAGAACGGCCGGCCGCCACTTGGACCAATTTGCTCCCGCGATGACTTCGGCCTCGGCACCTTCGACATCGATTTTAAGGAAATCGATTTCCTCCGGAGCGTGCTGCTCACAAAGCGTTGCCAAGGAGATCAGATCAACATTGAGTCTGTGTACAGATGCCCGATGAGAGCCGATTATATCTGCGCTTTGTTGGTGAAGCGATGACAAATGGTCAGCGTTCAAGCTGAGATTGAAACTGGCCTTTCCGTCCTTCCTGCCCACCGCTGCCATAATGTTGATGTCACGCGGACGCGCGCGGACAAGTTCTCCAAAGCGATAGGGTGTCGGCTCGACGTTAATGCCCGACCACCCGCGCTGATAGAAGTGATACGTGGAGTTGCAGTGCACAGGATGGCTCGCGCCGATATCGATGTAAAAGCCGCGATCTTTTCCTGAAAAGCAGCGGTGGAGAAAAACATCTTCGGAAAGTTGAGCATAGGAAAGCACGTCGATAATCCCCTTTTGGCAGCCTGCCATTTGCGCGGAATATTTCACACCCGCAGGGCATGATCAACCATAGCATCTGGTCCTTATCCTCTCGACTCGGCACCCGGCCGGCATCAGCTCAAGTCCAAGCCTTTCTGAATCTCTCTCGACAATCTGGAGCCTATCAATGCAGGTCATAGACCCGGCAAAGGAATTCTCTCGTTCTCTCGCCAAGGTGCTGAAAAGCGAAGGCGGATACAGCAATCATAAACTCGATCCCGGCGGAGCGACCATGATGGGGGTAACGCAGCGCGTCTATGACGCCTATCGCGACCGTCAAGGCCAGCCACATCGCAGCGTCCGCTTCATAGACACGGAGGAACTTCAGGATATCTACAGGTCAAGCTACTGGAACACGGCCCGCCTCGACAAATTCCCCGCCGGCGTCTCCTATGTCGTCTTTGACGGCAATGTGAACTCTGGCGTCAAGCAATCGGTTCTCTGGCTTCAGCGCGCCCTCGGCGTCAATGCTGACGGCGTCGTAGGCCCTGCGACCATCTCTGCGGCGGTCAACCACCAGAACCACGACCAACTCATTGCCGATATCCTGGCGCACCGTCTGGCCTTCCTCAAGGCGCTGAAGACGTGGCCGACGTTCGGCAAGGGGTGGGCGGCTCGCATCAAGGATGTGAAGGCGACGGGGCAGGCGTGGGCGACAGGGGACGATGCTCCGCTGCCGATTGCCAGATTTGCCGAAGTATCGCCATCCCACAAGGCCTATGCGTCCGATATCAAGGCGGCACCATCGCCCGCAGTGGCCGATGCGGCGACAGGCGGCGGCATTGCCTCCGGGGGCCTCGCTGCCACGCTCCAGCAGGTTCAGGACCAGCTTACGCCCCTGAGCTACAGCAGCGATCTTGTCGGCAAGGTTGTCGCCGGCCTGATCATCGTTTCGGCGCTCCTGACGGTCGGCGGACTTGCCTATGGCTTCTATGCGCGTCGCAAGAAGGCGCGGATCGCGGAGGCAACACAGTGAATATGCCCTCCGCAAACACACTCACCAACGGCACGGCCTATTTCCTCACCTTCTCGTCATTGCTCATCGCCAGCTTGACGACATTCAATTGGCAGTCGTTTTTCACCCCTGAACAGTCATTGCAGATCGTTGCGGGCCTGAACGTGGCTAGCCTCGGGCTGCAAGCGTGGATGAAGACTGCCGAGATGATGGCGAAACAGATGGCGGCAAAGTGATGTTCGGTCTCGGCTTTCTCGACGCAATCAAAATCGGTGCTGGTGTGGCGCTAGGCGCTGCTTTGACCGTCTACCCGTCAATACTCATCGGGCGGCATGAGGGACGCCAGCAGGCCGCTACGCAAGCCCTTTCCAATTCGGTCAACATCCTTCGCAAGAGGAACGAAATCAATGATCAGGTCTCTACTGCTGACGCTTCCGCTCTGTGCGCTTCTATGGGGCTGTCAGACGACGACCAAGCAGAATGCGTGCGACGGGTTCTCACGCCTGACGCCGAGCCTGGGGACATCGGTCACAATCCTCCGCACTGATCGACCTTTCGCCAATCAGGTCGCCAGCCACAACAAATTCGGCAAGTCGCAAGGCTGCTGGAAGTAACGAAAGCGGCCCGACACCTGCGCTAACAGGATGCCGAGCCTACCATCCACGATTCATCGCATCGCAAATGGCTGGCAAACACAATGCCCGTCGATCGTTCCAAAAGCTTTAACAGGCAGCAGCAGGGCAGGGGCAAGAATGGCAGGAGATACTATGCATATCGATATCGAGAAGCCAAAGATCAATCCAGTTCACTTCATCGCCATCGTCGGAGGCGCCATCGTCAACGCGTTCTTCGTTGGTGGCGTATGGGTTAGCCTAAACCGAGATGTTGCCGATATCAGGGAAACACAGCGTTCCCAGGCAAGCCGTTTCGACAGTGAGTCTCTGGACCGTAAAAACGACAACAGCGAAGTGCAGCGGCAGATAGCCCAGATTGCGCCCCTGTCATTTCAGACAACTCGAGCACTCGAAGCGACGGCGGAGAACAAGAAGGGGATAGAGGCGGCGAATACCCGCATTGACCGTGTCGTGGAATCCTTCGGTGGCAAGCTCGACACGATGATCGATACCATCAACAAGGTTGCCACTCGTGTTGAGGTTCTTTCGAGCAAGATCGACGCCAGTGGGAAGAGCGACAAGACGCTCTATAAGATGCCTATCGTTCGCCCCTAAACGGGTGGCCGGTTATTCACGGGGATACCCTGTTTATTGACGAAAATGTCAATGAAATCAACGATGGTATGGTGGCCGGTAATTTGAGGCCCTAGAGCTTCGGCGGTCGAAACTGCTCCGCGTCAGCATTCACGCGAATACCGGCGTCTTCCGCAGCCATGATGAACGCGGCTCGTGCGGCCTCTCCATTGGCTTGCTCCTCAAGAGCCCGTAGGCAGGCACTCACTGCGGCTTGCCATGCATCCCCCTGCTGATCCTCTGGCCATCTCATCGTCAGGATCTCGCCCATTGCGGCGACAGAGGTCACAACCCGATACTTGCCGGGGCGATCCAAGACAATCCCAAGCGGCGGGATTGGCATTGATGAAGGTTCTGGCATTTCAGCCTCACTTATTCGGCGCGACTCGAATCCCCCACGGCATCTCGATTGTCTTCGGTGGGTGAAGCCCTAGAGCCTCCTCAATGTATTTCGGCAACACCTGAGCTCGACTTTGTACATTATGCAGCGAAGCAAAGTGCTTGTGTCATCCGCTTGAGGCGGCTTGGTTGAGTTTCAGGAATGTCCGGGTCTGGCGGGTGCTGTCGATAAATATCCTGATCCCACAGGATCATGCGAACCGCACCGATGGCATCGGAGAAGGTGAACTCTGTTTTCTTGTACCAGGCGGCGGCATAGGGAAGGACGCCATGACCGAGCAGATCGCATGCCCAGAGTGTGACGAGGCTGTAGAGCGCCAGCAGCGACGGGGTCGTGCGCATGATGGCTTTGTCGTTCCACTGCCGTTGGGTTTCCACGCCAAGATGCGCTCGCGTTTCGGCGAAGGTGACCTCGATCTGCCAGCGCCGAACGAAATAGGCAATGATCTGAGCGGGCTCAAGGTTGACGTTGGTGCTCATGAACGCCTGGGGTTCACGACGGCCTGATGGATCGCGAACGAGAACCCAGCGAATTGGTCTTGGGGGCGTTCCACGCCGATACCAGAGGCCGGTTCCTGATGTGACATCAAGGGTTTTGTCGGTTTGCTTGCCGTACCAGGACGATGCGACGATGCGCTGCCACTCGGTCTTTGCGTCTTTGAGGAGCGTTTTCAGTTTCGGCAATGGCCTGCCTTTTTGCGCCGGTCGCCCGAGCGTATGTTCGTGCCGTTGATCTGGTGGAGCAAAGAGACTGGCATCCAGACGCAACCGCGTGATGAGAGTGGCCGTGTCGGGAAGAGCCGCAGCCAGTGTATGAACGGCAAAGCTGCTATCGCCGACAAAGATGATTTCGCGGCCCGGCAGCCAGCGGCAAAGCTGCAAGACGCCTTGCCTTGCCCAATCAGTCAGCAGCTTGTGCTTTCGGCCCTTCTTCTGATCATGGCGCTCAGAGGGACACAGGATCGTCAGCACCGGCAGGGCTTTAATACATTTTGCCCATGGGACAGGTGAAAGAACCATGAAGCTCAACCATCTCAAGCCGCTGGCCTTGACAAAGTGGCCATGGCTGGAGCGCACCGGGTCACGATAAATTCCACGCGCGGCGATGCGTTGGCCCCAACGCCGTTCGATTGTATCATCCATGCCAATCACGACAGGGCCCTCGGGCACGAGCCGGGCAACAATGATGGACAGCAGACGGGCCGCCAACGTGCGAGGGTTCCAGCGGGCTCGGTTGAGGAGTTGATGATAGGCGGCAAAATTACTTACCTCCGCGCGTCCGGTGATGCGCAGGCAGGCCGTCACCGTTCGCTTGCCAGGCGAAAGGAGCGCACCCATCACCAGGACCAGCAGATGCTCCCAGCTTGGCGCGGTAAACCAGAAACGAAACGGCGACAGCCATTTGCGAAGGATGTGGGGGACCGCGTCTCCCGGCTCACGGCTACAATCATGTTGTTCGCTCATCCATTCGTTCGAATCCGATCAAACGAATGGCGCAAGGCCGGGACCCTGCGGCGAATTGATTCACCCAGGGCTGCTCAGATGCCCCCGAAATCACCACCGATTTTGTACAAAGTCGAGCTGAGAGCATAGCCCGTTGCCGTGATCTATGATCTGAACCCCCATATGAATTCCCACAGGAAGCGCAGGTGGTTGCCCATAAGGCCACTTGGCGCGCTCATCGTCGGTGAATGGCTCGCTCTGCTGTCTCATCCCACCTTCTCCTCTTCCTTGAGGGCTGCAGAGATCATATGGCCCCACGTTTCTTCCGGAGTCATCACATCACCGGGTTCATCGCAAAATCCGGGGTCTCGGTTGTCGTAGGCTTCCTTGATCATCTCTGGAGTAGGCTCCCGCATTGCCTCGATCGCCACTCGGGCCAATCTCGTCTCTATCGGAATGTGATGCGCTAGCGCTCCCATGTTTTGGGTCTCAGCCAATAACGCACTGGCAACCTTCTCCACCATGCTATCCATCACTTCACCTTCCGTGCATCTGCTTCAGCTTATCATAAGTCTCTTCGAGCAATCGAGGTGCCTTTCAGTGAGGGGAAGGCGATAAAATAATCTAATGATATCAATCGCACCAAATCGCCCCTCACTATCGACAATAATCATTGTTTTTACGTCTAAAATTGAAACTTCTTGCAGTCCTGCAGGGGTCGCCAATCATTTCAACCTCTTAGATAACCTCTAATCGTGTTCCTGCCAGGGTAGGCCAAGAATCGGGATAAGCCGCATGAATGCAGATGCTGCCAAGGCGCCCGGCTGGGTTCGGAATGTCGCAGCGGCAAAGTTCATCCTGCCGGCGATCGGAAGTTTCGCGATTACAAGCTCGGGACCTTCGGCGCTGCTTCTGACATGAAGCGCATCGACCGGCTGCGTACCTGACTGAGCAAGCCGCGCGAGGTGAGCGTTGAACCAATCTCCAAACAGCACCAGTCCGAACGACTTAGCGTGCAGCCGCGAACAGAACGGCGGGTTTGGCATCTTCGGCCCTCATCCGACCCTCAATGACCGCTCGGCAAGCTTCCCATGCTCGCTGCCATTTCGCCGTGCTCTGGTTCGGCTCATGAATGAGCCAGGTCAAGGCCTCCTCCGGGGAACCGACAACGATGCGGATGCGGCTATCTCCCAGCACGAGGGGTTTTTTCCATCGGTGTACCAACATGGCTGCGCTCCAATCGTGGGGGTGTCCTGTCATCGACGGGTGTTGCTCCGCCTCTCCAAAAGTGGGGATCGCGAGCCCGCAATGGAAGAGGAAGACAAGCAGAACCCTTCGGTGACGCCGCTGCTCAATCATTGACAAACGGCAGGGATTTGAACATGGAACTCACGCCTTCCTTCAAATCAAGGAAGAGGCATTCAGGACTTTGCGAGCCGGTGAGGGTATCATTGGCAAGTCGGACTCGCCGCGCGAGCGCTGGTAGGCATCCTGATGAGCGCTATAGTACAAGCTACTAAGTCGCTGGTGACATTCTCGTGCCGTACGTTCAATCGTTGACATTGCTGTGGCCGTGAACGGCCCGTAAGATTCCCGTGCTTTCAGGGTACGCCGCCGTGACCGATACGATTGTCCCACAGCTGATATTCACTCTGAACGTTGCGTGGGAAATCGCCTCGCGGGAGACTCCGGACTACGATCTCGTCGTGTATTTTATCCAGCAGGCCATCCAGGCAGCTCAAGAGGAGGCACTGCGACACGGAACGGTTATCGCTTCTGAAGAGAAGTCTGAGCTTCAGTAGGCCGTCGGCTTAAAAGCATCCGCCGGAAGCGTCTTAAGCGCCGACCGGGTGCTCTTGACCCGGGAGGGCTGCGCGGGCTTCAACCCCATCGATGTATCCGTGTTCATATCGCCGCTTTCGTCGTTGTTCTTTTCGTATTGAATGGAGCGTGAACCAACCGCCCCAAAGGTTGCGGGGCCCAGGTCCAATGTGCAGTCCTCTTGGGTCATCTATATTCGGGATTGCCACAATCTCCTGGTGGCTATGAACCGAGGACAAAAGGGGCTGGCGTCGGTTCGAACGAGACGAGGGAACTTTGCTGCTTCCCCACGCCGTGAGGTTCCTTCGAACTTTATCGGCAGGCGGTCGTCGCCTGTTGCTTCGGAGCGGGTTATGATGCTTGATCCTACGAAGGAGAAGGTCAGATGAACCGATTTCACAGATTTGTAGTGGCGGGGGCGTTGATCAGCCTTGCGGCGATCACATCGGCCTGTACTTCGACAACCGGCCAACAGGATCGAAATCGCCCCCTAAACTCAGCCTGCGCACTTGGATTCGATAACGACCGGCCTTGTAGCTACTAGGTAGAACAGCCGAACAAAAAAACCTCGGTGTTGGTGAGGCGAGAGCAAGGTATGCCGGAAAGGTCGCGCCGGAGAAAGACAATCTCGACGCGATCTGCGCCTTGAACGCCGAACGTTCGCTCTGGTTCCCTTGTTCGAGCCCCCTTTAGCGCCTCTCGTCGGCGGCTCATTCTATGCCAAACACGCCTACGAAATGCCTCATGCGTGCGACGGCAAGGTCGGGTTTGTCCAGGACGTTTGCTTTGTCTGCGAGCCGGAAAATATCGGCATAGTGATTGACGCCGCGCGCCGACTGCAGCCCTGCCGGAAGGCTGAAATGGCTCTGGTGACCGTTCAACCACGCCAGGAAGACGACGCCGGCCTTATAGTATTGCGTCGGGGCTTCGAAAATCTTGCGGGAGAGCGGAACGGTCGGCTCGATGATGGATCGGAAGGTAGCGGCGTCACCCGCAGCGAGCGATGCCAACGCCTTTGATGCCGAAGGGGCGACGGCGTCGAAGATGCCAAGCAGCGCATGACTATAGCGCTTGCCATCCCCCTCGATCAGTTCCGCATAGTTGAAATCGTCACCGGTAAAGCAGAGCACGCCTTCCGGAAGCCGATTGCGAAGTTGCACCTCCCTGGCATTGTCGAGCAGCGAGATTTTGATCCCCTCGACCTTGTCCTTGTTCTCGTTGATGATTCTGAGGACGCACTCGAGCGACGGTTCGAATTGCGCGCTGCCCCAGTAGCCGGCTAGGTTCGGGTCGAACATTTCTCCCAGCCAATGCAGGACGACCTTGTCCTTGGCCTGCGAGAGAATTCTGCCATAGACCTTGGCGTAGTCGTCGGGGGAGGACGCCACGCGGGCGAGGGCGCGGCTGGCCATCATGATGGCGCGGCCGCCATTCTTTTCCACGAATTCGATCTGCGTCTCGTACGCCTGGATGACATCGTCAATCGATCTCGCATCGGCTGCCGCGAGATGATCAGTGCCGGCACCACATGCAAGGTCAGCGCCCGGAACCGTGCGAGCCTCCTGCAGCGATCGCCGGATCAGTTCCTGCGCGCCAGCCCAGTCGAGCCCCATGCCACGCTGGGAGGTATCCATCGCTTCGGCGATCTTGAAGCCGAGGCTCCACAGGTGCCGGCGGAAGGCGATCGTCGCGTCCCAATCGATTGCCGGACGGCCCCAAGGGTCAACGTCCTTTCGAGGCTCCGATACGACATGGGCGGCCGCATAGGCGATCCGGTTGAATTTTGGCGGTGTGGAAGGGCGCCCGATCGGTGTGCCGAGAAGCCGGTACTCGCTGGCGGAACCGTCAGTGTTCGGCAGATTTAAAGACAAGCTCATTGCGATCCTCCTCGATAGGTGAATGACGCAATAATTTGGATCGTTCCAAATTGCAATAGCCTTTTTTTAAATCTAGGGAACGGGGGCGGGGAAGCGGGAACCTCGGCGCGAACTGGTGACAAAATATAAGAGAAACAATGAGAAGCAATGCGATTGTTGTGTGTTTTGTCGCGTTACGGGGGTGAAGGTTTTCCAAAGAATGTGCTTGACAAGTTTGGAACGTTCCAATTATTTACTGCCCAAGTTGGCGCGGGCCGGGAGGAATTCATGTCGAAAGGGAGGGTGACGGTCATTGACATCGCGAAGGCCGCCGGCGTCTCGAAGTCGACCGTCTCGCTGGTATTGCAAGGGTCCCCTCTGGTGAATGAAGGGACGCGATCCAAGGTGAATGCAGCGATGCGTGAGCTTGGTTATGTCTATAACCGCGGGGCCGCGAACCTTCGCCAAACGAGTGCAAAGTCGAAGATCATCGGCGTCGTGGTGAACGACCTCACCAACAGCTTCTTTGCCGAACTTGCTGTTGGCGTCGATATGGTCGTGCAGTCTGCCGGCTTCGTGCAGTTCCTCTCGAACACGAGCGAGAGCATTGACAGGCAGCGGGAAGTCATCGCCTCGATGAGGGAGCATGGTATCTCGGGGCTCATCGTCTCTCCGGCGCGTGCTACCGAGGCGGCCGATTTCAAGCCGCTTGTTGCAGCCGATATTCCGGTTGTCGTTGTTGTTCGCAGCCTGCCTGGTGCAAAGGTCTCGTCGATTGTTTCCGACAATCAGGACGGGACTTCAGCGGCAGTCGAGCACCTGGCGTCCCTCGGCCACGCACGAATCGCATTTCTCGGCGGATTTCCAGACACGGCGGTCTTCGAGGAGCGTCTTGCGGGTTATATGGATGGCATGAACGCCGCCGGTTTCAGTTTTCATGAAGAGCTGGTGGTCTCATCGGCGCCCTCGAGAGCAGGCGGAGCCGATGCGATCGGGCGGGCGATGGCAATGAGCAACCGGCCAACGGCGGCGGTTTGCTTCAATGATGCCGTCGCCTTCGGCGTGTGCGATGGCCTGCGCGCGCGTCATATGGAACCCGGTCGTGACTTCGCTGTCGTCGGCTTCGACGACGTGATCGAGGCACAAACGGCGGTCCCTGCTCTCACGACGATCTCCGTCGATCCGCAAAGCATGGGCAGACGCGCAGCACAGCTTCTCCTCAAGCAGATCAACGCAGGCAAGGCGGAGCCCGAAAGCGTGACCACGGCTGTCCGGCTCGTCATTCGCGAGAGCTGCGGAGCCGCGCAGAAGACAGGGAGAAAGATGGCATGACCGTTCGTTGGGGACTGATTGGGGCAAGTACCATTGCGCGTGAATGGGTGATTGACGCTATCCGCGCTACTGGCGGCGATATCGTGTCCGTCATGAGCTCGAGCGTCGAGCGCGGCCGGTCCTATGCGAAGGAAAACGGGATCCCGAGGCATGTCGCTGATGTCGATGTCCTTGTGAACGATCCGGATGTCGATGCGGTTTACATTTCGACGACGAACGAACTTCATCGCGACCAGGCGATCGCTGCGGCGCGCGCCGGCAAGCATATTCTTTGCGAGAAGCCGTTGGCGATGTCGCTGCACGATGCGCACGCCATGGTCAAGGCGGCGAAGAACGCCGGTGTCGTTCTCGCCACCAACCACCATCTCCGCAACGCCTCCACTCACATCGCCATGAGAGACGCCATCGCCTCCGGCAAGATCGGCAAGCCGTTGGCCGCTCGCGTTTTTCATGCGGTGTACCTCCCGGCTCACCTGCAAGGCTGGCGGCTGGATCGGCCCGAAGCCGGAGCCGGTGTTATTCTCGACATCACCGTTCATGACACCGACACGCTGCGTTTTGTGCTCGGCCGCGATCCGGTCGAGGTCATTGCGTTTTCGCAGGCGGCGGGGATGGGCAAGCCAGGCGTCGAAGACGGCGTGATGGGTGTCATGCGTTTCCAGGACGGGATCCTTGCCCAATTCCACGATGCCTTCACGACCAAATATGCGGAGACCGGGTTCGAGGTGCATGGCACTGAAGGTTCGATCATCGGCCGTAACGTGATGACGCAACGTCCTGACGGAACGGTGACGCTTAGAAATGCGGATGGCGAGCAGCAACTGCCGACCGACGCGAGCAACCTTTATGAGACGGCACTGCAAGCCTTTCACGGTTCTGTCGCCGGAAAGGGTCGTCCTTCGGCGACGGCGGAGGATGGCATCTGGTCGCTGGCGACAGGTCTGGCGGTCGTCGAAGCCACCAAGAGCGGGACGGCCGTGAAAATCCAAACAGGACTTTGAGCAATTCCAATGAGCAAGCATATCACCCCGGCCGAAGCTGCCGCACTGATCCCCGACGGAGCCATGGTGTCGGTGTCGTCGTCCAGCGGTCTTGGTTGCCCTGACCTTATGCTGAAGGCGATTGGCGAGCGCTTCGACAGCACCGGCCATCCGCGGGAGATCACGACCCTGCATCCGATCGCCGCGGGCGACATGAGTGGTATCAAGGGTGTCGACTACATCGCCAAGAAGGGCCTGATCAAGCGTATCATCGGCGGCTCCTATCCGTCGGGTCCATCCAGCGCAGAGCCGCCGCTGATCTGGCAGATGATCACGAACAACGAGATTGCGGCCTACAATATTCCTTCGGGCATCATGTTCGATATTCACCGGGAGGCTGCCGCGAAACGACCCGGTGTCCTGACGAAGGTCGGTATCGACACTTTCGTCGACCCGAGAAGACAGGGTTGCGCGATGAACGACCTCGGGGCCAAGGAGCCCGTCGTCAAGCGTGTCTCGTTCGAAGGAGAGGACTGGCTGTTCTTCCCATCGATCGTGCCGCAGGTCGCGATCATCCGAGCGACAACTGCAGACGAGCGCGGCAATCTGACTTATGAGCACGAAGGCGCTTATCTCGGTGGTCTGGATCAGGCGCTCGCCGCCCGCAACAATGGCGGCATCGTCATCGCCCAGGTCAAGCGCATCACCAAGGAAGGTTCGCTGAAGCCGCACGACGTGCGCGTACCTGGCATGTTGGTCGACTATGTCATCGTCGATCCGGATCAGAAGCAAACCACTCAGACGCTCTATGATCCGGCCATCTCAGGCGAGATCCTCCGTCCGCTGGAGAGCTTCCGCGTTCCGGAATTCAACATCCAGAAGGTCATCGCGCGCCGCGTTGCACAAGAGTTGCAGGCGGGGAGTTGCGTCAATCTGGGCTTCGGCATTTCCGCCAACGTGCCGCGCATCCTGCTTGAGGAGGGGCTGCACGGCGCGGTCACCTGGGTCATCGAGCAGGGGGCCGTCGGAGGGGTTCCTTTGCTGGACTTCGCATTCGGCTGCGCTTCGAACGCCGACGCCTATATGCCGTCGCCATACCAGTTCACCTACTTCCAGGGCGCCGGCTTCGATGCTTCGCTCCTGTCTTTCCTCGAGATCGGCAAGGACGGTTCTGTCAACGTCTCGAAGCTTTCATTCAGACCCCATGTGACAGCGGGGGCCGGCGGCTTCGTTGATATAACCGCGCGGGCGAAGAAGATCGTGTTCTCGGGAATGTTCAATGCGGGAGCGAAGCTTGGCATCGCCGACGGCAAGCTGGTCATCGAGAAGGAAGGCAAGTTGAAGAAGCTCGTCAATGAGGTCGAGCATGTCACCTTCTCCGGCAAGCGCGCGATCGAGCAGGGCCAGGACATCACTTATGTCACCGAGCGGTGCGTGATGAAGCTGACGCCGGAAGGCGTTGTTCTCACGGAGATCGCACCGGGGATCGACCTGAGCCATATCCTCGCTCAATCCGAGTTCCCGCTGATCATAGCAAAGGACCTCAAGGTTATGGATGCACGCCTCTTTGACGAAGCAAACATAGGCCTGTCTCTGCCGACGAAGAGCGCCCGCGTTCTGGAGGGTGCCTTCAATGGCTAGCGGCACCGTAAGAATCCAAGTCGAGGATCACGTCGCGATCATGACGGTATCGCGTCCAGAAAAGCTCAATGCGCTTGATCTGGACATGCTGAAAGCGCTTTCAGATGCAGCCGACAAAGTCGAGGCAAACGCCGACGTGCGCGCGGCAATCCTGACGGGCGAGGGCAAGGGCTTTTCTGCCGGCGGCGACATCAAGGCCTGGGGCGGCATGCAGCCGCAGGAATTCGGTCATGCCTGGGTGCGCCACGGACATCGCGTTTTCGAAAGACTTGCGACCCTCAGGATACCGCTGATCGCCGCCCTCAATGGGCATGCCCTCGGCGGTGGGCTGGAGCTCGCTGGCGTCGCTGACATTCGCATTGCTGAAGAGCACATCAAGATCGGACTTCCCGAGACCGGTCTAGGCATGGTTCCCGGCTGGTCTGGCACGCAACGCCTGGTCAAGCGCTTCGGCGCGCAGGTCGTTCGTCGCATGGCGCTGGGTGGCGAAATTTTCACTGCGGAGGAAGCCCACGTGCTCGGCATCGTGGATGCGGTCACATCGAGCGGAAACGCGGTCGATGCCGCGAAGGATTATGCGCAGAGGGTCTCGGCAAGAGGGCCTGCCGCGCTCGAGATCGTGAAGCTGATGATCGCTTCAGCAAACGGCGAGGACAACGGCACCGCCGTCGAAGCGTTGGGTTCGATCCTCGTTGCGAAGACCGCCGATCTCAAGGAGGGCATTGCTTCCTTCAGCGAGAAGCGCCCGGCAAAGTTCAAGGGAGAATGGTAATGACGGTTCTGGTGAATCCGAAGGCGCTTAGCGACCACAGGGCCCGCGAATTCAAGATGCTGGTCGACGGCAAGTGGGAAGCCGGGTCCTTCCAACCGATCGAGCGCGTTGCTCCGAGCCATGGTGTCGTGGTGAGCCGATTTCCGGCTGGCAGCAAAGCAGATGCCGAGCGGGCGATCCTCGCTGCTCGCAAGGCTTTCGATCATGGACCGTGGCCGCGGATGACCGCTTCCGAGCGGTCCGCCATTCTGCTCAAGGCGGCTGGCCTGATTACGGCCCGTGCGGAAGAACTCGCGTTTCTGGACGCGATCGAAGCCGGCAAGCCGATTTCCCAGGTGCGGGGTGAGATCGCCGGCTCGGTTGACATCTGGCGATATGCCGCAGCACTTGCCCGCGATCTGCACGGTGAAAGTTACAACACCCTTGGAGACGGTACGCTGGGTGTCGTCCTGCGTGAAGCGATCGGCGTAGTATCGATCATTACACCCTGGAACTTCCCCTTCCTGATCGTCGGCCAGAAGCTTCCCTTTGCATTGGCGGCGGGTTGCACCACGGTCGTCAAGCCATCGGAACTGACCTCAGGGTCGACGCTCGTGTTGGGTGAAATCCTTCAGGAGGCGGGCGTTCCGGACGGCGTCGTCAACATTGTCACCGGTACGGGACCCGAGGTCGGCGCAATGATGACGTCCCATCCTGCGGTCGACATGGTTTCATTCACCGGCTCGACCGGTGTCGGCAAACTCACCATGACGAATGCCGCGCAGACGCTCAAAAAGGTCTCGCTGGAACTGGGTGGCAAGAACCCACAGATCGTGTTCCCGGATGCGGATCTCGATGCGTTCATCGATGCGGCCGTCTTCGGCGCCTATTTCAATGCCGGCGAATGCTGCAATGCAGGCTCCCGCTTGATCCTCCACAAGAGCATCGCGTCCGAGGTTGTCAGGCGCGTGGCGGAACTCGCCAAGGACGTCAAGGTCGGCGATCCACTTGATCCAACAACGCAAGTTGGTGCTATCATCACACCGCAGCATCTGGAGAAGATTGCTGGTTACGTGGCTGGCGCGACAAGCAGCGGTGCACAGGTCGCGCATGGCGGTGAAAAACTCGACTTGGGCATGGGGCAATACATGGCACCAACCATCCTCGAAGCTGTTACGCCTAGCATGGCGGTTGCGCGCGAGGAGGTCTTCGGTCCTGTCTTGTCCGTACTCACGTTCGAAACCACTGCGGAAGCGATCGAGATCGCAAACGCGATCGACTACGGCCTTTCGGCGGGCGTCTGGAGCCGAGACTTCGATACCTGCCTGACCGTCGGGCGCAGGGTGCGCGCCGGTACGGTCTGGATGAACACTTTCATGGACGGGGCTTCCGAGCTCCCGTTCGGTGGCTACAAGCAGTCTGGCCTGGGCCGCGAACTCGGCCGCCATGCGGTGGAGGACTATACCGAGACGAAGACGCTCAACATGCATATTGGCAGCCGGACCAACTGGTGGATGCCGCAGAGGGAAAAGCTGGCGTAGCTGGCTTGAGGGAGACCACGCTCGAGGAGGGCGGGTAATTGGAGCGGGAATGGGTTCCGTTCCACACTTTAAACTGGGAGGTTTAACATGCGCAGGTTTCTTACGGCGACCGCAGCGGTCGCATTGGCAATGGGCGCGGCGGGCGGCTTGGCGCGCGCTGCCGACGTGAAAGAAGTCCAGATGCTGCATTGGTGGACGTCGGGCGGCGAAGCTGCGGCTCTCAACGTCCTCAAGGAGGACCTTTCCAAGGAAGGGTTTGCCTGGAAGGACGTGCCGGTTGCCGGCGGTGGCGGTGATGCGGCAATGACCGCGCTGAAGGCCATGGTCGCAGCGGGCACCTATCCGACGGCATCCCAGATGCTCGGCTACACCGTCCTCGACTACGCGCAGGCGGGCGTCATGGGCGACCTCACCGAGACGGCAAAGAAGGAAGGCTGGGACAAATCCGTTCCGGCAGCGCTGCAGAAGTTCTCCGTTTATGACGGCAAGTGGGTTGCTGCTCCGGTCAACGTTCACTCCGTCAACTGGCTGTGGATCAACAAGGCTGTCATGGAGAAGATCGGCGGCACCGAGCCGAAGACCTTCGACGATCTGATCGCGCTGCTCGACAAGGCCAAGGCGGCAGGTGTCACTCCGCTCGCGCTCGGCGGCCAGAACTGGCAGGAAGCGACGATGTTCGACTCGATCGTTCTGTCGACAGGCGGCCCCGAGTTCTACAAGAAGGCCATGAACGATCTCGACGAGGAGTCGCTCAAGTCGGACACGATGAAGAAGTCGTTCGACAACCTCCAGAAGATCGTTACCTACGTCGATCCGAACTTCTCCGGACGTGATTGGAACCTTGCAACGGCCATGGTCATCAAGGGCGATGCCCTCGTTCAGGTTATGGGCGATTGGGCAAAGGGCGAATTCGTAGCGGCCAAGAAGACGCCGAATACGGATTTCCTGTGCTACCGCTTCCCGGGCACTGACGGCAGCGTCATCTACAACTCCGACATGTTCGGCATGTTCAATGTGCCGGACGATCGCAAGGCGGCCCAGGTCGCGCTTGCAACGGCAACTCTTTCCAAGAGCTTCCAGTCTGCATTCAACGTCGTCAAGGGCTCGGTTCCGGCTCGTACCGACGTTCCGGATACCGACTTCGACGCTTGCGGCAAGAAGGGGATCGCCGACCTGAAGGCTGCCAACGAAGGTGGCACGCTGTTCGGCTCGCTGGCACAGGGCTATGGCGCTCCTCCAGCAGTCGCCAATGCTTACAAGGACGTCGTCTCCAAGTTCGTGCATGGCCAGATCAAGACCTCCGATCAGGCGGTCGAAGAGCTCGTCAAGGCAATTGAAGACGCCAAGTAATCACGGCCTCCTACGGTCTTCCCCGCCTTTGTGGCGGGGAAGATTTCGTAATGGACGACATCGTCGGAGGGGATGAACCCATGAGCACCATCGCTACAGATAAATCTGTTCTCGCACCACATCGGGGAACGCCCATTTCAATCCGCGCGCGCCTGCAGGACGCGCTGCCGAAGATCGTGCTCGCGCCGAGTTTCGTCATCACGCTCGTCTTCGTGTACGGCTTCATCATCTGGACGGTCTATCTGTCCTTCACCAATTCCAAGACCTTTCCGTCCTATGCCCTGACGGGGCCACGCGCCTATCAACGGCTGTGGCGCTGGACGTTTGAAAGCGATCCGCCGTCCAGTTGGTACACCTCGATCACCAACATGGGCATTTTCGGTTTTCTCTACATCGGTATCTGCCTCGCCCTCGGCCTGTTTCTGGCGATCTTGCTGGATCAGAAGATCCGCGGGGAAGGCTTGCTGCGACCCATCTTCCTGTACCCGATGGCACTTTCCTTCATCGTCACGGGCGTTGCCTGGAAATGGTTCCTCGATCCGGGGCTTGGCCTTGAGCAGACACTGCATCAGTTCGGCTGGACGAGTTTCCATTTCGACTGGATCAAGAACAAGGATTTCGTGATCTATACCGTGGTGATCGCCGGCGTTTGGCAAGCTTCCGGCTTTGTGATGGCGATGTTCCTCGCAGGCCTTCGCGGCATTGACAGCGAGATCATGAAGGCGGCACAGATTGACGGCGCAACGACGGTGCAGCTCTATCGACGCATCATTATTCCGCTGCTGCGGCCGATCTTTCTGTCGGCGTTCATCGTGCTCGCGCACATGGCGATCAAGTCTTACGACCTCGTCGTGGCGCTGACATCGGGCGGACCTGGCGGCTCGGCCTGGCTGCCGTCCAACTTCATGTACGAATACACCTTCAAGCGAAATGAGATGGCGGTCGGTTCGGCCAGCGCGGTGATCATGCTGATGACGATCTCGGCAATCATCGTTCCGTATCTTTATTCCGAACTTCGGGAGAAATCGCGATGAGCGCCGTAACCTCCACTACCCTTTCCGACGCGGCCAATGCGGCACGCTCAAGAATGTTCAGCCGGATCTTCATCTACGGCCTGCTGGTCATATTCGCGATCATCTACCTGATGCCGCTGTTCGTCATGCTCGTCACCTCGTTCAAGACCATGGACGAGATCCAGAATGGCAATATGCTGGCCTTGCCGAAGTCGCCGACCACCGATCCCTGGTTCAAGGCATGGGGCGAGGCCTGCGTCGGTCTGACCTGCGCCGGCATCAAGGGTTACTTCTGGAACTCGATCAAGATGGTCGTTCCGGCCGTGGCGATCTCCACGATCATGGGTGCGCTGAACGGCTACGTGCTGACGAAGTGGCGCTTTCCGGGGCACACGCTGGTTTTCGGCTTGATGCTGTTTGCCTGCTTCATTCCGTTCCAGTCAGTCCTCCTGCCCATGGCGACCATCCTTGGCAGCCTCGGCCGGTTCGGAGCGATGTTGCGCAACGAGATTGGCGTATCGCTGGGCTTCGGCAATCCGACCGTCAATCTCGTCACGGTTCACGTCATCTACGGTCTCGGCTTCACGACGCTTTTCTTCCGCAACTACTACGAGGCCTTCCCGACCGAGTTGGTGAAGGCGGCGCAGGTGGACGGTGCGAGCTTCTTCCAGATTTTCCGCCGCATCATGCTTCCCAATTCGCTGCCGATCATCGTCGTCACCGTGATCTATCAGTTCACCAACATCTGGAACGACTTCCTGTTCGCGTCAGCCTATGCGGGAACCGGTGATTCCATGCCGATGACCGTGGCGCTCAACAACGTCGTGAACACCTCCACCGGTGTCGTTGAATACAACGTCAACATGGCGGCGGCGATGATCGCAGCCCTGCCCACACTCCTCGTCTACATTCTCGCCGGCCGCTACTTCGTGCGTGGTCTGATGGCGGGCGCTGTCAAAGGATAATCCAATGGCTTTCCTCGAAATTTCAGGTCTCAAGAAGCGCTTCGGTGCATTGGAAATCCTCAAGGGCATCGACCTTGAACTGGAGAAGGGCGGCTTCCTCGTGCTGGTCGGCCCCTCCGGTTGCGGCAAGTCGACATTGCTAAACACGATTGCCGGCCTTGAGTCGATCACCGCGGGCGATATTCGCGTCGATGGTCGGAGCATCGCCGACCTGCATCCGTCGAAGCGTGATATCGCGATGGTGTTCCAGAGCTACGCGCTTTATCCGAACATGACAGTCGCCGGAAATATATCCTTTGGCATGGAGATGCGCGGCGTGCCGGTTGAGGAGCGCAACAAGGCGATCGACAAGGTCGCCAAGGTGCTGCAGATCGGTCATCTGCTCGATCGCAAGCCGAGTCAGCTGTCGGGTGGTCAGCGGCAGCGTGTTGCCATGGGCCGTGCACTTGTGCGCGATCCCAAACTGTTCCTGTTCGACGAGCCGCTGTCAAACCTCGACGCCAAGCTGCGCGTCGACATGCGCATCGAGATCAAGCGGCTTCATCAAGCAACCGGCACGACGATCGTCTACGTGACCCACGACCAGATCGAGGCGATGACGCTCGCCACCAAAATCGCCGTCATGCGGGACGGAGAGGTTCAGCAATTCGGAACGCCTGCGGAAATCTATAACAACCCCGCCAACATGTTCGTCGCCGATTTCATGGGATCGCCAGCCATGAATCTTCTCTCGGGTACGATAGAGAAGGGTGCTGCGGGACTGACCGTATCGCTGGCGCGTCCGCATGGGGAGCCAATCCGACTTCCCGTGACATCGGGCAACGGCGCCCTTGAAGCGCATACAGGCCGAGAGATCGTCTTCGGCATTCGGCCGGAGGCGCTGACCGATCCTGACGGTGCAGACCGCAACGCCAAGGCCCTGGCAGAGAGCGATTGCCTGATCGAGGTGGTGGAGCCTGCGGGATCGGATACGTTCGCGGTGACGAAGCTCGGCGGGAAGGAAGTCGTGGCACGTCTGCGCGCAGACGCCCGGATTCAGCCGGGACAGAGCGCTCGCCTGGCATTCAATCTCGACAAGGCGGTGTTCTTCGATCCGCAAAGCCAGATGCGCATCGCTTAGTCTAGCGCTGGATTTTCGAAATGAGCAGCACTCCTGATATCGTCATCATAGGGTCGGGCGTGGGCGGTTCCACCGTTGCCGCCGGACTGGCGGCGACCGGCGCCGAGATCCTAATCCTCGAGGCTGGCGACTTCATTGCCGATCGCCCCGAAAACCGTGACCAACGGGCCATTTTCCAGCGCGGGCATTTTCGACCGAAGGAAACCTGGTACGAGGCTGACGGGACCGGCTTTAACCCGGGCAACTACTACAATGTCGGCGGCAACTCGAAATTCTATGGCGCGGTGCTGTCGCGCTATCGCAGGGAGGATTTCGAGGAGATCCGCCACGCGGAAGGGATCTCGCCCGCATGGCCGTTTCCCTATGAGGCCCTAGAACCTTGGTACAACCGGGCGGAACAGATGTATCAGGTCCGGGGAAGCCTGAACGAAGACCCCACTGAACCAACCCACTCCGGCAACTACGAATACCCCGCTGTTCCCGACGAGCCGCCGATCGCCGATGTCAGAGCGCGGCTGAAGGCGAAAGGTCTGCACCCGTTCTCGCTGCCATTGGGCGTGAACGTTGAGGCATGGCTTTCGAAGGCCAAGACGCCTTGGGACGCGCACCCGAATTCTCGCGATGGAAAGATGGATGCGGAAACTGCTGCTCTCCTTAAGGCCTTGGAATATCCGAATGTCCGTCTCGAAACGAACGCCAAGGCCACGAAGCTGGAGTCAGGCCCGGGCGGCACGATCGAGCGTCTCCGCTACCGCAAGAACGGTGAGGACATTGTTGTCACTCCAAAGCTTGTCATCCTGTCGGCAGGTGCGGTTCAATCCGCTGTTCTGTTGCTGCGTTCGGCGGACACGCGCCATCCAACTGGACTGGCGAATTCTTCCGATCAGGTCGGGCGCAATTTCATGAACCACAACTCTTCGGCGGTGATTGCGGTATCGCCAACCTATCGAAACAGCTCGATCTATCAGAAGACGTTCGGCTTCAACGATTTCTATCTGTCCGACGGAAACGGCGGTCCGCCACTCGGGAACGTTCAGTTGCTGGGTCGGATCTCGGCGAAGGTGCTGAAGGGATCGCTGCCTTGGGCGCCGGAATGGCTGCTGCAGAACATCACCGCTCACGCGATCGACTTCTATGCCATGAGCGAGGACGTGCCCAACCCCGAAAGCCGCGTGAGGGTGGATGGAGACCGCATCGTTCTGCAATGGCAGCGGACGAATTGGAATGCGCATCTCGCACTGGTGGCGAAGCTGAAATCAATACTCAAGTCGATCGGATTCCCGATCGTCCTCGCTAGGCCCTTCGACAAGCGCACGCCATCTCACCAATGCGGCACCGTTCGAATCGGAAACGATCCGGCAAGTGCTCCTCTCGACCCATACTGCCGCTCCTACGACCACGCGAACCTTTTCGTGGTGGATGCCAGCTTCCTGCCGACCTCGGCGGCGGTGAATCCAGCTCTGACGATCGCCAGTCAGGCGCTGCGGGTCGCCGACCACATCGCATTGAAGGATCTGCACGTATGACAGACCACGTTGAAAGGCCAGTCGGCATCGTGACCGGCGGACGTCGCGGCATCGGTCTCGGGATCGCGACCGCGCTGGCGAAAGCCGGTTACAACATCGCCATCACTGGCGTGGGTGCTCAGGAAGGTAGCCAGGACGCCGTTGACGAACTTCGGTCCTTCGGGGTGGATGCAGTCTATCTGCAGGCTGATGTTTCCGATGTTTCGAGGCATGACGAGACCGTGCGCGCCGTTCTCTCGAACTTCGGTCGCATTGATTGCCTCGTTAACAATGCCGGCATGGCGGCGGTGGTCCGGGGAGATTTCCTGGGACTGCTTGCCGAGAATTTCGACACCGTCATGGCGACGAACCTCAAGGGCACGGTGTTCTTCACGCAGGCTGTCGTGAAGGCCATGCTTGTCACCGGCGCGGCTCCCCATCCAAGATCGATCATCAACATCACATCGGTCTCCGCCGAGGCAAGTTCGCCGGAGCGACTGGATTACTGCATCAGCAAGGCCGGCCTTGCCGCCTTTTCGCAGGGGCTTGCGCTGCGGCTGGCGGATTCCGGAATCGCGGTTTTTGAAGTGCGGCCCGGCATCATCCGAACCGACATGACCGCAGGCGTGACATCAAAATATGACGCCCTCATCGAAAACGGCTTGGTGCCGATGAGACGATGGGGCGAAGCCGAAGACCTTGGGAAAATCTGCGCCGCGCTTGCTTCCGGTGATTTCGGTTTTGCGACCGGAACGGTGATCGACGCCGATGGCGGCCTGTCCATTCCTCGCTTGTAACAGGATAGAAAAATGCGTTTTGACTACATCATCACCGGCGCAGGCCCAGCGGGATGCGTGTTGGCCAACCGGCTGAGCGAAGATCCCGACATCAATGTGCTGCTGCTGGAGGCTGGTGGGGGCGACTGGAACCCACTCTTCCATATGCCGGCGGGTTTCGCGAAGATGACAAAGGGTGTTGCGAGTTGGGGCTGGGAAACAGTCCCGCAGAAGCACATGAAGGGCAGGGTGCTGCGCTATACGCAAGCCAAGGTGATCGGCGGCGGCTCGTCGATCAACGCCCAGCTTTATACCCGTGGGAACGCGGCAGACTATGACCTCTGGGCAAGCGAGGATGGATGCGAAGGCTGGGACTATCGCTCCATATTGCCGTACTTCAAGCGCGCAGAGGACAATCAGCGCTTTGCCGACGACTATCACTCCTACGGCGGCCCCTTGGGCGTATCGATGCCCGTGTCGCCCTTGCCGATCTGCGATGCCTATATCCGGGCGGGCCAGGAACTTGGCATTCCCTACAATCATGACTTCAATGGCCGACAACAGGCGGGTGTCGGTTTCTATCAGCTGACGCAGCGCGACCGCCGCCGGTCGTCGGCGTCGCTGGCATATCTCTCTCCGATCAAGGCGCGGAAGAACCTAGAGGTCCGCACGGGCGCGCGGGTTGCTCGCATTGTCCTGGAGGGCAACCGCGCCGCCGGCGTCGAGATCGCAACCGAACGTGGCGCCGAGATCGTTCACGCCGAACGCGAGGTGCTTGTTTCGTCCGGCGCGATCGGATCCCCCAAGCTTCTCCTTCAGTCAGGGATCGGTCCCGCTGACCATCTCCGATCGGTAGGGGTCAAGGTGCGCCACGATCTCCCCGGCGTCGGAGGGAACCTTCAGGATCATCTCGATCTCTTCGTCATCTCCGAATGCACCGGCGACCACACCTACGACGGCGTCGCGAAGCTCCACAGGACGATCTGGGCAGGCGTTCAGTATGTCCTGTTCAAAACAGGCCCGGTTGCCTCCTCTCTCTTTGAGACCGGCGGTTTCTGGTATGCCGACCCGGAGGCGCGGTCGCCGGATATTCAGTTCCATCTCGGCTTGGGATCGGGGATCGAGGCAGGGGTCGAGCGTCTGAAGAACGCCGGCGTGACGCTGAACTCGGCCTACCTGCATCCACGCTCACGAGGAACGGTGCGGCTTTCCTCGGCTGACCCGAGTGCCGCGCCTCTGATCGATCCGAACTATTGGTCCGACCCGCATGACAAGGTCATGTCACTCGAAGGATTGAAGATCGCACGCGAGATCATGCAGCAGGCAGCGCTCAAGCCCTACGTTCTGGCCGAGCGTTTGCCGGGCCCGAAGGCAATGACCGACGAGCAGCTCTTCGACTACGGCTACGCGAATGCCAAGACCGACCACCACCCTGTCGGCACGTGCAAGATGGGGACGGGGCCAGAAGCTGTTGTCGGTCTCGATCTCAAGGTCCATGGTCTCGAGGGGCTTCGCGTGTGCGATTCGTCGGTCATGCCGCGAGTTCCATCCTGCAATACCAACGCACCGACCATTATGGTTGGCGAACGAGGCTCCGACCTGATCCGGGGACTGCCGCCGTTGCCCGCAGCGATCTTTGCTCACGAGCGCAACGAAACGCGACCAAGGGCGAGGGCAATCGTCAGCTAGACCGAGTGTCCGGACTGCGAACTTTTAGAATGGAGAAGGGTTTGATTTCTGATCCACGAGCTTTCCTGCAAACCCTATTTCACGAGGCAGTCAGGGCGGCGGACCCGTACGAGGCGTTGGTCCGCCATCTGCCAGATCCGCCGAAGGGAAGGACAATCGTTGTCGGGGCCGGCAAAGCAGCGAGCCAAATGGCTGCCGCGTTCGAACGCGCGTGGTCTCATCCCTTCGAAGGGCTCGTTGTTGCCAGGCATGGGCCGATTGCCGATTGCCGATCGACCAAAGTTCTCCAGGCGGCCCATCCCGTCCCCGACAGAGCGGGTCTCGTCGCAGCGGAGGCGCTGATGAACCATCTGCATGGGTTGACCTCCGACGATCTGGTCATCGCGCTGATATCCGGTGGCGGGTCGGCGCTCTTGCCGGCGCCCCCGACCGGCTTTACTCTCGCTGACGAGAGCGCCCTGAACGAGGCATTGCTGGCGTCGGGCGCTCCGATTTCCGGAATGAATGTTGTGAGGAAGCATTTCTCTCGCATCAAAGGAGGACGACTTGCCGCCCTTGCCCACCCGGCAAGGGTTGTCAGCCTGGTCGTGTCGGATGTTCCGGGGGACAATCCGGCCTTCGTTGCCTCCGGACCAACGGTTCCCGACGGCAGCGATGCGGAGGAGGCGCTACGGGTGATCCGGGACTACCGGATAGATCTCCCGGCGCGCATGATCGACTGTATCCGCAATGCCAGAGCACCAACCGCCGGCGACAGCGTGTTCGCGAACAACGAAATTCATGTGATTGCCTCCGCGCGGGTGTCCCTGGAGGCAGCTGCCGATCGGGCGAGATCTCTTGGTGTGCAACCCCTCATTCTTTCGGATTCGATCGAAGGGGAGGCGAAGGATATCGGCCGGATGCATGCGGCGCTCGCTCGTGAGTTCGAAGCGAGCCCCCCGGCTCCAAAGCCTCTCGTGCTGCTTTCCGGCGGAGAGACCACAGTCAGTATCGGAGCTGGAACGTACGGCAAGGGGGGCCGAAACTCCGAGTTTCTTCTCTCGGCAGCGATCGATCTTCAAGGTGTCGACGGCGTCGTGGCAATGGCCGCGGACACCGACGGAATCGACGGCTCGGAAGACAATGCGGGCGCGTTCTGTGACGGCGGGACGGTGGCGCGCATCAGGAGCGCAGGCGGCGATGCGCGCACGTTCCTCGCAGGCCACGACGCGTGGTCGGCCTTCAACCTCACGGGCGATCTCTTCGTGCCGGGGCCCACTGGTACGAATGTCAATGATTTCCGAGCTTTTTTTGTAGTGTGACGACGAGAGTCTGATCAGCTTTCGCGTGCATCGACCCGAATTGTTCCCAGCAGTCGCCGGAGCGTCAGGTTCAGCGTGCCGCAAGACGCCGGATGGCATTGCCACCGGCGCGTATGTCTTTGTTCTGATATTGGAAGCCCGCCCCGGGCCCCTCGGGGCGGGCTCTATCGATCCGGACCCCTTCCGGACCGCGGCTGATGGTGAGCCGCTGGAAATACAAATGGCCGTTGTCGCGCGTTGAGACAACCGAAAGCTGTTTTGTTGGTTATTTGGTAAGGTTACCGGCCGGCGCGCCGTGCGTCTGGACATCGGACGGGATTCTCTTCAACACTGGTATCGGCAGCGTTCTCTTGAACGAGAGTGCGCGACGGCGGAACAAAGGGGACTGTGTCATGGTGGACCGGCTGAAGGGAAAAGTTGCAATCGTTTCAGGTGGCGCGACGGGCATGGGCGGGGCAGCCTCGCGTCTCTTTGCTGCCGAGGGCGCCAAGGTAGCGATCATTGACCGAAATGAAACGGCGGCTCGCCAAACGGCGGAGGAGATCCGCGCTGCCGGTCATGTGGCGGAGTACTGGGTCGCCGATGTGTCCGAAGAGACGGCGGTCATCCAGGCCGTCAAGGGTGTGGAAGGCAAGTTCGGTGCCGTCACCGTGCTCTTCAACCACGCGGGGACCATCGTGATAAAGCCGTTCCTGGAAACGACACTCGACGAGTGGGAATGGCTGCATGCGGTCAACGTTCGATCCATGTTCTTGATGACCCGAGCCGTGCTGCCTGGGATGATCGCTGCAGGCGGCGGTTCCATCGTCTGCACGTCGTCGATCTCCGCTGTCGCGGCAACGCCGATGGAGGTGCTGTACGACACGACGAAGGGCGCAGTGCATATGTTTGCGCGGGCGATCGGGGTTGAGTTCAGAGATCGCAATATTCGCTGCAATGCTGTCTGCCCCGGTTTCATCCGCACACCGCATGGGTTGCGCGAGGTCAGCGAATTGCAGGCGCTTGGCGTGGATGTCTCAGATGCCGCCATCGCCGCTCAACAGGGCCGTATCGGCGAGCCCGACGACGTGGCGCGTGCTGCGCTCTACCTTGCCAGCGACGAATCGATGTTCGTCAATGGCGCGCATCTCTTCGTCGACAACGGCTTCACCGCCATCTAGGTCCGGTCAGCTCATCGAGGGTAAAATCGAAAGGGCCGAGATTATGATCTCGGCCCTTGTCGTTTCGTATCCTGCGGGTACTCTCTTACCTGCCCGCTTTCGCGGTGTGGCGGCGGCCCTTGCCGATATCGGGCAGGAAGACGGTCAGCAGGCCAAGCAGTGGCAGATATGAGCAGATACGATAGACAAACTCGATGCCCATGTGGTCTGCCACCATACCGAGGCCGGCAGCGCCGATGCCGCCAATGCCGAAGGCAAAGCCGAAGAACAGGCCGGCGATCATGCCGACGCGACCCGGAACCAACTCCTGCGCGAAGACGACAATGGCCGAGAAGGCGGAGGCGAGGATCACGCCGATCAGGAACGTCAGGAAGACCGTCCAGTTGTAGTCGGCGTAAGGCAGGGCAAGCGTGAAGGGCAGGGCGCCGAGGATCGAGAACCAGATCACGAACTTGGTGCCGAACCAGTCGACGACAGGGCCGCCGGCGACGGTGCCGATGGCGACGGCGCCGAGGAATACGAACAGCAGAATCTGCGCGTGCTGCACAGATACCCCGAAGCGCTCGATCATATAGAAGGTGTAGTAGCTCGACAGGCTTGTCATGTAGACGTACTTCGAGAACACCAGAAGTGCCAGCACACCGATCGCTGCGATGACTTTCTTGCGTGGCAGGTGTACGGCGGGCACGGCGACCTTGCGGCCGGCGTTGCTTTTGCGGTGGTCGGCATACCAGGCGCCGACGCGCCACAGGATGATCATCCCAGTCAGCGCCGCGAGCGAGAACCATGCTACGCTATGCTGGCCGCGCGGCAGCACGATGAATGCCGCCAGCAACGGACCGATCGCCGAGCCGAAATTACCGCCAACCTGGAACAGAGACTGGGCAAGGCCGTGGCGACCGCCTGATGCCAGGCGGGCAACCCGTGAGGATTCCGGATGGAACACGGCCGAGCCGAGGCCGACGACGCCGGCGCCGACGAGCAACACCCAATAGGCATGTGCATAGGCCAGGAGCACCAGGCCGATCAGCGTGAAGCCCATGCCGACTGCCAGCGAATATGGTAACGGGCGTTTGTCTGTGTAGAAGCCGATCAGCGGCTGTAGAAGCGATGCCGTGACCTGGAACACCAGGCCAAGGAAGCCGATCTGCGTAAAATCGAGGCCGTAGCCTTCCTTGATCATCGGATAAAGAGCGGGAATCAGCGACTGCATGGTGTCGTTGAGCAGGTGGCAGAAGCTCACCGCCATGATGATGCCGAAAACCGTCTGTTCCGCAGAGTGCCTCTCTGCCGTCATTGCGCTGTTTGTCACGATTCCACTCCGTCAATTGACGATCCGGAGATAGCCGACTTGCCGTTGTCCCGCTTTCGTGTTTTGGTCTTGTTGTTTCGCGAGTGGGCCAAAGATGACAAAATCCGGACAGCGGTTGGCGGTGAGCGAGCTGGCCAAGCTTCATGTGGAGCGTCTTGCCGCCATCGAGGCTGCCTCCGAGCCGGTCTACGCCATCCCCTCGGAATATCCGGCCGGCTATCACGTGAAGCCGCACCGCCATAGCCGCGCGCAGTTCGTCTATGCCCGAGCCGGCGTCGTCATGGTGTCGTCCGTGCAGGGGCGTTGGATGGTGCCGCCGCAGCATGCCCTGTGGATACCCGCGGGTCTTGTGCATATGGTCGACATGCTGGGCGATGTCACCATGCTGTCCGCTTATGTCGCGCCGAACGCCTTGGCCGATCCGCCGACGGCGATTCGTGTTGTGGCACTGACCGACCTTGCCCGCGCGCTGATCATAGAGGCCGCCGCGTCACCGTCGGGAGCCACGAGCGGGCGGCATGATCTCGTCATGGCTCTGCTGCTGGAAGAGGTCTTGCGGCTTCCTGACCGGCCGCTGGGATTGCCGTTTCCGTCTGATGCACGCCTGGCGGCCCTTTGCCGCGGCTTCATAGAAAATCCGAGTGCCCGGCTGCTTATCGACGACTGGGCAGAGCGGCTTGCCATGAGCCGTCGCGCCTTCACCCGATTCTTTCGCAAGGAAACGGGAATCAGTCTCTCGACCTGGCGCCAGCAGGCGGCCGTATTCACAGCCTTGCCCCGCCTCGCGGCCGGGGAGGCCGTCACGGCCGTCGCCATCGACCTCGGCTACGACAGCGTCGCTGCCTTCACCACGATGTTCAGACGGATGCTGGGCGCCGCTCCGCGAGCATATTTCAAAGCGCCGCCCGAACAATATTGAGCCTCGGAGGGACGGATCGCGGTGTCGCAAGGCCCCCTGCGGTATCCGTGGGGAGTCCCGACATGACGTTGACGTTCACGGCAAATCTGTGGCTTTCAAAAATTCGAAAAACATTCGTTTGACATTCGAATAATCTTCGCTTTAACTGCATTCACTTTCGCAAATGCGCAAGCATGTTGCGTTGCAGTATATTCTGGCTCGGAGGGGGAATGTGAGCCGTCAGATTCACGATCTTTTCATCATCGGCGGTGGCATCAACGGCTGCGGGATCGCGCGTGATGCGATTGGGCGCGGCTATACGGTCGCGCTTGCGGAGATGAACGATTTCGCGTCCGGCACGTCCTCCGGCGCGACCAAGCTCATCCATGGGGGCTTGCGATATCTCGAACATTACGAGTTTCGTCTGGTGCGCGAGTCGCTGATGGAGCGCGAAGTGCTCTGGGCGATGGCGCCGCACATTATCTGGCCGATGCGCTTCGTACTGCCCTATCACAAGGGCGGCATCCGACCGGCATGGCTGATCCGCGTCGGGCTGTTTCTTTACGACCATCTCGGCGGCCGCAAGCTATTGCCGCCGACCGCCGTTCTCGACATGCGTCGGGATCCGGCTGCTAAGCCGTTGAAGGCGCTCTTCACGAAGGCATTCGAGTATTCGGACGGTTGGGTCGACGATGCACGCATGGTTGTGTTGAACGCGAGGGATGCCGCCGACCGCGGCGCGCTGATCATGCCGAGAACGAAGGTGGTGTCGGCGCGGCGCGAGAACGGTCTATGGTCGATCGAGACGATCGACACCGTTAGCGGGCAGGCGAACAGTTTTCAGGCGCGGATGCTGGTGAATGCAGCCGGTCCCTGGGTCGATCACGTCATTCGCGCGGCCTTCGGGCAGAACGAGGCTCACCATGTACGGCTCGTCCAGGGCAGCCATATCGTGGTGAAGAAGAAGTTCAACGATCCGCGTGCCTATTTCTTCCAGAACCCAGACAACCGCATCATCTTCGCGATCCCCTACGAGCAGGACTTCACACTGATCGGTACCACCGACCGCGACTACTCGGCCGATCCAAAGGATGTGAAAATTTCCGAAGAAGAAACGGCGTATCTCTGCAACGCGGCGAGCGAGTATTTCAAGGAGCCGGTGCGGCAGGAAGACATCGTCTGGACCTATTCGGCCGTGCGGCCGCTGTTTGATGACGGCGCTTCCAAGGCACAGGAGGCAACCCGCGACTACGTGCTGAAAATCGAAGGCGAGGGTGAAAGTGCGCCGCTCCTCAACGTCTTCGGCGGCAAACTCACGACCTATCGGCGGCTTTCCGAGCATGCGCTGGAAAAAATCGCTGCGGCGATCGGTGCCAAAGGCGCGCCGTGGACAGCGAAAAGCCATCTGCCGGGCGGCGATTTCGCAGCAACCGGCTATGAGGCTGAAGTCGCGAAACTGAGGGGCCGCTATCCGTTCCTGGCCGACCGGCACGCGCGCCGACTGGTGCGCCGCTACGGCACGAAGGCGTCGGTTCTTCTTGGACGGGCGACCAACACCGAGGACCTCGGACGCTGTTTCGGTGGCGATCTCTACGAAGCAGAGGTTCGCTATCTCATCGATCACGAATGGGCCAGACGCGCAGATGATGTGCTGTGGCGAAGAACGAAGGACGGCCTGCGTCTAACCAAGGAACAGGCTGCGCTATTGGAGGAGTACATGGCCGCGCGACCGGCACAGATGGCTGGTTGAAGCGGTAATGTCCCCGCTGTTGAGGAGGCACGGGAACCGGAATGCTTGAATTGCGGAACGCCGCAAAGATGGTGGGCGGGGAGTATCATATCCACGCGACCAGTCTTGCGTTTGAAAAAGGCACGCTGAATGTGCTGCTGGGGCCGACGCTGTCCGGCAAGACGTCGCTGATGCGGCTGATGGCCGGGCTCGATCGTCCGACGAGTGGTTCCGTCCATTTCGACGGCGCGGATGTGACCGGCATGGCGGTGCAGAAGCGCAATGTCGCGATGGTCTACCAGCAGTTCATCAACTATCCGGCGCTGACGGTGTACGAGAACATCGCCTCGCCGATGCGGATTGCCGGCAAGAATGTGGCGACGATCGACCGGGAAGTGCGCAAGGCCGCCGATCTGCTGCGCCTCACGCCCTATCTGGACCGGACGCCGCTCAATCTCTCCGGCGGCCAGCAGCAGCGCACGGCGCTTGCGCGCGCCCTCGTCAAAAATGCCAGCCTGGTGCTGATGGACGAGCCGCTCGCAAACCTCGACTACAAGTTGCGCGAGGAACTGCGGGCCGAGCTACCGAAGATTTTTGCGCAATCCGGCGCGATCTTCGTTTATGCCACGACGGAGCCCTCCGAAGCGCTTCTGCTCGGCGGCAACACGGCGACCCTTTCGGAAGGTCGTGTGACCCAGTTCGGACCGACCATTTCAGTCTATCGAAACCCGTTCGATCTTGTCACGGCAAAGACCTTTGCCGATCCGCCGCTCAATTTCATTGATGTCGTAAAGGCTGGTGGAGTGTTCCAAAGGAAGGATGCGACGATGCTTCCGGTGCCTGCACATCTGGCCGCAATGGCCGATGGTCCGGTCACCATTGCCTTCCATCCGCATCACCTCGGTCTTTCGCTGCAAACCCCGGCCGCCGCAAGGCTGCAGGCTCGCACACAGATCTCGGAAATTACCGGGTCGGAGAGCTTCGTGCACCTGGATTTCGATGGCGTGCGCTGGGTCATGCTCGCCCACGGTATTCACAACATTGATCCCGACACCGAGGTCGACGTGTACCTCGACACGCGTCATGTCATGGCTTTTGGCACCGACGGTCGCGCTATCGCAACTGGCGCAAAGGCGTAAGGGAGAAGGACATGGCACGCATCACGCTCGACCACATCCGCCACGCCTACGGACCGAACCCGAAGTCGGACACGGACTACGCGCTTCGCGAAGTCGATCACGAATGGAGGGACGGCGGCGCCTACGCGCTCCTCGGACCATCCGGCTGCGGAAAGACAACACTGCTCAACATCATTTCCGGCCTGCTGCAGCCATCGCATGGCCGCATCCTCTTCGACGGAAACGATGTGACGAACCTTTCGACACAGGCGCGCAACATCGCGCAGGTGTTCCAGTTCCCGGTCATCTACGACACGATGACCGTCTACGACAATCTGGCCTTTCCGTTGCGCAATCGTGGCGTCGCCGAACCGGACGTCGACCGCCGCGTTCGTGACATTCTCGAGATGATCGACCTCGGGGGTATGGCCAAACGCAAGGCGCAGGGCCTGACCGCCGACCAGAAGCAGAAGATTTCGCTCGGTCGCGGCCTGGTGCGCAACGACGTCAACGCCATCCTGTTCGACGAGCCTTTGACCGTTATCGACCCGCACATGAAGTGGGTGCTGCGTTCGCAGCTGAAGCGGCTGCACAAACAGTTCGGTTTCACCATGGTCTACGTGACCCACGACCAGACGGAGGCGCTGACCTTCGCTGACAAGGTCGTCGTTATGTACGAGGGGGAAATCGTCCAGATCGGCACGCCGGCAGAGCTTTTCGAGCGGCCGAGTCACACGTTCGTCGGCTACTTCATCGGCTCACCGGGCATGAATGTCCTGCCGGTCCAGTTGCAGGGTAACGCGGTCCGTATCGGCAGCGAGACATTGTCATTGGACTATGCGCCGCAAACGGCCGCTGGTGCAAAGACCGAGTTGGGCATCCGTCCGGAGTTCATCAATCTCGGCCGCGAGGGGATGCCGGTCACCGTCAACAGGGTCGAGGACATTGGACGGCAGAAGGTCGTGCGGGCCACCTTTGCCGGTCAACCGATCGCCATCGTCGTGACGGAGGACTCCGAAATCCCGACCGATGCGCGGGTGACCTTCGATCCGGATGCAATCAACATTTATGCCAATTCCTGGCGCGTCGGCAGGGAGGGCTGAGCATGGAAAAGACCTGGAACAACAAAGCCTGGTTTCTGGTTCTACCAGTTCTGGTCCTGGTTGCCTTCTCAGCCGTCATTCCGCTGATGACCGTTGTGAACTACTCGGTGCAGGACACATTCGGGAACAACGAGTTCTTCTGGGCGGGTACGGACTGGTTTGTGCAGACGCTTCATTCCGACCGCTTCTGGGCGGCATTGCAGCGCAATCTCGCCTTCTCGCTGATCATTCTGGCGTTGCAAATCCCGCTTGGCATCTTCATCGCGCTGAACATGCCGAAGAAGGGGCTCGGCGTGCCGGTCTGCCTCGTGCTGATGGCGCTGCCGCTGCTCATCCCATGGAACGTGGTCGGTACGATCTGGCAGGTTTTCGGTCGTGTCGACATCGGCCTGCTCGGACATACGCTGGAAGCACTGGGGTTTGACTACAACTATGTCCGTGACCCGATCGATGCGTGGATCACCATCATCGTTATGGACGTCTGGCATTGGACAAGCCTTGTCGTCCTGCTCTGCTATGCCGGCCTCGTGTCGATCCCGGATGCCTATTATCAGGCGGCGAAGATCGACGGCGCGTCGCGCTGGTCCGTCTTCCGCTATATCCAGCTGCCGAAGATGAAGCGGGTGCTTCTGATCGCCGTGCTGTTGCGCTTCATGGACAGTTTCATGATCTATACCGAGCCTTTCGTCGTCACCGGCGGCGGTCCCGGCAACTCGACCACGTTCCTGTCGATCGACCTCGTGAAAATGGCCGTCGGCCAGTTCGACCTCGGTCCGGCAGCGGCAATGTCGATCATCTACTTCCTGATCATCCTGCTACTCTCATGGATCTTCTACACCGTGATGACCAGCGGCGACGAGAACGCGTGAGAAAGGAGAGGACCATGGATCAGACAATGAAATACAAGCCTGCGAAATACAAGCCAGCGGGCAACTTCTCCTGGGTCGTTTCGACGATCTACATCATCTTCCTGCTGCTGCCGATCTACTGGCTGATCAACATGAGCTTCAAGGAAAATGCCGAGATCACCGGCACCTTCTCGCTCTGGCCGCTTAACCCGACGCTCAGAAACTACACAGTTATCTTCACCGATCCGTCCTGGTACAACGGCTACATCAATTCGATCACCTATGTCGCCATGAACACAGTGATCTCGGTGCTGGCGGCGCTGCCTGCGGCCTATGCCTTCTCGCGCTACCGGTTCCTCGGCGACAAGCATCTATTCTTCTGGCTGCTGACGAACCGGATGGCGCCGCCGGCCGTCTTCGCGCTGCCGTTCTTCCAGCTCTACTCCGCCTTTGGCCTCATCGACACGCACATAGCGGTGGCGCTCGCCCACTGCCTGTTCAACGTGCCGCTGGCGGTCTGGATCCTCGAAGGCTTCATGTCGGGCGTGCCGAAGGAGATCGACGAGACGGCCTATATCGACGGCTACTCGTTCCCGCGCTTCTTCATCCGGATCTTCATGCCACTTGTGGCTTCAGGCATCGGCGTGGCCGCCTTCTTCTGCTTCATGTTCTCGTGGGTGGAACTGCTGCTGGCCCGCACGCTGACGACGACGGCGGCCAAGCCAATCTCGGCGATCATGACGCGAACGGTGTCTGCCTCGGGCATGGACTGGGGCGTGCTGGCGGCAGCCGGCGTGCTCACCATCATTCCCGGCGCGCTCGTCATCTACTTCGTACGCAACTACATCGCCAAGGGCTTCGCGCTCGGTCGCGTCTGACAAGGGAGGACCACTCATGCATTTTTCCTGGATGGCGTGGACGCTGCCGACAGCATTGTTTTTCCTGACGATTCTCATGCTGCTGGTCGGCATGAGCGTCTGGGAGTATCTCGCGCCAGGCGGTTCGCCGCGTGTGGGAATCCTCAGGTTTGAAACCACGCGAGGAGACCGGCTCTTCGTATCGCTGCTTGGCGCAGCGTTCATTCAACTCGCATGGCTGGGTCTTGTTGGACCCAACCTGTGGTGGGCTCTTGCCATTTCCGTAGTCTACGCCATCGGCGTCTTCCGCTACGTGTGACGGCAGGGAAAGACAGATGGCCGGGGGCACTGGCCGCCTGAAACGTGAAGACTGCAATCGCAACCCTGGGAGGATATTATGCGAAAGCATTTACTAGCGACAACAGCAAACATGTTGCTGGCCATGGCGGGCTCCGCCTATGCCGGCATGGATGAGGCGAAAACCTTTCTGGACAAGGAAGTCGGCGAACTCTCGACGCTTTCCCGCGCCGACCAGGAAAAGGAAATGCAGTGGTTCGTCGATGCGGCAAAGCCTTTTGCCGGCATGGACATCAAGGTTGTTTCCGAAACGCTGACGACTCACGAATATGAATCGAAGGTTCTGGCGCCTGCCTTCACGGCGATCACCGGCATTAAGATCACCCACGACCTGATCGGCGAAGGCGACGTCGTCGAAAAGCTGCAGACACAGATGCAGTCGGGCGAAAACATCTACGACGCCTATGTCAACGACTCGGACCTGATCGGTACGCATTGGCGCTACCAGCAGGCCCGCTCGCTGACCGACTGGATGGAGAAGGAAGGCAAGGACGTCACCAATCCTGGCCTCGACATCAATGACTTTATCGGCACCAAGTTCACGACGGCACCTGATAAGAAGCTCTACCAGCTTCCCGACCAGCAGTTCGCGAACCTCTACTGGTTCCGTTACGACTGGTTCAACGACGAGAAGAACAAGGCCGACTTCAAGGCGAAGTACGGCTACGATCTCGGCGTTCCGGTCAACTGGTCCGCTTATGAGGACATTGCCGAATTCTTCACCGGCCGTGACGTAGGCGGCAAGAAGGTCTTCGGCCATATGGATTATGGCAAGAAGGATCCGTCGCTCGGATGGCGCTTCACCGACGCCTGGCTCTCGATGGCCGGCAACGGCGACAAGGGTCTTCCGAACGGCCTTCCGGTCGACGAGTGGGGCATCAAGGTCGATGAGAACTCCCGTCCCGTCGGCTCGTGCGTCGCGCGCGGTGGTGACACCAACGGCCCGGCCTCTGTCTATGCGATCCAGAAGTATCTGGATTGGTTGAAGGCCTATGCACCGCCGGCAGCGCAGGGTATGAACTTCTCCGAATCCGGCCCCGTTCCGGCGCAAGGTGAAGTGGCCCAGCAGATCTTCTGGTACACCGCGTTCACGGCCGATGCCGTCAAGCCCGGCCTGCCAGTGGTCAACGAGGACGGCACGCCGAAATGGCGCATGGCACCGAGCCCGCACGGCGTCTACTGGAAGGACGGCATGAAGCTCGGCTATCAGGACGTCGGTTCCTGGACGCTGATGAAGTCGACACCTGACGATCGCGCCAAGGCTGCGTGGCTATACGCGCAGTTCGTGACCTCGAAGACGGTGGACGTCAAGAAGAGCCATGTTGGTCTCACCTTCATCCGCGAATCCACCATCCGCGACAAGAGCTTCACGGAACGTGCTCCCAAGCTCGGCGGTCTGATCGAGTTCTACCGCTCGCCGGCCCGCGTCCAGTGGTCGCCGACCGGCACCAACGTTCCTGACTATCCGAAGCTGGCACAGCTCTGGTGGCAGGCCGTCGGCGATGCATCTTCGGGTGCGAAGACCGCGCAGGAAGCCATGGATTCGCTTTGCGCAGAGCAGGAAAAGGTCCTGCAACGCCTGGAGCGCGCCAAGGTGCAGGGCGATATCGGTCCGAAGCTCGCCGAAGAGCATGATCTCGAATACTGGAACAAGGACGCGGTCGCCAAGGGCAACCTCGCTCCCCAGTTGAAGATCGAGAATGAGAAGGAAAAGCCGGTTACCGTCAATTACGACGAACTGGTCAAGAGCTGGCAGTCCAACTGATCAGCGGCATTTGGTCGGGTACGAGGCCCGACCAATAGCAATGCCGACGGCGCGCAAACGCCGTCGGCACCAACCACCCCATGGAATGACCTATCGTATGAGCTGGCGCATTCGCGGCGGCGAGGCGAACTGTTGCGCCCGGAGAAGACAATGAGCGGCCATATTCTCGCGATCGACCAGGGCACGACGTCCTCGCGCGCGATCGTCTTCGACGCCGGGATGAAGATGATCTCTTCTGCGCAGGAAGAGATCAAGCAATCCTATCCCCAACCAGGTTGGGTCGAGCATGACCCGGACGAGATCTGGACCACGGTGGTCAATACGGCACGGAAAGCTTTGGCAAACGCCAACGTTCCAGTGGCCGATATCGCCGCGATCGGTATCACCAACCAGCGTGAGACGACCGTTGTCTGGGAGCGAAAGTCGGGCAGGGCGCTCTACAAGGCAATCGTATGGCAGGATCGGCGCACGGCCGAGGTCTGCGACAGTCTCAAGGCTGACGGTTACGAGAAGCTCTTCAGCGCTAAGACGGGTCTGCTACTGGACCCTTATTTTTCCGGAACGAAACTGCGCTGGCTGCTCGACAATGTCGACGGATTGCGGGAGCGTGCCGAGGCTGGCGAGGTGTGTTTCGGTACTGTCGACAGCTGGCTTATCTTCAATCTGACCGGCGGACGCGTTCATGCCACGGATGCCACCAACGCGTCGCGAACGCTGCTTTTCAATATAACGGAGGGCCGGTGGGACGACGAGCTTCTTGGCCTCCTCAGGATCCCGGCAGCCATGCTTCCGGAGGTCAAGGACTGCGCGGACGATTTCGGCGTCACCGATCGCGATGTCTTCGGGGCAGCCATCCCAATCCTCGGTGTTGCCGGCGACCAGCAGGCGGCCACTATCGGCAATGCCTGCTTCAAGCCCGGCATGATGAAATCGACCTATGGGACAGGCTGCTTTGCCCTGCTGAACACAGGGCGTGACTGCGTGGCATCCAGCAACCGGATGATTACGACGATCGCCTATCGGCTCGGCGGCAAGACGACCTATGCGCTGGAAGGCTCGATTTTCATCGCCGGTGCAGCCGTGCAATGGCTCCGCGACGGCCTTGGCCTTATTTCACAGGCATCGGAGAGCGGCACCCTGGCGACGCGAGCCGATCCCAATCAGCAGGTCTATGTGGTACCTGCCTTTACGGGGCTCGGCGCTCCTTATTGGGATCCAGAGGCGCGGGGTGCGATTTTCGGCTTAACCCGAAACAGCGGCCCGGCCGAATTGGCGCATGCGGTACTCGAATCCGTGGCCTACCAGACACTCGATCTGCTGATCGCGATGCGGAAGGATTGGGGCGGCCATCACATCGAGACGGTCCTGCGCGTCGATGGCGGTATGGCCGCCAGTTCCGACTGGACGATGCAGCGTCTTGCCGATGTGGTCGGCAATCCAGTGGACCGGTCCGCTGTTCTGGAGACAACGGCGCTGGGCGCGGCCTGGCTCGCGGGTTCGAGAGCGGCGGTCTGGCCGGACCACGAGCAATTCGGAAAGGCCTGGGCTTGCAACAGGCGGTTCCAGCCCTCGATGGAGGAGGCCGAGCGGCAGACGAAGATCGCCGGTTGGCGCAATGCCGTGTCGCGCACGCTATCCGGCGCGCAATACGGCAATCCGCTGGCCTGAACCGCTCAATGTATGCTCGCCCTTTAGAGGCGGCTGCGATGCCTCGTCTTCAAGCGTTCAGGTGACTGTCAGAAAATCCGGCCATGGCTGGCGAATATTATCGGCGGCCATGAACTACCTATGATCCAATCCTGGTTCCGTCGACGCCAAATCTGGACGCGGAGACGACCAATTGAAAGATAGTGCCACCAAGGCCGGCCTGATTGACCGGCGGCCGGCAATCGGCAGCGTGACCCTTTGCGTTGCTACCACTCTCTACCTGCTTTTTGTGACAAATCACGCGTTCTGGAGCACTGCCTATGGCGATTTCGCTACCGATCGTCTGTCGTTCGTGCTGTTTGCGATCGGTATTTCGGCAGTCAGCATGGCAATCGTCACTGCTTTCTCTGCGAAGTACGTTACCAAGCCGTTTCTGATCCTTTTCGTGCTCACGGCAGCCGCCGGCTCCTGGTTTACCGATCAGTTCGGGGTGATCGTGGACAAGGAGATGATCCGCAATGCAGCTGTGTCGACAGGCGCGGAGGCAGGGCATTTGATAACGGTGCGCTTTGCGCTTCATATGCTGCTCACTGGAATATTGCCGTCGCTTCTCATTGTGTGGGTGCGTATCCGGCATCGCCCGGTGCTGTCCAAGCTTGCTCATAATACGGGCGTGATCCTGGCTTGCCTTTCCGTCTTCGCCACAATCGGATTCGGCGACTACCGGGCCTTTGCGGGTGTCGGGCGGGCTCACAGGGACATCCTCGAGAGGTTAAATCCATTTGCGCCGATCACAAGCACCATTGGATTTGCAGTCTCGTCCGAGGAGGATGCGCGTGTCGCTGCTGCGCCGCTTGGCATAGATGCGCATCGGGTAAATACGGCCGGTCTAAACAAGCCGCGCGTGACAATCATCGTCGCCGGCGAGACTGCCCGTGCAGACGATTTCTCGCTTGGTGGTTATCCGCGCAAGACCAATCCGGAACTCGAAAAGCAGAACGTCGTCTATTTTCCGAATACGAGCAGCTGCGGTACAGCGACGGCAATCTCGATTCCTTGCATGTTCTCCATCTATCCGCGGACGGCCTATACGCATCGCAAGGGCCTGGCGACCGAGAACCTTCTCGACGTGCTGAGCCACGCCAAGGTCGACGTGTCCTGGCTGGACAACGATACCGGCAGCTATCACGTGACTGACCGCGTCGCCTATACCTCGCTGCCGCAGTCTAACGATCCACGCTTTTGCAAGGACAGCGAGTGCCTTGACGCCATCCTGCTCGACAAGGTCGACGATTGGCTCGATCACGTGAAGGGTGACAGCGTCTTAGTCCTCCACCAAATCGGCAGTCACGGGCCTGCCTACTTCGCTCGTTACCCCGATGAGTACCGACGCTTCGTTCCCGACTGCCGGGCAAATGACTTTGGCAACTGTACGGCCGAAGAGATCACCAACGCCTACGACAATACCATCCTCTATACGGATCACGTCGTTTCGACCGTCATCGACAAGCTCAAGCAGCATTCTGAGAAAGTCGCGGGTGCAGCGATCTACGTATCGGATCACGGTGAATCGCTTGGCGAGAACGGCATCTACCTGCATGGTGCGCCGTATATCGTGGCGCCGTCGCAGCAGACGCACGTCCCGTTCCTGGCGTGGGTCAGCGACGATCTCGCCAAATCCGCCGGCTTCGACATGAGCTGCATGGCCAAACAGACGGATGGCTCCCGTTCACATGACAACCTCTTCCACAGCGTGCTTGGGCTGATGGATGTGGCGACCAAGGTTTATGATCCGCATCTCGATGTTTTCGCCGCGTGTCGCCGACAGACGGACAAGACGGCAAGTATCCAGTGATGAACCAGTCAGCCTCGGTGTGCTGCCGCAGCGGTTGGCCGAGGCCTACGGGTATTGGCCGCCTCATTTGGGCGGCCAATCAGGATTCAGTGCTTGCGGTTTGCCGCTTTCATCCGCTCCGAAAGTTCCGAGAGCCCGAAGGGCTTCACCAGGAAATCGTCTGCGCCACTTTGCAAGCCCTCGATCTGATCCGAGGTCTGGTCATGGGCTGTGAGAATGATGACGGGGACGAAATTCGCTTGTCGTCTAAGCGCCTTCAGCAGAGTAAGGCCGTTGCCATCAGGTAAGCGCAAGTCGAGCAGAATTACGCCGTACTTGCCGGTTCCGGCCGCTTCCGTCGCTTCGGCGAGGTTAAGGCACCAGTCGACTGAATGACCGTCGGCCGCGATGTGATCGCGCACGGCATCTCCCAGCAGGACGTTGTCCTCAACCAGCAATACGTTCACGCGTCACCTCCGCTGCTGCGTGCCTGCCTTGCGGCAGCATGCCCAATCACCATGATGGTTTCGCTTGGGGGCGTCGCAGAGCGTCGCCAGGATTTCTAATGAGGTCGCTAGCTGACAGTGGCCTTAAAGCTGTGTGGGTCGCGTTCAAAAGCTGCCGTGGCGAACGCTCCGAAGCTGTGCCCCGGCAAGCGACCAGCCGAGCGAAATGTGCTCTTGGCGAGCTGGCTCACGCCGGTGTTCTGACGTCAGAGCCGGCCAGCAGCGAAAGCTCGCCCGCGGTTTTCATCACCATGGTGATCGTCTGGCTGATGTCGGGAGAGGCCGGCGCGTTGACCAGGGCAATATAGGGACAGGTAAGAGCTGCAATGCAGCGCCCGTCTGGCCCAAGGATCGGCGCCGACAGGTTATGAACGCCTGCCGTCTGCGCGCTCGCCATCATTTCGTAGCCGCGCTCGCGGATATGGGCGAGGCGCTCGTGAAACTCCGGTCCGAGATTGACCTCCTCGCGGCTGCGTGCATGTTCTGCGATCATCATCTGTCGTTCTTCGTCGCTTCGGAAGGCAAGAAGCACATGGCCGGAACCGGTGTCGAAGAGACTAATATGGGAGCCGACGCGGATCGAGATGCCCCAATAGTCCGGCGCCTCGTGCTGGGCGATCACCACCGCCGAACCGCGATCAAAGACGACCAGGTGGTTCGCCTGCTTGGTCCGTTGCGCAAGCTCGCGCATCAACGGTGTGGCGAAGGAAGCCAAGCGGCGCGTCGGCGCATGCAGTTGCGACAGCCCGAAAAGCTTGAGCGTGAGGGTGAACCGATCGCCCTCCAGCTTGGTGACGTAGCCGCGTCGCACGAGGCGGTCGAGCATGCGATAGAATTCGTTGGGGCTGCGATCGAGACGTTTGGCGATCTCCGCCTGGGTCAGCCCTTCCTCGACGCTGGCCAAAAGCTCAAGGATATCGAGCCCCTTGTCCAGCGCCGGGGCGCGGTATCGATCAGCGTCATCAGCTTCCATCAAACTTCTCCTGTGAATACGCACTTACATATACAAATGTGCAATTGCCGAAAAGCGTAAGTTGACATCGCGTTGCGCCCCCGCGCGTCTTGCATATAAAAAGAAAACTCATTCATGAGTTGTCGGTGGCGACGCAGCGTGGTTGTATTGGCGCGATGTTCCGAGCTTGCCGTCTGATTGGTGGGTGCCATCTATAGAACCGAACGCCCGTGTAACCGAATTCGAGAATGCCATGACCCGTATCACCGACCTTCGCGTCTTCGACCTTCGTTTTCCGACGTCGCAGAGCCTTGATGGCTCTGACGCGATGAACCCGGATCCCGATTATTCGGCGGCCTATGTCGTCTTGGAGACCGATGAAAGCGGCCTGTCCGGCCACGGGCTCACCTTCACCATCGGCCGCGGCAACGACATCTGCTGCATGGCGATCGAGGCGATGCGCCATCTCATCGTCGGCGCTGAGCTTGCCGATGTTCTTGCTCATCCAGGCAAATTCTGGCGGCATCTCACCAGCGACAGCCAACTGCGCTGGATCGGGCCGGAGAAGGGCGTGATGCATCTCGCGACAGGCGCTGTCGTCAACGCCGTCTGGGATCTGCTCGCCAAGCAGGCCGGCAAGCCCGTCTGGAGACTGGTGGCGGAGATGTCGCCGGAGGCGATCGCCGACATTGTCGACTATCGCTATCTGACCGATGTTTTGACCCGCGATGAGGCGATCGAGATTCTGAAGCGCGCGGAGACTGGGAAGGCCGAGCGGATCGCGACGCTCGAGACGGAAGGTTATGCCTGCTACACGACCTCGGCAGGTTGGCTTGGTTACGACGATGCGAAGCTGCGCCGCCTGTGCCAGGAAGCGATCGACGCGGGCTTCAACCATGTGAAGATGAAGGTCGGCCGCGACCTCGAAGACGATGTCCGTCGCTTGAGGATCGCCCGCGAAGTGATAGGTCCCGACCGTTACTTGATGATCGATGCCAACCAGGTATGGGAGGTGGGGCAGGCGATCGATTGGGTGAACAAACTCGCTTTCGCCATGCCGTTCTTCATCGAGGAGCCGACGAGTCCGGACGATGTTGCCGGCCATCGCAAGATCCGCCAGGCGATCGGTCCCGTGAAGGTCGCCACCGGCGAAATGTGCCAGAACCGCATCATGTTCAAGCAATTCATCGCTGAAGGCGCGATCGATATCGTGCAGATCGACTCCTGCCGCATGGGGGGCTTGAACGAAGTACTGTCTGTCCTGCTGGTCGCAGCGAAGTTCGGGCTACCGGTCTGGCCGCATGCGGGCGGCGTCGGGCTTTGCGAATATGTACAACACCTGTCGATGATCGACTACGTCGCCGTTTCCGGAACAAAGGACGGGCGCGTTATCGAATATGTCGATCACCTGCACGAGCACTTCCTCGATCCCTGCGTGATCAAGGATGCGGCCTATATGCCGCCGCAAAAGCCGGGCTTCTCCATTGAGATGAAACCTGCTTCGATCGCCGACTATACGTTTCGGGGATAGATCTTTTCCCGGCTGAGTCCGCAGTCGCGGCCTCTTTATCTGGCGCGGCCGCCGCCTCTGCGCGCTCGGATCCTACCGGCGACCTTCTCCATCGACTATGAATGACGGACAGGCTAGGTTCGTGCCCGGAGCGCTTCGTGCGGCAAGGTCATTGTATTCCCGGGATTTTGACGATGTTTCTGACGGATGGAGAATTCAGCGAAATCAAGGCGTTTCGGCGTGAGCTTCACCGTAATCCGGAAGTGTCCGGTGAAGAGGCGCAAACCGCGTTGCGGCTGAAAGAGGAACTCTGTCTCACCGGACCCGATCGCATCGTTGCCGACATCGGCGGACATGGCCTAGCAGCCGTCTACGAGGGGGCGGCGTCAGGCCGAACGATCATGATCCGTGCGGAACTGGACGGCCTGCCGATCGACGAAATCTCCGATGTAACACACCGCTCGACCGTCCCGGGTAAGGGTCACCTCTGCGGCCATGACGGCCATATGGCGATCCTGATGGCGCTCGCAAAAGGGCTCGGGCAGAGGCGGCCTGCGAGAGGGCGGGCAATCCTGATGTTCCAGCCGGCCGAGGAGAACGGTGCGGGCGCGGCGGCCGTGCTTGCGGATCCGAAGTTTGCGGCACTGACGCCGGATATGTCGCTCTCACTTCACAATTTCCCAGGCGTCCGGCTCGGCCACGTCCTGCTGAAGGCAGGGCCGGTCAATTGCGCATCGCGCGGAATGAAGATCGTTCTGAAGGGCAAGACATCGCACGCTTCGTATCCGGAGCAAGGTATTGCGCCGACTTTCGCGATGGCGCGGCTGCTCGATGGTCTGACAACACTGGGGAACAACGGTTCGCTGGGCCCGGATTACTCGCTGGTGACGGTCACACATGCGCGTCTGGGGGAACCGGCGTTCGGCATCAGTCCCGGTGAAGCGCAAATCTGGGCAACCTTGCGGACGCTGACCGATGAAGCGATGACTGCCTTGGTTTCGCGCGCCGAGGAACTGGTACTGACCCAGGCGAAAGCCGGACAGTTGCAGGTGGAGATCAGCTACGAGGACGTGTTCCACCAGTGCTACAATTCCGCCGAAGCAGTGGCGCAGTTGCGCCAGGCGCTGGATGACGAGGGCGTGAGCCATGACGATGCGAGCAGCCTGCTGCCGATGAAAGCATCGGAAGACTTCGGTGTGTTCCGGACCGTGGCGCCCGCCGCGATGTTCTTTCTCGGGGCAGGCGAAGATCATCCGCGCCTGCACAACCCCGACTACGACTTTCCCGATGAGCTGATTGCCATCGGTTCGCGGGTATTCATGCGGGCCATCAGAAACCTTCTCGGCTGAGCCACCGCCGTGCCGCCATCCCTAAAGGAGCCATTGAACACTCCGGCCGACGCTTGGCCGGAAGGCGAAGGTGCCGCTTCCCCGGCACACCTCCGCTTCACGGACAGACGCGTCGGTCGCGGCCTTCGCAACTGTTTTGCGCGCGATTGAAAACTAATCTCTCAGGTTGAAATTAAGATCGTGATCGCTGATCGACTTGCGCGCCGATTTGCGCAATATTTTTCGGCGGCCGATGTATGCGCTGTTTGCGCTTGGCATCCGATCGGCACCATTCGACTTCCTCCAGAGTGCGATGGGATTATCATGTTTGCTCAAGACATCATGAATACCGACATCACGACGATCAGCGCCGACAGCAGCGTGCATCAGGCAATCGACCTGATGGTTGCCAAGAACATCAGCGGCCTGCCTGTGATCGACAACGATGGCAACATTTGTGGCCTGCTGACTGAGGGCGACCTGCTTCGCCGCATCGAATTTGGCGGCGGCAGGTCCGCCGGCAACCCCGATGAAACATCGCTCGTCGATTTCGACGACTATATCCGCAGCCGCAGCTGGCGGGTATCAGATGTCATGTCCGCAAGCGTGATCAGCGTTACGCCCGACACGCCCGCGGCGACCGTCGCCGAGGTGATGTTCCAGCACAAGATCAAGCGTGTTCCTGTCGTCAGCGGCAAGCGACTCCTTGGCATTGTCAGCCGCATCGATCTCCTGAAGGGCATCGTTGCTGCACCGGCCGAGAGAACGGCAAGTGGTGACGATGCCCTCGCTCGTGCCATTCGAGCAAGACTGCAGGGCGACCTCGGTCTCGACACCGATGCGATCAAGGTATCGGTTCAGGATTCCAGAGTAGTGCTTGAAGGGACGGTATCCAGCGACCTGGAACGCCGCGCCATCCGCGTGCTGGTGGAGAACGTCAAGGGCGTCAGCGGCCTTATCGACAAGCTGAGCCTGGCCTGATTGGAGATCCTAGGCTGCCGAGCGTAGGAGCTTTTTGGCGTGCGTTGCCATCAGGCGTTCCTCGTTTGTCGGGATCACGAGCGTCTTGAAATCACCGAGGAAGCGGAGCCTTCCGAGGATTGCCTCGCGGACCGGGCCGGCGTGCTCGCCGATCCCGCCCGTGAAGACAAAGGCATCGATCCCGCCCATGGAGACGGCCATCATCGCGGCATGCTGGGCCGTTTTCAGAGCGAAATATTCGAGGGCGAAGGCGGCGTGCGGATCGTCGCTGCGAAGCAACGCCTCGACGTCATTGCTGATACCGGACAATCCCTTCAGGCCGGAACGCTCATAGAGGATATCCTGGACCGTCTCGACGCCGAGATCCAAGTCGTGAAGCATGTAGAGGACGGCGCCGGGATCGATTGATCCGCTGCGCGTTCCCATCGGTATGCCGTCGAGCGCGGTCATGCTCATCGTGGTATCTACGCTGATGCCGTTCTTCAGCGCGCAGAGGCTGGCGCCGTTGCCGAGGTGGCCGACGACGACGCTGCCGGCACAAAGGTCCGGATAGTCCCTGGACAGCACCTGCGAGATCCATTCATAAGAAAGCCCGTGGAAACCATAGCGGCGAACGCCTTTGTCGCGCATCTCCTGTGGCAGGGCGAAGCTGCTGGTCAATTCGTCGTGTCCCGCGTGGAAGGCGGTATCGAAGCAGGCGATATCGGGCGCTCCGCTTGCGAGCCTGGCAGAAGCGGTGATGCCGGCGAGGTTGTGCGGTTGGTGAAGCGGCGCCAACGGGATCAGCGCTTCGAGGCGGTACATCACCTCGGGCGTGACAATGACGGGCTCTGCGAAATCCTGCCCGCCATGGACGACGCGATGTACAACCGCCGCTGTGCGCCAGGCGTGGTCGTGCCCGCCGATGAGGTCCATCACGGCGCTGAGCGCCGAATCGTGATCCGTGTTCGCGGGCAGGGAGGTTTGCGTCTCTTGTCCACCGGGGAGTTTGGCGCGCATCTCAGGTGTGTCACCAATGCCGGTGACCTTGCCGCTCATCAGCACGTCCAGGGTCTGATCCTCGAAAATCTGAAACTTGAGGCTCGATGAGCCGGTGTTGAGAACAAGCAGCGTGTCGATCATCGAATTGTGCTCCGAGTCCGGTCACGTGAATGGTGAAGCGACGCTGCGTCAGGAGCCGGGTGCCACCGCGCGGCCGCTGAGATGACATTGACGCTGCCCCTGCGGGCCACGGTGGCCGCAGAAGATGTAGCTGTCAATTGTTTTTGTTTCGAAATTTCGCGCAACGCGAGGTGCCTGCGGCGTGCCTGGATGGCCTTTCGGAGATCAAAATCCTTTGAGATCTCAGGATTTTCTCTTTCCGCATTGCACCGATCGGCCTATCTAGCGGTAGTGCTATTCGGCACTTATCGGATCCGGCTTCCTGCCCGTTCCTGCATCCAATTCACACCGGCAGATCAATGATAGCTATGCAGACGACAGAGAAAGACGATGCGGAGAGCATCCGCAGGGCAAAGATCGTAGCGCTGGTCGTCGCCGTTTCGTTTTTCATGCAGATCCTCGATGGCACCATCGTCACTACGTCACTGCCGCAGATGGCCGCGAGTTTCGGTGTTCAACCGGTGTCGATGAGTATCGGCATCACCGTCTACATGCTGACGATGGCGGCCTTCATTCCACTTTCGGGATGGCTTGGGGATCGATACGGCGCAAGGCGGATCTTCATGGCGTCCATTGCCGTCTTCACCGTCGCCTCGCTGTTCTGCGGGCTCTCCGGCGGCCTTGCCGAGTTTGTCGTCGCTCGCGCCGTGCAGGGAGCGGGCAGCGCACTAATGACGCCGGTCGGCCGGATCATTGTCCTGAAGAATGCCCGCAAATCGGAACTCGTCCAGGCGATCGCGCTGATTACCTGGCCGGCGCTGACGGCTCCCGTTATCGGTCCGCTGCTTGGCAGCTTCATCACCACCTATGCAAGCTGGCATTGGAACTTCCTCATCAATCTGCCGATCGGCGTGCTCGGTATGGCGCTGGTTCTTCGCTTTGTGCCGGAGCAGCGCGAAGAGGATGCCGGCCGGCTCGATATGCTGGGATTCGTTCTCAGCGCTGGCGGGCTGACCTTCCTGCTGGCGGCGCTTGAACTCTCCGTGAAATGGGATGGCGGCCTGCTGCCGATCCTGCTGATGCTCGCGGCCGGCATTGCATTGTCTGTCATGGCGACGCGACACTTCCTGCGGGTCAGCAATCCGCTGCTCGATCTATCCGCCTTCAGGGTGCAGACATATGCGATTGCGACCCTTTCGGCTGGGACGGCGAGCCGTGTCGCGATCAATGCCACGCCGTTCCTCTTGCCGCTCCTCTTCCAACTCGGCTTCGCACTGAGCTCGATCGAGGCGGGTGCCTATCTGCTGGTGTACTTCCTCGGAAATCTCGGCATGAAGGCCGTGACGACGCCGCTGCTCGCCAAGCTTGGATTTCGCACCGTGCTCTTCTTCAATGGGATGATTGCCGCCTTGTCGATTGCGGCCTGCGGCTTTCTCGTGCCCGAGACGCCACGCGCGATCATCTACGCGCTGCTGATGATTGCGGGCCTCTCGCGGTCGATGGAATTCACGGCACTAAACACGTTGGCTTTTGCCGACATTAATCCAGCGCAGCGCAGCTCTGCGTCCACGCTCTCGAGTATGCTGCAGCAAGTTTCGATGCTGCTTGGCGTCGCGATCGCGGCGGCGGCGCTCAACATCTCCGTCGCTTTGCGTAGCGTTGAAGGTCCCGGGCTCATCGATTTCCGCTGGACGTTTCTTGTCGTCGGAGCAATCGGTATCATATCGTCACTGCGTTTCCTGCAGCTGGCGCCGGATGCAGGCGCCGAAGTGTCGGGTCACAAGATCGGCACGAAATAGTTGGTCGCTTTGCGGTCGGCCTTTGTCAGGAGGAAATATGGATCTCGGATATATCTGCACGCCGCAAGAGGTCTTCGACTTCTGGTTCGAGGAGTGCGGGCGTGACCAATGGTTCAAGGCGACGTTGGACCTTGATCGGGATATTCGCCAGCGCTTCCGCGACACCCATCTTGCACTCTCGCGTGGCGTGACGGAGGAATGGCGCTCGACCCCGAACAGCAGGCTTGCCGCAGTGATCGTGCTCGATCAGTTTCCGCGCAACATATATCGTGCGACACCGCTCGCGTTCGCCACCGATGGGCTTGCGCTGCGCGAGGCAAAGCTCGCGCTGGAAGCCGAAGCGGACCAGCAAGTCAGCCCGGAATGCCGGACGTTCTTCTACATGCCTTTCGAGCATTGTGAAGATCTGGAGGAGCAGGAGCGTGCCGTGGCGTTGTTCAGGGCGCTTGGCGATGAGGAATATGTCGACTATGCGCTTCGCCACCGGGAGGTGATTGCAGTCTACCGTCGCTTTCCGCATCGAAATGTCATCGTCGGGCGGCAATCGACCACGGCAGAACTGGAATATCTGGCACAGCCGGGCGCCGGCTTCTGAGCGCGTCGCCTTTCTGTCGCCTTTCTTTCTTATGAAAAGCTGGAAATCCAATTTTGATCCAGCAAACCCGAGTGGGGATATTTTGCGGCCGATACGACTCTTGCTTCGCATTCTCCTTGTTGCAACGCTGGCGGCCGCCGCCGCGAACCTTGCAAGCGCGCAGGCACCGCAACCGCAGGCTTCGCAACAGCCACAAGCGACCGAGCAGGCGTCTGGTGCTGACAATCCAATCGAGCAGGCCGCAAAGGCGATAGAGAAAGCAAAGCAAGATCTCGTCTCGCTGGAGGATGCCGTCAAGCAGAAGAGCGACGATGATGATGCGCTGGTGGCTCTCGCTGGACAGACCGACGAACTTGGCCGCTCGGTTCTCAACATATCCGTTGGCCTCAGACCGCGGCTCGACCAGATCAAGAGCCGCCTTACCGAGCTAGGCGACCCACCGAAGGAAGGTCAGCCGGCGGAGGCGGAGATCGTCACGACCGAACGCAACGCCCTGACGGCGGAGCGTGCCCAGATCAATGCCGTCACCGGCGATGCCGAAACCCTGTCCGCCTCCATCGGTAAGCTCGGCAACCGCATTGCCGAAACCCGCCGTCAGCTTTTTGCCGCCACCTTGCTGCGGCGTACCGACATCTCGTTTTCCGTCCTCGACGATGCGGCACGCGCCTTCGTCCAGGAAGGCTCGGAGTTCATCCAGGCGCTCAGCAGCTGGCTGGGATTCGTTCTGAAGTTCAAGGCTTTTGCGTTCTTTGCGGCCATCTTCATGTCCCTCATGACGGCAATGGTGCTCTTGTCTGGCGGCTACCGCATCTTTGGTCGTTACCTTCAGCGTAAGGAGACGGAAGAGCAGCCCTCCTATATCAACCGTCTCTCCATCGCTTTCTGGTCGACGCTGATCAGGACGTTTGCGCTTGCTGCCCTCTTGGTGACGTCTTACTTCTTCCTCAATGGTTTCAACGTTCTGAGGCCGGATATCGCGCCGATCATCGGCGCGCTCTTCGGATCGATCGGCCTGATTTATTTCGTCAGGCGCTTCACCAATGCGGTGTTCGCACCAAGGGAGCCACATTGGCGTCTTGTCAGGCTTTCCAACCGCGGTGCGAGCTCCATCGGCGCCTGCCTGCTTGCGATGGCAGCCGTCAATGCGCTTGACTACCTCTTCGGCAGCATCAGCGAAGCGATGGGGTCTCCACTCGTCCTGACCGTCGTCAAGAGTCTGATTGCAGCCTTGATCATTGGTTTCATCCTGATCGCAGCGTCTTTCGGCCGGCCGATGCTGGCGCGAAACGGGGATCCGGACGCGCCGGGACGCCATTGGCCGCGCGGCATGGCGATCATTCTGCGCGTGCTGGGTGCAGGTTTGATCATAACGGCGTTGACCGGCTATGTCGGCCTTGCGCGCTTCGTCGCGACACAGTTGATTATCACCGGTGCAATCATCGTCACGACCTATATTGGTCTTCTGTCGGGGAGGGCGATTTCGCGCAGCGAAACCTTCGGCGAGACATCGCTTGGTCGCTTCCTCCAAAGGCGCTTCAAGCTTGGTCCGGTCGCCATCGACCAGGCGGGACTGTTGGTCGGCATGTGCATCTCCGGCATCGCCCTGATGGTTGGGATCCCGCTGGTACTGCTCTTGTGGGGCTTCCATATCCAGGATCTTCAACTCATCGCCTATCGCCTTCTCACGGAGGTCAGGCTGGGCGGCATCAGCATCTCGCTGGTCGGGATATTGACCGGCATCCTGCTCTTTGCCGGTGGTTACCTGCTGACGCGCTGGATCCAGCGCTGGCTTGACGGCAACGTCATGGCGCGCAGCCATGTCGACCTTGGCGTCCGAAACTCGGTCAAGACAGGTATCGGCTATCTCGGCGTTGGTCTTGCGACGATCGTCGGCGTTTCCGCCGCGGGCATCGACCTCTCCAGCTTCGCACTCGTTGCCTCTGCACTGTCGGTCGGTATCGGTTTCGGCCTCCAGAACATCGTGTCGAACTTCGTCTCCGGCCTGATTCTGCTGGTCGAGCGGCCATTCAAGGTTGGCGACCACGTGGTCTCCGGGGCTGCTGAAGGTATCGTAAAGCGGATTTCCGTGCGCGCGACCGAAATAGAGACGTTCCGCAAGCAGTCGATCATCGTGCCGAATTCCGAACTGATCAATGCGTCTGTTGGCAACTGGACCCATCGCAACAAGATGGGGCGCTCCGAAATTCCGGTCTCGGTGAGCTATGATTCCGACCCGCAGAAGGTCATGGACATCCTGCTGGAGCTGGTAAACGCCGTGCCCGTGGTTCTTCGCAATCCTGAGCCGCACGTGGAATTCCTCCGTTTCGGGCCGTATTCGCTGGACTTCGAGCTGCGCTTCATGCTTGCCGACATGGGTGACGGCTTGAAAGTCAGGAATGATCTCCGCATCGCGATCCTGAAGCGGTTCAGGGAGGAGAGTATCGAAATACCTCTTCCGCAGAGCGACGTCGTGTTCCATCGACAGCCGGAGCAGGTTGGAGCAGCGGCCAACGCAGGCAAGCCGCCGGCAAAGATCGACAACGTTTCCGAGACGAGCGAATTGGACGAGGAGGCCGGCACGGTGCGCCGGTTGCGCGGCAAGTCGGCTGATGGCAATCTCAAGGGGTAAAGGCGTTGTTCAGCGATCGTTCAGAGCGGTCGCCGTATAACGTGTGCAATCGGGTTTTCGTTGCTGGGGGCAGCAGCGCCGAGACGCTCCAAGGGAGGGCGCATGATCCGCGCCGCACTGTATGGCAAGATTTGCCGTCGTACTGCTTCTTTCGCTCGTGGCCGCAGGCCAAACTCACGCAGCTTCCATTACCAACACCGACAGCGCGGCTGTTGTGATCGTCCTGACTGAGGGCGGCAACAAGATGCAGCTCGTGCTCGATCCCGGCGCATCGGAGACGTTCTGCCCGTCGGGCTGCTTCATCACCGCGCCTGACGGCGACCGGATCGGTCTAAATGGCGGTGAAACGATCGACATCATCAAGGGATCGGCCGTCGTAAAGTGAACGACGTTTCTCTCTGATCGCAATTTCTGTCCACGGATTTTCGGTCAAAGGCCTTTTGCGGCTTGCCTATTTGCATGCAGTCGCGGCAAGCTTTTCCCATGTCGTAAACAGGCATTTGGCAAGCCCGACGTCGCTGCATAGTTCGCAAAGGCGATTTCCGTCGGCGGCATTCGTCGGACAGGTTAGTAGAACAGAGGGTAATTCTCCATGAAGACACATGCGCGCGCAGTGGTCATCGGCGGCGGCGTCGTTGGCGTTTCGACGCTTTATCACCTTGCCAAAAAGGGCTGGGACGATGTCGTCCTGATCGAACGCAAGGAACTGACCTCCGGTTCGACGTGGCATGCCGCCGGCCTGCTGCCTCTGTTCAACATGAGCTATTCGGTCGGCCAGATCCACAAGTACTCCGTTCGATTCTATCAGGAGCTTCAGCAGGAAACGGGCATGAATGTCGGTTTCAGCCAAGTCTCCAACATCCGCCTGGCGCGCACCAAGGATCGCTGGGACGAATACATGTACTATGCCGGCATCGCCGAAACGATCGGCGTCAAGGTCAACGTGCTGACGCCGGAGCAGGTCAAGGAAATCTGGCCGCTCTGTGAGACGGACGGCCTTCTCGGCGCGATCCAGCATCCGGACGATGGCTATATCCAGCCGGCCGACCTGACGCAGGCGCTCGCCAAGGGTGCCCGCGACCGCGGCGCCACGATCTACCGCAACACCACGGTCACAGCGATCGAGCAGCAGCCCGACGGTCTCTGGAAGGTGACGACAGACAAGGGCGAGATCACCGCCGAGCATATCGTCAGCTGTACCGGCAACTTCGCCCGCAAAACCGGCGAGATGGTCGGCATCAACATCCCCGTGATCCCCGTCGAACACCAGTACATCGTCACCGAGCCGCATCCGGCTATCCTCGAGCGAAAGGCCAAGGGATTGCCGGAGATGGGCGTGCTGCGCGAATCCGACAGCGCCTGGTACATGCGCGAAGAGAATGGTGGCCTCATTCTCGGCCCTTATGAGCACGGCGCACCGGTCTGTTATGTCAACGGTCCGTCGGACGAGAGCGAATACGAACTCTTCCAGGAAGAGCTCGATCGCCTGATGCCGCATATCGAGACTGCTATCACCCGTGTTCCGGCATTCGGCGAAGTCGGCATCAAGAAAGTCTACAACGGCGCCATCGCCTATACGCCTGATGGTAACCCGATCGTTGGTCCCGCGCCGGGCCTCAGCAATTTCTGGCTCAACGAGGGGCACTCCTTCGGCATCACCGCAGCCGGCGGCGCCGGTTGGCAGTTGGCGGAATGGATCGTCGACGGCGAGCCGACTGTCGACATGATGGGCGTCGATCCCCGTCGTTTCGGCCCTTACGCAACCGAAGGATATCTCATCGCCAAGAACGAAGAGGCCTACGCGAACGTCTTCACCATGCACTATCCAGACGAAGAGCGGGAGGCTGCGCGCCCTCTGAAGACAACGCCGGTTTACGAGCGTCTGAAGAAGCTGGGCGCCGTCTTCGGTTCTGTCTACGGCTGGGAGCGTGCCAATTGGTTTGCCCCCGAGGATTACGATCTGCCGAAGGACCAGCTCGGCGTCGGCGCAGATGTCCTCACCAACCATAACCACTCATCGCCTGAAGAAGACGGCCGCATCCTCGAAAGGTGGTCCTTCCGTCGCTCGAACTATTTCGAGCATGTCGGCAACGAAGTCACGAACGTAAGCAAGAATGTCGGCGTGCTTGACATGTCGGCCTTCGCGAAGATGGAGGTCTCCGGCCCTGGTGCGCGCGCCTGGCTCGAATCGATCTTTGCAAACGCCATCCCGAAGAAGCGCGGCCGCATTGCTCTTTGCCACATGCTGACAGTCCACGGCGGCGTACGAGCCGAGTTCACGGTCTACGAATGGGCGCCAAACCGCTTCTATCTCGTCTCCGCAGGCGCCTACGAGGCGCACGACCACGATTACCTGCGCAAGCTGGCGCCGAAGGACGGTTCCGTTCGCCTTCAGCAGATCACCCAGCGGCTCGGCGTGCTTGTGCTGGCCGGCCCGAAGTCACGTGACCTCCTCAAGAAACTCACACGCACGAGCCTTGAGAACAAGGACTTCCCGTGGCTTTCCGGCAAAGAGATCTCGATTGGCGTTGCGAGTGCTCATGCGCTGCGCGTCAATTTCGTCGGCGAGCTTGGCTGGGAGTTACATCACCCGATCGAGATGCAGAACTACATCTTCGATCAGTTGATGGAAGCGGGCGCCGAATTCGGTATCAAGCCCTTCGGTATTCGCGCGATGCTGTCGATGTCGGTCGAAAAGTCCTACCGCCTCATCCCGCGCGAGATGTCGATCGAGTACAACGCCTATGAATCGGCGCTTGATCGCTTCATCAAGCCGGAGAAGGAATTCCTCGGCCGCGACGGGCTGCTGGCCTATAAGGACAAGGGCCTGAAGTGGAACTTCGCGACCCTCGTTGTCGAGACCGGCAACGATGTCGATGCCCGCGGTTCGGAGGCCATCTACAACGAGGCTGGCGAGCTTGTCGGGCGTGCGACAAACGGCACGTTCGGCTACCGCATCAACCGCTCGCTTGCGCTGGCGATGCTGCGGCCCGACTACGCCAAGGAGGGTACCAAGCTCAAGATCAAGATCCTCGGGACGACGTATAACGCCACTGTCGTTGGCGAGAGCCCCTTCGATCCAGACAATGCGGCGCTGCGCGCATAGTCTTTTAAGCATGTTTTGAAGAATGTCAGGGCGGCCCTCGTGGCCGCCTTTTTGTTGGTTAGAGAACACGGCCGATTAATACTTATTCAAACCCGGTATTGTACCGATTTGAACCGGGGACAGGAGTTTCATCAAAAGGTTTGGAAATGGCGTTTTTGGGTATTTCGGGAATGCAATATTCCGGAGGCATGTTTGCTGATGCGCGCATTATTCTGGCGGAGGATTCGAACGTATTTACGTCGATGATCGGCAAGCGGCTGAAGGAGCTCTTCGATATCGATGTGGAAATCTGCCGGAGTTTCGAAGAGCTGCAGCTGTCCTACGACAAGTCGACCGACCCGATCACGCTCGCCATCTCCAACATCAACCTGCCAGGCGCGGAGAACGGCGAGGCTCTGGAGTATCTGGTCGACCTCAGCATCCCAACCATCGTCTTTACCGGCACCTTCCAGGAAGGCATGCGCGACAAGCTGATGGCCAAGGACATTGTCGACTACATCCTCAAGGACAATGTCTTCGCGGTCGACCTGCTTGCGGAATCGATCTGCCGATTCCTCACCAATCATCGTCACCACGTTCTGATCGTCGACGACAGCCCGACGGCACGCGCCCTGCTGTCAAGCCGTCTCAAACGCTACAATTTCCGGGTCAGTACAGCCGACAGCGGCGCCAAGGCTCTCGAGATCCTCAAGGCGAACCGTGACATCGGTTTGATGATCACCGACTACAACATGCCCGACATTGACGGATTCGAGCTGACCCGGCGCATCCGCGCCAGCATCGGCTCCCATGAACTCCGCATCATCGGGGTGTCGTCATCGTCGAACCGGCTGCTGTCGGCGCGCTTCCTCAAGGCTGGCGGCAACGACTTCATGCTGCGACCATTTATCGACGAGGAGTTCTATTGCCGCGTCAACCAGAATCTGGACACGCTGCTGCAAATCCAGTCGATGCGCAAGGAGCGTGCCGTTGCCTGACGCGCTGCCTCCGCCCGACGATGGTAGGCGGAGGCGCTCTCACGCGCTTGAGATCGAGATTTCTGCAATTTCCGGTATTGCCAAGTTTCGATATCTTCTCAGGCGTGTTTGTGTGAGTTATCTTCACATAAGCCGAGAAGATGATCGATTCGGACCGCTGCGGCTTTCTGGGGGATAGGAGTGAATGGCTGTCCGGGAGGATCTCCATCGGGATGGGTCCGGGCCACGCTTTGGCGGCCAGCGGTTACTGCTGGTTGAAGATTCCCGGATGTTCTCCGCCGTTTTGTGCCACCGGCTTCATGCCGAACTGGGGCTGAACGTCAAACCGTGCTCCTCCCTCAAAATGCTCGAAGAGACGATCGCCCAGTCGCCGACTGATTACAGCATGGCGATCGTCGACCTCAATCTGCCGGACGCCCCCTATGGCGAGGCGCTCGACTGCACCATAAAGGCTGCTGTTCCAACCATTGTCTTCACCGCCACGTTCGACCTCGATACGCGCAACCGCATCATGGAGCGCAATGTCATCGATTATGTGCTGAAGGACAACGAGTTCGCGCTCGACAACGTTGTTGCCAGCGTCAGACGGGTATTGTCGAATCGGAAGACGCGGGTTCTCGTGGTCGACGATGTCGCTTCCGCGCGCCAGGTCCTTGTCGGGCTGCTCGAGGCGCAGCAATATATGGTAGTTGAAGCCGCATCCGGACTGGAAGCCTTCGCCGCGCTTGAGGCCTACGACGATATCGAGGTTGTCGTCACGGATCATCAAATGCCCGACATCAGCGGTTACGAATTGACACGGCGGATACGGCGGCGCTTTGGCTCTGACAGGCTGCGGATCATCGGGGTCTCATCCTCGAGCGATCGCATGCTTTCTGCGAGCTTTCTGAAGGCCGGCGCATCCGATTTTCTCTACAGGCCGTTCGTCGCCGAAGAACTGCAATGCCGGATCGCCAACAACGTCGAGACCTTGATACAGTTGAAGCAGCTTCGCGCGGCTGCAGCATGCGACTATCTGACGGGGCTCTACAATCGCCGCTATTTCTACGACCTTGGACCGAAGCTGGTGAATGACTGCCTGCGTCACAAGGCTGCGAGCGCCGTTGCGATCCTCGACATCGATCACTTCAAGCGGCTGAACGATACCTATGGGCATGAAATCGGCGATGAAGTCTTGAAGGCGGTCGCCGGCAGGCTGGCGGCGATCTTCGAGGGGAGCGATCGTCTGCTTTCGCGCCTCGGCGGCGAAGAGTTTGCGATCCTGTTCCCGATGATGGACTCGATTGCCGCGACCAAGCTGTGCGACGAGATACGGTCGGACATCTCACGCCTGAAGGTGATGGCGGATGACGAAGAGCTTTCCGTCACCGTGTCGATCGGCGTTGCCGAAATTTCCGACCACGAAACCTTCGACAACTACCTGAACGCCGCGGACCAGTTTCTCTATATGGCCAAGCACAAGGGTCGCAATCAGGTCTATTCCGACGCGCGTATGACGGAGGAGGCGGCTCAATAGCCGCTTTGCCATTGTCAGGCTGCGATGGCCTGGCGTGCCGTTGCCATCGTCATCTTGCGCTCGGCTCGCTCCTGCTGCGGCGAACGGTGGTAGAGTTCGCGATAACACTTAGAAAAATGCGAGGCAGAGACGAAGCCGCATGCGACCGCCACTTCGACCACCGGCATGGACGATTGCACCAGCAGATGGCGGGCGCGATCCAGCCTTATTTCCAGATAGTAGCGGGCCGGCGAGCGCCCCATTTCCTGGCGGAAGAGCCGTTCGATCTGCCGGCGCGACAGATCGACGCCATCGGCGATCTCCAGAAGCGAGAGCGGTTCGGAAAGGTTGCCCTCCATCAGTTCGATGATGGAAAGAACCTTGGCATTCTGGACGCCGAGGCGCGCGCGCAGCGGCAGGCGCTGGCGATCGTTCGGGCTGCGCACGCGATCGGTCAGGTGCTGCTCGCAGACCCGGTTCACCAGCGTTTCGCCGAAATCCTGGCCGATCAAATTCAGCATCATGTCCAGCGAAGCAGTGCCGCCAGCACAGGTATAGAGATTGCTGTCCACTTCATAGAGATCGGCGTAGACCTCGGCCTGCGGAAAAGCTTCGGAGAAGCCAGGCAGGTTTTCCCAATGGATCGCACAGCGCTTGCCATTCAGCAGCCCCGCCTGGGCGAGGATATGTGCGCCCGTACAGAGGCTCCCGACGGCGACGCCGCGATTGTAGGATTCGCGCAGCCAAGCGCTGACGGACTTGTTATTGAAGTCTTCGACATCGATGCCGGAACAGACCAGCACCATGCTCGGGCGATGCTCGCCACCGAGGTTGCGGCGCTCGTCGGCAAGCGACGTATTTGCCTCGATACCGATGCCGCAGGAAGAATAGACCTTTTGCCCGTCAACCGAGGTCAGCCGCCACGTATAGGCCTGGTAGCCGAGCATACGGTTGGCGATGCGCAGCGTATCGATTGCCGCTGAAAAAGGCAGCATCGTAAACTGCGGAACCATGAAGAAGACAAGAGAGCGTTGTTGCTTATGCGACATCTTATTCATGAGACAAATCCGTGCTCGAGGTCGAATGCACTATTCGTTGCTTGGAATACGTCGTTTCGATATCCTGAAAGCGACATTCTCATGGATATATGCGGCCGCAAAGAGCAAATTTGCGACATTGCTGAAATTGACGAAGGTCAAATGACGATCGCTGCCTTCAAAAGTTCAAAAAAGGGCGATTGCCAAAAATATATGTCACGGAAATTCAAGATTTAATATGGTGGCCGTCAAGACGGAGAAAGCGGCGCTGCACAAATGCGAGGCGCCGCTTTCACACGGGGAGGAATGTCGGATTCATTACATAACCTTGCGCTCATCCGCGTCATCCGCCGACGGCCAGCCAATGTCCTTGCGCATGTCGAAAGGCATGGATTCGATTTCGCGGGCGGCCTGCCACTGATGCCATGCACGAACCAGTTTGCGGGCGTAGTCGGCAATATGCAGATGGGCTTCGCTTGAAGGCGTCTTGGTGTGCGTAATCGTCGTCATGGCCTATTCCTTTCCTCGGCGGAGGACGCTTGTTTCATGCCTAGAATATGGGTGTTTCCATCCCATCAAACAAACGAATAGATTTTATGGATATCATCAGTGTTTTTGAATGATGGCGGGCAGCTGGGCGCTCGGTCCAAACATCGATTGTCTTGTCTGGGGAAAAAATATTGTACTCTGAGGGAAGTTATTTCGTCTTTTTTTGGAAAAAATATGGGGTCTAGAGTCAACTAAAATTTCCAAAGCAAGCAAAATCAAGGGTTTAGTTTTTTGTCGCTTTTTGGGTTTGTTCGGAGAAATATCGTTGGACCCCGACAAGCGGCGGAGGCGTCTCTCCGTAATGCAGGCGTCGCATAGTAGCCCTGAGCGAGTGCTGCCTGAGCATTTAGTTAGAGCTTTCATGGCACTGCCCTTCTGCTTAGTGTCAACGTCAGCGAAAACACTAAGGTGCGGCTCTCCTGTCGTCGGCAGACGAGCGCTAGCACCCATCCGCTACATTAACCTGTGCCTTCCAAAGTCCTCCCCCCAGCGCGAGCGACCCAATGGACGCCGGGCGATGCCTCGCGACTATCAAGATGAAGCGCTCCCGCGTGCTCCTGGGTTTGATCCCGCTTCGTTGCTTTGTGAACGATGGAGCTGCTGGGTCGGCTGTAAAACGCTCTAAAGGCCATGCGACGTGCAGCGGAATGCCTCCTTTGCAAGGGCGGAGGAGGAATGCAATGGGCAAGGAATTCTTTTGAACTTCCTTGCGCTCCATTAGGAAACAGTAAGGAATTCTTTTCCTTGAAAGGAATTCTAATTCACCGTCTGGCTGAAATTCCGACTGATATAATCTCGACCTAAGCATCAAGGAAATCTGGAAGGAAATTTATAATCACCGTTTCTTTAAGTCGTTGAAATAAATCCGTTGTTGGTCAAACGGAAGCATAGTGCCATTGATGTGCGCACAAGGAAAAGAAGTTGGAGATCGTGATTTCCTTCAGCACATACGGGAATAAATTCCGACTGCGCCGCTCTTTTCCACTAGGAATTTTTTTTACGATTAGGCGCTCTAAATCGTTTTTCACGCTTATAGCCAGCCGCGATTGGCTCTCCGACCAGCCAGTATCCGTTGTCTTGATATTCGAATTCGTCGGATTCCCATAGAATTTTGCCGACGCGCTGCGCGGGCTTCGCACCCTTAATCATGACGCCGTCGTCGATAAGTTGAGCTAATATCTCTGTGCGCCCAAGGGGATGCCCGGCGGCTTTGAGTATCTCCTTCGCACGTTCGCGTACGAGCGCGGTGAGAGTTGCACCTCTTCCGCTTGGCTGCCGCGTCTTGCGGCCTGCTACCGGGCCCAGGTTCTGGGTAGTGGTCTCCATCTGCTTGAGCAGATCGCGGAGCGCCTTCGTCTTGGCATCAGACGCCTTCGCCATTTGTCGGAGGGTATCTGCTCGTGCCTGCAGCACGTCAGCTCTCGATCTAAGCGAAGAGGCCTCCGCTTCCGACGAAGCGATGTTCTGTCTCAGTTCTCCAGCCCAGGCGGAAATATCAGGATCGCCGAATGTATCACTCTTTTTGTTAATTTTAAGATTCTCGTCTTCCTCCTGTTTGAGAATCATATATGAGTCATTCATGTTCGTTCGCATCTTTTCAAACCTGATTTGCCTCTGAGAATCGTACCGAGTTATAGCTTTCATGTCATTCGTAAACGTTGAAGATTGGTCGCAACCCTCACGATGTTCACTGAGATACAGATAAGGAGGACCTCGTCCCGTGCCAACTTACCGAGAGCCATATGTGGTTGAGTGGTATGCGTTTGGCAGGGCCGAGGGCGGCGGTCCTGTACGGTGGATCGCGAATGGTCACCGAAGGCATGCCGTGGGTCTATTGCCGCTCAACAAGAGCCGTCACATGGGCAGTCCATGGGAATCCAGGGCTGTAGAGTCAGTCGTGCTGCGCATGTTGGCAGCCTGCTCGCGTGTCGTTGATATCGTCGCACAGCCTCATAGCCTTTTTATCGGGGTGAGGGGTATCAAAAGGCAGTTACGCTATACTCCCGACATCGAAGTTCGGGTCCACCCTTCATTCAGGGACGAACTCATCGGGGGCAGGCCACTTCATGAGATTGTCGCGGCACCTTTCGCGGAACCCACGCACTCTTTCGATCCAGTGGCACTTGTTTTCGAACTGAAGTCGGATAGCGACCAAACTGTCAACGATGATGTTCCGAAGACGAAAATGGACATAGTGAAGGCGGTGTATGGCCATGGAGGCCACTCTTTTTTCACGCTCCATCACACTCCCCATATTGATCGCGATTTTACCGATTCACTAATATTTCTGGAAATCGCAGCAAACGACCGTGTTGGGCCCTTGGAAAGGTCGCGGTGCGTTCTCGCATTCGGACGGGAGCAGTGGCTACCATTCAGCACCCTTTCTGCAGAGCTTGGAGGGCAGCCCCGGGGCGATAGATTAGTCAAAGCCCTCCATTATAAGCATGCGGTTTCAATAGACTTGAGCAGGGGCCTTTCGCCTAGTTCGCCAGTGTGGCTTAGGCTTGCCGGAGAGCAATTCGGTAATGGTTAGCATCCTTCTCGACGACCGTTTCTTTCTCCGCGACATAATGGTGCCAGGCGAATTCTCCGTGGATGCGCTTAACAAGAAGGACATTTCTCTTTCGAGATATCCTCGCGGGGAGACTATACGCATCGAGTTCACAGAGTTCGCGGTGCGTCACGCGGGCGGACACATTACCAAGACAGCAAGTGCCGGACAGAAGCTTCCGACGATGAGAGTGAAGCATCTTCTTGCTCTATTCGAACCTGAAGGTCGCCAGGTTACGGCGGGTCAGGCTAAGGATCATGACGACGAGCTTGAAGCGGTTCTTTGGGCGGGAACCAAGCAGTTCTATGCCAATCGGTACATCGATCACCGCGCAGAGGTAGGGTATTATACGAAGGGGGACCCTCATCTGTTGGCCTTTATCGCAGCCAACCATGCTGATGCAGCGAGTAGAGGGTTCGGGAAGACCATACCGTCAACGTCAACCATCAGAAAGCTCGTTTGCGGAAGGACTTCGCATGTCTCGCTTGTCGACTGCTTCCGCAAGGAAGGTAGTGGTGTACGTGACAGAGGAATTTGGCCCAGCTGGGTTTATGAACTTGCGACCGAAGCGATAGAGGAGCGGTTCGACGGTGGGTTTGCCACGCCCGGCCAGGCATACGAGTGGTTCTTCGGCGAGTTTCATAAGGAACGGGACGAAGGCGTCGGAATTCCAACGGACAAGCGGCAGAAACCGCCGGATGAAAAAACGTTCAACAACTGGCTGAAGAAATACTCAACTAAAGAGAGGCTTGCAAAGCTTCAGGGCGAACGAGAAGCCGCGCGGCGACTGCAAGGGACTATCGTGCCACAGGATGCTCGATACCCCCTACACATCGTCATCATCGATCAAACATTGGGAAACATTTGGTCAGCGGTCAAACGCCAGACGACAGAGAGTGGCCAGACTGATGCGGAGGAAGTGTTATCCGATGCGGAAGAAGCTGAAGTCCTTGATACGAAGCGCGTTGAGGTCGTTTACGCCGTTGACACGTTCACGAGGATGTCCCTTGGCATCATCTTGACCTTTGAGCCGCCGAGCATTTCGACGTTCATGGCGTGCTTGAAGATGGTCATGACACCAAAGACCGCGTGGGCAAGGCGGTTCCCGGACCTGACTGACGCGACCGACGGCTACGGATGCCCCACTACCGTTGTCATCGACAACCTTCGTGCTCATGTCACCAAAAGCGTTCAGTTAGGTCTATTGTCGATTGGGATCGGCATCGAATACGCACCACTCGCGTCGCCGGAATGGAAGGCCATAGTAGAAAGAGCCATCGGGACCTGCAAACGAGTGATGGCCACGTTGCCGGGTGGATTCTCAATCGATGAAGACGTGACATCAGCAAATTATCGGAAATACGCTCGTTTCGATGTTGGAGAAATCAACGATCTGGTGATCCACAAGATCGTCACCGAACACCACATGCTCGCGCACGGTGGAATCGATGAGCCACCGGCCTATCGATGGTCCAAACACCTGCCTTTGCACGGGCGTGGCATGGTAGCCGATATGCGCGTTCTCGACCTGCTACTCAGACGACGTGGTAAAGCCAAGCTCACGCCGAGCGGCGTGATGTTCAAAGGCCACCGATACCACAATACAGCATACGCGACCCAAATTTTGAATTCACGCGCGTCCGAGTTGGCGTCGAAATCTGGCAAGCGATCCACCTTAGAAGTCGAGGTGTTATGGAATCCTAGCGATGTCTCATCGCTTGGAGTGATCGATGCAAAATCGAACGACATACTGTTTTTCGGAAACGTTGACCCGGTGTTCGCGAACAAGGCCGTCTCGTTCAAATTCGCGACATCCGCGCGTCAGGCGAACAAGAAGATATTCGAAGAATACTATCCTTCCGCCACCAGGGCTAAGTACCTTCGCGAGTTTTTCGAAATGCTGCAAGCCCGCATCAAGAAGGAGACGCATCGCGATGCTAAGAAGACCGCGCGATTGCTCGAAGGCGGCAGAGCTGTTGTCATTTCGGCCGACGTTCAACAGTTCGACGTGGTCATCCCTGTGACCAATCTCGGCGTGTCGCAGGTTGATGTGCCGGTCCAACTTCGGCTGGAGCACATACAAGGGCCAACGGAAACGCCAAAACAGACTGGACTTAACCGGTCCATGAAGAAGACCGAAAAGACCGCTCCTCCGTCCCAACCGGTGAACCGCGATCAAGCCGACGCGCCCGCCATGTATGCAATGTCGGCCGAAGAGAGTGAAGCTTTCCTAGATCAGCTAGAGCGGAGTGGACGTCGCTCGCTTCGGCATTGACGACCTGTTTGAGGAACAAGAGCGATGGATGGACGGCCGAACATAACCACCGAATTTCGCCTCATGCGCATCGTCTATCCTGAGATGGTGGCTGCCCATTCCGCCTTTGACAACGTTCGAGAGGCGCGAAGAAGCGCACTAGAGA